>CAZNLJ010000012.1:91114-121796 GCA_964573725.1 uncultured Saprospiraceae bacterium
GCCCCGCCCTTCCCCACCTGCCATTCCCGTGCTGCCGGACCGCCGGATGCGCCGGTGCCGCGCTTCCGCGCACCGGCTAGTCTCTCCTGTATCCCTTTCCCCGGCTGGCCCATGTGTTCCGACCTGCCCCCCGGCGGCAATTCGTTGCGCGGCCGTCCTTGGTCCGACGGCCCGTCTCGTCCGGCGAATCGACCCGTACCGTCGGGTGCGGCGGTTTCCCGGAATCCGGCAAAAAAAATTTCAATAATTATTGAAAGATTTAAAATCGGCGAATTATCGGCTTTTTTTGATATAAAATGTTGAAATTTAGTAAAATATGAATGAATGACAGTGTGTTATGATTCGTTTTGAATTTTCAAGATTAGATGGTCTGCAAAATATTTTTCCGAATGATTCACAAAATGCAAACAAATTATTCTGCCGATTGTAATACATTCCTTAAATTTAACTTGAAAAAAGTTAAACAGCGTATGCTGAACTGGTCACCCTGGTGACTTATCATTCAACACGGAGTGTATGCGGCAAGAAAAGGTCAGTGTATCCCGGTCCTGGGTAAGAAATGTGGCATACATCGTCACCTTCTCCGCTTGTTTGGCGGGATTCCTCCAAGTGGATCCCTTGCCGGGCCAAGTGACCACCGGGGCGGCATTGGCGCTTTTGTTGGGCGGGATTCCGCATGGGGCGACGGACCACATCCTGTTCCGACACCTGGTCTCCGCAGGACGCCTTGATTTCGGTATGCATTGGTTCTATGTCGGATACCTGTTGCTCGGGGCCCTGTATTTCCTGCTTTGGCAATGGCTGCCTTCCTTGGCGCTGTGCCTGTTCATATTGATTTCGGCCTATCATTTCGGGCAATCGAACTTCAGTACCTTTCCTTTCGTCGGTGCCCCGGAAGCCGTGCTGACCCATCTTTTGTGGGGATTGTCGGTCATCCTGGCGCCCGTGTTGCTGCATTGGGATGAATCCTCGGTCATCATTTCGGAAATCACGGGAACCACGGATACGATCGATGCCATGGACCGCCGGACCTTGTTGGCGGGCTTGTGCATCCCGAACCTGATATGGCTGGGGCTGATGACCTGGCGGAACGGGTGGCCGGTCCGGCGTTTATGGCGGGAGGTCTCCGCCCTGCTCCTATTGATGGTACTTTTTCTTTTCACCCCCTTGTTGTTGGGATTCGCCATCTATTTTTTCTTCTGGCATTCGGCCGGCTCGGTCGTCGACCAGTTGGAGGTGTTGCGCAAGGGAAACCCCGGCTACGGGTTCGGCCGGTACTTCCGGCAGGTGCTGCCCTTTTCCTTCCTGGCCTTTGCCGGGCTGGGAGCGCTATACCTGCTGCTCGGACCCTCGCTCAACCAAGGCCCGAACTTGGGTATCCTGTTCATTTTCATCGCCATCGTCACGGTGCCGCACACAGTGCTTATGGAACACCTGTACCGATGGGGCGGCCTTTCGGACGTAGTGTTTCCGGCAAACACCGATAAATTGACTTTCAACCGGTAAACATTCACTTACATAATAAACAGATTGTTTTATGGAAACTTTGTCCAATCTTCAACCATTGTTGTTGGCCTCGCTGAAATCCGGTGACTATGTCGGTTTCACTTTCTTCATCGGGTCGATGGCGATGATGGCGGCCTCCGTGTTCTTCTTTTTCGAAATGATGAACATGGAAGGCAAATGGCGTACCTCCATGCTGGTGTCCGGTCTGATCACCTTCATCGCAGCGGTACACTACTTCTACATGCGTGACTTCTGGGCGGAGAACCAGACTTCTCCCACGGAATTCCGCTACATCGACTGGATCCTCACGGTTCCTTTGATGTGTGTCGAGTTCTACCTGATCCTGCGGGCCTTCGGTGCGACCACGGGGTTGTTGTGGAAAATGATTTTCTACTCGCTGCTGATGCTGGTCGCCGGTTATCTGGGCGAAACGCTGTACCGCGACCAATCCCCGCTGTGGGGTTTCATCTCCACGATCGGTTATGTCGGTATCCTGTATGAGGTATGGATGGGTTCCGCCAAGAAATTGGCTTCCGGCTCCAACGACCCGACCCTGCAGAAGGCGTTCAGCACGCTTGCCTGGTTCGTGTTGGTAGGTTGGGCCATCTATCCCATCGGTTACATGACGATCGAAGGTTCCGGTTGGTTGAGTGGCATGTTGGATCCCTCCAGCATGGACATCATCTACAACATCGGTGATGCCGTGAACAAGATCGGCTTCGGTCTGGTCATCTACAGCCTGGCCGTCTCCAAGCGGTAAGTGCGCCTGCCCCGGCAGTAAGAAACGTCCGGCAGCTCCCTATGGGCCCTCGGCCTGTGGTGGGTGAAAAGACGGTAAAAAAAACACCGGCTCGGTCCTGTACCTTGCCGGTGTTTTTCTTGTGATGGAGTTCGGTAGTCCGGTCAGAACAGGCCGTGCAATTCCCGCTGGACCTTTTCCACAATGTTCCCGAGGTCCTCGTGGTTTTTTTCGAAGTCTATTTCATCCGTATCGACGACCAGCAGTTTTCCTTCCCGATAATCGCCGATCCATTGTTCGTAGCGGTTGTTGAGTCGTTTGAGGTAATCGAGGCTCATGCTGCCTTCGTACTCCCGACCCCGTGACTGGATATGCGAGACCAGGGTGGAGATGCTGGACCGGAGATAGATCAGCAGGTCGGGGGCCTGTATTTGGGAAGACATCGTCTTGAACAGGCTGAAGTAGTTTTCGAAATCGCGTTTGGACATCAGCCCCATGTCATGGAGATTGGGTGCGAAGATGTAAGCGTCCTCGTAGATGGTCCGGTCCTGAATGACGGTCTGTTGGCCTTCCAGGATTTGAAGGATCTGTTGGTAGCGATTGTTGAGAAAATAAATCTGCAGGTTGAAGGACCAGCGTTGCATGTCGTGGTAGAAATCCTCCAGGTAGGGGTTGTCGTCCGTACTTTCGAAGTGAGGTTCCCATTGGAAGTGCCTGGAAAGTTTTCCGCATAGCGTCGTCTTGCCGGCGCCAATGTTGCCTGCGATGGCTATGTATTTGATTTTGTTTGTATTCATAGCGATTCGTTTCTATGTTCCGTTGCGAAAGTAATAAAAAAAATGGTCGCAGGGTCCTCCTTTGCTGTGGTTGCCGGGCCAGGGTTTCCGGCTGCCAGGTATCGGCGCTTGGTCGGACTTTGTTACATTTGCCGGCGATGGGTGGAATCAGCCGAAGTATTTCGTGCGGATGGGCCTGGCCTGGGCATACTAATCCCGGTCGCTTCGCGTTCCGTAAACGGCGGTGATGGGATTCCGGGCCGCAGGAATTTGTCGGAACAGCCATCGGAATGGTTGTAATTCTATCAAATCCATGCGATCATCTAAAAAAACAGCCATGCAGGTAGACAGGGACTTAGTTTTGAAATTGGAAAACCTGGCGCAGTTGGATCTGTCGGAAGCAGCCCGTTTGGCGGTTTTATCCGACCTGAACCACATCCTCCGGATGATCGACCAATTGTCCTCCCTGGATACCGAAGGGGTCCTGCCGCTCACCCACTTGTCGGAAGAACCGATGGTATGGCGGCCGGACGAGGTAGGGGGGCAAGTGGATCGGGAAACGGCCCTCCGCAACGCCCCCGATTCGGACGGCACCTATTTCCGGGTGCCGAAGTTATTCTGAAGGACGGGGGCCGGCGGGTTCAGCGCCAGCCGACCCGCTGGAACACCGATAAGCTCCCCCGGGGAGCCAGTCATTCACAAACCATTCCTATGCAAACTGTCATTTCCGTCCGGAATCTCCAGAAAATCTATCAGATGGGTGCCAACGTGGTCAACGCCCTGCAAGGAATCGACCTCGATATCCATCGGAACGAATACGTGGCGCTCATGGGCCCGTCCGGCTCCGGAAAGAGTACCCTGATGAATCTGATCGGGTGCCTGGATACGCCGACCTCCGGCGATTATATCCTCAACGGGACCAATGTGAGTACCATGGACGATTCGGATCTGGCCATGGTCCGCAACAAGGAAATCGGTTTTGTCTTCCAGACCTTCAACCTGCTGCCGCGGCTTTCGGCCCTGGAGAATGTGGCCCTGCCCTTGGTTTACGGTGGGATGGGGAAGTCCCAACGGCTGGAAAAGGCCCGCCATGTCCTCGAATCGGTGGGATTGGCGGACCGCATGGGGCACAAGCCGAACGAATTGTCGGGCGGCCAACGCCAACGGGTCGCCGTGGCGCGCGCCCTGGTCAATGACCCCAGCATCATCCTGGCGGACGAGCCGACCGGTAACCTGGATTCCAAGACTTCCTATGAAATCATCGGTTTGTTCGAGCAAATCCACAACCAGGGGAATACCATCGTATTGGTCACCCACGAGCCGGATATCGCCGGGTACGCCCACCGGGTGGTCCGGCTGATCGACGGCAGGATCGCTTCCGATGAGTTGAATCCGAATCCGGTCAAAATTTTCGAAACGGCCTGAATCCCGGCCGCCCCCGCCTTACGCCCGCTTGCCGGCAGCCGGGCGAGTCGGATTGAACCTTTCCCCGCTTCCGTTGTTTGGAGCTGGGACGGTTCCCGTTGCCGCGCGCTGCCGTACCGGCGCGGCGCGGTACCCGCCACTTTCAAACCGCATATCCATGGCTTTCAAAATATACACCAAGACCGGCGACTCAGGGGAGACGGGTCTGTTCGGTGGTGCCCGGCTGCCGAAGCACCACCTGCGCATCGAATCCTACGGAACAGTGGACGAACTGAACGCACACCTGGGCGTTGTCCGGGATATGGTGACCGGCGACTTGCCGAGGGCGGCGCTCAAGGCAATACAGGACCGGCTTTTCAGCGTCGGTGCCTTTCTGGCGACCGCGCCCGGCAAGGGATCGATGCCCTTGGACCTGGGTCCGGCGGATATCTCCTTCCTGGAATCGGAAATCGACCGGATGGAAACATCCTTGCCACCTTTGCGCAATTTCATCCTGCCGGGGGGGCATCCTGCCGTTTCCTTCTGCCATGTCGCGCGCTGCGTTTGCCGCCGGGCGGAGCGCCTGGTGGTCGCCCTGTCCGATACCGACCCCGTGGACCCGCTGGTCCTGCAGTATATGAACCGGCTGTCCGATTACCTCTTTGTGCTGTCCAGGGATATCGCCCGGGAGAACGGGGTGTCGGAAATCATCTGGAAGCCCCGGTAGGCCGACCGGTTCCGATCCGCGCAACTATTTCGGGGTAGTTTGTCTTTTCGTTGCCCTTTTTTCTACTTTTGTCCCGAGAGGCTTGCCAGTCAGTGGGAATCTCCATCCCCGCCATCCGGTCCGGTCGTCCGATTGAAGCCGGTAACTGTAGAAAGGCAGGAACCTTATTTTCTTGCAATATTTATCCGAGCTGTCATGGCCAAATACATTTTTGTGACCGGAGGGGTCACTTCCTCCCTGGGTAAAGGCATCATTTCCGCATCATTGGCCAAGTTGCTGCAGGCAAGGGGTTTCTCCGTCACCATCCAGAAGTTCGACCCCTACATCAACGTGGATCCCGGCACCCTGAACCCGTACGAACACGGGGAATGCTATGTCACGGACGACGGGGCGGAGACGGACCTGGACCTCGGGCATTACGAGCGTTTCCTCAACGTGCCGACGTCCCAGGCGAACAATGTCACGACCGGCAGGATATACCAAACCGTCATCAACAAGGAACGGGCGGGCGATTTTCTGGGGAAAACCGTGCAGGTCATTCCGCATATCACCGATGAGATCAAGCACCGGGCACAGCTCCTGGACAATACCCATCATTACGACATCATCATCACGGAGCTGGGCGGCACCGTCGGGGATATCGAGTCCTTGCCGTACCTGGAAGCCCTTCGGCAGTTGCGGTGGGAACTGGGCAACGACAATTGCCTGGTCATCCACCTCACCCTCGTCCCGTACCTGCGGGCGGCGAAGGAACTGAAAACAAAGCCCACCCAGCACTCGGTCAAGGAGTTGTTGAGCGCGGGTATACAGCCCGACATCCTGGTCTGCCGCACGGAGCATCCCATCGGGATGGATATCCGACGCAAATTGGCCTTGTTCTGCAATGTGGACGTCGGCTCGGTGGTGGAAGCCATCGATGCGGAGACCATCTATGATGTTCCCTTGCTCATGGCCAAGGAAAAACTGGACTCCACGGTGATGCAGAAACTGAGGCTCCCCGACCGGAAGGAGCCCGACCTCAGCGCCTGGAAGGTATTCCTCGGCAGGCTGAAAAACCCTGTCTCCGAAGTCCGCATCGGCCTGATCGGCAAGTACCACGAGCTGCAGGATGCCTACAAGTCCATCCTGGAGGCGTTCATCCATGCCGGTGCCGTCAACGAATGCCGGGTCCGGGTGGTGCCGGTCCATGCGGAGACCTTGGTCTGTCCGGATGCGGAGTTGACGGAAAAACTTGCTTCTTTCGACGGAATTCTCGTGGCCCCCGGTTTCGGGGAAAGGGGGATCGAGGGAAAAATCAATGCCATCCGGTACGCCAGGACCCACCGGATGCCGTTCTTCGGTATCTGTCTCGGCATGCAGTGTGCCGTAGTGGAGTTCGCCCGGCACGTCCTCGGGCTCGCCGGGGCCCAGTCCACGGAAGTGGACCGCAAGGCCGAGCATCCGGTAATCCACCTGATGCCCGACCAGGAGCAGGTGACCCGGAAAGGAGGGACCATGCGCCTGGGGGCATACGATTGCCGGCTCCGGAAAGGGTCGCTGGCCCATAAGGCCTACCAATCCCTGCAAATCAGCGAGCGGCACCGGCACCGGTACGAATTCAACAACGATTATGCCGCCGACCTCGAAAAACACGGCCTGCTGGCCACCGGTCATAATCCGGACAGCCAGCTCGTGGAAATCATCGAATTGAAGGATCATCCCTGGTTCGTCGGGGTCCAGTTCCATCCGGAGTTGAAAAGCACGGTGGAAAATCCGCATCCCCTGTTTGTCAGCTTTGTGAAAGCCTGCCTGAAATGAGCATCCGGAGGCAGTTGGTCATTTGGGGTGTTCCCCTGGTCGGCTGTTGGTTGGTACGCGACCTGCCTTTTTTTTGGGACACCATCCAACTGGGGTCCAAGCACGCGCACTTTTTCTACGAATCGGATTTCCGCTCCCTGGTGCTTCCGGCCGAGCTGGACAGCGGGCATCCGCCGGTATTCGGCCTCTACCTGGCCTTATGGTGGAAGTCGATCGGGAAGACGCTGTGGGTCAGTCATGCCGCCATGGTTCCTTTCCTGGTGGGTATCCTTTGGGTCTTGTTCCGGATGGGCGACTTCCTGGTGGGCAGCCGCCAGGCCTGGCTGGTACCCTTGTTGTGCTTTGCGGATCCGGTGCTGGCATCCCAAGCCGTGCTCGTCAGCCCGGATATTCCGCTGGTATTTTTCTTCCTGTTGGCGGTCTGCAGCACCTGGCGACGACGGCGGATCCTTTTGGCCATGGCACTCGCCGGCCTTTGTCTGGTCAGCATGCGGGGGATGATGTTGGCGGCCGGACTATTCTTGTATTCCCTTTGGTACCAGGAGGCCTGGCGTGCGGTCCGGCGGACCTGGCAGGTGCTATGGCCGTTCCTGCCCGGCGGCCTGTTGGCCATGGCCTGGCTGACCTATCATTGGCATGCCACCGGATGGATCGGTTATCATGCGCAGTCCACCTGGGCACCCAGTTTCGAACGGGTGGACCTGTCGGGTTTCCTGCGCAATATCCTGGTGCTCGGATGGCGCCTGGCGGACCATGGCCATGTGTTCAGCTGGCTGGTGTTGGGCGGGGCGGGCGGCCTGCTCCTGCGCCGTTCGCGGAAAGATCGGACAGCCTTGGCGGACATGCCGCCGAACCGGGCGCACATCGTGTCCCTCGCCATGCTGCTCGTGTGCATCCTGGTCGCCTTGGCACCTACCCAGCTGTTGTACAAGGGGCTGCTGGCACACCGCTACCTCTTGCCGGTATATCTTCCCCTGCAGCTGTTGGCCGGTCTCCTGTGGCTGGATCTCGTCTCCCGGTGGGCGGTCCGCAGCCGGTGGCTACCCCGGGCGGCGGTCATTCTCCCGGCAGTCCTGCTGGCCAGCGGCAACACCTGGGTGTACCCGGATAGGATTGCCCAGGGTTGGGACAGCACCCTCGCCCACCTCGGCTGGTATCCGGCCATGGAGGATGCCTTGGCATTCCTGGAAGGGGAGGACATCCCGCTTGCCACCGTCGGCACGGCCTTCCCGGCCATCGGTCCGCTGAAGTACGCCCGGCTGACGGATGATTCGCGCGGCATGGTGGAGAAAGACCTGGATTCAAATTGCCTGGTCCTGTATTCCAATGTCATGAACGACTTCAGCGACCAGGAGATCGACCGGCTGCACGCATCCTGGCAGCCGCTGCATACGTTCCGGCACGGCAAGGTATTCCTGACCCTGTACCGGCAACCCGACGAAACCATATGCGCAAACTGACCACGACGGAACTGGGCCGGCTCTCGCCGGCCGAACTGACCCCGGACCGACGGATTCCCCTGGTGGTCGTCCTGGACAACATCCGGTCGGCCCTCAATGTCGGTTCCGTATTCCGGACGGCGGATGCCTTTGCGGTCACCGAGATCAGCCTCTGCGGGATTTCCGCGACACCACCGCACCGGGAGATCCTGAAGACGGCCCTCGGTGCCACCGCTTCTGTTCCCTGGACCTACGCGGCCGACACCCTCGATGCCATCCGGGCATATCAACAGGCCGGATACCATGTCCTGGCGGTGGAACAGGCGGTAGGTGCCCGTTCCTTGGAAGATTTTGTGCCGGACCCGTCCGAAAAATATGCCCTCGTCTTCGGGAACGAGGTGGAAGGGGTCTCCGATTCCGTCCTCCGGGTAGTGGACGGATGCCTTGAAATCCCGCAGTTCGGCACCAAGCATTCCCTGAATGTCGCCGTCGCCGTCGGTATCGTCTGCTGGCACATCGGAAGCCGGCTGCGGACCGGTATGGATTCCGGATCCGGTTGAATCAGACCTGTGGGAATCAGGGTCCGGCGTTGGCTGTGGTGTGATTCCCGGAGACTTGCCGCCGGTCCCGGGCTTCCTGGGGCTTGCCGTCGGATGTGCCGACGAGGCAACGCTGCGGAACCGGTCCCATGTCCGGTCACGACCGGACATGGGACGGAAATACACCGGCCCGGCCCTTGACATGTCCGGTTTCGATACAAAACCTTAAAAATTTCGAAGATGAACTATTGGATGGTAAAGTCCGAGCCGGACGCCTTCAGTTTCGAGGAACTGCTGGCCACCGGCCGCACGATGTGGGACGGGGTGCGCAATTATGCGGCCCGAAACAACCTGCGGAGTATGTGCAAAGGCGACCTGGTGCTTTTCTATCACAGCGTCACCGGCAAGGAAGTGGTCGGTATCTGCGAAGTGGACAAGGAGCATTACCCGGACCCTACCGCCGAGCAGGGGGATTGGTCCGTCGTGGACCTCATTCCGCGAAAGCCACTGGCAAAGCCCGTACCTTTGGCCGCCATCAAGTCCGATCCCCTTTTGCAAGATATCGCTTTGGTCCGGATCGGGAGGCTCTCCGTCATGCCCTTGGAAAAAGCGGCATTCGACCATATCCTTTCGCTCGGTGAAACCGACCTGTGAGCGGGGTCATATGCCCCGCTCCCCGGTGTTGCCGGGCTCCATCAGCCGGATGCCCGGCGCCATCCCTTGTCCTGTCGGAGGGAAATAGGGGTCAGCCGGTCCTTGCCGGCCAATTTGGCACTGGATTGGTAAGGATTGATGATCAGCGGCTGACTTCCTTTGTCCTGCCGTTTCTCAAGTTTTCTGAAATTCCCACATGGCCGCTTCCCGGCGGCCGTACCCGATATTCCCACCCAAGTTCCCCGAATCCGCCGATCCTGATGGGCCGACCGGAACGCCGGCCGTAGCCATCCGGTTTCGGACCGACGGCGTCATACGGTCAGCCTGTCCGGTCAGGACACCCCGTCCGGATTCCGCGCCAAGCATATCCATCCACCGGTGTTGAACACCGGCCATCCAAACAAGATAACCATGACAAACTTTACCAAACGCAAGATCCTCATCATCGAGGACCACGACAGCATCCGGTTCCTGTTGGGATCCATGCTGAGCAAATCCTATGAGGTCGTCACCAAGCGGGACGGCCTGGAAGGCATGGCCTGGCTGGTTTTGGGCAACCTGCCCGACCTGATCCTGCTGGACGTGACCATGCCCCGGTTGAACGGGCGGGAATTTCTCAAGAACATCCGGCAGAACGCCCTCCTGAAGGAGATTCCGGTCATCATCGTGTCCGGTAACGACGGGGCTTCCGATATCGAGTACTGCCACAGCCTGGGCATCTACGATTACCTGACCAAGCCTTTCAATCCCATCAAACTGAAGGAAAAGATAGAAGCGGTACTACGGCAGTTCCACGCCCGTGCCATCCTGAACTGAAGGCCCGTCCCGTCGGCCGGTGCCACACCGGCGCCGGCCGAAAGTCGGGAAATAATGAAAGGTACAACCGCCGGAAAGGCTATCTTGCAGGCTGTTCGGACAGGCCGGCACCGGAGATGATCGGATAACCGGAGGACGGACGTCCGGCGGCAGTAGCTGCGCATGGTATTCAACAGCCTTACATTCCTGGTCTTCGCCGTTGTATTCCTGGCCGTTTATTTCCTGCTCTCCGGGCGTAAGCGCTTGTGGTGGGCATTGGCGGGGAGTTATTTCTTTTACGGGTGGTGGGATGTTCGGTTCCTGGGACTGATCATCCTGTCGACGGCCCTCGATTTCCACTTGGGACAGCGCATCCATGCGGAGCGGCGACCCGACCGGCGCAACCGATGGTTGTGGGTGAGCGTAGCGGTCAACCTGGGTATACTGGGCTTTTTCAAGTATTTCGGTTTTTTTACCGACAGTTTCCGGCAGCTGGCGGCGCTGGGGGGCTGGTCGGTTCCGGTCCCCTACCTGGAGGTAATCCTGCCGGTCGGCATATCCTTTTACACCTTTCAGACCCTGTCCTATACCATCGATGTCTATCGGGGCAAGCTCGAACCGACCAGGGACATATGGACCTTCGCGACTTTCGTAGCTTTCTGGCCCCAACTGGTGGCCGGGCCGATTGTCCGGGCCGCCGACCTTCTTCCCCAATTGCAGCGGTACCTGCCTGCGGATGCGGGACGCATCCAGTCGGGGCTGACCCGCATCGGATGGGGTTTCTTCAAGAAAGTGGCGGTGGCGGATTCGCTCGCGCCCTTTGTGGACCAGGTGTGGTCGGCGCCGGAGCATTTCAGCACCCTGAACCTGTGGGTGGCCGTACTGTTCTATTCTTTCCAGTTGTATTGTGATTTCAGCGGTTACTCCGACATCGCCATCGGCTTCGCGAGGTTGATGGGATATGATTTTCCGGAAAACTTCCGGACGCCCTATTTTTCGCGGGATTTCAGCGAATTCTGGACCCGATGGCACATATCCCTTTCCTCGTGGTTGCGCGACTACCTGTACATTCCCTTGGGCGGCAACCGGGAAGGACCTTGGAGGACCTTCCGGAACCTGATGTGGACCATGTTGCTGGGTGGATTGTGGCATGGTGCGAACTGGACTTTCGTCGTCTGGGGCGGCATCCACGGGGGGCTGCTGGTCCTGCAACGGCTGCTGGCGGCACCGGTCCGGCATTGTCGGCGGCACCTGCCCGACCCCGTGTGGACGGCCTTGTCGGTGCCGACCGTATTCCTGCTCACCACCTTGGCCTGGGTGTTTTTCCGCAGTCCGGACCTGTCCCTGGCCATCGGGCTGTTGCGGGACTTGTTCCGGACGGAAGGGTGGGCGCCGGCCGGCCTGATGAACAAGTTCATTGTGGCCAAGGGGTTTGGATTGGTGGGTATGCTGCTGACGGTTGAAATCGTGGCAGACAGCTACCCCCTGGGCAGGTGGCTGTCGCAACGGCCGGCCTGGCGTGCCTTTGTCCTGGCGGCAGTATGGTTCGCCATACTCCTATTCGGTAACTTTGCCGCCAATGCATTCATCTATTTCCAGTTCTGAGCCATGACCGACCAAGTACGTTCCACCGGAAAACGGCTCCTGCGATGGGGTTTCCTGCTCCTGTCGATGATTTTCATCGGAGACCGGATGTTGGCGTACGCACTGGGGAAGTTGGCGGCACAGAGTCGGTTCCGATATACGCGGTTGTACGGTGCCGCCGGTAGCGAAGGGGAAATCCTGGTCCTGGGCAATTCCCGCGGCTTGGGCCTGTACCAACCGGCCCTGGAATCCGAGACCGGGCTGTCTACGGTGAACCTCAGTTACAACGGGATGCCGCTCCGGTTGGCCGATGTGTTGTTGCGGGACTACCTGGACCGTCATCCGGCCCCGGACATCCTGCTGCTGGACATCACGATGCTGGACCAAAATATGGATGAGCGGTTGGCCAACCAGTTCTTGTTCCTGTCCGGCCGTTCCGAGCGGTTGCGCCGGTTGGTCCGGGCACAAAGTCCCGTCGTTTATTTCTTTTCCAGGGTATTCCACCTGTATCGATACAACAGCGAGGTATATTACCGCACCTTGTATTACACGCAGCGGACGGATGAGGACTGGCTATTGGACCGGGTCATCACCGGCGGACTGGTATCGACGGTCGGGGAGGCGCCGCCGTATGCATACACATACGACAAGCGGCAGCTGGACCTGCTGGCGGGGATGGTGGACTATGCCGAAAATAAGGGCGTCCAGGTCCGTTTGCTGGTGAATCCCTACCTTCCCGCCTACGTCCCCCGGCTGGAAAACCTGTCCGACCTGGTCCGGGATGTTTCCGCCGCATGCGGTATTCCGGTATACGACCTCAGCACGGCCGTGACCGAAACGGGAGGCTTCGGCGATTACCAGCACCTCAACAAGCAAGGTGCCGCACAATACGCCCGAATCTTACGGGAAAGCGGGCTGTTGGACGGCCCTGCCCATTCCTCGCCTGGTGGCCCGACCTTTTGACAATCTCTTGTTCCGTAAGGAATTACCACACTTTGGGTATATTTTAACCGGCTTTGAAAGTGGGCACTGTATTTGGAATGAAGGGAGCAGACAGCTTGACGGACCCGTCTCCTTCCGACCTCAGGTAAGTTCCCATCCCGTCCTCCCGCTACATTCGGACATATTCCCTTCGGGCAAGGTCCGGTCTACACCCGACCGGTCGGTGCCTTCCCGGACAGCTGCAAGGCGGTCGGGACCGGCTGCCGGTGCCATCCGGTGGCAGGTTTGCGAGGGGGCGGGTCAGACGAAGCAAAAACAACAACTATCAACAGCCCAGCACACGAATGAGATATTTTGCGGAGGAAGCCATTCAGTTGGTGGATATGGACAAAGAACCGGGCGCATCAGGGATCCGTTTGCTCATCATGGATGTATCCAGGTTGCCGAGCGAGTACATTTTCGAATTGGGGAGGTTGCTGACGCCGGCGGAGCTGGCCAAGGCATCCCGGTTCAAGGACCAGGCCCGTCGGAACGTGTATCTCGCTTCCTGGGGTATGTTGCGGAAAATTGCCGCCGACATCCTCGGCGAGCCGGCGGCCGGATTGGCAATAGCGGAAGACACCTACGGCAAGCCTTTTTTCCGACAATACAAAGGAATCCTACCTTTCAACCTGGCCAGCTCCGGCTCCGTCGCCGCAATCGCCATAGACTTGGGCGGGCGGGAAATCGGCGTCGACGTGGAACTGATCAATACCACCTTTTCCTATTGGAATTTTGCCGGTTATTATTTCTCCATCCGGGAATGCGACCGGATTTTCAACCACCGGGATTATTTCCGATACATCACCCAGAAGGAAGCACTGCTGAAGGCGACCGGTGTCCGGGTGGTGGGGGATGCGACCAAGATCGACTTGTCCACGCCGACAAGCCGGGTTCCGGTGACCGATGAGCGGCTCCTGCCGTACAAGCACCGCGCTTTCACCCTGTACACCCTGGAGGATGAACTGGCAGCCCTGACCCTGGCCGTTCCGACGACCGATGCCGGTGCCCGGATCCCGGGTGACCTCCGGTTGACGGAAGTATACTTCCAGTAAGGCGGCAGCCTATACCCGCTACCGATCAAGCGGGACGGAGTCACAGGGATTCGTCGAGGGAAACTTCGAGGTCCATGCGGATGATGATATCGTTTTCCACCCGGACCATCCCCATCATGGCGGTGGGCGGTGCAATGCCGAAATCCGTCATGTCGATTCGCTTGGAGCTGACGAAGCGGAACCGGGTGGGGGAGTGGCGGACGGCGTTCACATCCAGCCAGTATTCCTTGTCTTTACCATTGATGGAGATGCATGTCAGTACCTTGAGGCGCATCCAGTCGTTGCCGGCGGAAAGGCGGTGGCATTTGTCCGTCTTCACCTGTCGCAGGTAAATGTGGATGAAAGGGTGACGATCGGCATGCAGCGCTTTCTGGAGGTCCCTGTTCATCAGTTTGTTGCCACAGTCCAGGCTGGCTACGGGGAGAGCCAGTCCGGTATTGCGGAAGCCGAGACCTTCCGGGGGGAAGGTGCTCAGGACAGCTTGGTAGTCCTGTCGGAAGAATTTTTCCGTGCAGTGGCAACGGAAAGCATTGACATTGGTCTTGCCTTCCAGCACCAGGGAACTGTTGTCCGTGATGCGGTAGTGCAGGTAGGTGCTTTCTTCGTTCGGCAGGATGGGCATGGCGGGTTGGTTGTAAGCCACCGGCAGGAAAGCCAGCGGGAGGAAGCACCGGGCGGAAGTGGACAACAAGGACAGAAGCCGTTTCATAACCGGATAGATTAAGGTATGTAGCGACGGGGCATCAGGGACGGAATCCTCCTTCCCCGCCGCGCTGAGCGGCCCCGTCGCAACAAGCACCACAAAAAAAGGCTTCCGTCAGCCGATGGCGGACAGGAAGCCTTCCAGTGGAAACTTTATCACGCAGGGCTGAGGCTGGTTTGATGGAGGGTGTGGGGTGGGGTGATCGGCGCCGAATCGATCGGTCATAAGCCGCGAGGCGGCCGACCGGTGGCAGCCGGGGTTTGTAGATTGTCGACATTCCGGAAACCGGGTCCGGTGAAAAGGGCAGGGGGCGGGGCCCCTGCCCTTCGAAGGGGTTTCGATATTCGGGCGTGTGCGGGTCAGAATCCGAGTGCCGCCTCCAACATGAAGCCGTTGAACCGGCCGTTGTGGAACAGGTTCGTTTCCGGGAATCCGTCGTAATCCTGGTTGACATATTCCGCTTTGACCAGGACATACCGGTTGAGATACCAGCCGGCGGCGGCTGCATAACGTTGGATGGTGACATCCGCTGCATTCGGCACTTCGGCCGTCATGGTATTGTATCGGCCGCCGATGTAGAAGTTGTCCTTCCTGCCGAATCGATAGATCAGGTCGCCGGCCAGCTGGGTGGCGTTGCGCATATCGGATTCGTTGGAGGCGCGGCCGTTGGCATTTTCATAGGTGCCGAAGAATTCCAGTCCCTTGTATTGCACGAACACGTTGCCCATGAAGGAAGCCACCTTGTCCACGAAACCGGGGTTATAGCGGCCGGAGGTGAACTTCGTATCTGTCTTCGCCTCCGCATTTTCCATGACCAGGTAGTAGCGTGAGCCGGTACGGTCGCCGCCGTAGAGGGTGTTGCGGGCGGAGCTGGCCGTATAGTAGGCGGAGCCGGTCACCCGGATCCGAAGGTCGGCCCGGGGGGATTTGTCGAACCCGAGTTTGCCGATGAAGGCAGGCAATTTCTTGTTGTTGTCATCCAGGGCGTCGCTGGAGAGGGTAGGTTGTGCGACGACATCCCCTTTGATTTCACCGCTGGTGACGGAACCGACGGCGATGATGCCGTTCTTCTGATAGATGGCTTCGGCGCCGATTTCGGTGGTAAAGGCATCCATGATATAGTTTTCCACGAAGGGGTTGTGCAAGGTGGCACCGTTGTCGCTGCGGCGGAAGTGGGCGTCCCCGTAGTTGATTTCCATATGTCCCGCCTTGATGGTCAGGTTGTTCATGATATCATCCAGGAAAGCGCTGTGGAGGAAAGGCAGTTTGTCGAACTGGAGGTAGCCGCCTTTGACCCAACCTTCCGGGTGGTGGCGGGAGGAGAGGTAGCTGACGAGGTTGACGCGGACCCCGTCCATCAGCTGGGCATCGATGTTCATATTGGCGGTGGCCAGGTTGAACCCGTTGGAGAGGTTGACCAGTACGGAATTGGGGTCGGGTTGCCCGTTGCCGTCGGCATCCCGGCCCGGGGCGCCGGTTTCATGTTGCAGCGCCTGGAACTGTTGTGTGAAGTTGCCGCCGAGGCGTACCTTGAAACCTTTATCGACACTGGTGTCCGTTTTCGGTGTTTCGAACATGTTCAGACCGCGCTGGTCATAGGGTCGGAAATATCCCGGATCGTTTTGTGCGTGTAGGGAGCTGGCGGAAAGGAGCAGCAGGGATGCTGCACACAGGGAGATGATAGCGTTTTTCATTATTCGATTGTTTGATGGTGAAAGTTTGGATTCGGTTGGTAAGGGAATAGGCGTGGCATTTCCGGGGTCATTGGGGAGGAAGGTGTTTCCGGAAGGTGGATTCGAAGTGGATGGTGACTTCGTCGCCGGTCTTGAGGGAGCCCAGGAACATGACGGGCGGTTCGAGGCGGAAATCCGTCATCCGGAGCCGATGGCTGCCCTGGAAGGCGAACCCGTCGGCTTGTGCGGTACCTGTGACCAACAGCCGGACGGCTTTGGTGACGCCGGCGATGGTCAGGTTGCCGTCGGCGAGGAGGTCGTAATGCCGGTCCTTTTCCGTCAGCCGGGCGATTTTCGTCAGTTGGAACCGGATGGTCGGATATTTGTCCGCATGCATGGTCTTGCGGATGTTGTTATCCATGACGGACCCCTTTTCGCTTCGGATGGAACGGACGTCCATCGACAAGGTCATCGAGCGGATATCGCGGAGGGAATTTTCGGAAACCAGCAGTTGGGCCTCGCCGGTGGTTTCCGTCACCGCGGCGGTCCAGTCGTGGAGGGTCGAGGTACCGTCCATGCGGATGTCGGCCTTTGCCAGCACATATCCTTCCTGGGCCAGGATATCGGTCCGGCAAAAGAGGGGTAGCATCAGGAGTAGCAGGATTGCGTTCTTCATGGTTGTCCGATTTATTTTTGACAAATGTACCGGGTAGGCCGGTTACCGCCCGGTGATAAAGCCCGTGTGTCCGCCGTGACAATTGTCACCCACGGATCGGGGGTGGGGAAAGCTTGCCGGCACCGCTGCGGATTATTGCGCGATACCGGCGGCGGGGGCGGGTGTGCGCCGGAATAATGGGTTACCTTTGTTTTTTCAAAAGAAAGAGATACCGATGAAGCGACACATCACAGGTCTTTTTTTGGCGTGGGCAGTGATTTCACAGGGGGTGTGGGCCCAGGAGGGGGTAGGTCGGTTGACCGGCCGGCTGAGCGATGCGATGACGGGGGAGCCGGTGGAGCTGGCCACCGTGTACCTGGGCGGGACCACGACGGCGACCGAAACGAGCGACCGGGGCACCTGGGAACTGGCTGTACCGGCGGGTCAGCCCCTGCTGCTGGTGTTCACGCGGATCGGGTACAAGGAGACGACGGTGGACGTATCACCCCTGCGGCCGGGGGATGTCCGGCGGCTGGACGTCCGGTTTCCGCCGGCGGATGCGTCGATAGAGGTGGTGGTGCAGGAGAGCCGCCTGGAGCAGGGCGGCATGATACGGGAGGAGCTTTCGGCCATGAAGCTGTTGCCGGTGGCGACCGGAAACCTGGAGAGCATCCTGCCGCACATCGCCTTGGGAACCAGCAGCGGCGCGGGTGGCGAACTGACGAGCCAGTACAATGTCCGGGGGGGCAATTACGATGAGAACCTCGTTTATGTCAATGATTTCGAGATATACCGCCCACAGCTGATCCGGGCGGGGCAGCAGGAGGGGCTGACCTTCCCCAACATCGACCTCGTGCAGAACCTGGTCTTTTCCGCCGGCGGATTCGAGGCGCGGTACGGGGACAAGCAATCGAGTGTGCTGGATATCCGCTACAAGCGGCCGGAAAAATTCGGCGGCAGCGCCGCCGCCAGCCTCCTGGGCGGATCCGCCCACCTGGAGGGTAGTTTCCAGCCCGGCACCGACCCCTACAAGCGGCTCCGCTACCTGGCCGGCATCCGTTACAAGACCACCCGTTACCTGCTCGGCACCCTGGATGTCGAAGGCGAATACAATCCGGATTTCGCAGACCTACAGGCTTATCTTACCTATGATTTCCACCGGGACTGGCAGTTGGGCTGCCTCCTGAACTACAACAGGTCCAATTTCTATTTCGTCCCTTCCACCCGGAGTACCGCCTTCGGACTGGTAAACTATGCCCTGGAGCTGTTCAGCGAGTTCGAAGGACAGGAACGCGACGATTTCACGACCCAGCTGGCCGGGCTTTCCCTGACTTGGCTTCCGGACCGCGAGCGCCATCCGGTCTTCACGAAACTGTTGATGTCGGCTTACCGGAGTTATGAGAACGAGCGCTTCGACATCATCGGCCGATACAGCCTCCGGCAAATCGAATCGAATCTGGGCAGCGGGGATTTCGGGGAAGTGGTGGCCGAATTGGGGGCCGGCACCCAGCATCAATATGTCCGGAACTTCCTCGATGCCGTCGTCGTGACAACGGAACTCAAGGGGGGGATAGAACTCGAACGGCAGGCCGATACCCTGGCCGCCGTTCCCCGCTCCTCCCATTTCCTCCAATGGGGGATGAAATACCAGGTGGAGGATATCCGCGACCGGATCAACGAATGGGAACGGCTGGACAGCGCGGGGTATTCCCTGGTGTACGACACGGCCCGCCTGTTGTTGTACAGCGTCCTGAAAACGCAGAACCGGCTGAGCTCCCAACGGCTGAACGCGTATTTCCAGGACACGTACACCTGGCGGAACGACAGCGTGGGGGAACTGAAACTGTCGGCGGGGGTCCGTGCCGCCTGGTGGGCGCTCAACCGGGAATTCTTCGTCACCCCCCGGGCGCAGCTGCTGTACAAGTCCCTGCGGTCACGCCGGGACATCTCCTGGCGGCTGGCGGCCGGCTTGTATTACCAACCCCCGTTCTACCGGGAACTCCGCAATCCGCAGGGCTTCGTCAACCGGGACGTGTTGGCGCAGAAATCCGCCCACCTCGTCGGCGGGTTCACCTATGATTTCTACCTCGGGAGCTTGAGTCCCACCCGTTTCCGACTGATCATGGAAGCCTATTACAAGCGGCTGTGGGACATTGTTTCCTATGAGATCGACAATGTCCGGATCCGTTACGAGGGGGCGAACAACGCCACCGGGTATGTGACGGGCATCGACCTGCGGCTGAACGGGGAATTCGTCCCCGGGGTGGAATCCTGGGTCAACCTGTCCCTGCTGCGGGCCCGGGAGCGCCTGGAGGGTGTGGCGCATCGCGACCGGGCCGTCGGGCAGACGGAAGGGGTGCCGGTCGAGTATGTACCCCGTCCTTCCGACCAACTGATGACCTTGTCCGTCTTTTTTCAGGATTACCTGCCGCGCAACGAGAATTTCAAGATGAACCTCAGTCTTTTCATCGGGACAGGTTTGCCCTACGGGCTCAAGGACGACAACCGGGTGTTCCGGAACACCTATCGTTTCAAGCCGTACCACCGGGTCGACATCGGTTTCTCCCTGAAGGTATGGGACGAGGGGTGGTTGGCGGAGAAGCCGAGGCATCCCTTGCGTTTCGGGAAGGCATCCTGGTTGAGCCTGGAGATCTTCAACCTGATGCAGGTGCAGAACGAGGCATCCCGGACCTGGATCAAGACGGTGTTCAGCCAGCAGTTCGCCATTCCCAATTACCTGACCGGCCGGCGGCTGAACTTGCGCTGGCGATTTGAATTCTGATGCCCCGGCTGCCGTCCCGGCTTATTGTCCGGTAAACCGCGCTTTTCTTTTTTCGATGAAGGCCTGTGCCCCTTCGCGGAAATCGCTGGTTCCGGCGGCCTTGCCGAAGCAGCGGACCTCCGTTTCGTAGCCGTCTTGTTCCGGGTCGGCGTAGGCGTTTACGGCGGCAATGACCAGTGAAACGGCCACCGGTCCTTTCTCCCGGATCTTGCGGAGCAGCTCCCGGGCCTTTTCGACCGCCATACCGACCGGAACGACCTGATTGACCAGGCCGTGCACCAGCGCTTCCGCCGCCGGTACCATCTCCCCGGTGAGCATCCATTCCAGGGCCTTTCCCGGACCGACATACCGGACCAGTCGCTGGGTGCCGCCATAGCCGGGGATGAGGCCGAGGTTGACCTCCGGTTGTCCGAACCGGGCGTTTTCCGCGGCGATGCGCAGGTGACAGGCCATGGCCAGCTCGCAGCCGCCGCCGAGGGCAAAACCGTTGACGGCCGCAATCACCGGCCGCGGAAACCGTTCGATGGCAAGGAAAACGGATTGTCCTTCCCGGGCCATGGCGGCGGCACCGTCGGCGTCCAGGGAAAGGAACTCCTTGATATCGGCACCTGCCGCAAAGGCCTTCTGGCCGGCACCGGTCAGGATGATGCCGGTCAGTGCCGGCCAGGTACCGGCCGTCTCCCGGAAGAAATGCCCGAGCTCGGCCATGGTCGCCCGGTCGAGGGCGTTCAGGGATGCCTCCCTGCGGATGGTCAGTACCACAATCCCGTTCTCGTCCGGACCGTCGTAGTGCAGGTGTTCGTATGTCTTCATAGTTTCGGAAGGTTGAAAGCCAGGCTGAAATGATTGGTTCCCGCGCCGAGATGTACCACGGAGCGGCCGTAGGTCAGTTGGAAGCGACGGACCCGGACTCCCACGCCCATGCTGAATCCGGCCAGGCTGCGCAGGTTGTCCAGCTGAAGTTCCTTCCGGTGCAGGTGGTGGTAGCCCACCGCCAGGCGCAGGTTTTCCCTTTGTCCCAACAGGAACTCCCCGTTGAAGACGAAGTGCCGGGCCAGGTTGTCCACCCAGGAGGTGCCGTCGGGCACTTGCCCCGGTTCATCGATCGTGAAGATGGAAGGAGTCGCTGCGGCAGGGTCGTCGTAGGTGATGTTCCACCGGTCGAGGTAGCGGTATACGATGCCCAGGCGGAACGGCATGTGCCGCAGCCGTTTGGTCAGCCCCAGCTGGGCTTCGAACGGCATCGGTTCGCGGGCACCCTCCTGGAAAGGCCGGACCTGCCAACCGATGTGCTGCAGGACCAGGCTCAGCGAGAGGAGCCGGGTCGTGTCGTGGTAGAGGGCACCGAGGTCGGCGGTCATCCCGAGGGATGTGTAGCGTTCGTAACGGGCGGATACCAGCCGGATGTTGGCGCCGATGCTCAACCGCTCGTACAACCGCTTGCCGATGCCGGCCACCAGGGCGTATTCGCCGGCCCGGAACGGTTCCGTCGCTTGTCCGGTCGGGTCGGTTCCCTGGAAATCCCCGTAGGAAAGGTATCGGATACCGCCGTGGATGGTGGCGTCCCATGCCTTCGCATGGTGGGCGGCGGCAGCGTAGCCCCCGCTGATATCCGCCACGAACCACTGGTGGTTGGCGCTCAATTGCCCGTGCATCGAGGGATTCAGGACGGCCGGGTTGGACCAGGCGAAGGCCGGGTCCTCATCCCGCACCGCCAGTTGATGCCCGCCCAGGGCGGTCAGCCGGGCGGAGACGGGCATTTGGAGGAAACGGAAGACATGCTGTCCGCCCGTCACCTGCGCATCGGCATGCCCCATCCATCCGCCCACCGCCAGGACGACCGCCCAACAGGCCGTTCGGAATTTTCGCATGAATCAGTCGTTTGTGTCCGCCGTGGTATCGGCTTGCCGGTCGAAGCGCCGCAACACATCCGCAAGGGCCTGCAGCCGGGCCGTATCCACCGGAAGGTCTCCTTCCGCCAGCGTCCACAGCGTTCCGCAATTGCCATAGTAGCAGATCTTACGGACTACCAGGGTGCCGGTGGAGTCGTATTCCAGAAGCGGCCCCTCCTCGTTGTCCCCGGTGCGATAGGTACCTTCGTATTGTACCCGCCCGTTTCGGTGGTAGCTGCGGAACGGACCGTTCTCCTGGTTGTCGACAAAGGTAACCTCTTCTTCCAATTCCCCGGTATCGTAATACTTCCGCCACAGCCCGTCCATGGCATTGCCGCGGTATTCTCCCGATATCTTCAATTGCCCGGAAGGGTAATAGTTGTGGTAAGGACCTTCAAAGCGGCCGTCCGCCATGGTTTCCACGGACTGCAGTACGCCGTCCGGATAATACCGGCGGACCTCCCCCTGCAGGGTGTCGTGCTCATAATGGCTTTCCTCGTACAGTTTTCCATCGGGATGGAACCGCTCGGAGCGTCCCTGTCGGATGGCGGTGCCGCGGCGGACGTGATAGCGTTCCGTCAGGATCCCGTTTTCATCCCGGACCTCCACCGGTTCCGTGTCGGAACAGGCCGTCAGGAGTGCAGCGACAGCGGCTGCGGACAACAACAATCTTCGCATGGTGATGATGGTGGTTTGGCATTCGGACCGGGGCCGACCCGCCGGAGGCGGACCGCCGTACCCGTCCCGATTTTCCGGGGCGGACCGGTCATGTCGTCATAACGCAATTGCTTTCCGGGAAGTATCCGTTCCGCTGCCGTTCCGCCGGTCCCGACATCTTTTTTTTCCTTGTGCAAAGATACCGGCAGCTGTGCCGGGATGATTTAGGCCATAACCCTTAGATTTGTGTATGCCGGTTCGGGACCGATGATTTTCCGTCACCTTGGCCCGACCGCCGGCCCTGTACCTGCCCGCCACATGAAGGATGGATCTTGTGCGGACCGTATTTCCCCGCCGGCGAGATGAAATCAGGGAGAAGCCCCGGGATGCTTCGAAACCCGTCCCGTTTCATCACCGGCCGCAACGGCCCGACCAAGACAGGCCCGATGCGTACACACATACCGGATGCTTCGGACCGGCAAGTCGGGGGATGATGCCCCGGCTGCGCCGCTTTTTCCGATGCCGTCCTGCCCATGCCTTTTCCATTTCAGCCCCCTTGTCCGGGAAATTTATCCGTCGCAAGATGGCATCGCCGATTTTCTTGCGCGGAAAAGTACCAGGCCGACCGGGCTGTCGATAAAACCAAATCAACTTATGTTCCAACCATCCACCTCCCTGCACCGACATCCTTTGATCGAGACTCCCCATGAGGGCCTGCGCAATTGGGTGACCCGCATGGCCGTCTACCTGGAAGCCGCGCACATCCACTGGTGCGACGGCTCCGATGCGGAGTACCAAGCCATGACCGGGAAGCTCGTCGAGAAAGGCACCTTCATCCCGCTGGACCCGAAGAAACGGCCCGGGAGTTACGCCTGCTTCAGCGACCCCAGCGATGTGGCGCGGGTCGAGAACCGCACCTTCATCTGTTCGCGCCGCAAGGAGGATGCGGGTCCCACCAACAACTGGGAAGACCCCAAGGCGATGAAGGATACGCTGGAGACCCTGCTGCGCGGCTGTATGCGCGGGAGGACCTTGTATGTCATCCCTTTCTGCATGGGCCCCTTGTATTCCCCGTATTCGCGCATCGGGGTACAGTTGTCCGACTCGGAGTATGTGGTCGTCAACATGCGGATCATGACACGGATCGGGACACAGGTGTTGGAGATGCTCGGCGAATCGGGCGAATATGTGAAATGTATCCACTCCGTGGGGCATCCCTTGTCGCCGGGGCAGCAGGACGTCCGCTGGCCCTGCGAGCCGGATATCGAAAGGAAATACATCGCCCATTTTCCGGAGGAAAGGTTGATCGTTTCCTACGGGAGCGGATATGGAGGGAATGCGTTGTTGGGAAAGAAGTGCTTCGCCCTGCGTATCGCCTCCGCCATGGGGCGGGAGGAGGGCTGGCTGGCGGAGCACATGCTGTTGTTGGGCGTCAAGGACCCGGACGGACAGAAGACCTATGTGGCGGGTGCTTTTCCCAGTGCCTGTGGCAAGACGAACTTCGCCATGATGATTCCGCCGGACTCCATGGACGGGTGGGAGGTCACCACCGTCGGGGACGACATCGCCTGGATCCATAAGGGGGCGGACGGAAAACTGTACGCCGTCAATCCGGAGGCGGGCTATTTCGGCGTGGCACCCGGTACCAATTACCAGACCAACCCCAATGCCATGGCCACGATCTCCAGGAACACCATATTCACGAACGTGGCCGTCACACCGGACGGGGATGTATGGTGGGAAGGAATGACCGCCGACCGGCCGGCGGATTTGCTGGACTGGCAGGGTAAACGCTACGACCCGTCCACCGGCAAACCGGCCGCCCATCCCAATGCCCGTTTCACGGCGCCGGCCCATCAGAATCCGGCCATCGATCCGGATTGGGAAAATCCGGCCGGGGTGCCGGTCAAGGCATTCATCTTCGGCGGCCGGCGCAGCTCGGTGGTGCCGCTGGTTTACCAGGCCTTCAACTGGAACTTCGGCGTATATCTGGCCGCCACGATGGGTTCCGAAATGACCGCCGCCGCTTTCGGCCAGGTGGGTGCCATCCGACGGGATCCCTTCGCCATGTTGCCATTTCTGGGTTACCATGTAGCGGATTATTTCAATTACTGGCTGCAGTTCGGCAGGGACCTCCCCAATGCCCCGCGGATTTTCGGTGTCAATTGGTTCCGCAAGGACGAACAGGGTCGTTTCCAGTGGCCCGGCTTCGGCGAGAACATGCGCGTGCTCCGCTGGATTGTCGGCCGGGTCCGCGGCAAGGCCGGCGCGGTGGAAAGCCCGGTCGGTTGGATGCCCCGACACCGGGATATCGATTGGCACGGGATGGAGGATTACCCGCGGGACGCGTTCAAGCAGCTGATGACGGTGGACCGGGAAGCCTGGAAGGCCGAAATCATGGCGCATGAGCAACTGTTCTCCTCCATGTACGACCGCTTGCCCAAGGAATTCCTGTTCCTGCGGGAGTTGCTGTTGTCCGCCTTGTGGCGGTCTCCGGAAAGGTGGGACCTGGCACCGGAACGCTGAGGGGGATGCCCGGCGCGCCGCGGAGGGCAGGGCCAATTTATTGCACACGGTTTTCGCAAATCGGGGTATTTTTGCCGATGAGGCCGGTAGGTCGGTTGCCGGGAAGGCGCGTGTGGACGTCCGACCGGTGCCGGCTGGGTGGACCGCGTGCCCGCCATATGCACCGGCCCTGCCGGCCAGCGGTAAATGATCGGACGTATCGAAAAACAAACCTCCCCACATGAGCGACCGGAATAACTTACGGAAGGCTTTCGGGCAATTCTTCACCAGCAGGCTGTTCCTGGACCAACTGGTCAGGATGATCGGGGTCATCGCGGGATTCCTCCTGCTGACCACCTGGGGTATGCGCTGTTACACACAACACGGGACATCCGTGCAGGTCGACGATTTCACCGGATTGCACCTGTCGGACGCCCTCCGAAAAGGGGAGGCGAAAGGCTTCCGCTTCGAGGTCATGGATTCAGTCTGGCAGGAAAACACCCCGAGCGGGATCATCCTGTTGCAAAATCCAAGACCTTTGGCCCGGGTCAAGGAGGGCCGTCGGATCTACGTGACGGTTACCGGGGAAGCTCAGCCGGAGCTGCTGCCGAAGTTTGCCGAAAGCAGCTACGATTTCGACCGGTATGCCGCGAAATTGGAACGCAGGGGCATCAAGGTCCGGGAAAAGGAAAGGGTGTTCGATGCCAAACAAGCGGAAAACACCATTCTTTTCTTCTACCACAACGGCAGGAAAGTCACGGAGGGCATGGTAAACAGCGGTTATTACGTCGTGCCCGGCGATATGCTCGAATTCGTCCTGACCGAACGCCTGAGCAACGAGGTGGAGATCCCCGACCTCGTGTGCATGGATTATCCTGCCGCCGAATTCCTCCTCAGTACCGCCAACCTGAACATCGGCCTGGTGACGGAAGACGAAACCGTGACGGACCCTTCCATCGCTTATGTAGCCAAACAAGACCCTCCCTTCGTACCCGGGGTCATGGTCCCCATGGGTACGCAGGTCCAGCTCTGGCTGACCCAGTTCCCGCCCGAGGATTGCATTTTCCTGGGCGATGGGCAGGAAGAGGAGTGAGGTCACCGGCCCCGAAGGCCATCGGTCGAACGTATGCCTGCCCTTGTACGGCCCCGGCATCTTCCCCTGCCATTTCCACCGGGCACCAATCCGCCCGTTTCAGGTCGGCGGCAACAAATGTGCGGTTCGGACGTTCTTGAAAGGTTTGGCGGGAAGGCCATTTGGTGTGGAGAACGACGGAACCGTCCGGTAGCCGGCGTGGCGACCCGGCAAGGGCGGTACGCCGCGGTCTTTCCCCTTCCTCCTGCCATACCCTTGTGTAGCACAGGAAAAAGCAAGCAGATGAAATACATTCCCTTCCTGTTTTTGTTGCAGTTATTGCCATGGTACGGCGCCATGGGTCAAACCCTGGAAGCCGCCGCGGTGGGGCATCGGGACCAGGTCCGTCGGGCATACCGCCAGGAATGGCGGTCCTTGGCCCACGCGCAAGCCGGACTCCCTGCGGAGCCGGAAGCGGGCGGCTTCCTTCGGGAAGGTGCGTGTCCGCCGATGTTCGAGGGGCTCCTGGTCCGGACCGGCGAAACCTTGGTCATCCCCATCGATACATTCGGCTTCGGAGGCGGTACCGTCGATCCGGTCCTGACGGTCACCAACGCCGGAACGCTCAACTTCGGTACCGTGACCGTACTGCCACAGTCCATCGAGGTATCCTATGCCGCCCAGACGGGCCTCTTGTCGGGCGGGGTCGATACGGTGGAGGTCCGGTATGTCAAGGGGCCGCTGGACACCTTGGTCCGCTTGCCGGTCCATGTCACCCGCCTCGGCAGGGCACTGACCGGTCCGTTGCGGTCCGTCGGGCCGGGTTCGGTCGGAACGTATTGCTACGGCGGGCTTGCGGATTTCGATTCCCCGTCCGCCTGCACCGAATTGCTCGGTTCCGCCCGCAGTTACGATGGGATCGGGGAACAACTGTACCATTTTACGGACTATTGGGCGGCGGATACCTGCCTGGTGTATTACGCCAGCCGGTTTCCGGGGATGGACACCGTCTCCGTCCTGATGTGCGACGAGCGGGCCGTCTGCGACACCTTTCTGCTACCCTTCCGCATATTGGGCGACACCATCGATGCGCTGCCTTTCTTTGAGGATTTTTCCGGAATGCAGGGGCCGTATCCCACCGTCGACCGTTGGCTGGACAAATCCGTCTTCGTCAACCAAACCCTGGCATTCCAGCCGCCGTCGACCGGATTCGCCACCTTCGACGGACTCGACCGGCGGGGCGATGTATATCCGTTCTTCAACCAGGTCGGCGACCGGCTGACCTCCCGGCCCATCGACCTGTCCGCGCAAACGCCTTTCACCAATGTGGTCCTGCGCTTCTTCCTGGCACCGAAAGGATACGGTCTGGCGCCGGAGGAGACGGATTATTTCATCCTCGAGTTCCGCAATGCCCAGCGGGAATGGATACCGATCGACTCCATCCCCGGACTGGACGACGTATCCATCACCGAATTCCCGCCCTTCCAGTTCCACGCCTATCCGATTGCCGATCCGCAATTCCTGCATGGCGCCTTCCAGTTCCGGTTCTCCGCCGTCACCTCCCCGGGTGGAGAGGTGGATTTATGGCACCTGGATTACGTATTCCTGGACGACCAGTCCACCGTCACCGATTTCTTTGGCGATTTGGCCTTTACGGGGGCGAACCGTTCCGTATTAAGGAACTACACGGCCTTGCCCCTGGCCCAACTCCAGGCCGGTTTGTCGGAAACGGTCTTGTCGCCGGGCGATACCCTCCGCTACAGCATATTCAATCATTTCAACGATACGCGCTCCTTCGCCGACTCGAGGGTCTCTTTCCGGGAGACCACGACCGGCCAGCAGTTTTCCGGGAACTTCACCCTGGCGGATGCCGGCGGATCCAATACGGCGCCCAAGGAGCACCGGACCATCGGCCGGGCGCTGCCGCTGGTGATGGATGCCATCCGCGACGATCTCGGGGCCTTGCCGGGGGGCGCGGACCGCCTATTGGAAACGACGTTCTCCTTCACGCCGAACGCCAGCCAGGAATCCATCTTCACCGGCAACGACACCTTGCGCCTGTACAATCATTTTTCCGATTATTTCGCCCATGACGACGGTACGGCGGAATGGCAGTTCTACATCAAGTCGGCCACGGGTGGCGAACAGATGGCCGCCGGCTTCCAAGCCTATGCCGCGGATACCCTGAAAGCCGTACGCATCCTGTTCCCGCACGTCAATACCAATGTCGAAGGGCAGGTCTTCACCCTGCGGGTATGGGTGGGCTCCTTGGATAGCGAGCCGGTATTCGAGCGGGAGCTGCTCAAACCCTACTACCCGAACAATGTCCTGGACACCCTCCAGGGATACACCACCTATTTGTTGGACGATTACATCCATGTGCCTACCCCGGTATTCATTCCGGAGGGTGGGTTCTTTGTGGGCATTGTGCAGTCCTCAGCTGCGGCCTACGGCATTCCGGTCGGGTACGACCTTCAGAACGACTGCCAATGTAATTTTGTGAATATTGCCGGGATTTGGGAATCGTTCCCGCCCGACTATCCGGGGTCGCTGATGATCCGGCCTGTTTTCGGAAACACGGTTCCGACGACCAGCCACGCTTCCGGGGTGGGGGAGGGCGCGCAGTCCCTCCATGTTTTTCCGAATCCGGCGGGTCGCACCATCCGGCTGTCCTGGCCGGCATCCTTATCGGAGCGAAATTCCGTGGTCCGGGTCATCGACCTCCGGGGGCAAGTCCTGCGGGAGCAGGCATTACAGCCGGAACTCGACTTGTCCGGCATATCCGACGGGATGTACCTGGTCCAGGTAACGGATACCCGTACCGGGCTGTCCTATCACAGCCGGCTGGTGGTATCCCGGGCGGCCCCTTGAGCCGGGCCGGCAGGGGCCTGGCCATGGATTTGCCGCCGCCATGGCCGCGGCGGGATCGGCAGCAAGCACCTTTACAAGAAAATATCGATACGTATGGATCTTTCCGTCGCAGCACTCAAGGAAAAACTGGAAGCCGGGGACCCACTGGTCCTGATAGATGTCCGGGAACCTTACGAACACGAAGCGTTCAACATCGGAGGCCGATTGATACCGTTGGGAACCTTGGCGGAATCGATACCGGAGCTGGATACGCATAGGTCGGACCATGTCGTCCTGTACTGCAGGTCCGGGAACCGGAGCGGGTTGGCGGCGCACCTGTTGCGGGCGGCGGGTTTTACCAAGGTCAGCAACCTGATCGGCGGCATGTTGGCCTGGGAACAGGCATTCGGAGCCGGATGAAGGACCGCCGCCATCAATCGGGAGATGCGGCCGGCCCGGCGTGTCAAGGATGGCCCGGGGCCGGATGGGCGGGCCGTCACTGCTCCCGCAGCTTGACATAAGACCGGATGTCGTCGGTGGCGAGGCGCCTGACCAAGGCGTCCGCACTGTCCCGGCTTCGGAACTGGTCGACGATGATGACGGCGAACCGGCCCCGGTCAAACACTTCCATGCGGGCCTGCCCGTAACCGAGTTGCCGGAGCTTGTCGAGGCGCCGCTCCGCCAGGTTACGTTGCCGGAAAGTACCGGCGAAGACCATGAAATCCCCGTCGGGCCGCCCCTTCTCGGGGGCAACCGAAGCCGATGTGCCGGCGCGCTCCTCCGTTTCCGGAGCGGGCGGAAGGGGCGCATCTTCCTCGGCGACGGCATCCGGCAGGTCGGTTGCGGAGGGTTCCGCCGTCGTGTCGGAAACGGCGCCACCTGCTGCCGCCGGCGCCATTTCGATGGCGCCGTCCTCCATGTAGTCGAACATTCCTTCATCCTCCACCTCCACCATTTGTTCCCCCGCAGGAAGACTTGCCGATTCCTGTTCACCCGTCCGGAAGAGGTCGGACATCCTGTAAACCAGGAAAATGATGGCAACGATGCAGACGCCGACAATGGCCACTGTGAAATAATCGATCCTGGACATAGCGCGAAGTGTTGGTGACAAAGCGATGCCGCTGCAATGGCGGGAAGCCGGGGCATCGTCCGAAGATATACCCAAAGATAATCCAGTTCGACGAATTCTCTAAGTCGAGGTCGAGGACCTTCCGCTTCCGCGGATGTCGGCAGGGCAGGGATCGGGAGGGCGTTCCGTGGCCTTCCGGGCTTCGCAATCCCACGGAGAGGCGTATATTTGGAAGTGGCCTGGACTTGGCCGGCCACCGAACAAACCAAACAAGCGATGGAGCAGCACATCAAGGTCATCTCGGCGGGTGCCGGATCCGGCAAGACCTACCGGTTGACCACGGAGATGGTCCGGTTGATGACGGAAGGGGGTGTCCGGCCTGCCGGTATCATCGCCACCACGTTCACCCGGAAGGCGGCGGCGGAGTTACAGGAGCGCGTCCGGGTCCGCCTATTGCAACAGCAGCTGCCCGAGTTGGCGAATGAACTGGGGAATGCCCTGATCGGGACCGTCCATGCATTGGGCGTCCGTTTGTTGCAGCGGTTCGCCTTCGAGGCCGGGGTATCCCCCCAGGTGGCCATCATGGCGGATGAGAATCAGCAGCAGCTGTTCAACCAATCCCTGTCCATGGTCTTGACGGACGAACGCATTGCGGTGATGGAGGCCTTGTCCGAGCGGCTCGGATTGCAGAAGGAAACCTATCATGCGACGGATTGGAGAAGCCTGTTGAAGACCTTGACGGAGGCGGCGAGGTCGAACGGCATCGAGCCGGCGGCGTTGGCCGGCTGCCGGGATAAGTCCGTCGGAGCGTTCCTGGAGCTGTTGGAC
>CAZNLJ010000013.1:0-121679 GCA_964573725.1 uncultured Saprospiraceae bacterium
TCGAATAGCCCATTCAACAGCGAGGCGCGGGAGTAATCCCGCGCCTTTGCTGTTTTTGGACGCTGCATGCCGGTTGGTAATCAGGTGAAAGCCTGCTGTATACCCGCCCGCAACCGATGGGTGCCCGCCCTGTATAGGAAATTTAGGGAGGCCGCCGGTACGGGTAGACCGGCCGGCCGGAAATTTCATCCGCTTGCAAAGGATTTCTTAATATCCGACTTCGGTACGACAGCGTACCTTGAATCACTTATTTTTGTAGTCATCGGATTGTGTCGCCTCGTGTGTTTCGCCGGACGCCGCGTACCGGGGCCGCCATACCGATCGATAATTCGCCTCCCGTCGGCCGGTTGCCGTGGAGCTATGAATTCCCTGGCCTTCCGGTTGTATCCGATTTGTATACCCGAAAAAAATGGTAGGATGAAAAAAATCACTGTCGAATTGGCCTGTTATCTGGGTTTCCTGCTGCTCGCTTTTCCCGCCGGGGCACAAGCTCCGCCCACCTGCAAAATCGATGTGACCATTCATGGCTACGACGGGCAGGAAGTTTACCTGGGATACCGCCGCGCCGATAAGATCTACAGCCGGGACACCTTGCAAACGACCGGCGACGGAAAGTTCGTCTTCTCATCCGATACCCTGGTGCCGCCCGGTATCTACCTCATCCTGATGCCCCCGGACAACAAGTATTTCGAATTCGTCGTGACCCGGGCGGATCAGGTGTTCTCGGTGGAGACGACCGCGCCGGACTTCTATCAACAACTTTCCTTCGAGGGAAGCCGCGACAATATGCTGCTGCGGGAATACCAACGCTATATGTCCGATCAGGTATCCTTCTCCAAGGACCTCCAGAAACAGGCGGGCGAGGAACCGGACGCCGAACGGAAGTCCGCCCTGGAAGCCCGTATCGACAGCATCGCCGCCGAAGTCCGCCTTTGGCAGGAATCCTTCATCAAGAATAATCCCGGTACTTATACCGCCAAATTGGTCGGCGCATTCATGGAGCCCGATATCCCGGAACCTCCGGTACGGGAGGATGGGACCGTGGACGAAAATTTCCGGTTCCGGTACTACCGCCAACATTTCTGGGACGGCTTCGATCTTGCGGAGGAGGCTTTCGTCAATACCCCCTACCTCAAGGAAAAAATGGACCGCTATCTGGACAAATTGACCGTACAGCTGCCGGACAGCGTCATCCAGTCCGTCGACTTCATCCTGTCCCGGGCACTAGCCAATCAGGAGGTCTTCCGATACTGCCTGCCTTACCTGCTCAACAAGTATTATACGCCGACCATCATGGGACTGGATGCCGTCTATGTGCACCTGGCGGAAAAATATTACAAGTCCGGTGTCGCGGATTGGGTGACGCCGGAAAGTCTTAAGAAAATTTCCGACGACGCCTTCATGATCAAAGGGGTCCTCCTCGGTAAGCAGGCGCCGGATGTCCGTGTGCAGCGGTATGACCCCGTCCAGGATGCATTCACCCAGGAATTGGTCAGCCCCTATGATGTCGACGCGGAGTATACCCTCGTGTTCATCTGGAAACCCGGATGCGGCCATTGCAAGAAACTGACGGAAGAACTCAAACCCTTTTATGCGGAATGGAAGGACAAGGGGGTGGAGATTTTTTCCATTACCTCGGCCAATAACTCCGAACTCGATGCCGCCGTCAAGGATATCCACGAAAAGCAAATGCCCTGGATCGTCGCCGCCGATCCCTACAACCGCGCCCGCGCCCTGCAGAACTATTACGGTATTTCCCTTCCGAAACTTTATTTGCTGGACAAGGACAAGAAAATCATCGGAAACCGACTGGGCGTACCCCAATTGACGGATATCATCAACAACCACCGCAATTCGACCGCCGAAAGCCGGTGAATTCCGATAGGGTAGGGTGTTCCTCGCCCCATGGGATCTCGCCACACCGTGCCGACCATGCCGCCCCCGCATGGTGGACCACCGAAACCGCCCTGCATGAAGCAACGTCAAAAGCCCCCCGGCCAATCAAAACCGCCCGGCTCCGCGCCGGGCATCCTGGCTTTTACGGGTGAACGAACCATGGATACCCCCCTGGTCCGTGTCATGCAATTCGATGACGATGCCTGCATCGTCCTGGAACCGGAATCCGGTTCGGTGCCACCGAAAAAGGAAGGATCCGTCAACTGGTATGATATCCGTGGCATCCATGACCCGGCACTGGTGGATGCATACGGACGATGCTTCGATATCCATCCGCTCGTCCTGGAGGACGTGCTTCACACGCAACAAAGGCCGAAATTCGAAATGTACGGCCAGGAAGCGTTCTTCGTGATGACCGCCCTCCGCTTCGACCCCGTATCGCATGACTTGCAAACCGAACAGCTCACCCTGTATTTCGGCCCGGATTTCCTGATCTCCTTCCAGGAAAAGGAAGAGGATACGTTCTCCGCCGTCCGGGAACGTTTGCAACGGAACCTCGGCCGGATCCGGCACTATGCCGCCGATTACCTCGCATATGCGCTCATCGATAATGTGGTGGACCATTATTTCGAAGTGCTCGACCAAATAGAGGAATGGATGGAGGTCCTCGAAAATGAAATCGAAGCCGCCCCGGACGCCGCCACCAAACAGAAACTGCATCGCCTCAAGTTTCAACTGCTGACCCTGCGCAAATCCGCCGTCCCCCTCCGGGAGGCGGTCAGCAAGTTCGCCCGCTGCGAATCGGGCCTGGTCCGGAACAGTACCGGTGTGTACCTCCGGGATCTCCAGGACCATGTCATCCGGATCTCCGACCTGACGGAAACCTACCGCGATATGCTTAACGGCCTCCAGGAACTTTACCTGGCCGAACTCAACATCCGCATGAACAACGTCATCCAGGTCCTGACCATCATCACCACCATTTTTGTCCCCCTGACTTTCCTGGCCGGTCTCTACGGCATGAATTTCCGATATATGCCGGAACTGGAATGGAAATACGGCTATTTCCTGGTGCTGGGCTTCATGTGCGTACTGTTCCTCGCCGCAATCATTTATTTTCGACGGAAAAAATGGCTGTAACCGTTTCCCGGCCAAACATACGGTATGCCTTCCTTGTTCTACCGGCATGGCGCGCATCCTTTTCAACCTCTTGAAGGCCGTCCTCCTCACCGGCTTCATCTTCCTCCGTGTCAAGGAGGAAAAAGTCGCCCGTGTGCTGGAACCTTGGGGGAAAGTCGTCTCCAAGGGCCATAAGTTCTCCGATTTCACCGAGGCACTCCTCCATTTCACCATTTTCGCCCTGGGATTGAACCTCCTGCTCATCTTCATGTCCGGCATCTATCGCCGCCGGCAACGGCTGCCCCGCGGAAAGGTGGACAACGTGCTCGCCGGTCTCGCCAATATCTATATCCTGCTGATGGCGCTCGCCGTCATTATGACCCTCCTCAGCTTCTTCGGTATCGATCCCAAGAATCTTTTCACCGGACTCAGTATCGTCGCCGCCGCCATCGCCATCATCACCAAGGACTATGTCGCCAATATCATCAGCGGTATCGCCATCAGCTTTTCCGATGAGATCTCCATCGATGATTATGTCAAGATCGGTGACCACAAGGGCCGGGTCACGGATATCACCATCTCCCGCATCGCCCTCCAAAACGATGACGATGACATCATCTACATCCTCAACGATACCGTCTATACCAGCGAAATCATCAACTACACCAAGAAAGGTATCCGAAAGGTCAACCTGGAATTCGAACTGAACCTCGCCTGGCTCGATACCATCGAAATCCTGGAAAACGACCTCATCAACAGCCTGCAGGATTATCACGAACACATCGAACAGGACTCCTTCCGCCTCAAGGTGGTCACTATCAGCAAGGATGCCCTCCAGTTGAAATTCCAATACACCCTCAAGGAGATAAACCGGGATCTCGAACGCGAAATCCGCCGCAAAACCGTCCGCTGTGTCGTCAATCATGTCCGACAGAACCTGCCGGCCAACTGATGGCCGTCGATCCCGTCGTTTCCCCTCCTCCGCCCGCTCATCGAACGCTGTTCCGCCCCGGTCATATTTTCCCTGGTCATCACCCATTTGAAAGCAGAAAAGTATACTTTTACCGACTATTTCAGTGCGTAGCTCATCATGAAAATCGTCATTGCCGGCGCCGGCAGCATCGGATTTCACCTGGCTCAGTTGCTTTCTATTGAAAACCAGGACATTACCTTGATAGATGACAATCAGGAAGTGCTGGATTATGCTGCCTCCCACCTGGATGTGATGATTCTCCGGGGAGATGCCTCCTCGGTTCGGATCCTTCGGGAAGCAGGCGCCCATGTCGCCAGGATGGTCCTGGCCGTGACGACCTCCGAAACGACCAACCTCATCACGGCCAGCCTCGCCAAGAAACTGGGCGCCAAACAAACCATCGCCCGCATCAGCAAAAGCGAATACCTCGACGAAAATACCCGGGACCTGTTCAAAAGCATGGGTATAGATTTCGTTTTCTCCCCCGCCAAACTCGCCGCCCGCGAAATTCACCGCCTCGTCCAACGTTGCTCCTTCACCGATATTCACGAATTCGAAGAGGGTAAGATCACCTTGTTCGGTATCACCCTGGGCAAAGGGTCCAGGTTGGTCGACCTCCCCCTGAGCAGCTGGAAATCGGTATGCTCCGACAATTCCATCCGCCCGATCGCCATCCTGCGGGACACCCGAACGATCATCCCGACCGGCGAGGTGACCCTCCGCCTGCATGACCATGTCTATTTCATCACCAATAAACGCAACGCGGATGACCTCGAACGGATGATCGGTACGCATTCGGCCAAGGTCAAACGAATCATGATCCTCGGGGGTACCCGCTTGGGGCTGGAAACGGCCCGCCTGCTGGAAAAGGAATTCAACCTCACCCTCGTCGAGGAAAACAAGGAACGCTGCAAGTATTTGACCGAACAACTCAACGATACGCTGATCCTGCACGCTAAGGCGGACCACATCGACCTGCTGGTCCGCGAAGGCCTGGATACGATGAACGCTTTCATCGCCTTGACGGACAATTCGGAAACCAATATCATCGCCAGCCTCACGGCCAAGAACCATGGGGTCTACCGAACCATCGCCCAGGTCGAGAACAAGGAATATATCCACATCTCCCAAAATATCGGTGTGGATACGCTGATCAATCAGAAACTCGTGGCAGCCAACGAGGTCTTCCGCTTCGTCAGGAAAGGTCAGGTGAAAGAGGTCACCAGCCTCCAGGGTGTCGAAGCGGAAATTATCGAATATATCATCACCCGGAACAACCAGCTGACCCGGAAACCGCTGCGCGAAATTCATTTCCCCCCCGATACCCTGGTCGGCGGAATCATCCGCGGGGAAGGCTCGCTCATCCCCGATGGTAATTTCCAACTGCAGGTGGACGATAAGGTGATCATCTTCGCCAAACACCAGGCTATCGGAAAATTGGAGAACCTCTTCAGATGATCGCCAACCCCCGACGTATTCTCGACTTGCGCCCCATGGCCAGCGTCATCAGTGTCCTCGCCCTGGTCATCGGGGGCCTGATGCTTACCGCACTGGCCGTGGACCTTTCCTTCGGTGCCGGAAAAGCCATGGCCATCTCGTCCGCCGCCGGTGTCTGCCTGGTTTTCGGTGCGGCTTGCTGGTTCGCCGGAAAAAAATTCCGAACCACCACCATCAACAAAAGGGAAGGATACCTGGTCGTCACCCTCGGTTGGATGGCCATGGTGACCTTCAGCATGCTGCCTTATCTCTTCAGTGGGGTCATCCCCTCCCTCACCGACGCCGTCTTCGAAACGGTCTCCGGACTGACCACCACCGGCGCCAGTGTACTCACGGACATCGAATCCGTACCCGAAGGTATCCTCTTCTGGCGGAGCCTCACCCAATGGATCGGCGGCATGGGCATCATCGTCCTCACCGTCGCCATCTTCCCCATCCTCGGCATCGGCGGCATCGAACTCTTCGCCGCAGAATCGCCCGGCCCGGTTTCCGATAAGGTCCACCCCCGGATCCGGGAATCCGCCAGAAGACTCTGGTATGTCTATCTCGGCCTCACCGCCGCCTTGGCCCTCCTCCTCCTCGCCGGAGGTATGTCCCTCTTCGATGCCGTCAACCACGCCTTCACCACCGTCTCCACCGGCGGATTCTCCACCCGCAACAACAGCGTCATGGCTTTCGAATCGCCCTGGATCCAATACACCCTGGTGCTGTTCATGTTCCTCGGCGGTACCAATTTTTCCTTGCTGTACCTCGCCTTTAAACGCCGCCTCCATCGGGTCTGGAAAAACGAGGAGTTTAGGACCTATCTGCTGACGGTCCTCTGTCTTTCCTTTATCGTCTCCCTGACGGTCTATTCGCTCGGAAAGGAGACCGGCTGGACGGCTTTCGAAAAATCCTTCCGGGACAGTATCTTCCAGATTGTTTCCATCATCACCACCACCGGCTTTGTTTCCGCCGACTACACGGCCTGGTCGACCGGCCTTACCATGCTGTTCTTTGTCCTGCTCTTCCTGGGTGCCAGCGCAGGTTCCACCGCCGGCGGCATCAAGTTCATCCGACACCTGGTCTTTTTCAAGAACTCCTTCCTGGAATTCAAACGCCTCCTGCACCCCCGCGCGGTCATCCCGCTTAAGCTCAACGGCCTGGTGGTGGCTCCTCGCATCCTGACGCATGTGATCATTTTCCTGCTCCTCTTCATGATGCTGTTCATCCTGGGGGTCACTGTCATGAGCATCCTGGGCTATGACTTCATGACTTCCGTCGGAGCCGTGGCCACCTGCCTCGGAAACGTCGGCCCCGGTATCGGGGAGGTCGGTCCTGTCTTCAATTTCGCACACCTCTCCGCACCCGCCAAATGGCTGCTCGCCTCGATGATGCTGCTCGGCCGCCTGGAACTTTTTACCATCCTTATCCTTTTTACGCCCTATTTTTGGAAGGCCAACTGATTATTTCCGATTTTCGCCCTATTCAAATCGTATGAGATACCTCCTCGCCTTCCTGGCCGCTTATCCCGTGGCCTGCTTTCCCGTGGCCGCCCAATGCCCGGTTTCCGTGGATGCCGGCCCGGACCGCGTCGTCTGTTCCCCCGGCGCTTCCGCTTCCCTCCAGGGAACCATCGACGGCCCTTCCCTCGGTTTCGAATGGTCGCCTTCCGCCGGCCTCAGCAACCCCCTGTCGCTGTCCCCCACCGTCTCGGTATCCGGTACGCAATCTTATTCCCTGACGGCCTTCGCTTTTGATCCCAATGCCCCGAACCTGCTGGTAAACGGCGATTTCGAATCGGGGAATACGGCCTTCACCAGCGGCTATTCCTTCAACCCGACTCCCATTACGCCCGGTACTTATACCCTGACCACTTCCCCCGCGCTGGTCCTGTCCACTTTCCCGCCTTGTGATGACCATACCTTCGGCAATGGCACCGGCTTTATGATGCTGGTCAATGGCGCCGGCGTGCCCGGTACGAACGTATGGTGCCAATCCGTCCCCGTAACTCCCAATGCCTGGTACCACCTCAGCGCCTGGGTGGCCGCCTCGCCCATCTCGCCGCCGCAGCTGCAGTTCCAGGTGAACGGGGTTCCCGTCGGAAATGCTTACCAAGCCACCGGCAGCGGCTGCCTCTGGCAGGAATTCTCCGCTTCCTGGAACGCCGCCACCGCTACCTCCGCCACCGTCTGCATCGTGTCCCTCAATGCCGGAAACGGCCTGTTCGGTGACGATTACTCCCTCGACGATGTCTCCATGACCGCCGCTTGCACCGCTTCGGATGTGGTGACGGTCTCCCTGGCGTCCGTGGAGGCGGTCCTCCCTTTTACGGCATTCCTGGCTTGTAATGCCGCCCAGACCGGTATCCAACTGGATGGAAGCGCCTCCTCCTCCGGCCCGGATGTCTCCTACGAATGGTCCGGCCCCGGAATTCTCTCCGGGGGGAACTCACCGGTCGCCACGGTCAACGAACCGGGTACGTATTCCCTGACGGTCACCACCGGCTCCGGTGCCTCCGCCTGTTCGGATGTGGCATCCGTCGAGGTACTCCCGGATCCCAACATCGCCGTGGCCGCCGCCTTCGCGCCGCCGCCGCTGTCTTGCCTCCAACCGATCGGCACCATCGATGGTGCCGGCACTTCCACCGGCCCTTCCTTCAGCTACGACTGGTCTTTTTCTCCCGGCCCCGGGGGTATCCCACCGGGTATCCTCAGCGGTGGGAATACGCCGTCTCCGGTCGTGGACCAACCCGGTACCTACACACTCGTGGTCACCAATGCCGTCAGCGGCTGCACAGCCACTACCTCCGTCCTGGTCTCGGCCGACCTTTCTCCACCGCTCGCCGCCGCCGACAATGCCGGCCCGCTTTCCTGCACCATGCCTTCCGCAACCCTCGATGGCACCGGCAGTAGCACCGGCCCGGCTTTCTCGTACCTCTGGTCCACTTCCGACGGTTTCATCGCCTCCGGTGCCAATACCCTCCAGCAATGTGTCGTGTCCGCCCCCGGCTTGTATACGCTGACAGTCACCAACTCCCAAAACGGCTGCTCCGCCTCGGCTTCCACCCTCGTATCGGGTACCGCCGCACTCCCGACTGCCGATGCCGGCCCTCCCGCCGTTTTGTCCTGCGCGGATTCCATCGCCTTCCTGAATGGGACGGGATCCGGCCCGGGTGACTCGCTCGCTTTCCACTGGACGCATTTTTCCCCGGTCGGCGTGCCCGGAAACGGTATAGCCTCCGGCGACTCCACCCTGATGCCCACAGTCTTCCTGCCGGGATGGTATGTCCTGACGGTGACCGACCTGGACAGCGGCTGCACCGCTTCGGATTCTGTCCTGGTCACTAGCGATGTCGTCCCGCCCCTGGCTTCCGCCGGCCCGCCCCGGATGCTATCCTGCCAGGTCCCTTCGCTTCCGCTCGATGGCTCCGGCTCCTCCACCGGCCCGACCCTGGTTTACCTGTGGTCCTTCGTTCCCGCACCCGGTAGCGTCGGCCCCGGCTTCGTCTCCGGATCGGATTCGCTCTTCCCGGTTGTCAATGCCGCCGGAACTTACTTCCTGTCGGTACTCGATACCGCCAACGGCTGCAGTGCCGCCGATTCGACCCTCGTGTCGACGGACGGTGGGGTGCCGGTCGTTCAGATCCTGTCCCCCGATTCCCTGGATTGTCTCACGGATTCGGTCCTGCTGTCGGCGCAGGTATCCTCCGCCGGGGCACCGTTGTCCTTCTCCTGGGCTTTCTTCCCCGCACCGGGTACCATGGGCAATGGTATCGCCGCCGGGGATACGACCCTCCACCCGCTCGTCACCCTCCCGGGCACCTACACCCTGACCGCGACGGATCCGGCCAACGGCTGCACATCCGCCGCCAGTGTCGACATCGTCCTGGATACGGTCCCACCCCTGGCGGATGCCGGTCCCAACCGGGTGCTGACCTGCACGGATACGGTCGCCCTGCTGTCCGGAAGCTTGTCCTCCCAAGGTCCGCCCGCCTCTTTTTCCTATGCATGGACAGCTTTGTCCGGTACCTTGTTCTCCGGCCCGGACAGCTTGTCCGCCCAAACGGCTGCACCGGGAACCTTTGTGCTGACCGTTTCCCGCACGTCCAATGGTTGCACCGCTTCGGATACGGCGGTCGTTTCTACAGATACTTTCTTGCCCGAATTGTCCGTCGGCCCGACCGATACGCTGACTTGTACCGATACGGTGCTTCAATTGGCGGCCCAACTCCTGCCGGCACAGGGCTCCGCTTCTTTCGCCTGGTCTTTCCTGCCGGATTCTCCGCCGGATACGGGATGGGTCGCCGACCTAACGTCCTTGTCCCCCTGGGTCCATGCGCCGGGTTGGTATGTCCTCACGGTCATCGATTCCGCCAACGGTTGTGTGGATTCGGATTCGGTTCGGGTCATCCGGGATGTGGCGCTGCCGGATTGGAGTCTCCTGCCGCCGGATACCTTGACTTGCCTGGTCACCGGCACCCAGTTGTCGGTAACCGGTATCCCGGTTGCCGGGACTTTCTCCTACTTGTGGTCTTCCGCCGATGGACAATTGGCTTCCGCCGATTCGCTGCCGACGGTGGTCGCCGTTCTCCCCGGCACCTATGTACTGTCACTGTCCAACCTGCAGAACGGTTGCGCAGCCAGCGATTCGGTCCAGGTGGCCGCCGATGACAATCCTCCGGTTGTCTCGGTCGCGCCGGTACCCGCTTTGTCCTGCCTGTCCCCGGTCGTCCAATTGTCCGCCGCCGTCTCGCCTGCCACGGATTCCTTGTACTTCGAATGGTCCAGCAATGACGGCCACTTTGTGGGTGGCCCGCTGACCCCGACCCCTGCAGTGGATGCGCCCGGAACTTATGTGCTGACCGTGACGGACTTGTCCAACGGTTGTACCGCTGTGGATTCGATTGTGGTCTTTCAGGATGCTTCCTTGCCAATTGCCGTCGCCGTACCCGACGCCACCTTGTCCTGCACGCAACCGGTGGCCACCCTCGACGGCTCCGGCTCCGACGTGGGGCCGGATATCCTGTATGCCTGGACTTCACCGGATGGGAACTTCCTGTCCGGCCAGTTTTCCCTCACGCCCGTCGTGGACGCTCCGGGTACCTATGTCCTCACCGTCACCAATGTGGACAACAATTGCCAGGCTTCCGCCTCCGTGGTCGTGTCGGATGATACCGTGCCGCCTGCCCTCTTCCTCGCTGCTCCGGACCCGCTCACCTGCAGCCAGCCTGTCGTCTGGCTGTCGGGGGACCTTCCGTCCGGAATGGCGGATATCGTGGCCGCCTGGACTTTCCCGGATGGATCCGTCCAACCCGCCGATGCCTCCCTTTCCCTGCCGGTCGGTACGCCCGGTGCCTATACGCTTTCGGCGGTCGATACGGTCTCCGGCTGTTCATCCGCTGTCCTGGTGTCGTTGCCGATCGATACGTCCGCCCCCCTGGTGCTCATCGATGGCCCCGCAATCCTTTCTTGCCTGCTTCCCGCCGTACCCTTAGTGGCCGTGGCCTCCGCACCCGCCGGTCATGGGCTGGATTTCCTGTGGCAGACCACGGACGGGATCCTGTTGTCCGACCCGACCTCCCTGGCTGCCATCGCCGGTGCCGCCGGTACGTACCAGCTGCTGGTGACGGATTCCTTCAACGGCTGTACGGCGGCGTCTGCTGTCTCCGTATCGGCGGATGTGGCCCCGCCCCTGGCTTTGGCCGGCCCGGCTCCCTCCTTCGGCTGTGACCCGACCGCCATCCTCACCCTGGATGGCTCCGCTTCCAGCCAGGGGCCTTCCTTCGGCTATGCCTGGTCCTTCTTGCCGGGATCCGGCGGAACCGGCCCGGGACTGGTGGGCGCTGCCGATGTCCTGCAACCTCAGGTAAATGCCCCGGGTTGGTATGTGCTGACGGTGACGGATTCTTCCAACGGTTGTGCCGCTGTGGATTCTGTCCTTGTCCTGCCACCTGCCGTCCCGCCGTCGCTTACCCTGCTGCCACCCGCCGTCCTCACCTGCGCCGCACCACTCGTTTTTCTGCAGGCGGAGGTCGCACCGCCCGGTACGGATTATGTCTATGCCTGGTCCACGACCGATGGGCAATTCGCCACCGCCCAGGACCTGCCTTCGCCCGGGGTGCTGTCCGCCGGGTCTTATACGCTCACGCTTTCGGATGCGGCCGGCTCCTGCGAAGTGTCCGCTTCGGTACTGGTTTCCGAAGACAAGTCTGAACCCGGGGCCTCCGCTGCCGCCGATACCCTGACCTGCCTCGAAACCGCCGTCGCCCTTTCCGGTAGCAGCCCTACCTTGAATGTCACGTTCCAATGGTCGACGGTGGCGGGCAATATCCTGTTCGGCCAACAATCGGCTGCGCCCGGTGTCGATGCGCCCGGTGATTATACCCTGACTGTCACCAACCCGGCAAACGGTTGTACCTCCACGGCCTCCGTCACGGTCGTCCGCCTACAGTTGGATAGCTTCGGCTTTCAGGTGATTCCCGCCGGCTGTATCGATGGGACAGGCTCGCTCGCCTTCGGTCCGGTGACCGGCGGCGCCCCGCCTTTCCGCTACTCGGTGGACGGAGGCCTGAGTTTTCAATTGGAAAACGTCTTCCAAGACCTTCCCCCCGGCTCCTATGCGCTGGTGGTGAAGGATGATGACAATTGCCGCCTCGATGGGGTCGCCCTGGTTCCGGAGCCGCCGACCCTCTCCCTTTCCCTGCCGGAATCGGTCGCACTGGAACTCGGCGCTGCCTGGATTCCAAACCCTGTCCTGAATGTGCCACCGGCAAACCTGGTGCAGATTGCCTGGGATCCTGCCGACTGGGTGGATTGCCCGGATTGCCTGCAACCCTCGGTCTCCGCTTCCCAGGATGGGCTCCTGTCCCTGTCCGTGACGGATGCCAACGGTTGCCGGGCAGCCGCCGTCACCCGGCTTTCGGTCCGCCAGGTGCTGGATGCCTTCGTCCCCAATGTCTTTTCCCCCAATGGCGATGGAATCAACGACAGGCTCGCTTTCTTTGCAAACCCAGGACAAATGGATCGGATCCTCGAATGGAAAATCTTCAGCCGCTGGGGGGAACTGGTATTCGATGGGAAAGACCTCGCTCCCAACGATGCCGCCGCCGGATGGGATGGTACCCACCGGGGGCAAATACTCGATGCCGGACTGTTCGGCTGGTCCGCAACGGTCCGTTTGACCAATGGGAAACTGGAACGCTTGAAAGGGGAGGTGACCCTCCTGCGCTGAAATGGCTCCGGGTACGCGCTACAACTCGTAACGCCAGCTTGTCCGGCGAACGTCGAACAACTGGGATGCTTTTTCCTTTCCGGGCAGGTACAGGTATACCATGTTCGTTTGCTGCCGGAATTTCTCCACGAGGATTGTATTCCGGATAGACAGGTGGTCGTACGTATCCGGACCCTCCCCACCCACGGTGAACCGGACCAATACCTGGTCGTTCTTCTCTCGCATCGATTCGTATCGCAGCGGTACGGTTTCTCCGCCCGGCCGGAAAGTGAAATGCTGCCGGATGTAGCCGGCGACGTCCACCTCGGCCATGGCAGGTGCCGTAGGGTCGTCGTATAATGCCGCTTTCAAATCGTCTTGGAACAGGTAGAACTTCAGTTCGTACGTGCCTATGCTGTCCTCGTACCGAATCTCACATACACTCAGTTTGAAATCGTGGACGGCAAGCACCGGCGCGTAAAAATAGGCGGCCAGCTGGAGCCACACCGCCTGCATGGTCAAGGCTGTCATATGATTGGTTTAGACCGGCGCCAACATGCTGCCACAGGCCGTTCGCCCCGCTTCCTGTCGATACACTTATCCGATGTTCGACTGGATGATGAGGATCAGGGCACCGCCGGCACCGGCACCCGAGATGAACAGGTTCCACTCCCGCTGCCGCAGTTCAAAAAAACGACCCACCACATATTGTAAACCGAAAAAGATCGCCACGATGGCAAGCTGTCCAGCCTCAATCCCGACGTTGAAGGAAAAAAGCGGCCATGCAAGCTGGTGTTCCTCCCCCATCAGGGCCCGGAAGAAATTGGCGAACCCCATCCCGTGGATGAGCCCGAATACCAAGGCCAGGAAGTATTGAAGGGTCGGCCCGCCGCCGGATGGTCCCGTCCGGACCGGCTTCCGCTCCCATATGTTGAATAGGGCGGTCAACAGGATGGTGATCGGGATGAGCGTCTCCACCCAGTCCGCCGGTACGGACACTACCCGGAACCCCGTCAACACCAAGGTCAGGGAATGTCCGATGGTGAAGGCCGTCACCAATATCAGGATCCGCCGCCATTCTCCGATGCGGTAGATGGCACAAAGGGTGATGACGAACAACATGTGGTCGAACGCCGATAAGTCCGTGATGTGCCGGATACCCATTTCAAGATAGGTCAGGAACTCGCCGAGCATAGGTTTTACTGTTTTTTACCCTCGACCGAAATCGCCGCGACAGCCATAGGAGGGGACCGCCTCTGCCCTCACCACGTCCCGCCGGCGGATTTAGGGCGGGGGCGGCGTCCGGTCCGGCTATTTTTTCACCACCTTTCCGGTCCATGTTTCCTTGCCGCTCCGCAAGGTGTAAATATACATGCCGGCCGGCAAATCGGCGGTAGCCATTTCATGCGGACCGGTCAGCATCCCCCGCCAGCGGTAGACTTCCCTGCCCCGGCTGTCGAACAGCCGCAACCGGGCATCTTCGATCGGAACCGGTACGGACAGGAGAAAGGTTTCTTCGAAAGGGTTGGGATAGACGGCGACCTCCTCGGACCCGGGATCCGATGGGGTTTCGGCACCAACGACCGCAAGGGCTGCCGTGACGGCCGCCAAGGCGTCCACCCGGCCGAATCCGTAGGTGTTGTTGGGCGCTTCCTGACCGGATAGGTCGCCGCAGTCCTGCCCCGAATATTTCGCCACGGCCGTCTGCTCGATGAGGTCCTCAATGACCTCCACCTGCCCGGCCAACGCCGGATTGGCGGAAATGACCAGCGCCACGAGCCCGGCCACATGCGGTCCTGCCATGCTCGTTCCGGAAAAAGCGGCATAGCCACCCCCCGGTATGCAGGACCGCACGCCGACGCCCGGCGCGGAAACGTTGGGTTTCATGCGGCCGCTTCCGTCCGATAGCACCGGCCCCCGACTGCTGAATCCCGCAATGGTGTCGTTCTGGGCTGTCGCCCCTACCGTGAAACTTCCTTCGAATATCGCCGCCGGGGAGGAAACACTCCCGCAACCGCTGCCACTGTTGCCTGCCGATACGACGACTACCGTCCCCGCCGCACGTAGGTTGTCTACCGCCGTTCCCAAAATTTCGAAATTGGACGGGTTGCAACCCTCCTGTTCCGGACAATACCAGGAATTGTTGATGACATGCGGCGCCATCGCCGGATCCGGGGCATTCCCATCCGGATCGGTCGGCGCCAGGAACCATTGGAAACATTCCAGATAGGTCGACAGGTCGCCCCAGCCGCGCTCCATGTTCCGACAGGCACACCACTTGGCGGCCGGCGCCACCCCGATGATGTTCGCGCCGTCCAGCCCGACCATGGTTCCCATGGTATGGGTCCCGTGGTTGTTGTCGTCGCAGGGTTCCGATACGTCCAACCCGCAGGGATTCAAGGTGTCACTGTTCAAAGGACTGTATTGGTGGATGGCGTCGTGCCAATGGTACGAATGGTCGACGGTGTCCGTCGGCGCATGATACCCGCGATAGGAATCCCGAATGGCCGGGTGCGTCCAATCGAAACCCGTGTCCTGCCCCCCGATGACGACACCCTGCCCCTGGTACCCCATGGCCCAGACCTCATCGGCGTGGATCTGTGTCAAGCCCCACTCGGGGCCGCCCCGATGGGGTGGGGCATGGACGGCCCCGACGGGACCCGGCTCCGCCGAGCGCAGCGGGGCGTTCTCGATGATGGCGGATATCTCCGGCCGAAGCGCCAGGGTGGTAATCAGCGGACGGTCTCCCCGGACTACCAACGCGTTCACGATGTGCAAGGACCGGAACGGGACGCCGGCCGCTTGTAAGTCGGCCGCCAGGGATGCTTGCACCGACTGCGCCTCCGCTTGCAAGCGGTCGTGGACATATCCCGCTTTCGTGGCTTTGTCCGGTAGCTCCCGCGCCCCGGATACATCTGCCTGCGCGTGGAACAACACCAGGAAGGTGGTTTCCTCACCGGTGCTGCCGGCTTTTTCCCATAACCGGGGGTCTACCTTGGCCGGGATGTTCCCCGGTTCCTGTGCCGTCAGGATTCCGATGGCACCGGACAAGGCCATGCATAAGGTCCATTTCATACTTTCCTGTTTTATGGATGATGCCTGTGGTTCCGCAATATCCGGCAGTTTCGGCATTCGACCATGCAGGAATCCCGATTTTATGGTCGTTTGTCCGCCGGCAGGTTGTTTTTGATATGCTTTCGGAGGATGCCGCTCGTCGGACGCCGGCTATGCCTGGCTTCCGGAGAACGCGACTGGGCTTGCACGGCCATAGACCGATGGTTATTCAAAAAAAGGTACAGGGATTCCGTTCCCTGTACCTCTCTTCGCGTCCGGAACCATCCGGTTCGGCAAACCCTTCCTGTCGTTGCGAAGGTTCGCGGATGTGCTTGGTGGCCGGTTATTGGCCGAGGGTCTTCAGCAGCGGGTTTTTCAACGCCTCCTGGTAACGCCGGTTAACGGATTGCCAGTTGATGACGTTCCAAATGGCTCCCAGGTAATCACCCCGCTTGTTCTGGTACTTCAGGTAATAGGCATGCTCCCACACGTCGATGCCCAATATCGGGATGCCCCGGTCGGCGGACACATCCATGAGCGGATTGTCCTGGTTGGCCGTCGCGGTGACGGCCAGCTGCCCGAACGGTGTCACATACAACCAGGCCCACCCGGATCCGAATTGGGTTGCCCCGGCTTTGCTGAGCAATTGCTGAAGGCTGTCCAGGCTGCCGAATTGGGCCAGCACGGCACGACCGACGGCGGAGTTGCCGTCGAATGGCTGACCTTTCCCCAGGATGTCCCAAAACAGGCTGTGGTTGTAATGCCCGCCGCCGTTGTTGCGGACGGCACTCCCCGCTGTCCCCGCCTTGACTTGCAGCGCTTCCAGCGACCTGCCCGCATATTCGGTTCCGGCAACGGCCTTGTTCAGGTTGTTGACGTACCCGTTGTGGTGCCTGGAATGGTGTATCTCCATGGTCTGGGCATCGATGAAGGGCTCCAGGGCATCATAGGCGTAGGGTAGGGTAGGGAGGGTGAAGACCTTGTCCTGCGCGGACAAGCGCCAGCTGCTGCCCCATGCCAGCAATGCCAGCATTACAATCACCTTGCTTTTTTTCATGATATTCAGGTTGTGGTATGGTAGGATCTGTTTGTCTTCTATGTAACAAAATGGGATGGCTTCGGGTTTACCGGTCCGCCGATTTGTTACGCTGGCTGGGCAGGCCGGAAGGGGGCGGACCCGCCCCGGCTGCCGCCCCGGCCACGGTCTGCCGCGGGCCGGACGGCGCGGGTCCCCCCATTTCCTGCTTGCTTTCATTCGGCGGGATGGTCGTGCAGGTTGTCCCGTCGGTGGCCGACGGATTATTGGATGACCACCGGGAACGTGACCTGGACATCCGTCTCTCCGGTCGCACAGGGATCCGAAGCGGATTTGTCCGGCAGATGCTTGAGGATGACGGTCAGCGTTCCGGTGCCGGCCGCTCCCGTCTGGATGGTTCCTGCTAGCCCCAATGGCTGCCCGCCGCTGTCCAGGTCCGTGCGGACGGGCTCGTCGAGGTTGCCGGTGACCAGGTGGCAGACGAGGTGCTCCGCCGATTCCTCCTCCACTTCCTCCGTGATGTCGATCGGGGCGGATGGATTTTGCTCGTCCAAAAAGGCTACCGAGAAACTATACCCGGTATTCGCCTGTAAGGCCAACTCCTGTACGACCACCGGGTTGCCACCGATGCCGTCCAGGTCCTGGACTTGGGCGGAGACCGGCGTCGTAACCCCGTCGGTAAGCGTAATCCGGACGGTCGTGATAAGTTCCTGGTCATTGTCCGGGGTGTTGTCCTCCTTGTCACAGGCGGGAAATACCAGGACGGTAATCAACAGCAGGATGGCTGCCGTAGCTTGCTTGATGAGATCTATCGAATTTTTCATGTCGTTGTAAGTGTTTGAATGATGGAGGCTTCGCGGCCTGTTCCGGAAAATTTTCGGACCAGGGGACTGCCTGGTCTTTTTCTTCCGGTACGGCGGCCGGACCTCCGGTTAATGGTTTGATTCTTTCCGGAACCGCATCCTGACCCAGACGGACAGGTCCCGACCCGCTTCGTCACTGAAATAACGGAGCCGGTTCAGATAGTCCCGGTAGGAACGGTCCAGCAGATTGCTTACCCGGATACCGGCCTCCAGGGGCCTGTGCCGCCAGGTGGCCGTGGTTCCGGATTCCAGGTGTAACAGGGTGTAGCCCCCGGGTGGGTCGGCATAATCCTGCCCCGCAGGGACCTTGCACTGCCGGAAAACGGTTTCGATCGACAGCTGCAGGTAAGGCGCCGATGGATGGCCGGCTTCACTTCGGCGCAGCACCCAGCGGAGGTCCTGTTGGATCCGGTCGGCCGGCATGAGGATCAACCAATCCTGTTGTACCCGGTTCCAGGCCCTGACCACGGCGCCGGCGGTGGTGAAGGATAGCTGTGGGGCTATCCGCCATGCGGCTTTCCATTCCATTCCCCGCATGCGGACATCGGCCTGGTGGTACGAAAAGGCAGGAAAAGCCCCCCGGATGGTCAGTACCGGTGACGCTTGCGGTTGTAGGTAAATGAAATCCTGCAGCAGGTTCTGGTATACGGATAGGTTGGCGGTCAGCCGGTCCCCTCGTCGGAAGTCCGTCACCAGCCCGAGGGAGAGGGACCTCTCCGCGGATAGGTCCGGATTGCCGCTCTCGTAGCTGGCGGTACCGTGATGCACACCCTGGCTGTACAATTCGTTGATGGCGGGCGGCCGCCAGGTGCTTCCTGTATGCAGCCGTATTTTCCACTGGTCCGATATGTGATAGGCCAGTCCCGCAGTCGCGGAAATGTTGTGGAAACGCAGGACGCGGGCGATTTCCGTATCGCCCCGTCGCTGGATGTCCATGTGCCTGGCATCGTACCGGATTCCCAGTTCCGCTTCCAAGGGGAAGGGATACTTCCGCCACCGTTCCACCCAGAAAATACCCCAGCCGCCACCGCGATGGTCCGGTATCAGTCCCCCCCTGTCGGTGGTGTTGGCCTGCCAGTGGGCTTGCACCCCCGCACTGCCGGTCAGGAAATGCCGCTGCGAATGTTCCCACACGGCCTCCAGGTGGTGGCTCGTGAGCTCGAAGAGCATGTCCGGCTGGCTGAATCCTGCCGGCAGGCTGCCGAATCGACGGTGTGCATCGAATTCCTGCCGCCGGTTGAACTGCCGCGCATACTGCAGCTTAAGCTGGCTCTGCTCGCCCAACGAAAGGCTGCCGGCGGCTTTCAACAGGTAATGGGCGACCCGCTGCATGGGCCGGGACAAAGCATAGGTGAATGTACCGTCCTCCAAGGGCCGCTCCCGACGGATTGCATCCTGCAGGTCCGTCAGGTTGCCGATGTGCGCACCCCGGAATACCCCGATGTCGGAAAAGAAATGGCTGAAACGGACGTCGGCCTGCCAGCTTTCTCGTTGTATACCCACGGTCGCGGCGTAGTTCCATTCCCGCAGCCCCGTATTGTCGAGCCGGTAATCCGGCGTCCGGATGTTTCCGCCCCGCCGGAATGATCCCTGTATCCTGCCGGCCAAGGGCAGGGGACCGGAGATTTTCCCCGCCAATTGGCCGCCGCTGGATAGGATCCCTCCGTTTCCGTGTACCGCACTGTGCCAGGTCCCCTCCCAACCCGCTGTCCCCGGCAGGGCAGGCGGACGGACCAAAATGACCCCGGCTATCGCGTCCCCTCCGTACCGGAGACTGCCGGCCCCGTATTCGACCTGTACTTCCTCCGCTGCATAAGGGTCTATTTCCGGCGCATGGTCCGTACCCCATTGCTGGCTTTCCAGCCGTACCCCGTCGTTCAGGATGGGTAACCGGATCGAATGCAATCCCCGGACCATCGGTTTCACAATATTGTTTCCGGTCTGCAACAGACTGACACCGGGCAGTTGCCGCAAGGCAACCCCGAACGCCTGCCCCCTCGCCGTGTTCAGTCGGCTGTCGGGAAGCGCTCCGCCCGCCCGTATCGATACCGGCACGGTCGCCCGCTCGGTAATCGTTATCGTTTGAAGCGATATCGCCTCGTGGTGCAGGCTGAAGTCCACTGTGGTGTTACCCCGCACGGATACCGACCGCGCCAGGTGCGCACAGCCGATGTGCCGGCATACCAGGGTGTAGGTCCCGTCACAGACCTCATGGAAATGATACTTGCCCGCTTCGTCCGTGATGACGCCCAGGTTGAGCGTTTCCAGGATGACCTCCGCATAGGGAATCGGTGCGCCTGTCCCCGCTTCCGTGACGGTTCCGCATAAGGTGGCCGTACAGGACTGTGCATTCGGTCGCACCGGCAGGGACAGGACGAGAACCCCCAGGAGGGCTGGGAAGATTTGGCTGCTTGTCATATGGGCACTTCTGGCATATCCCCTTTGTCCGGGATTGGTTCCGGCTGCTTGCGGCATGCCGGTCATTCCCGGAAGGAGCGGGAACCCTGTTCCCTTTCGCTTTTTCTCCGACGGAATCATTGCCGGACGAATGGCGCAGGACCTATGGCGCGACGAGCCCCACACGGGGCCGCGGTACACCTGCGACCGGTATCGCCTGCGGGCGGTTGCGTCGATGGTGGAAACAGGGCCTGCAGCGGCAGCAACGGATGACGCGGGGAAGACGGGGAACCGGACCGGTATGCAATCGCATATCGGTCCGGATTTTCCCGGCTGGACGCCGGTTCCGAACAAGTGCCGCTCAGTGCAGGAATTCTTGGAAAAAACGGTCAGGAATGGGATGGGGGAGGGCCTCTCCGCTGGAAATGCCAGTTCACTTTTCGGATCGACGCACCATCCGCCGGAAAATTCGAGACACCCTTGGCATGGGTCGGAACGGCGGGAAGCAGGACGGCGTCGGCAGGACTGGCGGGCGCAAGGTGGAAAACGCAAACGAAACAGGACTCGGGTGCATACTCCTCATTGTGAAGGTGCCGCTCCTGTTTGTCGGTCGGATGGCAATGCAGGGTCCCGTCGTGGTCATGTATCAGCAACGGATGCAAATCCTTCAGCAGGACTGCCTGGAGGAACAGGATGGCGACCAGCCACCCGACGGTTCGGTGATATGTAGGCTGCTCCCTTTGCAAGGAAAATGCTTACGAGTGCTTTTTAATAAACCGTTCGGAAGCCTTATAGTTTAACCAATCGCTGCACATGCAGCGGGCCTCCGTCCAATTGGACGGCCAACAGGTAGATCCCGGCCGGTAGCGCGCCCATGTCCACCTGGGTTTGGAATCCGCCCGGACGGGCCGTGAAGGGATACGTCATCACATTCCTACCCGTCAGGTCGAGCACCCGGATTTCCGCCGAAGTCGAGACTGCCGTCTCCAGGTAGACCGTCAACTCGTCCCTTACAGGATTTGGAACCGCCAGGAATTGGTCCGTCACGCCCGCTGCCGCGAATACATGGCTGATGTCGGACGCCGTCACCAGCACGGTATCCAGCGCATATACGCTGCATCCTTCGCCGCCCGTACCGGTCAGGCTGACGACATACGTCCCGGGTTGGGTATAGGTGTGCAGGACTTGTGCATCGGTGCTGCTGCCCCCGTCCCCGAAATCCCATGACCAGCCGGTGATGGGATCCGCCGAGCTTCCGCTGAACTGTACCTGGCCCCCGTCGAGGAGGTCTATGCTGTCCGGGTCGGCTGCGAGGGAGATGACCGGCAGGGAACTGCCTGTCAATACGTCCACCTGTACGGGTGTTCGGTCGCAAGGTTCCCGGAAAGTCACCTCCCAGTCGTAAAAGTAGTACCAGGCTTCCGGCTCTCCGCTGATGGCGCCGTCCACCGTCAGGACACCCTCGATCTGGTAGGGATAATTGGCTCCCGTGGGGTTGTGATACAAGGGCTTGCCCAGGGCCTTGACAATTTGGTACTCACCGGGCGGGATATCCCAGTTCAGGTTGATGGTGATCTCTCCCGTTTGGTTGAGGAAAGCGATCTTTTGGAAAACCGTCTCGTTGTCCGGTGTCTTCAGGATGATGGCCCGTGCGCCGGTGTTCTCCGTGAATACCTTGACGGATTTCAACCGGATGTCCGCATAAACCTGTAAGGTCAACCCTTGGTCCTGCTCGTCAACCAGGGCCGTATCCCCGAATGTTCGGTCCACCGGCCCGAGGGGTAGGGTGTAGGTCGCCTCGGCATAGACCTCCGTAGGGCCCGTCAGGACCGGGGTCTCGAAGAGAAGTCCGTTTCCTATCGGATTGCCTCCTATCGGGGCATCATACCAATCGACGGAAACAGTCCCCGGTTGGTCGAACATTCCTCGAAGGATTGCCCGGCTCCCGGAACAAACCGTCCCCGGAATGCTCGCCTCGACCGGAAACCGCTCCCGTTGGGTGACGAATATCTCCCGCCGCAGCCGGTTGTTCAGAGGCTTCTCATCCGCAACCCCGTTGGGAGATGACAACTCCACTTCCAACGTCTGCGTTCCGGCCACGCTGACAATCGCCGGCAGGTTGAGCTGCTCCCGTTGCCGTGGCGCCAGGATGCCGGTCCATGTCCATGCCTGGGCGCCGGCGCCGGCATCGTAGTGGACGGTAAAGCTGTACAGGGTGTCCGTTCCGCCGTTCTCCACTATTACCAGCGGCAATACTTCCTCTTCACAGGAAAAAGGGGATAGCTTCATGTCGACCAACAGGACGTCGTTCCCGACATACGGGGATACAGGCTCATGGCCCAGGGCGACCAGGTACTCGAAGGCCGCCAAGACGTTGATGACCCCCATTCCGTAGTTGTTGTCTTCTCCGGGAATGCCCAGGTCGGTGCAGGTGTGGTACAAGGCGGTCTTGAGCTCCTTCCCCGTCAGGTACGGAAATGCCTCCTTCAACAAGAGAATGGCCCCGCTGACGTGCGGGGCAGCCATGGAGGTGCCGCTGAAAAAATCATACTGGTTCCCGGGTACGCAGGAACGGACACTCACGCCGGGGGCCGATACCTCGGGCTTGATGAGGATGGAACTGTCCCCCCCGCACTGCGAAGGCCCCCGACTGGAGAAATTGGCGATGTTCAAGGAAGGATTGTTCCCGTCCAATGCGCCTACCGTGAAGGCGCTGACCTCGGACAGGTTGATGTTGTGCGGCGGGGTGATGGTCATCGGATCGGGCCCGGCATTTCCCGCGGAAAAGATGACCGCAATCCCCGCCACTTCCATCGCCTCTTCTATCAATGCATACACACTGAAACAATCCGCTTCCGACAACTGCGGGTCGTACCAGGAGTTGTTGATGATGTCCGGTAAGTCCGTGATTGTGCTCGGGTCCCCGTCCGGGTCGAGCGACCATTGGAAGGCGGCGACGTTATCGGCCGTGCCGATACCGCACAGGATGGCGGACCCGATCCATTGCGCGTTGAATGCCACACCGATGGTGTCGTGCGCCAATCGGTCCAGCCCCAGGATTGTTCCGGTGACGTGCGTGCCATGCTCCCCGCAATCGAATGGCACATAGCTGTTCGCTTGGCCCATCGTCGCCGGATTATATTGGAACCAGGTCTGCGAGGGCGGTACATATAAGCCCCTGTACCGGCTTTCCAATGCCGGATGGGTAGGGTCTATCCCCGTATCGTTGGTGAAGGCCATCCGCCCGTAGCCGGTATATCCCATCGCCCACATCGACGGTGCTTGTATGACGCCCAGGCCAGGCTCCCTTCCGTTCGGCACCACCGGCGGCGGTGGGGTCCGCTCCTGCAGGTCTCTCGCCAAAGGGCCGTTCAGTCCGATCCAGGCGACGTCCTCCCGTCGGCTGAGCTGCGCAATCACCTCCTTCCGGACGCTGGCAAATACCGCATTGGCAATCCAAAAAGATTGGATGCTGCCTTCCTGCACTTCCGGGGATGCCGCCAGGAATTCGACCAATGTCTCTTGCGTCGCCTCCGCTTGTTGCCGTAATACTTGAATCACAGTGGCAACCCGTTCTTCCATCCCCGCCCGGCGCATGGTCAACTCCGTATCCAGGGTCCGTAAATCCGCTTGTCCCGTCAACAGGATGTTGACGGAATGGTAATCTCCCGCACCGGAGGCCAGTCTCTCCTGTAATTTGACGGATATCTTGTCCATCCGGAACTCCTGTGCCGCCATCGTGCCGACAGAGAACAGGACTGCTACCAGCAATGAGGTGTACTGATGTCGCATGTTTATTTTGTTGGATTGTAGGCTGCCGTTAAGAACGGGGATACCCGGCAGCCGGTTTGCTCTCGATTTTATTCCCAACCGATGTCCTTGAAAATTGTTTTCGCGGAGATGCCGAGAATCGTCCCCTGTCCACATCTCATCAGGAGGTCGTGGTAAAAATAACTTTTTTCACGCCTTCCGTAAGAAGATGAATGTTTTCTGCCCAAATATTCGAGACAATCCCAACCTAATCGGGCACAGACCCACTCCGATTGCCTGGAAACCCCTGCTGCGCAATACATGTACCCGGCGCTTACTCAAATCGGCGCGGTCGTTTGCTGCAGTGATCGACTGCCAGGTGCTATATCCGGATGTTGCAAATCATTGTCTCCATTGATCGATACCTTTGACATACCCGCACAAGCATTCCCGACAATTCAAGCCACCTCTCTGTCCACCACAACATGTCCAAACCCCACGCCCCCCCCATCACAGTCCATCCTTCAAATCATTCGGAAATCCGAGATCAAACCACCGCCCCATCCCGAATACGCCCCTTCATGCAAGCAGCACGCCCCCCCATCACAGTCCATCCTTCAAATCATTCGGAAATCCCGGTCCAAGCACCGCCATCGAAACCGATCGGAATCGACATGGCTTGAGGCTTTCCGATGGATTGCAAGACATAAAAAAAAAGCCCTGTAAGTCATACGACTTACAGGGCTGATGGTGGCGGAGGCAGGACTTGAACCTGCGACCTTTGGGTTATGCTTACCACTACAACTTTCGTTGCTTTCCTTTAAAAAAAAGGAAATTTGTAGTCTGGACTTTCCCTTCATCCCCTCTTTTGGAGGTAGGATGTCTGCCATCAAGTCTCTACACCTTCTTTTCGAAAAGAATCGAAAAGCTTGGCTCGGGATTACCATACCAAAGGCTTCCCCGAATTTGACAGATTTCATCCCGGAATTACTTCCGGGACAGCCCCTTGCGACGTTGCAGGAAACGGAATCCATGTCCTGATTCTGAATGGTATGCTTCAGAATATACCAAAATGTTTTGATTATCAATACATTCTGGGCCGACGCTGCATGATTGAGCCCAACGAGCTACCAGCTGCTCCACTCCGCGATTTAAAATCCGACGCTTTTGTCGAATGTAAAGCAAAGGTAAGTATTTAATCGGTTGGACAAACTTTTTTTCTCATTTTCTTACCGGATATATTTGGGCTGCCGCCGTCATACGGCTGCTAACCGTTAAATTTGTGGTACCTACAGCGCCCGGCTTCTGTCGGTGGACAAAGGAGGCCGCATCGTCCCTGGTTCTTTTGCCGGCATCCGTCATGATTACGCCCAGCCTTCCTTCTCCCTTGGTGGAACTCCCGCCTCTCCCAGGCCCGCTTCCCTGTCCCCGTATTTTCGTGAAAAGGGACGACTTGGTCCACCCGCTTGTTTCCGGAAACAAATGGCGGAAATTGAAATTCAACCTGCAAGCCGCCGGGGAATCCGGTTGTACCTCTTTGGTCACTACCGGCGGAGCCTACAGCAACCACTTGGCGGCGGTGGCTGCCGCGGGTGTCGCCCAGGGGTTCCGAACCGTCGGTGTCGTCCGGGGGGAGTGTCCCCCAAATCTCAACCCTACCCTTCGCTTCCTCCAATCCAGCGGTATGGAGCTGCATTTTGTCTCCCGGTCGGATTTTCGCACTCGCCATCAGCCCGGATGGTTCTCCCGGCTGGGTATCGATACCGCACATGCTTTTCTGCTGCCGGAAGGCGGGACCAATCACCTTGTTTTTCCAGGCCTGCGTGAACTGGTCGACGAACTGACCGACCAACTGCCGGCGGACCTGCCTTATTGTATCTGCACCGCCTGTGGTACCGGAGGCACCTTGGCCGGTCTGGCCGCTGCCCTTCCCGCCCGGGCGCGGGCCTTGGGCGTCGCCGTATTGAAAGGAGATTTTCTTCCGGCGGAGGTGGCCACTTTCCTGTCGGGAAATGGCTTTCCCCGTTTGGATAATTGGTCTGTCCTCCCGGATTACCACTTCGGCGGATACGCCCGCTTCTCCGCCACACTCCTGGATTTCATCCGCCGCTTCCATCGGGCGTACGGTATCTTGCTGGATCCGGTCTACACCGGTAAAATGGCCTTCGCCGCCATGGACCTTCTGGCCAAAGGCTTTTTTCAACCGGATACCGCGGTCGTCCTGCTGCATACCGGTGGATTACAAGGCGTGGAAGGCTTCCGGGAACGCTTCCCCGACTTGCCCCTCCCTTAGCGGCGCCCCGGTGACGGTCGAATCGGTCGCGGGCAATGCGGCCGGCCACAGCATCAGGGCTTCGACCGCAGCCATTGGTCCAGCCAGGCGAAAAATTCCCGCTGCCATACCAGCCCGTTCTGGGGACTGCTCACCCAGTGCCCCTCCTCAGGAAAATATAGGAACCGACTCGGTATTCCCCGCAATTGCGCCGCCTGGAATGCCTGCATCCCCTCGCTCTCCGGTACCCGGAAATCCTTGCCGCCATGAATGACCAACAAGGGGGTGTCCCATTTGTCTACATACCGGTGGGGCGAGTCCAATCGCCAGGTCTCCGTTATCGGCTCCTGCCAATAGGGCCCCTCCAGGTCGTGGTTTGCAAAGAACAATTCCTCCGTGGTGCCATACCAACTTTCCAGGTTGAAGAGCCCGCAATGCGAAACAAAAGCCTGGAACCGCTTGTCATGATGGCCGGCCAACCAGTAGACCGAGTACCCGCCGAAACTGGCACCGACCGCCCCCAGCCGGTCCTTGTCCACATACGGCTCGCGGGATACGTCGTCTATCGCCGATAATAGGTCCTGCATCGCCTGCCCTCCCCAGTCTCCCGCAATCCGGTCGTTCCATTCCGCCCCGAAGGAGGGCAAGCCGCGGCGGTTCGGAGCCACAACGATGTAGTCGTTCGCCGCCATCAGCGACAAATTCCAACGCGTACTCCAAAATTGACTCACCGTGCTTTGTGGCCCTCCCTGGCAATACAATAGGGTGGGGTAGCGCCGCGAAGGGTCGAAATCCGGCGGATAAACAACCCATGTCAACATGTCCTTCCCATCCGTCGTCCGGACCGTCCGTCGCTCCACCCGCGCCGGCTTGATATCCGACAACGCTTCCGTATTGGTACGGGTCAGCTGTACCGCCGGCCCGCCGGATAGTGGAATCCGGTATAACTCATGCGGCTCCGTCATCGAACATCGCACCGAAACCAAGGATTCCGCCGCTTCCAGGAAGGGGCCGTGGTTGTACGCTCCTCCTGACAATTGTACCGGCACCGCCCCGGCACGCCCGGTCTCCAGGTAATAGAGCTGTACGGTTCCCGCTACCTCGCTCTCGAAGTATATCCGCCCGCCATCCGAACTCCACACCGGCTGTATCGCATTTTGGTCGAACCCTTCGGTCAACTCCTTCCGCTCCCTCGTTAGGAAGTCATAGCGGAATATCCGGTGCCGGTCGCTCTCGTACCCCGCCGTAGCCATGCTTTCCCATATCAGGTATCGCCCGTCCGGTGAGAAGGACGGGTTCATGTCGTATCCCTCCATGCCTTCCGACAGGTTGATGGTCCGCCGGGAGAGTAGGTCGTATAGGTAGATGTCCGAGTTGGTGCTCGTGGCGGCGGCTGTCCCCCGTATCTTCTTACAGGTGTAGGCAATCCGGTCGCCGGATGGGTGCCAGCTGATCTGCTCCATGCCCCCGAACGGCTTCAAGGGACTGTCGTACGGCTCGCCCATGATGTTCACCGGCTCCCCCTCCAATTTTCCGTCCGCATATCCGATGACAAAGATGTTGCTGTAACTGCCGTCCTCCCACTCGTTCCAATGACGGTACATCAGCCCGTCGAATACCTGCGCATTCGCTTTGCCTAAGTCGGGATGCCGGTCCTCCAGGCGCTTGTCGTACCGAATATCCCGGACGAACAAGATCCGCCCGCCGTCCGGAGAATACCGGAATCCTCCCATCTCCTGGTCGGATACCTGTACCGGCGTGGCGCCGGCTGTCGGCGCAACCTCCCACAAGCGGCCCTGATGAAGAAATCCTACCTTTCGCCCGTCCGGCCGGTATTGGGCCTGGCCCTCGCTTCCTTCCAGGGCCGTGAGCTGTACCGGGCCGCCGTCTTCCTGCCCGTCCAACCGCAGGGTGTACAAGTCCGAACCGCCCCGGTTGGCCGCCAGGTCGTATTGTGTGATGCCGTAGACGATCTCCTGCCGGTCGGGCGAAATGGCCTGCAGGCTCACCCGCCCAAATTCCCACAATTGCTCAGGTGTCAGCCTGCCTGGTGCCGTGGTCTGCCCCGTCAGCCCGATGATGCCTCCCAGGAAGGTAAAGGTTATTGCTGGTAGTGTCCTTTTCATGTCTCTGCTTTGTTTGTTGTGAAACGCTTTGCGCATTCGCTTTCATAAATCTGTACTGCGCCTCAAGCTAGGAACCGGCAAAGTATGGTTTCTGATTGAAATTTTTCGTTCTTTGGCAAATAGTGTGGAATAGTTTTCTTACAACTTGAAACAAACAGGATTTTATGAGGAGCGCCTAGCTTTGCCAAGCTTGAAAATCAACTCTATTGAACGCTTTCCTCGTATAGTAATCATCCATTGCAAGACGGATTCGGGTACGGAGTCTTGTCCACCATGCGGTGAGCCGACCAGCATCGTCAACAAATATAACTCCCGACAGGTCAGAGTCCTTGACATATCAGGTAAAGTGGTTTGGCTGTACCTGTGCGTCCGCCGATTTGCCTGCCCTACCTGCAACCGTTATTTCAAGGAATCCCCAGCCTGGATAATGCCTGGGAAAAGCTATACCAGGCGGCAGGCAAAATGGGCGTTCGAGATGTGCGCCGAACAACCGTTCACGGAAGTCGGGGCACTGTTCAACAGGAGCCACAAGACAGTCGAGCCGTATCCGCTCAGCGAGGATACCGAACAAGAAATACCGCTACCGCTGACCGGCGTGCAACCCGGTCACTGCCCGGGTTTTTGTACCAATCCTGCCAGCCAGGTCGTGTCCGGGAGGCGGTCGAAACGAAAGTGTATGCCGTGGGTCCAGCATTCGATGACCGTCGTTGCGGGCATATCCGCTTCCCCGCGCTTCATTTCCACAAGACCGGTCGATCTAGGTCGGCTGGCACGAACCCAGTTATAGCGGGTCGCCTTGGGTAATCCGTGTCGGGAGGCAAAGTCCGCCTGACCGTCTGGCCAACTGTCCAGCATGGTCAGGAAATTCTGCTTCGAGGCCTTACTGTATTTCCTTCTTTCCATCCTTTTTTTTCGCGCAAATTAGGCCGGCCTGGAAGGACTGGCAATATGGGGTTGGTAGCGTGGATACCTTTGGCTGTGGTTCCCGTTTTGGGGAGTAGCAACCTCCACGCGCGCCAGGTACCAGGAACTGGTGTTTTCAAAGGTCTCGTCCTGCAGCAGGGGCTTGTCCACCGCCAAAGCGTTGCTTTGGGGATGCTTGCCAAAGATGTGGCGGTTGCCCTCAGGCGTCAGGAGCGTGAATTGCTCAACGTGCCCGGACCAGGTGATTTTCAGCTCCTGCCGTGGCACCAGCTGGCCGTTGTGGTCCTTGTCTATGTAAAACTTGCCGCTGTAGTCGGGTATGCTGAATGCAAAGATGTCGGGCTCTGTGTCAATTTCCTCTCCTTCCGGCAGTTGTATCAACTCCCGGGAGCTGCCGTTGAGATTTTTGCCATTGAAATAATAACCATAGGGGCTTCGCTCGTCCGGATAGCCCAGCACGGTCCTGCAGATCATACCTCCCGCCTGGAGCGTCCAGCCGGCACCTGCCCGGGAGGCGGTTTCAGCCACCTTGATGCCGCGGGCGTGACAACTTAGAAAGACTGGAAGGGTCAAAGGCCCTTCTTCCAGGGTGTAGATGGGAACGTCAATGCGCGGCACGCCGGTGTAGTGGCTGACGGGCACGTCGCCATAACGGTCCAGGGAGGCCAGATTGGGAGCCGGCATGGCCACATCCCAGATAGGGTTGTCGATCGGCTGGGCGTAGGGGAAGACGGCCGGTAGCGTGAAAGTGAGCAGGAGGAAACCGGTGACTTGATTACGTAATTTAAATGTTGTCATAGTGGTATGGTTTTGAGGATGAACTGATTTTTGTGCAGGGGAATTCCGCTTGCCCGCAACCCATCAGGTACGGTGTCAACGGTCCCTCCCGCCGCGTTCTTGCCCGGCAAACGTCACTTTGTTCAATTGGCCACCAACCCCGGGTCCAAGCAGGCCTTCGGACGGTGTTAGTTGTCGGCAGGTCAAATGAATCCCCGGAGGGACTGCCTCCCCGGTATCCACAGACCCTCAACAGATGCCACGCGGTACCGCCTCAGGTGCTGTATATGTGTACCGGCTCTTCCTTCCCGTCAGACACGGACAGGACCTGCCACGGACCATCCTTTCGCCCCGGTATATCTTTGAAAAGTACCCGAACCATGCCTAAAAACTTTCCCCGCCTTAGGCCGGGAACCCGGCTTTTTCCTAAAGCGCCGGGACATCAATTCCTTCGGTCATCCCGTGCTCACCGACAGCGGCGAATCCCAATGGTCAAGGTGGCCGTTGTGGTCTTCCGATTTCATGATACCAGCGCTTCTTCCCATGTTTGTTTACCTTTTTATCCTGGCTTGTCGGCCGGTTTTGCCCGCCAACGGATTCGGCCGCCCCGCTTTGTGCGATATATGCGGCGTACCGCTGTCCACCTTGTATAATCTTCACGCATCAAGATGATTATTGTGCGGGTGGCTGCGCGGATGAATGGGCACCGCGGACCTGTAATGCTGCCTTCTCTTCCTCCCTTCCCTTTGACAAAACTAAGAATCTTTTGAAAAATATAAAACAAATTGTTTTTTTATTTTGCAAATGGGAATCGCAGCCGCCCAATCAGGTTCCTTCGAATACAGGGGTAAGCATTCCGGTTGGAAAGCGGAGGCAGGATATCGCGGTGTTCATCTTGTGGATGCATGGCATCCCCCGCGCTTCTTCCCATGTATACCGGGACTTGGGACCGTCTGGTCGCTATCCAAATTGTCGAACTTGAATATCATGTCAGGGCCTTTCCGAATATTCGTCCACATCGGCCCTTCCCCGCGCCGCAACTGAAAAAAAATTTCCGCCTTATCCCGGGCCGTACCGCGACCCGGCTCTTTCAAACGATTCGAAATCAAGGGAATTCCAGGTATCCGCCCATCGCGCGTCACAACTCCTCCGAGAAGCGGAAAAAAAAGAGGCCTTCATTCGGCCTCAAAATATACGCTCCAGCACCGCTTCCCGGTAGTTCGCTCCGATGGGTAGCCGGGCCTCCCCGACATGCAGCAGGTTCCCCTCCAAGGTGCTGATCTTGTCGATGGCGACGATGTACGACTTGTGGGTACGGAGGAAACGCCCCGTCGGTAAGGTGCTTTCGAGATTTTTTAACGAGTTGAGGGACAAGATCCGTCCCTGCTTCGTGTAATACGCCACATACTCCCGCATCCCCTCGATGTACAGGATGTCGTCCAGCCGGAGCCGATGCACCTTGTGCTCCGACTTGACCAGGTGGTATTCACCGACCGAACCCGTTGCCCCCCGTTGCCCTTCTCCGCCTATCCGACCGTCCGCACTTTCCTTGAGCCGCAATATCTCCGCCGCCTTGTTTACACCCTGCACAAACCGCTCGAATCCGAATGGCTTCAGCAGATAATCCGTGACGTCTAAAGCAAATCCCTCCAAAGCATAATCCGGATAGGCCGTCGTGAAAATGACCAATGGCCGCACCTTCAAGGTCCGAAGGAACTCCACTCCGGTCAGACCGGGCATCTGTATGTCCAAAAACAACAAATCCACCACCTCCTGCCGCATCACTTCCATCGCTTCCGTCGGATCCTTACAAGCTCCGGACAAGCTGAGGTGGGGAAGCCGGTCGATATAGTTTTCCAACAACTTCCGCGCTAACTCCTCGTCATCCACAATCAGACAACGTATCTTGTTCATGCGGCTTGTAATTTGAGGATGACGGTGAATGTATCCTCCGTTTCCCGGATGTCCAGCGAATGCAGCCCCCCGTACATCAGTTCCAGTTGCCTGCGTACGTTCTCCAGGCCGATCCCCCCGATGTGGTCCTTGGTGAAGGATTCCGCCGGCCGGCTGTTCTGCACCTCGAACAGGATGGTGTCCGATTCGACCCGCAGCCGGATCTTGATCCAACCCCGCTGCAAATCCTCCACCCGACTGTGCTTGAACGCATTCTCCACGAACGGAATCAATAACATCGGCGCTATTTTCAGGTCGGGCTGCCGCTCGTCCAGGTCCAGCGTCACGTTCATGCCGCGGCTGTCTTTCAACAGGTGCAGCCCGACGAAATCCCGCAAATATGCAATTTCCCTGCCCAAGGGTACCGTGTCCGCCTTGCAGTCGTACAACATGTACCGCAACATCCCGGATAACCGCAGCAGGGAATCGGAGGCTTGGTCCGATTTCAGCACGGTCAGGCTGTAGATGTTGTTCAACGCATTGAACAGGAAATGAGGGTTGAACTGCGATTTCAAAAACTTCATCTCCGCCTCCAATTTCTCACTCCGGAAATCCGAGGCCTCCTGCTCCTTCTTCTTCGCAAACCGCGCAATCTCCAACAAGGAACTTCCTATCCAAGCCGTAAAATAGGGCATCGCTCCCCCGATGTACCGCATCACATGCCAAGGGGAATGGTGCGAGGTGCCGCTGCTCCCTCCCCGTGACCTCGATTTGAAAAAGGTATACGCCCAGGGCGCCTGGTCCCATTCCACCAGCATTGTCAGGGCCGCAACCAATCCTAGACCCGCCGCAACGAAAACCAATTGGCGCTGCCGGAAGAATAGTCTCGGCAACAATGACTCCATGTTGACCCATACCGCCAGCGTGATGCCCGCTAAGGTCACTATGCTCCTGAACAACAGCTTGTCCAGATACTCCCAGCCGTTGCCCAACACAAGCGGCATCAAGACCCATAATCCTCCCCAAAAGAGGATCTGTAGGAAGGTGCTTTTCTTCGGTAGGATGTGCATGTTCGTTGTCGGTGGCTGCGCTGATGGGATGACCGGTCGGCCTGCTTTTGCCTGCCTTACGCTTCCGCACGGTTTCCCTCCGGACTGCCGCACCTGGTCATCCCCGGTAGCGGCACCTGCTCATGAAGGGGGATCTCCGGTGCCTTCGCTGCTCCGTACCGGTCCCTTCGGCTACATGTTCCTCCAAACCTTCCCGCCGCAGTCGAAAGCCAATGTGTGACTTCCTTCGTAAAGCCGGGTAATTTTTTCAACCAACATCCTCCTTTTCTCTACCTGGCCCGCTCCTCCGAACAATCAGCTGTACCGGAATATCGTCCATAAAATCTTGTAACCCGCCCGTATGCTGCCGCTTAGGGTGCCCGAAACCTTGGATGTGCCTATCCGACGCCGATAGCTCACGGGTACTTCCCGGCATACCAGGCCCCGCTTTGCCGCCTTGACCTGCATCTCCACCGTCCAGCCGTAGTTGCGGTCCGCCATACCCAATAGCTGCAGCCGGTCCCACCGGATCGCCCGGAATGGCCCCAGATCCGTAAACCGATACCCGAACAACCACCAAATCAGCCGCGTCGCCAACCAGTTCCCGAACAACTGCTGCGGTTGCATCGACCCCTGCTCCCGCCGCCCCGATACCCGCGACCCGATTACCAAATCCGCCCCCTCCGTCAATATCGGCTGCACCACCACAGGCAATTCCTCCGGATAATCCGAGTAATCCCCGTCCAGGAATACAACCACGTCCGGAATCCCTTCCGCCGCCTCCCGCCGCGCCAGGTACGCCAAGGCCGCCAAACACGCATGGCCGTACCCCGGCGCAGGTTGGTCCACTACCGTCGCGCCGTGCATCCTTGCCTCCTCCGCCGTCCTGTCCTTGCTTCCGTTGTTGGCAACCACGACTTCCCTTACCCAATCCTTCGGAATCCCGTCAATCACTTTCCCGATGGAGGCCGCCTCGTCCTTCGCCGGGATAATGACGGCAATCCGTACCGGTACTCCGCCCCTCATCGCCGATTCCCCGCTCCATGATCGATCTTTCTCTTGCATGCTTGTTGTCTTTTTTGGATGCACAACACTTCTCCTCACCCCCCCGATCGGGAACGCCTGCCCGCCTGTGCCCCTTCGCACATTTCTTGCGCCGCCGCCCCAATACCCGCCGGATAACCAGCTGCGCTCACTTCCGGTCCAGCATGCTGCCCCATATGATCGCCTTGTCTCCAAAACGCCGCCGAATGTGGTCCATCCGCTCCAATAGCTGCATCTCCGCCGCCGTGGTGTCGAAAAGACTTGCCTGCGGACTCCCATGCACCAACCCGCTGAACTTGATCCCGACCAGCCGCACCAACTGCCGACGCCGGAACAAGCGGTCGAATAAGCCCCGAACCGTCGCTTGTAAGGGCCGGTCCCCCGCCGTACCGGCCACCCGCTGCTGCTGCGTGTAGGTGTTGAAATCCGTGTAGCGGAGCTTGACCGTCACACAGGTCGTCAGTTTCCGCGAAGCCCGTAGCTCGTAGGCTAACCGGCTCACCATCCCCGATAATTGGTCGTGTAGGAAACCGATGTCCACCGTGTCTTCCTGAAAGGTCCGCTCCGTTGATAGGCTCGTGGCCTCCCGGTACGGAACGACCGGCGTGTCGTCCTCCCCGTTCGCTTTCTTCCAAAGCGATAGCCCGTGCTTGCCGAATTCCCGCTCCAACAACTTGGGCGGAATCCGCGCCAAGGTGTCCACATCCCGTACGCCCATCATCGCCAACTTCTGCCCCGTCTCTCTTCCTACCGATGGCAACTTTCCCACCGGTAGGGGCGCCAGAAAGACTTTCTCCTGCCCCCGTTCCACCAGCCGCGCCCCGTTCGGCTTGGCTTCTCCCGTACTTACCTTCGATACCAACTTGTTGGAAGCCAACCCCAGCGATATCGGCAATCCCGTCTCCCGTATCACCCGCTCCCGAAGCTCCTTCGACCATTTCCAACAACCGAAATATTTGTCCATCCCCGTCAAATCCAGATAAAACTCGTCTATCGACGCCTTCTCAAACAACGGCGCCTCGGACGCAATCACCTCCGTCACCAACCGCGATTGCCTGCTGTATAACTCCATGTCCCCACTTATCACCACCGCATCCGGACAAAGCCGCAGCGCCATGCTCATCGGCATCGCCGACCGAATCCCCCATCGCCGCGCCTCGTAACTGCAGGATGCGACGACCCCGCGCCCCCCGCGACCCCCGATTACCACCGGCTTGCCCCGAAGGGAACTGTCCCGCAATATCTCCACAGATGCGAAAAAAGCATCAAGATCCAAATGTAACACCGCCTTGTCAAACATATTGTTTTATTTATCCGCAATAATAAAACAAATAAAACAAAAAAAACAGCCCCGCCCTCCTGTTTTTTCCGGCCCCCGCCTGATGCGCCGGCTGATTTTTGTCATCCGTTTTTTCCGCTCCTTCCCTTACCTTTGGTCGGTCCGGGAATCCCCGCTTCGCCGATGCCGGCTCGCAGCAGCCCCCTCCGTCCCCTGACCGCTTGCGGGAACCTCGGCCTTATCCATCCGCAACGGCGTGTCCAGGACCTCCCCGCCGGGGGATGCTCGCCCGGAATATTCCTCAAGACCGCACGCAAGCACAAAACCGACGTCACATGAAAATCACTAAAGAAAAAACCTTGCTCGACCTCCAATCCGATTTCTCCGGGAAATTCCCCGGACTGAAAATCCAGTTCTACCGCGGTGCCTACCTGTCCGGCAAGACTTCCCCGCCGGAAGACCAACTGCCGGCCTCCGTGGCCGTCGGACAGGTGCCCGGTTTCCGACAGGAAGGTGAAATGGATACCGACGGCCACCTCAAGGTCGCTACCTTCGAAAGCCGACTCTGGGATACCTTCGGACTGAACGCCCAGGTTTTCCGCCGCTCCGGTAACCTCTGGCTCCAAACGTCCGCCACCGACCAATGGACCCTCGCCGAACAGGACCGCAAAGGTCAACACTCCGTGGACGCCTACCAGGAAATGCACCCGGAAGACTGATTTGCACCCGGAAACATTACCCCCAAAGACCGTACACTACCCTCGCCGGTATTCGCTATCTTTGCCGACGCACATCCCGGTCTACTCCATCGCTCCGGCTACGTACCGGGGAGGAAAGTCCGGACAACAAAGAGCACCACACCACCTAACGGGTGGGGTTCCCGCCAGCCGGGAATACAGCGAGTGTCACAGAAAATAACCGCCGGAACGGGTACTCCCGGTCCGGTAAGGGTGAAAATGTGCGGTAAGAGCGCACAGCGTCCCAAAGTAATTTGGGGGGCGGACAAACCTTGTGGGTTGAAATGCCATGTATACCGGCGCCGCCGGCCCCCAAGGCCGGCGAAAGGGCTGCTCGCCCGAGCCGGGGGGTAGGCAGATGGAGGCCGGCCGTGAGGCCCGCCCTAGATAAATGATGGAGGTCCCGTCCCGTCCCGCAACGGACGGTCCGGAATTACAGAATCCGGCTTATTGGCCCGGGATGTGCTTTTTTCCGCTATTTTCCCCGCCCGGTATACCGCCGCCGCCGCCACTCGTGATAGGTCAATCCGAAGCCGGTCAGGAATACCAAAGGTATCACCAGGTTCACCACCTGCCACCATACCGCCTGCTCCTCCGCCCGCTGTGTATCCAACAAACGTAAGGTCACCTCCCGACCCCGCGCCGCAATGATCCCGTTGTCGTCCCGCAGATATTCCACCAGGTTCAACAGGAAATCCTTGTTCGAAAACTGGAATCGCTCGAATTGGTTGAATCCCAACGGAACCGCCTGCCCCGTCATCGAAACCATGTTGCGCGCTATGTCGCCGTCCGATACCACCACCATCCGCGTCGCTACGCTCTCCGCCCGGAACGGCTGCCCGACCGATGCCAAACCCTCCTCCATCTCCGCCGTCAACCGGTTCTCGAACAACGAGGGAAATACACCCTCCAATAATACCGCCACCGGTATGCTCCGCTTGTTGAACGCTTCCGCCAACTCATCCCCGTACCGAAGGATGTCGAAGTTGATCCGCGTGACGTTCGGTTGTATCTTGCTGCGCTCGGATGTCTGCAGCAATACCGTCTTCCGTACCGCCGTCCTCGTCTTGATGGTGTCGATCGACGCCGGAAAATACAGGTTGATCCCGTCCAGGTTCTTCACCGTCACATGCGCCGATTGCGGGATGACGATCGGATGGTAATACCATTTGAACAACTCCTGCGTCCCCTTCGCATCTATCACCATCGGTATCCGGGAACACTGCCAGTCCAATACCAGGTCCGGATTCACCCTCGCACCGTATCGGAATAGCAAGTCATTTATATTCAATGGGTAATCTGTTGCTACGTACCCGCCCTTGCCCCGCAGGCTGTCCAGTTCCACGTTCAGGGCGTCTATCAGCCATATCACCTTGCCCCCGTTCATCACATACTGGTCCAACAGGAACAGGTCCCTTTCGCTGAACGGCTTCCGCGGTTTCGCCACAATCAGTACCTTGACCTCCTGCGGTACATAAGTCGCACTGTCCAGATGGAAGGTGCCGACCTCGTAGTACGACCGCAAATACCCGACCAGCGACTTCCGCTCCAAATCGCCCAACTCCCCGTGCCCCACCGTGAACCCGATGATCTCTTTCGCCCCTATCTGCAACTTGTGCATCGCATTCGCCAACTTGTACTCCAATTCGCTGATCGATGTGTTCAGCTGCTCCTCCGGATTCCGCCCCCGCGCATCCTCGTCCAACAAATCCACCACCGCCGTCCGACCTCGGTACGTTATCTTCGCATACGGATAAATCAACCGCTCCTCCCTCCCCTCGCTCGTCTTGATCGTCAGGTTGGTCGGCACGATGCCCTCACCCGCCAACTTCTCCCGCCGCGCCTGTATGTCTTCCGCCGTACCCGCCCCGGGATCCGTAAACCGATAGCTGATGTATCCGGATTGCATCCGGAACTCTCCCAGCATCTCCCGCACGGACCGCTGCAATCGCTTGAATCCCGCCGGAAATGCCCCGTCCAGCAATACCTCCACATACACATTGTCGTCCAAATCCCGCAATAAGGCCCGCGTCGGCTCCGTCAACGTGAACCGCTTGTCCGCCGTCAGGTCTATGTGCGTGAAAAATGCCCCGCCCAGTATGTTCAGGAATATCGCTATCCCCACCACATACCCCAGCCGGGTCATGGACTGCCGCCGCTTGCCGCTGTGTTGCTTATCCATATGCCTGCTTGTTCGCTTTTTTCGCTGTGCTCATCCCTCCTCCCTCTTTCACCACTTCCTGCGAGCCAAGGAGGTCCCCGTCATCGCCAGGAACACGCCCGTCAAGGTGAGGAAATAGAGGAGGTCCCGTGTATCCACCACCCCGCGGCTGATGGAATCGTAATGGTAGGATATCCCCACCATCTGCACCAGGTCGTCCACCTTGCCCACAAATACCGGCATCGCACTAAGGAAGGTGAATCCCCAATGGAAGAAAAAACATAGGAATGTCGATAATAGGAATGCTATGATCTGGTTGTCCGTCAACGAGGAGGCAAATATCCCGATCGCCACGAAAACGGATGCCAAAAATACCAGCCCCAAATACGAACCCGCAATCGCTCCGCTGTCCAGGTTGCCCTTCGGACTGCCCAACTGGTATACCGTCAGGTAATACAACGCCGTCGGTAGTATCGCAAACAGGACCAGCACCAGATTGGCCAGGTACTTGCCCAAGATGATCTCCAGGTCCCGTACCGGCCGGGTCACCAACAGGACGATCGTCCCGGTTTGCTGCTCCTCGGCAAATGACCGCATCGTGACCGCCGGTATCAAAAAGACAAATACCATCGGCGCTATGTCGAACAACTGGTCCAGGGTCGCATAATTGTACTTCAACAGGCTGGTGTCCGGAAATACGAACATGATCAACCCCAACACGGTCAGGAATACCCCGATGACAATGTAGCCGATCAGGGAACTGAAGAACGAATGGATCTCCTTTAGGAATATGGTCGCCATTTTTCCGGTTTTACCTGCTGATATAGGCCGGGTTCCGGTCCACGTATATCAGCAGCCCCTTGAATAGTTTCTCTGTCTGCGCCTCCGGCGGCAATTCCTCGTACGTCTCCGCCAACAAGGGGTCGTCCGAGATGAACCGTAGGAAATTCTCCAGGTTGAAATCCGCCGTCTCCCCTGTCTCGAAATGCAACAGCTTCTCCACGATGACCTCCTCCTCCCGCTCCACGATCCCGCTCCGGAACGGCCTTCCGTTGACCGGGTTGTAGGCGGATATCGGTACGGTCCGCTTGCGCCAGTCCGGATAGGTGTAGTAGCATATCCTCCCTCGTAACTTCAAGGCCGCAAAGGACGGCAGGGCCTTGCTGATCTCTTCCCGGGCTACCCGAACCGACGGAATACCTCCCATGACTATCATCACGATGCTGTCCAACGAGACAGGTAACCCGCTTTCCTTATACCGGATTTCCCGGACTTGTGTCACCGCCGTCTGCGGATTGGTGAAGTACTCCATCGTGATGTCCGTATGCGGCAACTCGGGCCGGTCGGCCCGCCACGCGGCCATCGATAGGTAGGCCCCGTCTGTGAAATGGAAATTCTTGGTCACCGGCAGGCTGTCCTGCCCCATGACCCGCAACCCCCATCCCAACCATATGATTATCCTGAGTCCTGTCGCCATGCATTTCCTGCTTTTGTCGCTACGCGCATCGGTCCGCTCCGCTTTCGCTAGGTCTGCCCCCGTCCTCCCTGCCCCGTCAACCGCTGGAACACATCCTCCACACTGGACACTTCCTGCCGTATCTCCAACAGGGTCAACCCCTGGCTGACCGCAAACCGGAATATGTCCGCCCGGATGTCCTGCCCGGCTGTTCCCGTCACCCGCCAACGGTTGCCCCCCAGGTGTCGCCGCTCCCGGACCTGCGGCAGGTGCCGCCAACTCGGGTCCGGTACCGGCTCCGCAAACGCTATGGTCAACACCATCTCCTCCCGGATCCGCTGCTGCAATTGCCCGATCGTACCGTCGGCCACCAACTGCCCCCGGTTGATGATGACGACCCGGTCGCTCAATGCCTGCACTTCCTGCATGATATGCGTGGAAAATATGACCGTCTTCTCCCGCCCCAACTCCCGGATCAATGCCCGGATGTCCACCAGTTGGTTCGGGTCCAATCCGGAGGTGGGCTCGTCCAATATCAGTACCTCGGGATCGTGCAGCAGGGCCTGCGCCAATCCCACCCGCTGCCGGTACCCCTTCGATAAGGTCCCGATTATCTTGTGTTGCTCCCGCGCCAACCCGGTACGCTCCACCATGTCCGCTATCCGCTTCGCCCGCCCCGATATCCTGTGTAGCCCGGCCACAAATGACAGGTATTCCTTTACGTACATTCCCTCGTACAATGGGTTCAACTCGGGAAGGTACCCCACCCGCCGCCGTACTTCCAGCGGCGCCGATCCCACTTCGTATCCGCATACGGATGCCCGGCCCGAAGTCGGTGGTAGGAAACAGGTCAGTATTTTCATGGTCGTACTCTTCCCGGCTCCGTTGGGACCCAGGAATCCCAATACCTCGCCTCGACCGACCTCGAAACTGATGTCGTCCACCGCCTTTTGTGCTCCGTATGTCTTGGTCAGATGCTCAACTTTTACGGACATGCTGCTGCTGTTTGTCTGGTGTGCCATCGCGCGGGGAAATCCCCGCCCTCCGGCTGTCCCCGCCCGCAAAAGTAATGATTGCAAGGCGTGTGGCAAAATCATGCGCCTGCGCCCGGATCACCCCCCCCCTCCGCGCCTTCCGCACGGCTCCCGGCACCCACCGCCCGCTTGTTAATGGTTGTTAACGCCGGACTATGCCTTTCTCCCCTCGGCCGGATTTGCGATGTTTGCTCAAAATTCAATCGCCATGTGGATGCTTTTCTGCTTTTCGCTGCTCCTCCTGCCCGCCGTACCTCCTCCCGTATCCGTTGCGCCGAATACCTCATGTGCCGCCACGCCGTCTCATCTGCCTTGGGATACCCTGCTCCAACGCCATGTGTCCGCCGCCGGTAAAGTCGATTATGCCGGTATGAAAAAGGATGTCGCCGCACTCGACGCATACCTGCGGAGCCTCCAACTGTCGCCCCCTTCCGACGATTGGTCCGAAAACGACCGGATGGCCTATTGGATCAATATCTACAACGCCGCCACCGTCCGGCTCATTGTCGCCCATTATCCGGTCAAAAGTATCATGGACCTCGACGGCGGAAAGACCTGGGACGTGCCACGCGTGGCCGCCGGGTCAAGGACTTATTCCCTGAACCAAATCGAAAATGATATCCTCCGCCCCCGGTTCCGGGATCCCAGGATCCATTTCGCCCTGAACTGTGCTGCCAAATCCTGCCCCCCCCTGTCCAACCGCGCTTTTCAAGGTGCTGACCTCGATGCCCGGCTCGATGCCCGAACCCGGCTTTTTATCAACGATCCCGCGGCCAACCGCCTCTCTCCCCACACCGCTTCCCTGAGCAGGATATTCGATTGGTATGCTGCGGATTTCGGCAACCTCCCCGCTTTCCTCAACCGCTACGCCCAGGTGGGCCTGTCGCCGAATGCCAAAATCGTTTTCCTCGAATACGACTGGAGCCTCAACGACTGAATTTGCCGCATCCTCCCCCCGGTCGCCGAATTCCCTCCTCCGCACGACCATGGCTTGCCTCCTGCCTGTGTGCCGGAATTTGTGGCATGATATTTACCTTTTTTGTCATGTCGCTCGGTACCGTATCCGGTATGCCGCCCCGCTACTATTACATTGTTGCTAAATTCCCAAAACTGATCATGAGAATGCTCCGCTCCCCCCTGTTCCTCGCCTGTTGTTTGCTCTGCCTCTCGCCATCCGCCTTGTCCGCCCAGTCGGATCTCGGTATCCGTTACGGTGTGTCGGCCAAGGTCCTGACCTCCGATTACCACGCACTCAATGGATTCGGAGGATTGAAGCCCGGCAACGGACTGGAAGTAAGCTACTTGCTTCACCTGACGGATTACCTCACCTTCGGTATGCCGCTCCAGGTGAGTGTCGTCACCGTCGGCGGCGAACGGAACCGGGAAACCATCGGCAGCCTGGATTTCCTGGGGATGTATCGTTTCCTGCCGCCCGACCGCAAAATCCGACCCCTGGTGTTCAGCGGCATCGGAATGGCGACGGAATCCCTCCGCAACAATAATTTCCAAGTGCCCTTCGGTACCGGCATCGTCCTGAAATCCGGACGCCATTCCTCCATGATCGCCCACGCAGCTTTCCGGAAGTCTTTTGCCGCGGACCGCGATAATTTCCAGTTCGGCCTGGGTTGGCATTTCCTGCTCCAGAGGGCCCAGGATAGCCTCCCGTTCCCGGATGCCGACCAGGACCTCGTGGCCGATCACCTCGACCGCTGTCCCACGGTTCCGGGACCCGCCGTTACCGACGGCTGCCCGGATTCCGATCTCGACGGCCTGGCCGATTCCGATGACCAATGCCCGGATGCGGCCGGCCCGGCTCGATGCGGCGGCTGCCCGGATGCGGACGGTGACGATGTGCCGGATCACCTGGACCAGTGCCCGCAAGTCCCGGGTTCTCCCGATAACAATGGTTGCCCCGTCGTCGTGGATACGGTCGTCGAGTCTCCCAAACCGCCGCCCGTCTCGGATACCGACGGGGATGGCCTCGATGATTTCGAGGACGATTGCTGGCAGGAGGCCGGCCCGGCTCACCTCAAGGGCTGTCCGGACCGGGATGGCGACGGTGTGGCCGATAAGTTCGACAGGTGCCCCGATACGCCGGGACTGCCCGCGGATGACGGTTGCCCACTGCTGGATACCGATCGCGACGGTACGCCGGATGCGGCCGATGATTGTCCCGAAACGCCCGGCTCCGAAAAACTGGCCGGCTGCCCGGATAGGGATTTCGACGATATCCCCGACCACCTGGACCAGTGCCCGGATCGCTTCGGGATGGCCTCCGCCGCTGGTTGCCCCGATGATGACGGGGATGGTGTCCCGAACGATTCGGACCGCTGCCCGATCGAACCGGGAAGCCCGCAAACGGAAGGTTGCCCGGATACGGACGGGGACGGTACGCCGGATATCCTGGATAAATGCCCCGTCGCTCCAGGCCCCGTCGCCGATATGGGCTGCCCCGACTCGGATGGCGACGGCACGCCCGATCATCTCGATAAATGCCCGGACGAACAGGGCCCGAACGAAGGCTGCCCGGCAATCGAAAAAATCGATGAGGACTTTCTCGAATTCGCCGCCGATAATATTCAGTTCGAAACCGGTAGGGCCACGCTCAAGGCGGCTTCCTATATCGTACTGGATCAGGTGGCCGGTATCCTGGTGCGGTACCCCCGGTATCACCTCTCGGTGGAAGGTCATACGGATAACATCGGTAATAATGAGGATAACCTGGTACTCTCGGAAGAACGGGCGCTCTCCTGCCTGGAATACCTCCTGTCCAGGGGCATCGATGTGGATCGCATGGAATACCGCGGATTCGGCGCCGCCAAACCGGTGGCGGATAATGATTCCCCGGAAGGGAGGGAAAAAAACAGACGGGTGGTCTTCACGCTTTTCCTGAAGTGACGGCCCCGACCGGGTAGGTCGCCTGCACCCTCGTGGTCATGCCTCCCCCCGCAAAATCTCCGGACGCCTCGTCCCGTCGCCGCCCCTTTTTCCGTAGGACGGCGACGGGACACGCCTTCGTACAGCCGCCGAATGCCTGGTCCGGTTCGCCGCGGACGCTACCCGAAAGGGATGGATTTATGCAGTCGGCCGCTCCTCGCCTGTCCACGCCCGGTCCCCGCTGCCTACAGAGCATGCCTCATACTGCACGGATGATGTCGTATTGCGTCAGGATATGAAAATTCCCCGCCTTGTCCCGTGCCACCACCGCCTGCACTTCCTTGTTCAGGTACTTGCCGAGTTGCCGGAAGGCCAGGTCCTCCGATACGAGGGGAAACGGTGGGGACATGATCCGCTGTATCCGCTCTTCCGCATGCCGAAGCGGATTTTCCAACAGGAATTCCAACACTTCGTTCTGCGTGATGCTGCCGACCATTTCCGCCCCGTCCATCACCGGCATTTGCGACAGGTCGTACTGCTTCATCGTATTGAATGCCGACAACACGCTGTCTCCCGGTTTAACGGAATGGAAATGTTTGTCCGTTTTCATGGCAATCAAGTCCTTTACCTTCAGTTCCGTTTCGAGAAACCCTCGCTCCCGCATCCAGTCGTCATTGAAGATCTTGCCGACATACCGGCTGCCATGGTCGTGAAAGATGACCACGACCACGTGCTCCGGCCGTAACTTATCCTTCAGCTGCAACAGCCCGGCCACCGCACTGCCCGCCGAATAACCCAGCAATATGCCCTCCTCCCGCGCCAGCCGCCTGGTCATCACGGCGCCATCCTTGTCCGTCACCTTCTCGAAATGGTCGATGACGCCGAAATCGTAGTTCTGGGGAATGATGTCTTCTCCGATCCCCTCCGTCAGGTAAGGGTATATCTCCTTCTCATCGATGATTCCGGTCTCATGATATTTCTTCAGGGCCGACCCGTAGGTGTCGATGGCCCATATCTGGATGGCCGGGTTCCGCTCTTTCAGGTAACGCGCCACCCCCGTCACCGTTCCTCCGGTACCGGCACCTACCACCACATGGGTCACCTTCCCCTCCGTCTGCTCCCATATCTCGGGCCCCGTCGATTCGTAATGGGCCTGCCGGTTCGCCAGGTTGTCGTATTGGTTGAACCAATAGGCGTTCGGTATCTCCTGGCTCAGGCGCTCCGCCACGGAATAGTAGGACCGGGGATCCGTCGCGGCTACGTTCGTCGGACAAACAATCACTTCCGCGCCCAATGCGCGCAACAAATCCAGTTTCTCCTTGGATTGCTTGTCGCTGGTCGTGAAAATGCAACGGTATCCTTTTACACAGGCTGCTATCGCCAACCCCATGCCCGTATTGCCGCTCGTACACTCGATAATCGTTCCTCCCGGCCTGATCTTGCCCGTCTGCTCCGCCACCTCCAGCATCTTCAGGGCCATCCGGTCCTTGATGCTGTGCCCCGGGTTGAAGGTCTCTATCTTGCCCAATACCAGGGCCGGCAGTTCCGCCGTCACTTTGTTCAGTCTGACCAGCGGTGTGCGGCCGATGGTCTCTAGGATGTTCTGGTAATACATCGCTTCGCGTTTGTGATTTGATTCGGTGCAAAGGGACGCTTGCGGGCTGTTCCCGTCGCCCCCCTTGTCCTTAACCGACTTTTCCGGTGTTTGGTTGCAGTCCGTGACCGCCTGCCCACTTTTCCTAAGGACAAATTTAGGGCCTTCGCCCCGTTGTCGGATACATTGCTCGACCTACACGACGACCGCTATCCGCTTTCCCCGCCTCCGTCCGCTGCCCACCCCTTCGGAACACTTAAAAATATTGAATAAATTTTTGTTCGAACTACCATGGGTTCGAGTAAATCAGCTACATTTGCGCTCGCTTTGAAAAGACCTTTTTTCGTAGTTTGGGTGCCTCGTCAGCCATCTTTTTTATCCCAAGCCCCATTCGACCCGACAGGACGTCATCCATCCATTGGAAATAAGGAGTAAATAATCAATTATGCCAACCATCAATCAATTGATCCGCAAAGGCAGGATGAAAGTGGAGGTCGCCAGCAAGTCCAGGGCCCTCGGAGCCTGCCCGCAACGCAGGGGCGTCTGTACCAGGGTGTATACCACCACGCCCAAGAAGCCGAATTCCGCCCTCCGGAAAGTGGCTAAGGTAAGGTTGACCAACCAAATCGAGGTCATCGCCTACATTCCCGGTGAAGGCCATAACCTGCAGGAACACTCCATCGTACTCGTCCGCGGCGGTAGGGTCAAGGACCTTCCCGGCGTCCGCTATACCATTGTTCGCGGTGCCCTGGATACGGCAGGTGTGAACAACAGGAAAAAAAGCCGCAGCCAATACGGAACCAAGCGGCCCAAGAAATAAGACCCCCTCGCCGTATCCCGTCCCGATGACGCTGCGGCCCGGTATCTTTTCAATGATGTCCTTCGAATTAGTTCAATACTTAATGCTTATAAAATGAGGAAGCATAAACCTAAGTTAAGGCTGCCGGCCCCGGATCCCCGATACAGCGATCCCATGGTCACCCAATTCGTCAACAATATGATGTGGCAAGGAAAGAAATCCACCGCCTATTCGCTTTTCTACCAGGCCATGGATATCATACATGACAGGACCAAGCAGGACGAGCACCAACTCTGGAAAAAAGCCCTGAACAACGCCATGCCCCAAGTCGAGGTGAAGGCCAGGAGGGTAGGGGGGGCAACCTTCCAAATCCCCCAGGAAATCAGGGCCAAACGCAAGGTTTCTATCGGCATGAAATGGCTGATTCGCTTCGCCCGCGAGAGAAGCGGCAAAGGCTTCTCCGAAAAACTGGCGGCGGAACTCATCGCAGCCAGCAAAGGGGAAGGCGCCGCCGTCAAGCGGAAGGAAGATACGCACCGGATGGCAGAGGCCAACCGCGCATTCGCCCACTTCAGAACCTGATCCCTCTCCAGGTCATCCCTCATCTCTTAAATCACCCATTGGGTTATCGCCATGGCTAAAGATCTTAAATTCACAAGGAATATCGGTATCGCCGCTCATATCGATGCCGGCAAGACCACTACATCCGAACGGATCCTCTACTATACCGGCCTGACGCACAAAATCGGCGAGGTTCATGAGGGTGCCGCCACGATGGACTGGATGGAACAGGAACAGGAACGGGGTATTACCATTACTTCCGCCGCTACCAAGACTTCCTGGAACTGGCACGACCAAACCTATACCGTCAATATCATCGACACGCCGGGCCACGTGGACTTCACCGTGGAAGTCGAACGCTCGCTGCGTGTACTCGATGGCACCGTCGCCTTGTTCTGCGCCGTCTCCGGCGTGGAACCGCAATCCGAAACCGTCTGGCGCCAGGCGAACCGCTATAAGGTTCCCCGTATCGCCTTCGTGAACAAAATGGACCGCAGCGGTGCCGATTTCTTTCACGTGGTCAACGATATCCGCGAAAAGTTGGGCGCCCGTGCCGTCCCGCTCCAGGTTCCCATCGGCGCGGAGGAACGCTTCAAAGGTGTCGTCGACCTGATCTCTAATGAAGCCCGGATCTGGAATGAGGAAGACCAAGGCATGACCTACCAGGTCGTACCGATTCCGGAAGACCTCGTCGAAACGGTCGAGGAATTCCGCATGAAAATGGTGGAAGCCGCCGCTGAATACGACGACTCCCTCATGGAAAAGTTCTTCGATGATCCGGATTCCATCAGCGAGGACGAAATCCGGGCCGCTCTCCGCAAGGCTACCATCGGAATGAGTATCACGCCCGTTCTCTGTGGCTCCGCCTTCAAGAACAAAGGTGTACAGGCTATGCTGGATGCCGTCTGCGCTTATCTTCCCTCCCCGACCGATATCGATGCCATCGTCGGCGTCAATCCGGATACGGAAAAGGAAGAAGTACGCAAACCCTCCGTCAACGAGCCGTTCACCGCGCTCGCTTTCAAAATCGCAACCGACCCTTACGTCGGCCGCCTCTGCTTCATGCGGGTCTACTCCGGCCGCCTGGATGCCGGTACCGCCGTGCTGAATACCCGCTCCGGTAAGAAGGAACGTATCGCCCGCCTGTATCAGATGCACTCCAATAAACAGAATCCGATCGATTACGTGGAGGCCGGTGATATCGCCGCCGCCGTCGGTTTCAAGGATCTCCGCACCGGCGATACGGTCTGTGATGAAAAACATCCTATCGTTCTCGAATCCATGAACTTCCCCGATCCGGTCATCGGTATCGCCGTGGAGCCTAAGTCGCAGAAGGATATGGATAAGCTCGGCCTCGCATTGGCCAAACTCGCGGAGGAAGACCCGACTTTCGTCGTCCGCTTCGATAAGGAAACCAACCAGACGGTCATCAGCGGAATGGGTGAACTCCACCTGGAAATCATCGTGGACCGCCTCCGCCGGGAATTCAAGGTGGAATGCAACCAGGGTATGCCGCAGGTCAATTACAAAGAGGCGCTCACCCGGTCCTTCTCCCATCGCGAACGCCTTAAGAAGCAAACGGGTGGATCCGGTCTCTTCGCTGATATGGAATTCGAAATCGGACCCGCCGACCCGGATTTCCTCGAAACCGAAGACTTTAAGTCCGGTAAGACAAAGCTCCAGTTCGTCTGGGATATCGTCGGCGGCGCCATCGATAGGAATTACCAGAAACCCATCCGTGACGGCTTCACCGCCATGATGGATAACGGTATCCTCGCAGGCTATACCATCGAAAGCATGAAGGTCCGGGTCTTCGACGGCTCTATGCACGCCGTAGACTCCAAACCCATCGCCTTCGAACTTTGCGCCAAGGAAGGCTTCCGCGAAGCTGCCCCCAAGTGCAACCCCGTCATCATGGAACCGATCATGAAACTCGAGGTCGTATCCCCCGACGAATATACCGGTTCGGTCATCGGTGACCTGAATCGTCGCCGTGGGCTGCCCAAGAGCCAGGAACCTCGTGCCGGAAACGCCATCGCTATCCAGGCCGAAGTGCCGCTCTCCGAAATGTTCGGCTATGTCACCCAATTGCGCACCATTACGTCGGGACGTGCCAGCTCCACCATGGAGTTCTCCCATTACGCGGAGGCACCTAAAAATATCTCCACGGACGTAATTGAAAAAGCAAAAGGTTTGGTGAAAGCATAATTGTTTGTATCTTTGCACGCCTTTGAAAAAGCGTGTGCACTCTTTTTCAAATTTGACAATACCTTCTAAGGCATGAATCAAAAAATCAGAATCAAACTCCGTTCCTATGACCACAACCTGGTCGATAAGTCAACGGAGAAGATCGTAAAAACAGTTCGCTCAAACGGTGCTGTCGTTACTGGTCCGATTCCGCTGCCCACTAAAAAGGAGATTTTTACAGTCTTGCGCTCGCCGCACGTCAACAAAAAATCCCGGGAGCAGTTCCAGCTACGCACTCACAAGCGACTGATCGAAATATACACGCCTACCCCGAAGACAGTCGATGCGTTATCTAAATTGGAACTTCCCAGTGGTGTGGATATCCAAGTCAAGTTGACGTAATCCATTACGCTGACATCATCCTGTCAATTTCATCGGTGCGTGATACCCGCTTCCGCCGGTCATCCACACACCGTAGTCAAATTGAATTCGAAAACATCGCATGTTGTTCGTTCCAGCAATGCGCCGCTGTATCCAGCAGCGTCTTCCTGGCGAATGCACTTGCGCCTTATAAAAATTCTGCCCGATGAACGGTATAATCGGAAAGAAAGTAGGTATGACCAGTATCTTCGATGCGGCCGGTAAGAATATCGCTTGCACGGTCATCGAAGCCGGTCCGTGTGTGGTCACGCAAGTCAAGACAGATGATTCCGACGGCTACACCGCCCTTCAGCTCGCTTTTGATGATGCAAAGGTTAAAAACACTTCCAAACCGATGCAGAAACACTTCGAGAAGGCCGGAACCACCCCCAAACATAAATTGGTGGAATTCCGTGATTTCAGCCTGCTCGAGAAAAATCTCGGTGACCTCGTACGCGTAGAGGAGGTCTTCGGCGAAGGTGATTCCGTCAACGCCGTCGGTATTACCAAAGGAAAAGGTTTCCAAGGTGTCGTGCGTCGGCATGGATTCAGTGGGGTCGGAGACCGGACCCACGGTCAACACAACCGCGAAAGGGCTCCCGGTTCCATCGGTGCCTCCTCCTTCCCTTCCCGTGTCTTCAAAGGCATGCGCATGGCCGGTCACATGGGCACGGACCGCGTCAAGATCCGCAATCTCAAGGTGCTCAAAGTGTTCCCGGAACGCAACCTCCTGCTCGTGAAAGGTGCTATCCCCGGCCATAACGGCGCTTACGTGGTTATCGAAAAGAATAGCCCCAAGTAAACCGATATCATTCCATCGCATCCTACAACTTCATCGTGATGAAACTAGAAGTGCTGAATATCCAAGGCGAGAAAACCGGAAAGACAGTGGACCTTCCGGACCAAGTCTTTGCAGCGGAACCTAATGAGCATATCGTGTGGCTCGCCGTCAAGGCTTATCTGGCCAACCAACGCCAAGGTACCCATAAGTCCAAGGAAAGAAGCGAAATGTCCGGCTCCACCCGCAAATTGCATCGTCAAAAAGGTACCGGGGGTTCCCGTAAAGGGGATATCAATAACCCCCTGTACAAGGGCGGAGGCCGCGTCTTCGGTCCTAAACCACGGGATTACAGCCAAAAACTCAATAAGAAGGTCAAAAGGCTCGCCCGTAAATCCGTGCTCGCCGACAAGGCCTCCCAAGGTAATATCGTGGTGCTTGAAAACTTCACTTTCGATGCCCCCAGGACCAAATCCTTCGCTGGCATCCTGTCCTCCCTGCAACTGGAAAATCGCAAGGTGCTGCTGGTGACGGCGGAATACGACCGCAATGTCTACTTGTCCAGCCGTAACCTCCCGAAAGCCAGTGTGGTCCGTGCACAGGACATCAATACCTTCGAAATCCTGCACGCCAATACCTTGGTCCTTTCCGAGGCGGCTATCGAACAAATTGTCTCTAATATTTGAAACATTGTAGGCTCGGATTTCCGGGGATGCTCTTCTTTTCTCCGCCCTCCCGCCGCAATTGTTCAATCGCTCCGATATGGCAAAGCAAATTCTCATCAGACCCGTAATCACGGAAAAAGCCGACGCGCTGTCCGAATCCCAAGGTCAGTACACCTTCGTGGTGAACAAGGATGCCAATAAGGTGGAAATCAAGAAGGCCATCCATAGCATCTATAACGTCGAGGTCGCTTCCGTCAATACGATTGTCGTACCCTCCAAGGCTAAAAGCCGTAACACCAAACGCGGTGTCGTGAAAGGTAGGGTCTCCGGATACAAGAAAGCGGTCGTCACCCTCGCGGAAGGCGAAACCATCAACATTTTTGGTGATATCTAAATTCTAAGTCATGCCATTGAAAAAATACAACCCGATTACCCCGGGTATGCGTTTCAAGGTCACTACCGACCGCTCCGAAATCACGGCGGCTGAACCGGAACGCAGCCTCCTGGCTCCCCTCAAGAGAAGCGGGGGTCGGAATAGTTCGGGAAAGATGACCATGCGCCAAATCGGTGGCGGACATAAGAAAAAGTACCGTATCATCGATTTCAAACGGGATAAGGATGGTGTCCCCGCGACGGTCAAGACCATCGAATATGATCCCAACCGCTCCGCCTATATCGCACTCGTCTTCTATGCGGATGGCGAAAAGCGCTATATCCTGGCCCCACACGGGCTGAAAGTGGGAGATGTCGTCATGTCCGGTAAATCTGCAGCCCCTAATACCGGCAATGCCTTGTTCCTGAAGGATATCCCCCTCGGTACCGCCATCCATGCCATCGAAATGGTTCCTGGTAAGGGTGCTTCCCTGGTGCGTTCCGCCGGCACGGCAGCCACCCTGCTCGGCCGCGAGGACCGGTATGCAATCATTAAGTTGCCATCCGGTGAATCCCGTCGGATCTTGGCGAGTTGTAAGGCGACCATGGGTACTTGCTCCAATCCGGATCATGGCCTCGAAACACTGGGTAAGGCAGGGGCAAACCGCTGGAAAGGTCGCCGCCCCCGGGTGAGGGGTGTCGCCATGAACCCGGTCGACCACCCGATGGGTGGTGGGGAAGGCCGCGCTTCCGGTGGTCACCCGCGCTCCCGTACCGGTAAGATGGCGAAGGGGGCGAAGACCCGGAACTCAAAGAAACACTCGTCCAACTTGATTATTTCCCGGCGTAAGACGACAAACTGATTGTCCGCCGCACCCCGGTAGCCCGGTTCAATTTCACTTAAGCAGATATTAATTATGCCACGTTCTATCAAAAAAGGCCCATACGTTCACCATAAGTTGCTCAAAAAGGTCGAAATGGCTAAATCTGCCCGCAAAAAGCAGGTCATCAAGACTTGGTCTCGGGCATCGATGATTGTCCCGGATATGGTCGGTGAAACCATCGCCGTCCATAACGGCAAGAATTTCATCCCTGTTTTCGTGACGGAACCGATGGTGGGACACAAACTCGGGGAATTCGCACCGACTCGCAATTTCCGCGGTCATGCGGGCCACAGGAAAGGTTGATGACTGATAAATTGTCCGCCTCGTTCCCGCTGTGCCGGTCTGCTCATATATGTTGCTCGTCCCGGCCTGCTCGAATGGAACTTTCGCTTTGTGAACTTAATCGTACAATCTTATATCATGGAAGCAGTTGCGAAAATTAAAAATTGCCCGATGTCTCCCCGCAAAATGCGTTTGGTAGTCAATAATATACGCGGGAAAAAAGTCAGCGATGCACTGAATATCCTGAAATTCACGAAAAACGAGTCGGCTGTCTGGCTTCAGAAATTGCTCCTCTCCGCCATCGCCAACTGGGAAAACAAATTGGGGAACGCGGTCAGTTCCGATGATTTCGGACTCGTCGTAAAGACCATTTTCGTAGACGAGGCTTCTATGCTCAAACGCTTTCGCCCCGCGACGCACGGACGGGCCGCCCGTATCCACAAAAGACGTAATCATGTCACATTGATTGTGTCCAATTCCGTTCCCCTCGAAAAGATGGCGTCTATGAACGCTACGGAAGGGGAAGATGGAGGTAGTGAAAATTGATCTACTGTTCATACAGGCAATTACTTTTTAATTTCTCTTATAATGGGTCAAAAGACAAATCCGATCGGAAATCGCCTGGGAATCATCAGGGGCTGGGAGTCCAACTGGTATGCCGGTAAGGACTATGCTGAAAAACTGGTGGAAGACGAGAATATCCGCACATACCTCAAGGCCAGGGTTATGAAGGGCGGTATCGCCAGGGTCATCATCGAGCGTGCCCTCAAGCGTATCACCGTCACTATCCATACTTCCCGCCCCGGTATTGTAATCGGTAAAGGTGGCCAGGAGGTGGACAAGATCCGGGAAGAACTCCGCAAGATCACCGGCAAGGAAATCCAAATCAATATCAAGGAAATCCGTAAGCCGGAACTCGATGCGGCCATAGTCGGGGAATCAATCGCCAAACAGATTGAGGCTCGTATCAACTACCGCCGTGCTATCAAGATGGCGATCCAATCCACGATGCGTACCGGTGCCGAAGGTATAAAGATCCGGATATCCGGACGCCTCGCCGGGTCGGAAATGGCAAGGACGGAAGAGTATAAGGAAGGCCGTACGCCGTTGCATACCTTCCGCTCCGATATCGATTACATCTTGTCCGAAGCGCAGACCGTATACGGTAAGATCGGTATCAAGGTGTGGATTTGCAATGGGGAAGTCTATGGCAAGCGGGACCTTTCTCCCAATGCAGCTGGTATCAAGAAAGATGTGACCGGCGGTTCCGGCGCAGGCTTCGGCGGCGGAAGACGCGAAGGTTCCCGCCGGGAAGGTGGTCGCAGGGATGGCGCCGGTGGTCGGGAGGGAGGCAGAAGGGATTCCCGACAAGGGGGCGGCGGCGGTGGTCGCCGGCGTTGAGATTTAGATTCGAAAGGTTGTCGTTAATATACTTTATTGATGTACCTTTGCAGCCGCTTTGACCGGACGCCCCTTGCCACGCAACCCCACTCAATCGCGTCCATGACCTTAGTAGAATTTTTTAAATGCTTTCATCATGTTACAGCCTAAGCGTATCAAGTATCGCAAGCAACAAAAGCCCAACCAATATCGCATCGCGGTCAAGGGTAGTACGGTTAGCTTCGGTGTCTTTGCTCTGAAAGCCATCACCGGTGGCCGGATCACCAACCGGCAAATCGAATCGGCTCGTATCGCAATGACGCGTTACATGAAAAGGGAGGGCCAGGTCTGGATCCGGATCTTCCCGGACAGACCCATCACCAGGAAACCACAGGAGGTTCGTATGGGGAAGGGTAAGGGTTCGCTGGATCACTATGTAGCCATGGTGGCACCGGGTAGGATCATGTTCGAAGTCGACGGCGTCAGTGAGGAAATTGCACGCGAGGCACTTCGATTGGCCGCCCAAAAGCTGCCGGTCCTGACCAAATTCACCGTCCGGCCTGATATGGTCAAGTTCTGATGACCTCACCGCTTTGTCCCATTATTTTCAAATCCGCTCGTCATGGCATCTAAGAAATATCTTGAATTACAGGAAATAGCTGACGTGGAACTGCTGTCCGAATTGGAAAGTACAGAAAAGGAATACCAAAGGATGCGCTTCGACCACGCCGCTAAAGGTCTCGAAAATCCCTTGGAACTCCGGGATATACGTCGCGATATCGCCCGGTTGAATACGGAAATCCGACGCCGTCAATTGGCCGCGGCAACGCCGGAACAGCTGGCCAAGCGCTCTAAGATCAGGGCAAGAAGAAGAAGTAGATAATTGTGTGTCCAATGGCGGACGCTCCCGAACTCAAATCGTTCCGTCCGCTAAAATGCATAAAAATGGAAAGTAGAAAAATCAGAAAGTCCAGGGTCGGTGTCGTCGTTAGCAATAAGATGGAAAAAACCATCAATGTCAAGGTGGAAAGGCGCCTCCGGCATCCGCTCTACGGCAAGTCCGTCAAGATGTCCAAGAAATTTATGGCACACGACGATAAGAACGAATGCAATATCGGCGATGTGGTCCGTATCATGGAAACCAGGCCGCTTAGCAAGAATAAGCGCTGGCGCTTGGTGGAAATCGTCGAACGGGCGAAGTAAAGGCTCTCTCGGGCACCTGTCGTATGCCCCCTTTACCTCCTACCTGTGCTTCGGCGCACTCATCAGACGCTAACTCGTTAAATTAATAGGTTATGATTCAGCAGGAATCGAGACTCAAAGTGGCAGATAACAGCGGTGCGAAAGAAGTGCTCTGTATCCGTGTCCTCGGTGGTTCCCACCGCAGGTACGCCTCCGTCGGTGATAAGATTGTCGTGGCCGTCAAGGATGCTTCCCCCGGCGGTGTAAAAAAAGGGACTGTCTCCAAGGCAGTTGTGGTGCGCACCCGAAAGGAGGTCCGGAGAAAGGATGGCTCTTATATCCGCTTCGATGACAACGCCTGTGTGTTGCTCAATAACCAGGATGAACCCCGGGGCACGCGTATTTTTGGCCCGGTCGCCCGTGAATTGCGGGAGCGGGATTACATGCGTATCGTCTCGCTGGCCCCGGAAGTACTCTGAACCATTTGTTGCGCTCGTCCGGGCTTTACGGCAACCAACCGGAAATTCGGATATGCTAATCATCTAGATCATGGCAAAGTCAACCAACAACGTGAAAAATACCGGTAAACTGCATGTGCGGAAGGGTGACCGGGTAATGGTCATCGCCGGGCAGGATAAGGGCAAGACCGGTGAAATCCTCAAGGTGTTTCCCGATAAGTACAGGGCCGTCGTCGAACGGGTCAACATGGTCAAGAAACATCAGAAGCCAACCCAAAACAATCCGGGTGGCATGATTGAGATGGAAGCACCTGTTCATATTTCCAATCTCATGCTGCTGGACCCGAAGACCGGCGAACCGACACGCATCGGCCGTAAATTGGTGGATGGTAAATTGGTCCGCTATTCCAAAAAATCAGGGGAATTGTTCAATTAATCAGTCTTATACATTTCAGTGATGAAATACATTCCACGTCTGCAGAAAAAATATACCGAGGAGGTCGTCCGGCAACTTCAGGAACAATTCCAGTACAGTAACCCCATGGAAGTACCGAAGTTGTTGAAGATTTGCCTCAACCAAGGGGTCGGCGCCGCTACCCAGGATAAGAAACTGATTGATGTCGCCGCCGAAGAGGTGTCTAAGATAGCCGGCCAAAAGGCGGTGGTGACCAGGGCTAAGAAGTCTGTTTCCAATTTCAAGCTGCGCGAAGGTATGCCCATCGGTGTCCGGGTCACATTGCGACAGGATCGGATGTGGGATTTCATGGACCGCCTCATCTCCGTCGCCCTCCCGCGGGTCCGGGACTTCCGGGGTATCAACGACAAAAGTTTCGATGGCCGCGGCAACTATGCCATGGGTATCACGGAACATATCATCTTCCCCGAAATTGATTTGGATAAGGTCACTCGGATCACAGGGATGGATATCACCTTCGTGACTTCTGCCAAAACGGATGCAGAGGCCATGGCCCTGCTCAAGGCACTGGGGTTGCCCTTCAAGAGCAAAAACCAACAGGTCTGATCAACTAGTATACAGGTTCATTTCTGCTAAATATTATCGCAATGGCAAGAACATCACTGATAGCCAGGGAACGTAAACGCGAAAAAATGGTCGCTAAATATGCTGACCTCCGCAAGAAACTCAAAGAGGCTGGCGATTATGAAGCTTTGGACAAGTTGCCTAAGAATGCTCTTCCCGTCCGCTTGCACAACCGTTGCAAGTTGACAGGTCGCCCCAAGGGGTACATGCGCAAGTTCGGTCTCTGTCGTGTCAAGTTCCGTGAGATGGCACTGGAAGGTAAGGTCCCCGGTGTCACCAAGGCAAGCTGGTAATTTTAACCGGCGTTATTCCTCCGCTAACGTATAAATAATTTCAGAATGATAGTTACCGATCCTATCGCAGATTTCTTAACGCGTATCAGGAATGCCCAACAGGCCGGGCACCGGGTGGTCGAAATTCCTTCCTCGAAGGAAAAAAAGGCAATCACGGAGATTCTTTTCCAAAGCGGGTATATCTTGAATTTCAAGTTCGATGACGCCGCCGGTAAGAGTGGCATCATCAAGATTGCTTTGAAGTACGACCCCGTTTCCCGGAAACCCGTTATCCGGGAGCTGAAAAGGATCAGCAGGCCTGGTCTCCGCCAGTATCGGAAAGCGGATGAACTGCCCAAGGTCATCAACGGCTTGGGAATCGCCGTCATCTCCACATCCAAAGGTATCATGACGGATAAGGAGGCGCGTGACCATCACGTCGGTGGTGAGGTCCTTTGCTATATCATCTAATTTCTGTAACATCATAATATAATCAAGATGTCTCGGATAGGTAAATTACCGGTGACGATTCCCGCAGGTGTCGTCGTCAATGTCAGCGAAAAGAATGTCGTTCGCGTGAAGGGTCCTAAGGGGGAACTCACACAGTCCGTGGATCGGGATATCGATGTTAAGGTCGAGGACGGCTCGGTCCTGGTGTCCAGGTCGACTGACCAAAAAAGACATCGTTCGCTTCATGGCCTCTACCGGGCGCTGATTCAAAATATGGTGGTCGGGGTTTCCAGCGGTTTCGTCAAGGAACTCGAAGTGGTCGGCGTAGGTTATCGTGCCGCCAACACGGGCCAACTTCTGGAACTTACCCTCGGCTATTCCCACCCGGTATACTTCTATCTGCCCGATGAGGTGAAAGTGACTACCAGTCAGGAGAAAGGTAAGAATCCTATCATCCGACTCGAAAGTCATGACAAGGAACTTATCGGACAAATCGCGGCCAAGGTTCGTGCCTTCCGTAAGCCGGAGCCTTACAAAGGCAAGGGTATCCGTTTTGTCGGTGAAATCCTCCGCCGCAAGGCCGGTAAATCCGGTGGTAAGAAATAAGCAGTCTGCTACTTATACTATCATTTCCTGGGTCTGGATTTCGTACGCCTTATGCCAGGATAAATTCGCTTGACATGAAATTCAGTAAAGAAGCCAGAAGGTTGAAAATACGCAGGCGTGTCCGGAAGACCATCAAAGGGACGTCGGAAAGGCCTCGTCTGTCGGTGTTCAGGAGCAATTCCGGCGTGTATTGCCAAATTATCGACGATACGGCAGGACATACCCTCGCGGCAGCCAATTACAGGGAAAATGGTATCTCGGAAGCCGGCCTGACCAAGACGGAACAGGCGCGTCGGGTAGGCCAGTTGATCGCCGAGAAGGCTAAGGCGGCCAATGTCTCCGGAATCGTCTTCGATCGCTCCGGTTACCTGTACCATGGCAGGGTGAAAGCCTTGGCTGAAGGTGCACGCGATGGCGGCCTCTTGTTCTGATTCTACATTTCCTTTCCGTTTTTTAAATTTTCTATCGCTATGTCTAATGGTAATGTTCAAAAAATGAAGCCGGCAGATTCTGAGTTCAAGGAAAAGCTCGTCAGCCTGAATCGGGTGGCTAAGGTCACCAAGGGTGGACGTACCTTCAGTTTCGCCGCCGTTGTGGTGGTCGGAGATGGAAATGGTTCGGTTGGTCAAGGACTCGGTAAGGCGCGCGATGTAACGGAAGCGATTACAAAAGCCGCGGCAGATGCAAAGAAGAATATGGTCAAGGTCCCAATCCTGAAAGGGACTATCCCGCATGAGCAGGCTGGTAAATTCGGCGCCGGCCGTGTTCTGATCCGCCCTGCTGCGGATGGAACCGGGGTAATCGCAGGCGGGGCTATGCGTGCGGTTCTGGAAATAGCCGGTGTCCATAATGTCTTGGCCAAATCCATGGGATCCTCTAATCCACATAACGTGGTCAAGGCAACCCTGGATGCGCTCTCCAAGCTGAGGAGCCCGCTGATGGTGGCCAAACAACGCGGTGTTTCTGTCGGGAAGGTCTTCAATGGCTGATTTCGGCTGGAATTACCTGGCATATGGCCCCTTGTCCAGCCCAAAGCTGGATATTCGTGTTTGAAAATTCGATAAATTCTTCGCAATGAGCAAGGTAAAAGTAACGCAGGTCAAGTCGGCGATCGATAGGCCACAAAAGCAGAAGGATACCATTCGCGCACTCGGCATCCGTCGTATGCATCAGACCGTGGAACACGAAGCCACTCCCCAGGTGTTGGGCATGATCGCGAAGGTCCAGCACCTCCTGAAGATTGAACAGGCTTGATCCGGTCGTTTCCGGTCGGCTCCTGTTTCCGAAATTCGCAAACTTCTAAATAGCGTATCATTCATGGAATTGCATAATCTAAAGCCCGCTCCGGGTTCCAATAAGTCCGATAAGCGTATTGCAAGAGGGGAAGGTTCCGGCAGTGGCGGGACTGCCGGGAAAGGTCACAAAGGGGCCAAAGCCCGTACCGGACACAATGAGAAACGCGGATTTGAAGGTGGTCAGACGCCCATGCAGCGTCGCTTGCCTAAAAGGGGCTTCAAAAACCCGAATCGTACCGAGTTCGTTTCTATCAATCTCGATAGGTTGCAGGAGTTCGTGGATAAGTTCCAACTCAAGGATGTTTCTCCGCAATCCCTTTATGAAAATAAAATCATCGGTAAGAACGATAAGGTCAAGATTCTGGGTAGGGGGGAGTTGTCGTCCGCTGTCAATGTGACGACCCACGCTGTGTCCGCCGCCGCAAAGGAAAGTATAGAGGCAAAAGGGGGGAGCGTAAGTTTGATTTGATTGAATTGTGGTTTTCGGAGAACATATTGCGCGCGCTTGCGTAAACCTGTCTCTAGAAAATTAGTTTCCTGATCCTGAAATTATCCGGGTCTATCAAGCAATTCCGATGAAAAAATTCATTACCACCATCCAGAATATCTGGCGTATCAAGGAACTGAGGGAAAGAATCGGTTGGACGGTCCTCATGCTCTTCGTGTTCCGATTGGGCTCCCATGTCGTCCTGCCGGGTGTCGACCCGGTCGCCTTGGATCAGGCCAGCCAAAGTTCTACGCCGGCGGATTTGTTGGGTTTGGTGAACCTCTTTACCGGGGGAGCCTTCCAAAATGCCTCCGTCATGGCATTGGGTATCATGCCCTACATTACGGCCTCCATTATCGTACAGCTGCTCGGATTCGCCATGCCCTACTTCCAACGGCTACAACAAAAGGAAGGGGAAAGCGGCCGTAAGAAGCTGAATCAAATTACGCGTCTGTTGACGGTGGCCATTACCTTGGTCCAGGGTGGTGGTTATCTGACTTATATCAACTCTATCCAAGGTGCTATCGATCCTACCATGCCCAAAGGAATCTTCTGGTTCGCCAGCACAATCATCCTTTCGGCCGGTACGGTGTTCGCCATGTGGCTCGGGGAAAGGATTACGGATCGTGGTATCGGAAATGGTGCTTCGCTCCTGATTACCATCGGTATCATTGCGGCCATCCCCCAAGCGCTGGCCAGTGAAATTTCCCTTCAGTTCGATTCCGGAGGTCTCTTCAAGCTTATCCTGGAATTCGCATTGCTTCTGGTCGTCATCATGGCGGTGGTCCTCATAATCCAAGGGGTCCGGAAAATTCCTATCCAGTTCGCCAAGCACATGGTGCAAAGGGGCGGTTCCGCTATGCCTGCCGCCGGTGTGCGTGATTATATTCCCGTCAAGGTCAATGCGGCAGGTGTCATGCCCATCATCTTCGCACAGGCTCTGATGTTCGTTCCCGCTACCGTCGCTCAGTTCGCAGGTAGCGCAGGAACCCAACCCACGGGTATCATGCGTCAGTTGGTGGATCCTTATTCCGCCACTTCTGCGGTTATCGTTTTCGTACTGGTTGTTGCTTTCACTTATGTGTACACGGCCTTGTTGGTTAATCCTACCCAGTACGCGGAATACTTGAAAAGACAGAATGCCTTTATTCCCGGTATCAAGCCGGGTAAGCCGACCGCTGATTTTATCGACGCTGTCACCACCCGCATTACCCTTCCGGGTTCCTTTTTCCTCGGGATCGTTTCTATTCTTCCTGCAGTGGCAAGAGGCTTCGGAGTGAATCCTGCTTTTGCGGTCTTCTTCGGTGGTACGTCCATATTGATCGGGGTGGGTGTGGTGCTGGATACCTTGCAGCAAATCGAGAGTCATCTGTTGATGCGCCGTTATGATGGTCTCGTGAAATCGGGTAAGATTCAAGGAAGGTCCAGGTTGCAGGGTATTGGCTCGGGTATGTAATGCCCGATTCTCCCGCTGCTCCGCAACAAGGAGGGTCCATTTGTTCGTGTGCTACATGGGGCTCGTTCGTGTTCCGTTGCAGTACCATGGTTCAAAATCTTTTTATCGCTACATTTCAGCTTACCCAACGATAACCGCAGGCAGTCGTGCCGTCAGGGTCCTGGTCATCTCCTTTTTGGGATGGGAATCTGACAGCACGATTTTTGCGTTCCGGACTGTTGGGTTTGTGCAGGATCGAAATAAAATACTTTCGCTTGATTTTTTTTAAAACCGACGAGGAAATCGAATTGATCAGGCAATCTTGCCTGCTGGTGTCTAAGACCTTGGCCCATATAGGCTCTATGCTCAGGCCCGGACTGACGGGCTCAGCCATCGACAAGGAGGCGGAAATGCTGATACGTGACCATCACGCTGTTCCTGCTTTCAAAGGGTATCGTGGATTCCCGGCTACATTGTGTGTTTCGGTCAATGAGGTGATTGTACATGGTATTCCGGGTGATCGCGAGTTTAAGGATGGTGATATCGTTTCGGTGGACTGTGGCGTTTTGATGGAGGGTTTCCATGGGGATGCCGCCTACACCTTCGCCATCGGGGAAATACCAGCGGAAACGTTGCGGCTTTTACAGGTTACGAAAGCTTCCCTCTACCGGGGGATTGAACAGGCTGTACCCGGAAAACGGATCGGGGACATCAGCTATGCCATCCAGTCCTTTGTGGAGCGGGAACACGGTTATTCGGTGGTTCGGGAACTGGTGGGTCACGGGATTGGCAAATCCTTGCATGAAGACCCGGAAGTCCCGAATTACGGGAAACGCGGAAATGGAATCTTATTGAAAGAGGGCCTCGTGATTGCCATCGAACCGATGATCAATCTCGGTAAAAAGGATATCCGCCAAAGTGACGATGGCTGGACAATCCGTACTGCGGATGCCACCCCTTCCGCACATTATGAGCACTCGGTGGCCATCCGCAATGGCTCCGCGGATATTCTCTCGGATCATCACGTGATAGAGGAATCCGTCTCGAGGAATCCGGCGCTAACTTCGGTGGGTACACTTTCGATGGCTCCTGCCGATGGATGATTTTCCTTCGTTATCGGCGTTGGGATAAGTGCACGAGGTGCCTGTCATCCTTTTTTCAGGCTTTTGGTACCTCGGTCGTAAAAATATTTATGTCAAATTGAAACTTTAACTTAGATTCGTATCTTTGCGCTCCGAAATTCAAGGCATGGCAAAACAAGATTTGATAAAACAAGATGGTACAATCGTAGAGGCACTCTCGAACGCAATGTTCCGGGTGAAGCTGGAAAACAACCATCTGATTATCGCTACCATCTCCGGTAAAATGCGTATGCACTACATCAAGATTTTGCCAGGTGACCGGGTATCCGTGGAAATGTCCCCATACGACTTGTCACGGGGACGTATCATCTACCGGTACAAGTAACTAGGTAATTAACGCATCATACAATAAACGATTCATCATGAAAGTCAGAGCTTCCGTCAAGAAACGTACTGAAGATTGCAAAGTCGTGAGGAGAAAAGGCAAGGTCTATATCATCAATAAGAAAAATCCCAAGTACAAGCAACGTCAGGGTTGATTCTTGAAATGTACAGCTAATCCGTAAACATTAGAATATGGCACGTATTGCAGGTGTTGATTTACCAAGGAACAAGAGAGGCCTCATCGGTCTGACCTATATTTTCGGTATCGGTACTTCCCGCTCACGGGAAATCCTCTCCCATGCCGGAATCGACGAAAACGTGAAAGTCGCCGACTGGACGGACGAGAACGTCAGAACGATTACCCAACTCATCCAACGTGACTACAAGGTCGAGGGGGAATTGCGTTCCGAAGTTCAGATGAGTATCAAGCGCCTCATGGATATTGCGTGCTATCGCGGTCTCAGGCACCGTAAAGGATTGCCGCTGAGAGGCCAACGGACAAAGACCAACGCCCGTACGCGGAAAGGTAAGCGTAAGACCGTAGCCAACAAGAAATTGGCCACGAAGAAATAAGGTGCTTGTCCGTGTGTCACGGGCTGCCTCCTAATTGCTTGTTCATTCAATTATTTCTGGAATAATGGCAAAGATAAAATCCAAAGTAAAGGTCAAGCGTAAAGTCAAGATCGAACCGGAAGGCTTCGCGTATATCCAGGCGACTTTCAACAATATCATCGTCTCCATGACCAATAAGAAGGGTGACGTGGTTAGTTGGGGTTCCGCCGGCAAGGCAGGTTTCCGGGGCTCCAAGAAAAATACACCCTATGCCGCTCAAGTCGCAGCCGGTGATGCCGCGAAAGTGGCATTCGATGCCGGATTGCGTGCTGTAGAGGTTTATGTCAAAGGTCCGGGTGCAGGTAGGGAAGCAGCTATCCGCGCTATCGACCAGTCCGGTGTGAAAGTGGTCAGGATCTTCGACGTGACTCCTATCCCGCACAACGGATGTCGGCCGCCCAAAAAGCGCCGTGTATAATTTGATCGGATTCATATCTCAGCAAAAAGTTATCTCACATAATGGCAAGGTACAAAGGTCCTAAACAGAAAAAAGCCCGTGCATTCGGTGAGGCCATCTACGGCTTCAGCAAAGCTTTCGATAAAAAGAAATATCCGCCCGGACAGCATGGAAACTCCCGTCGGCGCAAACAGCGTTCCGACTATGCCGTCCAGTTGATGGAGAAACAAAAGGCCAAATACACCTATGGTGTGTTGGAACGCCAATTCAGGAACCTTTTCGAAAAAGCCAGTCACAAGCACGGTGTGACCGGGACAGTCCTGCTCCAATTCCTCGAAGCACGTCTGGATAATACGGTCTACCGGCTCGGTTTGGCCCCAACCAGAAGGGCTGCGCGTCAAATGGTCAGCCACAGGCATATCGTTGTCAATGGCGTTCTCACCAACATCCCTTCCTACCAGTTGCGACCGGGTGACGTCGTCGAACTCCGGGGGCAATCCAAGAATCTCGAATTCGTCAAGGCGCAAATCGGTAAGAAAACGGATGTGAAGAAATTCACTTGGCTGGAGTTCAATCCGGATGTGGCCAAAGGGATATTCCTCGCTTACCCGGAAAGGGAGCAGATACCAGAGAAAATCAGGGAGCAACTTATTGTTGAACTCTATTCCAAGTAATGGCATCAGGCAGCCTCCTTCGGGTCGGCTGCCCTTGCTCGTTTCAGTTGCCGGAGTTAATATGAGCTCCGCTTCTCGCCCGACGGTCTGCTGACAAACACGTGAAAGTCTCCCCGGAGACTTATTTCTTCACCCTTTCAAGGTTCTTTCTCATATGAGTATACTGAATTTCCAAAAGCCTGAGAAAATCATTATGCAAAAGGCTAATGATTTCGACGGTATTTTCGAGTTCCGGCCGCTGGAGCCTGGCTTCGGGCAAACAATCGGCAACTCCCTGCGAAGGATTTTACTTTCTTCGCTGGAGGGCTTCTCCATCTCCGCTATCCGCATCGCAGGGGTGGATCATGAGTTTGCCACCATTAGGGGTGTGGTGGAGGACGTACTCGATATTCTGCTCAATATCAAGCAAATCCGTCTCAAGCAGCTGATTCAGGGCGAGGATATCGCCGCAGAGAAAATTTACCTGACCGTCAGCGGGAAGGAGGAATTCAGGGCAGGGTACCTGGAGGAACATACCAACGTCTTCAAGATTATGAACCCCGACCTGCTGATTTGCAGAATGGAACCGTCCGTGAACCTCGAAATGGAATTTACGGTCACCAAAGGTAGGGGATATGTTCCCGCCGGGGAAAATCTTCCGAAGGATGCACCTATCGGCGTCATTCCGCTCGATGCCATTTACACGCCTATCAAGAATGTGGCGTATCGGGTCGAGAATACCCGTGTCGGTCAACGAACGGATTATGAACAACTGACCATCGAGGTGAAGACCGATGGTACCATTCATCCTGAGGAAGCTATCAAGGAAGCTTCCCGGATAATGATCCATCACCTGATGCTCATCACGGATGAGTATATCAGTATCCCCGATGATACGGGAAGACGCGACGATGTCGTGGATGAACATGTCCTGCACATGCGCAAGCTGCTCAAGACTTCGCTCGAGGATCTTGACCTATCCGTCCGCGCTTACAATTGCCTGAAAGCGGCAAAAATCAATACGCTCGCCGAACTGGTTCGGTATGACACGCATGAGCTTCTTAAATTCCGCAACTTCGGTAAGAAATCACTGGTGGAAATAGAGGAACTCCTGCAGGAAAAAGGTCTTACTTTCGGTATGGACCTCTCCAAATACAAACTCGAGGAGGAATAGCGGCCGGTGTACTGTCTCGGGCCCTGTTTCACTTAATTTCTGCAATAACCCGGCGAACGCGGCCGAATGCGCACACGCTTCGGTCGGCTGGTTTTCGCGGGTGTTGCGATGTTCATTCGCCTGCTCATCGGCTCGGATGCCAGGCGGCATACAAATCCATCTTATCATGAGACACGGTAACAAGGTCAATCATCTCGGGCGGGACGTGCAGCACCGCCAGGCTTTAATGAAAAATCTCGCTGTTTCGTTAATTACGCACAAGCGTATCGAAACTACCCTGGCTAAGGCAAAGGCCTTGCGTCGTTTCATAGAGCCGCTGATCACGAAAGCTAAGACCAATACCACCCATTCGAGGCGGGTTGCTTTCTCATACTTGCAAAATAAGGAGGCTATCAAGGAACTATTCGGTACCATCGCGATGTCGGTCGGTGATCGTCCTGGTGGTTATGTCCGGGTAGTCCGTACCGGTTTCCGAAGGGGGGACGCCGCTGAGATGGCTCTGATTGAATTGGTGGATTTCAATACGGTTTATGTAGCGAAAGGCGATACGCCGGGCGCCGCTGACACCAAACGCCGTCGCCGTCGCCGCAAAGGTGGCAGTGCGGCCGCCACGCCGACAGATGCAGCAAGTGAGGCTTCTTCCTCCACGGAAACGGAAGAGGAAGCGTCCGCATCCTGATGATTCCGCTTTGGTGACGATGCACGAAGCTGCCTCGACTGTTGGGTAGGTCAGCGCGTGTGCGTTTATTTCCATACGACGGTAGGTCACTCGGTAGACCGAATCCCGTCAAGCAACAAAAACAGGCAGGTCGACAGGTTCGGCTGCCTGTTTTTTGCTTTGGCTTGTTTACGACGAGTTTCTTTCTTCCGAATGCGCGGATGCCCCCTGTCGTATGGTGTATGATCGGAACCGGAGCACTTCCTGTCTCGCTTCGTTTGGCTATGCCTATTCCCTATTTTTACCAGCATCACGCTACCGTTTCAATAGCACTTTCCTTTCCGCTACGGGTATTTGCCCAATCCTGTCCACCGCATCTTCCATACCGCTTATACAACCATGCGGGCCTGGCCACTAAAATATTGGATATGATTTTTGAGGTGCGAAAGATGTGGTCCGGCTGGTTTGCAAGGTATTTATTCGAACAGTCAATGGTTGATGCTTGAAGGTCTGCTTGCCGGCACTGGTTCGCATCGTGGAACTAATCCTACCTTTCCTGATTTTTTCGCCTTGCGCTGGCTTTCATGCAAATGAGCGGTCAACCTTGCTTGCTTAGGTTGATGAATGGATATGCGTGTCAGATGGCACCCTCGTTATATAAACGACGGTAATGTAGGTAACAATGAAACATGAATGATAAGATATGATATAAAAATATAATAGGGGGGCTTGCCGTAATCATTGTTCCGGCATTGTTATTGATGTATTTTAGCTTAACTTGCACATAGAATCCCTTTCGAACATTGCTGGTCAGCCGCTGGTCATTCTGTCCCGTTACTTGAATTGGTGCTTTGGTTCACCAAACTCGCATAACGGTATCGGATGAGACACATACGTTACAAACGTCGGAATCAGAAGCCTTCGTTCCCACCAAACAAATTCCGGTTAACCCCGCTACGACAGCCCGCTCCAGGCGCACAGGCGTCGGGTGTTGTCCATGATACGCGGGGACGGCGCAGTGTTCCTAAGGCCCTATGGGCGTTCCTCGTTACGGATGTTCTAACACTCAATAAAAGCTCAAGATTTATGATTCGGATTTTGTGCACGGTTGTGATGGGGTCCTTCTTGTCGGGTATTGTTTTCGCCCAGGACACATTGATTTTCGAGGATAAGCACTTCCTCTTGGTCAATGCCGGGGAAATCACGCAGGATGAGGTTGTTTTCAGACGACCTGCCGGGGAAGGTGGCCAGGACTTTGTCATCGACAAGTATTGGATGACGGAAATTCGTTACCAGGATTCGGAAAAAGGCGTGGTGAAGTTGCCAAGGAAGCCTATGTTCCTCCCTAAGCCGATGAAGGTTTGGATATACTCTCCCGTAAACCAGGCGGAGTTGCGGGGGTATCTGGCGTATTATGACGACAATACCTTGTTCATCCAGCGCAAGAAAGGGATGAAGAACTCCACGAAAGGATTGAAAGCAAGTTTCCTCTACGCCGTCCCTTACACCAATATCCATGATATTCAGGTCCGGAACCGCCAGTCCGTTCGCTTGCACGCTGCCATCGGTGCCGCTTCCGGCCTCTTCTTCGGTACGCTCGTAGGTACCCGGTTTTTCAAGGATGACCCGGTGTGCGAACAAGTCGGCCCGGATGGTACGCCTTGTGACCAAAGCCTTTACCCGCCGCTTTCGAAAATGCAAAAATCATTGGCCCTGGGCTTCGCAACGAGTACACTTGGTTTCACCTTCGGTGGCATGTTGGGTGGTGTGAAGGTCTCCGTACCGGTCGGTGGAAGGAAAGAGTATTTCCGGGCGGCCATCCACAAGCTGAAGTTCTATTCCGAAGGGCAATAGTACCCGGTTCCTATGATTTCTTGGCCGGATGGCTGGCACGTGACCGGCAACGGGGTCTGCTTCTCCGGTTGCGGACTAGGGCCGTAGGCCTTGGTACAGTAAGGCCATATATTCTTGGCTCGATTCAACAAACTGCCAGGAAGTGGGTTATTTAGTAACCGGATGGCGGTGTGGCGTGGCAGGGGGGCTGTCAAAGGCGATATGGCTCGACCTGCATGCTTAAGCGACTTAAAAAAGCTATTCCGCATGCCGTCAACCTTACCGTACGGAATTCGGGTCCGGTCTTCCCAAAGACTGTCCTCGTTGCTGGCGAACCGCTCGCAACCCGCTTCCGGAAAGCAAAACCTGATATCGCATTCAGCATGTTCCTAAGTATTTTCAAGTCCAAGATTCATCGCGCCACCGTTACGGACGCGAACCTGAATTACATCGGAAGCATCACGGTCGATGAGCTGTTGTTGGAAGCCTCCAACATCCTGGAAGGGGAACGGGTACAGGTCGTCAATAACAATAATGGGGAACGCATCGAAACCTATGTCATCAAGGGCGAACGGGGTTCCGGAACGGTTTGTCTCAATGGCGCCGCCGCCCGCCGATTTCAACCTGGTGATATCATCATCATCATCTCGTATGCCTGGATGACACCGGAGGAAGCCAGGACTTTTGTTCCGGTCACCGTGTTTCCGGATGAAACCAACAAGTTGCCCGCCTGACCATTGCGCTGATGGATGTGCGCTTGACGTACCTCGCTCACGGCTGGCCCACGACAATGCCCCGATCGCAATGTATTCCGGTTAACCGATTCGTACAATGAACAGGGTCCTGCTGAACACACTTCAATTCCTATTGTTCCTTTCCATCGGGTTCGGTATCCTCTTCCTGGTATTCCGCCATCAGGAAACGGCATACATCGAATCGTGCTGCCTGGAGCTGCATCCCGAATGGAATGGGCTGGCCGATGTGAATGAACGACAAGCGCTGCTCGATGGCTGCAGGGCGGAGTGGTCTCCCGAACCGACGGGAGATTGTCCGCCGCTCCTTCAAAAGTTGGTGGATGATTTCGGTAAGACCCGCTTCGGTTGGCTGGGGCTGGTCCTGCTTGCCTTCCTCGTCAGTAATGTCAGCCGTGCCTACAAATGGCAGATGCTTCTGGCGCCGATGGGCTACAGGCCGGGTTTCCTCAATAGCTTCCTCTCCATCCTCGTCGGCTACTTCGCCAATCTCGGTTTGCCCAGAATGGGTGAGGTGGTCCGCGGCGGTCTCCTCTCCAGGTATGAGCAAATCCCTATGGAAAAAGTGGTCGGAACCATCGTCACGGACCGGCTGGTCGATATCCTTTGCCTGGGGTTGACCTTTTTTGTCGCATTATCCTTCGAATCCGACAAGATCTTGGGCTTCATACGGCATTCCATGGTTGCCGATCCGTCTCAATCCGGTGCGGATGCATCCACCTCCCCGGTGCTGCTGGGCTTGTCGGCCGTGACGCTGCTGCTGCTCGTCGGGGCGCTGGGCTATCGGTTTCGTGCCCGGATTCTCGACAGTCCGCCGGCCAGAAAGGTGGTGGGCTTGCTGAAAGGCTTCTGGGAAGGCTTGCAAACCATACGAAGTTTGGAGAAACCCCTACATTTCGTTCTCCATAGTCTTAATATATGGTTCATGTTCTTCCTGATGACCTGGCTGGGCTTCCAAGCCTTCGATCCCACGGTCCACCTCGGTCTTAAGGCCGCACTCACGGTCTTCGTGTTCGGTACGCTCGGTTTCGTAATCCCTTCCCCGGGCGGGATGGGGACCTTCCATTTTCTGGTCATCACGGCTTTGACGGCTTTCTATGGTATCCGGGGGGATGATGCTTTCTCCATGGCCAACATCATCTTCTTCTCGGTACAAATCGGTTTCAACGCCTCGCTCGGCTTGCTTGCCTTGCTCTTGTTGCCGATCTTGAACAAGCGGAAGCAGATGCCTCCGGCTTAAATCCGCTTCATGATGAATACCTGGGCGTCCCTGCAGGATAAGGTCCTGCCAATGGAAACGCTGCTCCGAACCCTACACGCCTGGAGACAGCTGGAACTCCGTATCGTCTTTACCAACGGTTGCTTCGATTTGCTTCATCCCGGCCATGTCCGCTACCTGTCCCAAGCCAGGGACCTGGGAGATAAGTTGGTCGTCGGCCTGAACGGGGATGCGTCCGTCCGAAGATTGAAAGGGGATCTCAGACCGATTCAGTCCGAATTCGCAAGGTCCGTCGTATTGGCCGGTCTGTCTTTCGTCGATGCTGTTTCCATATTCGACGAAGATACGCCGCTCGAACTCATCCGGGTCGTCCGTCCGGATGTTTTGGTCAAAGGTGGGGATTGGGAACAACACCGGATCGTCGGCGCAGCCGATGTGTCGGCTTACGGCGGCTCGGTCCGAACCCTGCCTTTCCTCGATGGTTTTTCCACTTCCTCCCTCGAACATAAAATCAGGCGGGGATGAAACGGATTAACCAATTTTTAAGGAATGAGTGATGTTTTTACTGCTGCTTTAAAACTATATTTGTATCCTGATTCGTTCGATGGAATATCAAGACTGTAATTAACGCCTACGCCAAAATTAAAATCAAATGAACGATTACTCCATCCTACAGCGTTTGTCCAATGCCCGGCAAGCGCTCAAATCAACCATCCAAAAAATCCTGGACCTCAACCGTCAACTCAAACTGCTCTGCAGAAGTCGCAGGCAACCCGAGGAACAAGCTATCCGAAGGGAACTCAAATTGCTGAACAAGGTGGCTGACCAACAAGCCAGGATTGTCCAGCTGTACGAAATCAAACTCCGCAGGACAGGTAACGAATAGGTATGGCAATTCCTGCCGGCAGGTTCCCGTCGCGCCTCACACCCGTTTATTCCGACAACCTGCGGTATGCTTATCGGTCGCGGTCTCCCGGATGGTTGCTGCAAGTGGTACCCCCCCACATCGGTCCGGAGCCTTTTCCCGCATGGTTGCGTAGACTTTCTTCTGATAACGGTCCCTTGCCCGCAGGTCCCGGATGTCCATGGAGAGTGCCTGCCCCGTACCTTCTGCCGCCGAATCGGAGGGACGCTGTTCCAGCCGAGAACCAACTTATGTCCGCTTCCCCTGTTCTTATGTCAATGACGGGACGTAAGTGTTTATTCCGGGCCGTCTCCGAATTTCCTCATTGCCCGATGGGCACTTCCCATCGGAAAATCAACGCAGTTCCCGCTTATCCATGGGGAACTCGCAGCCGGCCCAGGGAAAATGGCCTCCTCCCGGTTAAACGCATGCTTATGGCTTTCTTGCGAGTTTTGCTTTTCCTACTGGCCGTCTCCACCCAGGTTTCCGCCCAGACGACTCTTGGTAAAACGACTTTGAACGGCCAACTGGTCACCATGATGCTGGATGAAAAAGGGGATACGCTGTTCGTGGCGGATGACTTGCTTACCGTTTCCCTGACTTCCCCCCGATCCTTCAAGAGCGCCGAGGAGTACAACCGCTACCGACGCTATTTACGCTACGCCGCCATCGTATACCCTTATGCCAAGGAGGCGATCAAGGTGTTTCGGGAGCTGAACGCGCAAACGGAGGATATGCGTAAAGGCAAAAGAAAGCGATACGCGAGGAAACTCCAGCAGGAACTGGATGATAAGTTCGAAGACCCGCTTAAGAACCTGACCAAGACGCAGGGTAAAATCCTGGTCAAGATGGTCGAAAGGGAACTCACCACGCCTTTGTATGACCTGATTCGGGAATATCGCGGCGGAATGACGGCAGGCTATTGGAATACGATGAGCAAATTCTGGGGATATGACCTGAAGCGAGGCTATCTGGAAGGGGACGACCCTATCCTGGATGCCGTGTTGGAGGACTTTAGCCTCGCAAATCCGGAAAAATGAGACCCCGACTGCCAATCGCTTGGTTCAAGTGGAATATTGTGGTATTTTTCCCATTCTGTATTTAGGCCCGATACGGCTGCTCGGTCCGCATACATCGGTCAAGGTATGGGATTCCTTTCTCCATCCGCGAGGCATCCGCATCTTCAATCATCATTCCATCATGTGGTCGGAAGACAATAACGCACTTGTAGCCACCTTCATTTTCCGGGATTTCGTCACGGCTTTCGCTTTCATGACGGAAGTGGCTTTCCTGGCGGAACAACTGGACCATCATCCCAATTGGTCCAACGTCTGGAACCAGGTCTCCTTCTCCTTGAATACCCATGATGCCGGTGGCAAGGTCACGGAAAAAGACCGGCAGCTGGCTGCCGGTATCGATCGGATTGCCTCCAGGTACCTGCCGCAATGATCCCGTCTCGTTGCTTCCCGGTCCGCCTGCGCTCTTTCCGGCTGATGCCGGATCGGCGCCTGGCCCGTCCCGGCACTTCTTGAATCCTTGTCCTGATGTACGCATGCCGGCTCCCGCTCGGCTTCCACTGACCGCCGGAAGCCGGGAAGTGCCTGCAAGCCTTTACCTTACCACAACCGCCATGAAAAAACTTTATCCTGTCTTGCCGCTGCTCCTGCTGCTGTCCTTGTCTTGTGGACGTCCTGCATCCACCGAGCCTGCAGACAATCCCAGTTCCTTCCAGTGGTCCACGGAACAGTTCGCTGATAAGCGGATACTCCGATACCAAATTCCCGGATTCGATCGCCTCTCGCTGCAACAGAAAAAATTGGTCTACTACCTGACGGAGGCCGGTTTGTCCGGCAGGGATATCATCTATGACCAAAATTACCGGCATAATCTGCCGATACGCAAGGCCCTGGATCGATTGGTGGCCGAATGGCAAGGTGACCGCTCCACGCCGGAGTGGGAAGCCTTGCTCCGGTACGCTAAACAGGTCTGGTTCTCCAATGGTATCCATCACCATTACTCCCACCTTAAGTTCCAGCCTGAATTCCGGAGGGAATGGCTGGAAAATGCCTTGCGTTCGGTAGGTGTTCAATTGTCCCGGGAGGTACTCACCGCCATGTTCGATCCCAATGTGGACGCGAAGCGGGTGGACCAACGCGCAAATGTCGACAACGTCCTGGCTTCTGCCGTCAATTTCTATGGAGCGGATGTGACTTCCGGCGACGTCAAGCGCTTCTATGAGTCGAAGGGCAGCATGGATGACCCGGAACCCTTGGAATGGGGACTCAATAGCCGCCTGGAAAAAAATGCCGCCGGGGTGCTGGTGGAGCAGGTCTGGAAATCCGGCGGTCTTTACGGCGAGGCCATCGATCAAATCGTTTTCTGGCTGGAAAAGGCCGTCGAAGTGGCGGAAAACCAGCAACAGGCCGAGGCGCTTTCCTTGCTCATCGAATATTACAAGACGGGCGATCTCGCCAAATGGGCCGAATACAACATCGCCTGGACTCAGGCGACAGCCGGTGACATCGATTACATCAATGGTTTCGTAGAGGTATACCACGACCCCGCCAGCCTGCGCGGATCCTATGAGTCGATTGTTCAGGTCAATGATTTCGAAGCCTCCGAACGCATGGGGACCCTGGCCGAAAACGCGCAATGGTTCGAGGATAATTCCCCCTTATTGCCCCATCATAAGAAGTCTGATGTCAAGGGCGTCACATACAAGGTGGTGAATGTCGCCGGTGAGGCCGGCGATGCTTCCCCCGCAACTCCAATCGGTGTCAATCTGCCTAATTCCAACTGGATCCGGTCCCGGTATGGATCCAAATCGGTCAGTCTCGGAAATATCGAAGACGCTTACAACCAAGCGGGCGGCCCCGGTTTGCTGCAGGAGTTCGCTTGCGATGAGGAGGAAATTCAACGCGCGCATGATTATTCCGAACTCGCCGGTAAATTGCATACGGCCCTGCATGAAGTGCTCGGTCACGCATCCGGTGTGCTGGAACCTGGCGTCGGCCAACCGGCACAAACGCTGCCGGGCTATTCCTCGGCCCTGGAAGAGGCCCGGGCAGACCTTTTTGCCTTGTACTATATCCTCGATCCCAAATTGGTCGAGTTGGGCATCATGCCTTCCCTCGAGGTGGGTAAAGCCGAATATGACAGTTATATCCGAAACGGACTGATGCTACAGCTGCGCCGAATCGATCCGGGAAATGATATCGAGGAAGCCCATATGCGCAACCGCCAACTGGTCTCGCTTTGGGCGTATGAGCAAGGTCTGCAGGATAGTGTCATCCAAAAGGTGGTCCGCGATGGTAAATCCTACTTTGATGTCAGGGATTATGATAAACTGAGGGAATTGTTCGGCATCTTACTTCGCGAAATTCAACGTATCAAATCGCAAGGTGATTTTGAAGCCGGTAAGGCGCTGGTCGAGAACTTCGGGGTGAAGGTGGACACCGCCCTGCATCAGGAAGTACTGGACCGCGCAGCTATCCTGGATATCCCTCCATACGCTGGCTTCATTAACCCGAAACTGGAACCCGTCCTGGATGAAAATCAGGAAATCGTGGACATCTCGGTCTCGTATCCGGATGATTTTACCCGCCAAATGCTGGAATATGGCAAACGTTACAGCTTTCTCCGGTAAGACCCGCCGCTTGATGCCTGTAGGTTTGTCCGATATGGGTCCTTATCTGCTCACATCGTCCTGCTCCATCGCCTGCTTGCCTGGAAATAGGGATTGGAATACCGCCGTCTGTTTGTCTCGCATGCTTTGCGATATAACGCATCGCTCGCACCCCAAAAACCAAATCGAATATTTTGATTCCTTGGTTCGCATGACAGTATCATAACGTAACCTGTTCATAACCAAAGGGTCTTTACGGCGCTTCCCGCCTTTGGGACAGGGCGGCGGGCGGTGCGCCCAAGCGCGCCGCCTGCCGCCCTGTTTCATGCGGGCCGCAGCCCGTCAGCAAATTTAATCACTGACAAAAAGGCTGAAAACCAGATTGCTATAATTACTGATCGGGTAGGGTTGGGGTGCGGAAGATGAGTTCCATGCCGGGGTCGGCCGAAAATTCGAGGGCGCGCGGAGTTCAGGCCGGGATGGCGGTGTTTCCTGCCGGCAAGGCATCTCACGCTCACGTCGGCACCAGGCCGGATGCTGTCCGGTTGTGCCGTCGTTGACACGCCCGATTCAATACTCGTAAGGACATCTCAAATCTCCAAAGTAGTAGTAAATCCCGATGCCCAAGTAGACATAGGTATCATTCAGTTTGCTATTGCCCCGCTGCCGTCCAGGGATTCCGATCGGTGCTTCCAGATTGTTCCTGGTGAAGAAGGATGGGTCGCGCTCGTACAATTCGCCGGACCGGTCTATGAAGCGGGTGGACAGGTCGCCCCGCAGGTCGCTGACATCCTCCGCATCCGGATATACGGTGCTCACATCGTCCAGATAGTCGGAGAACAATCTTCGGGCACTGATGTCGATGTTCAGGCTCCATTCGTAGCTAAGGTCCAACTTGATACCGGCTCCGTAGACCCAACCACCGGATACCGTGTAATATTCCTCCCCCTTGAACTGCCCTTCTGTTCCCAAGGGACGCAATTCATACCAGGTGCCGTCCAATTGCGCCTTTGGGTCGGAATAGGTGACGCCTAATCCCAGGAATAGGTAGGGTGTCCATTTGTTGTCCAGGGAACCGTGGACGTATGGCAGGAAGTTGAATTCCATCTGGGCAGCAGCGTCCGCGACGACAGATCGGAAGTGAAGGTTGCGCGCCCGCTCGTACAGGTTTGGGGAATCGCTGTCGAAGGCTTCCACCCGTCCGATGTTACCGCTTAACTTTCCGCAAATCCGATTGTTGAAATTGTAGCGGAATCCCATCCCGGTGGCAGGCCCGATCCGGTTCAGGCGTAAATTGGTGTTCAGGTCCCCGAAGTAGTTGACTCCCGCAATCCATGCACCCACCTCCAGTCCTTTTTGGGCAGGAAGCAAGTGAAATCCGAAAAGAAATAGGACAATCAGCTTGGTGGTCGTGTTCACGTGGTAAAGTTTTTAACAGTTCGCTTGGTGTTTCGCTCCACCCATCCGATGGCGTCGAAACCAATTGCTCTAACGCGGGAAACCTGCGGTCTGTTATCTTTTTCTTATGTTTTATCAGCAGCGGTGTCAGATTCTACCGCTCGGTACGACCGCGGTAAGCATCGGGTCGATATGCACGGGTAAAGGTAGGCCTAAGGATGGGAAGCTGGGTAGCTCCGAATTGGAATCCACCGGAAGGGAAACAAAGGGGTATGCCCGGGGCAAGATCGAAGGACCAAGTGAGGCCCGTGCAAGATGCACGGGGCCTCGGACTTGATTCCTGTCTGACTTACGGCAAGCAGGGTAGTTCCAGTCTACAGTTTCGCCTGCCATGCCGAGAAGTCGGTGTGGGGCAGCCCGGAGGTGTCAATAGTGTGTAATTGGTCAAGTAAATCGCTATCTGGCTATAGAATCGTAGATTCATCCGGTACTGCCGAAAAAAAATTGAATCTTAGGTCTTTATGGGTTCCGAGGTTCCCCTCGGCTGAAATTACGGATTGCCCTGGTCTTCCTGCGCTTGATGAAAGGTACGGGTTTGCCGGGTGGTGGACTTGTTCGGTGTCTGCCCGAAACGCCGGGGCGTCTTGTTCCGGATCCCGAAGGTTCCGAATCTTGGTTCGACTGGTCAAACTACGGAACCACCCGCCTATACCCCCGCTTACCTTCCTGACCTGGCGTACCAGGTTTCAAGCCACTGTTCTCCAGAGCAATTCCGTTCAATTTCAGAGATTATAATTGTTAATAAGTGGGATCGTTACGCTTGTTTATGGCCATGGGGTTTGGGTTGGACCCTGGCGAAAGATGTACTCGCGCCGGATGCCGTCCTTGGTTCCTGACCCGATTTGGGAAAGAAACTTCCGCATGATTGTTCCGACCGCGTGGCACGCCACGTTTAGGACGATACATCTTTTTTGAAAGCCCGGATACAAGGGTATGGGTCCAGTTGGCCGCAGGCGACTGGAGAAGTCTGAAGGAAAATAATTTGTTGAGAAGCCGTACTCCGAAGGGATTATAGAGGTATTCCTGGGAAAGTTAGTAAGCTCGGTTTCCGGACTTTCTCATAGTATGGTTCGATCACAGGTTATCACCTATTCTGATTTTAAATATTTAAAAATTATGCCAAACATTTGCCGCGGGCATATTTTTTTTGATGACCTGAGGATTCGACAACCGCACAAACGGTGCTGGCCTCGGAAACGGAGGCCGGCGGATGTCGACAGGTATTTCCGTGGACAGGATGCAGGGTGCCCTTTACTTGCTTACTTTCCCTTCATGAACAAGACTTTCGCTACCGTGACATCCGGATCGAAACTGTTCTTGGAAGTGGCGAAAATGAGATAAACACCGGACTGCACTTTTCGTCCGGTATAATCTTTCCCATCCCAGGTGGCGAGACCGCCATTGGCTATCGTTTGAAAGACGAGCCGACCGGATACGTCCGTAATCTTGACGGTCGCATCTTCCGCCAGCCCTTTGACGGCAATCGGGCCGTCGTAATCCGCCCGCACCGGATTGGGGAACACGGTGAGGTCGGGTTGATGGTATTCGCTGCCCCGGGTCGCATCGGTCCGGTAGGAGATGATGCCCGCCTGCGTCCCGATGAATACTTCCCCCTCCTCGTGGTCAAAAGCGAACGAGGTGATGTTGTTGTCGAATAGCGGACTGTTGTCCTTGGAAAAATACGCAACCTGCTCGTCACCTTGCGGTGAAATGACAAATACCCCGGTGGCGGTACCAAACCATTTCCGGTTCGCACCGTCGACTCCGATGGCCCGTATGTCCTGGTATTCCAGCAGGTTGGCGCCGATGCCGTCGACCTCCACATACGGCAGGTTTCCCGTGCAAGGTCCGCCATTGTCGAACGGGTCACATTGGAAGACGATAGGGCCGAGCTTTGTCCCTACCCACATGGCTCCTTCCCGATCCTTGGTGATGGCCGTGATTTCGTTGGTAGGCAAGTTTGAATTGGCGGCGTTGATGACTTTGCACCGGTCGTCCGATGGGTCCGATAACTCGCCCTCATCAAATATGACCAAGCCCGTGCCGCTGTTGGTGGACATGAGCCACTTATAGCCGTAGTCGTCCACCGCAACCTTGAAAAACTGGTTGTCTCCCACACAGGCCAGGTTGAAGTTCTGCCACTTGTTGTCGGCGGTAAGCACGGACAAGGGACGCGGCGCATTATGATTGCAAACCCAAAGGTTGTTGTCCGCGTCAAAGTCGAGGCCGGCGACCCGGGACCTTTCAAAGTCCAGTGTGGCCCACTGCAAGCTGGAGTTGGTCTCGTCATACACCGTGTAGGTATCCTGGGCCGGGTCGTATTCGACCAATGCATCCAGGAACGCGCCCGCGTAAATTTTCCCGTTCTCCGGATGGATCGCAATGTCCAGGAAATCCGCGACCCCATTTAGCGCAGCCACATTGTTTGTGCTGTATGCTTTCCAAGTACCGTCGATATAGGAAAAAAAACCATCCCTGCGGAACAACGGGCTGAAGGTAAGGTTGACGCCCCCCGCGGCTACCCAGAGTTGCCCGTTGTCGAAAGCCATCTCGTACACATTGTTGGAATAGGGACTGTTCACATCGATCCATTGGCAATCCGCCGTAGCATCCGAAGCCACGCGGAAAAACCTTCCCTCATCGGCATACCAGATGCTCCCCGTTTCGTCTTCCAATGCATAGGTCGGTTTGTTGACACATTGCCCTCCTCCCGCGCGGAAGTCGCCCGTGCCCGAATGGAAGAAGACCTTCCCCGGACAATTCCCCAGGCAAAGGTATCCGGCGATGAGTTGTGTCCCCTCGGCCGATAGGAATTCCGGGGTATAGCCGCTCGCATGGTGGACATAGCGGGCCGTTTGCCCGTCGTACCGATAAAGGCTGTCGTTCGCAGGGAAGAAAAGTTGGTCCTGGAAAACGGCCAGGGCATTGGAGCGGTATTCCGAAGGGAACCCTGAGGCATCCACCAGCCATTCCCAATTGGAAAAATCATCGATGTTAAGTCCTGATGCGGGATCGGCCCTGTACAGTCCTTCTTCCGTGGCGGCGTAGATGAATCCCTGGAAAGTACAGGTGGCAAGTACCGGTACTGGTGTCTTGACGGTATTCGGGAAAAGCCCGCTGCGTAGGTTCAGGGTCGCCATACCGAAATTCGCCGATAAGTAGGCAAGGGAATCGTTGGCCATATGGATGTGGTAGATGATCTTCTCCCCCTGGATCAAAGTGCTCCTGGCGATGTCCGGCAGGGTGACGACGGAACTTTCGCGCAGCAGGTCGATGTTACTGTCGTCATATACGATCAGCAGGACTTCACCCTGCCGGTTGTAGCTGACCAGTTTGACTCCGGTCTGGCTCAGTCCTTCCACTTTGGTCATCCGTTGCAGGGCCCGGTCTGATTTGTCGATGACAAGCAGGGCGTGACGGGTCCCGTAATAGATGTTTGCGTCACTCTGTGTGACGCTGACACCTGCATGGAAGGGTAGGTGCGATTTCCATTGCCCGATGGCCAGGTCGGATTGGCCGTGCATCGGAGACCAGGACCAGCTGGTGAGCAGTATCCACAAGATGGCGTTGATGTGGGTTCGGTTCATATTCGGTTGGATGGTTCGTTGTGCATAGACGCATTCCGGCTCCCTCGCCCCGTAAGCGGTTCGGAGCGGGATTGTACAGATGGGGTTGCCGGCGTGTAGCGTTGCCGATGTCATTATAACGCGCATACCCGCAAAAATTGCCCATGGGGTCAGCCATTCGTGCGGACGTGCGGGTGCCTGGTCTTGTGCTGCGCTTACTGGATTACCGGTATACCGGATCTTTTTCCAGGTATTCGAAGACGGAATCCGGTACGAGATATTGGACGGATTTGCCGTCCTGCAGGCACCGCCTCACATAGGTGGCACTGATGTCGAGCAGGGGAGCCTCAAAGGAACGGATGTGCGGATGGTTCTCGTACACGGACGCATTTGTCCTGGGCCGCTTATATAGGTAAATCTGGTAATCACGCAGCAACAAGTCGTGGTTTTTCCACTTGTGCAAGGTGGCCAGGCTGTCTCCCCCCATGATGAGGACGAATCGTCGGTCCGGGTGTTTTTCCCGCAGGTAGGTCAGGGTGTCTATGGTGTAGGAAGGCCGGGGTAGCGAAAATTCTATTCCCGATACCCGAAGGTTCGGGTTGTTGCCGACTGCCAACGTGGCCAAATGCAGGCGGGTGTAGTCATTGGCCAAGGTTCGCTTGTCTTTCAATGGATTGTGCGGGCTTACAACCAGCCAGACCTGGTCGAGGTCTGTTTGCGTGGCCATAAAATTGGCAATGATCATATGACCGGTATGTACCGGATTGAAAGACCCGAAGAACAATCCTGTTTTCATGTCGTGCAAACCACTTGGTTCCTGGCCGGAAATAGGTCGTTTCCCTGCCTTCGAAGCGGTAAAGATAAGCCTTGGCGCGGTTATTCAGAATTTTCGTACCTTGCGCCGCGCAAGCATTGGGACTACTCCGGACAGGTTGCCGGAAAAAGGGCCGGCTGTACCCGCCCGGCAGTGCATCACCTGACACCCGGGTACGCCGACCCAACGAAATCAAGCATAAATGAAAAACGGATAATGGGAACACTACGCGCAGCAATAACGGGCATCCATGCCTATGTCCCGGACGATATCCTCACCAACGCCGAGCTGGAGACCATGGTGGATACCAATGACGAATGGATTTTCACCCGCACCGGTATCCGCGAACGGCGAATCCTCAAGACCCCGGGCCTGGCGACGAGCGACATGGGCGCAGAAGCCGTAAAGGGCCTCCTGGAAAAGACCGGTACCGCACCGGAAGATGTGGAACTCGTCATCTGCGCTACGGTAACGCCGGATATGATGTTCCCGGATACCGCCAATCTCATCGCCTATAAGGCCGGCCTGAAAAACGCCTTCACCTACGACCTCGGGGCAGCCTGTTCCGGTTTCCTTTTCGCCCTGACCACCGGTGCGAAGTTCATCGAGGCCGGTAGCCACCGTAAAGTCATCGTCGTCGGCGCAGATAAGATGTCCTCCATCGTGGACTATACCGACCGCACTACTTGTGTCCTCTTCGGCGATGGGGCAGGGGCGGTCCTCCTGGAACCGGCAGCCGATGAATCCACCGGCATCATGGACGCCTGCCTGAAAAGCGATGGCGCCGGCGGCGGCAACCTCTACCAACGGGCCGGCGGCTCCCTTCATCCGGCCTCCCATCAAACGGTGGATGCAAAACAGCATTTCATCGTCCAAAACGGCCGCCCGGTTTTCAAGGCGGCCGTGTCCGGTATGGCCGGTGTCGTCGGTACGGTCATGCAAAGGAACAATCTCCAGGCAGCGGACGTGGCCTGGGTGGTGCCGCATCAGGCTAACCTGCGCATCATCGAGGCCGTCGCCAATATGGCGGAGGTCCCCATGGAAAAGGTGATGGTCAACATCCAAAAATACGGGAATACAACCGCCGCAACCATCCCGCTCTGCCTGTGGGAATGGGAACCGCAACTGCATAAAGGGGATAACCTGATCCTGACCGCTTTCGGAGGAGGGTACACCTGGGGCGCCGTCTGGTTGAAATGGGCCTATGATCCCGCCCGACGTACCGACTGACGGTTGCCGTCGGCAGACCTTCCCACTTCGCAATTTTATTTACCTTCGCGGCCGCTTTCGCCGGAAAGTCTTCCGGCAGACGAATCCGCTCAGCTACGGATACGCGTCATCAACCGAATAACCCAATCACAACAAAAAAAATTTTCGATGGCAACAACATCTGATATCCGCAACGGCATGTGCCTGGATTACAACAACGACATTTGGACCGTCGTCGAATTCCAGCACGTGAAACCCGGTAAAGGCGCAGCTTTCGTCCGGACCAAACTGAAGTCCCTTACCAAAGGCAAGGTCGTGGACAATACTTTTCCCGCCGGGCACTCCATCCAGGAGGTCCGCGTGGAACGCCGGAATTTCCAATACCTCTACCAGGATGACATGGGGTACAATTTCATGAATATGGAAACCTACGACCAGATCGTCCTGAATGAAAACCTGATCGAAAATCCGCAATTCCTCCAGGAAGGGATGAAGGTCGATGTCTTGTTCCTCGCTTCCACCGATACCCCCCTGAATTTGGAAATGCCCGCTTCCATCGAAGTGACCGTCACCTATACCGAGCCGGGTGTCCGGGGCGATACGGCCACCAACACCCTGAAACCTGCAACCATCGATACCGGGACGGAAGTCCGGGTTCCGCTTTTCATCAATACGGGCGAAAAAATCAAGGTGGATACCCGTACCGGCGACTACCTGGGTCGGGCCTGATAACGACTCGCATACCAAAGCCGCTGTGGGGTAGGCTCCGATGGACGGCCATGCATGGCATGCGACTCTTGCCTTCCGCCGGATGGGTTGCGAATAATTCTTCTCAATCATTGTATCTTGTGCCAATACCCTCAATCTGTCGGCGCGATAGGGGGCTTTCAAGGAAAACAGTGGCATAACCAGTCGATTTTGTCCCTGTTTCTCTTTTTTGCTGAAAAACAAAGAGATATGACTTTCCAGGAAATTCAGGAGCTGGTAAAGCTTCTCAACAAATCCAATCTGGCGGAATTCAAGATGGAGAACGGGGACTTTAAGATCTCCATCCGGACCAGCCTCTACAAGGATACCAAAGCCACCCAGGTACTGGCGGCACCGCCCGTTCCAATTCCTTCCTCCCCCATGATGCCGCTGCCGGCACCCACCGCCGTACCGCCGGCACCTGCCGTGCCGGAATCCCCTGCCCCTTCCACCCCCGCACCGGCTAAGGAGGATAAGCCCGCCGGCAAGACATATCGGGAAATCAAATCCCCCATGGTGGGTACTTTCTACCGCTCCTCCTCCCCCGATAAGGATCCCTTCGCGGAAGTCGGCCAGTCTATCAAGCCTGGTGATACCGTTTGTATCATTGAAGCCATGAAATTGTTCAATGAAATAGAATCCGAGATCGGAGGTAAAGTCGTCAAGGTCCTGGTGGATAATGCCCAACCTGTGGAATATGACCAACCCTTGTTCCTGGTGGAACCGGATTGATGGCTCCGCCACCTCCGGGCAGGCCGACGACCTTCCGGAATCGGTCATCCCGTAATACCCCCTTTCTTTCTTGGTCCTCGCTTTCATTATTCGCACGCAACGGGTGTGCAGCATACCATACTTATGTTCAATAAAGTTCTGATTGCCAATCGCGGTGAAATCGCCTTGCGCGTCATCCGCACCTGCCGGGAAATGGGATTGAAAACAGTGGCTGTTTTCTCAACGGCCGATGCCGATAGCCTGCATGTTCGCTTCGCAGACGAAGCCGTCTGCATCGGCCCCGCCGCCTCCAAGGATTCCTACCTGAATATCCCCCGGCTTATGGCCGCCGCGGAAATCACCAACGCGGACGCTATTCATCCCGGGTATGGCTTTCTGGCCGAAAACGCCGATTTCGCCGAAATTTGCGGGGAATACGGTATCAAGTTCATCGGCCCGACACCCAGCCAAATTCGGTCCATGGGAGATAAGATCACCGCAAAAACCACGATGATCGCTGCCGGCGTGCCCGTTATCCCAGGCTCCGAGGGCCTGGTCACCGACTTGGCGGAAGCCATCGGCCTCGCCAGTGAAATCGGATTTCCCGTTATCCTCAAGGCAACCGCCGGCGGAGGGGGAAAGGGCATGCGGATCGTATGGGATAACGCATCCTTCGAAACCCAATGGAATATGGCAAGGCAGGAAGCCAAAGCGGCTTTCGGTAACGATGGTATCTATATCGAGAAATATATCGAAGAACCCCGCCATATCGAATTTCAAATCGCCGGAGACCAGTTCGGCACGGTCTGCCACCTCTCCGAACGGGAATGCTCCATCCAACGCAGACACCAAAAACTCGTGGAGGAAAGCCCCTCCCCGTTCATGACCGACGAACTGCGGGAACGCATGGGACAAGCCGCCATCCTCGCCGGGTCTTGTATCAATTATGAAGGCGTGGGAACAGTGGAGTTCCTGGTGGATAAATACCGCAACTTCTATTTCATGGAGATGAATACCCGTATCCAGGTCGAACATCCTGTCACGGAAGAGGTCATCGACTATGACCTGATCAAGGAACAGATCAAGATCGCCATGGGGGAACCTATCTCCGGTAATAATTACATCCCGGTCATGCATGCCATCGAATGCAGAATAAACGCGGAAGACCCCTACCGCGATTTCAGGCCCTCGCCCGGGAAAATCATCTCCCTGCATACCTCCAAAGGGCATGGCGTCCGCGTCGATACCCACGTCTATGCCGGCTATGTCATCCCGCCTTACTACGACTCCATGATCGCAAAATTGATCTGCCGCGCCAGGACCCGCCAGGAATGTATCACCAAAATGGAACGCGCCCTCGATGAGTTCATCGTGGAAGGTGTCCGGACAACCATCCCCTTTCACAAGAAACTGATGAAGGACGAACGGTTCCGTTCCGGGCATTTCCATACCGGCTTCCTCAACGAGTTCGAACTCGGAACCCCGGAGGACTGATTCCGCCACCATACCTCAGGCTTTCAGCAACGCCGCGCCGACGGCACACGCAAAGCAACGGAACCGATCGCAGTACTCCCGCTTCAAATGGATCAGGGCCTGCGTGTCGCTTGCATTGCTCATCTCCACACCCATCCGCTCCCATCCCCTCGTGATGGCGTTACGCTCCGCCATGGCTTCCTCCATCCATCCGATGACCCGCCGTTGTATGGACGGGTCGTCATGCTCCCCACCGTACAGGTACAACAACGGGATGATGACGTTGGTGGCCAACAGATGTATGCTCCCCCGCCCCAAGGTCTTGTTCCGTTCAGGACTCTCCCGGCCGAAATGGTAGTGCGTCTGCCAATACCCCTTCAGGCGGATTTCGAAAAACGATTCCACCTCGGCCAAATGCCCGACTTCCAACAATTGGTAGAATAGCCGCCTGTGCCGACTTAACAGCGCCGCCAGTTGCGCTATCCGAACGGTCGGAAAATTGCCCGGGTGTAACCGGAGAAACTTCCACATCACCGGATCTATCGGTTGTAGCTTGTATTTCTGCCGTAGGAATTCGTACTCGCTCCGAAGTCGCTCCGGATATTCCCCCCGGATCGTTTCCGTCAGGAACCCCGCTTGTCCGAACAACATCGCCTCCACTTGCATCGGTTGGTCGATGTGCCATAGTATATGCCGGAAGGGTAGGGATTGTGCCAGCGCCGTAAATGGTAGCGAATTGACCGTCAGTCCCATCCCCCTGGCCAACGCCTGGTAGAAGGTCTCCTCCCAATTCCGCCCGTTCTCCAGCCATATATCCCGCATTTGCGATACCTTCCGCTCCAACCGCTCCATACCCAACCGCCCCATCCATTGCCGGAGTATCAGGGGAGGGACCCCCTCCCACATGGTTTGGCACGGAATCCAGGACGCCTGTTGCTGCAGCCGCTGGTATTGGGCCGCCAACCGCGGTGGAATCCGGTTCCGCATTTCCAAACAGGGGATGTGGCTACCGTCCGGCCTCCACACCCGCTGGTCTTCCTCGTACACGACATGCAATATCACATTGTTGAACGACTTGTCGAATTGATGGCCGTGCCGCACCCAATCGGATGACCTCCGGTGCATCTCGACCGTACCGACCCATAAGGTGTCGCCTATCCGTAATCTGGCTTGGGAAAAGTCGGCGCCGGAATTGCGGTTGTACAGCCCGGGGTCAATGATTTCTATCGGTTCTCCTTGTGTGGTGCGTAGACCGGTTTGGTCAAAACGGCGGGTCATCCATAAGAAATGGAGCAAATCCTCTTGCATACTTCGGTTTTTTTAGGGTACACGATTGTCGGAATGGAACCGGGGTGGTTCCTTTCCCGTCTTGTTTAGGCCCGCAGACGTATCCGCTCCCTTTTCCGCTCCCTTCCGTCTTTCGCAGGACCGAAACGGAATACTCGCAGGCAGGGTGTTTGCGTGGCGCCGGGCGTCTGGCTTTACTGATCCAAATTAGGAAGAATCTTCCAATGATGGGAGGCTGTTTTTTAAATCCGACCGGATCGTGTGCGACGAAGTCGCAGGCCGGTCGCCTGTCCGCCGGCATGAACTGAAATGCCGGTACAGGAGCGGATTGTCGACCGCCCTTGTACCGGCATCTTGTCGCGTTGCCAATTGTTTGGACACGCCCGGGATATCGGATGCTACTTGGTTACCTGGGAGATGGATGCGTTTGGATCGCGGCAATGCCACCGGCACTTCCTCCTTACCGCTTCAGGTGGGAATCAGGATGGACGTTCCAAGCTTTCGCCGATCTCTTTTGCTGCCGGGATTCAGGAACCTGACGGATGCCCGGCTTGCACCCGACTTGTCCGGTGCGCGGTATGCATCCCGCTCCACCGGGATGCCCCTGGAGGAAGGATGCCTCGCATCGGGGATGCGTACATTCGCCTCGCCTGCAGGTTCCCCTTTCCTGTCTTCCGGTCCGTAGGCGGCCGGAAAATTTCCCCACCCGACTGTCGGGCACGCACCCGACTGACCAGGGTCGCCGACCGCGCTTAGTTCATTCGGCGTGTGGAATCCAGATAGGCCGCCGCTCCCGGATTCTGCATAAGGGTGAACAGCATCTCCTTGGCACGGAACAATTGTGCCTTGACCGTGCCGAGCGGTATGTCCAGCTCAGTGGCGATTTCCTCGTAGCTGAGCTCCTCATAATACCGGAGCTCGATCATCAAGCGGTATTTCGTACTCAATTGCCCCAACATGGAACGCACCATCTGCAGCCGCTGCTGACGGATGATCTCTTCCTCCGGCGTCCGGTTCATCGTCCGTACACTGCCGGAATAATCCCGGTCGCCCTGCGAATCGAAAGGTTGGTCGATCGACAGGAAATTCAACCGCTTCTTGCGGATATGGTCGATGCAATTGTTCTGTGCTATCTTGAACAACCAGGTGGAAAATGCAAAGTGGGGGGCGTAGGTGGATAACTTGTGAAATGCCTTGCCAAATGCTTCCAAGGTCAGGTCCTCCGCATCATCGGGGTTCTTGACCATCTTCAACAAATGGTTGTAGACGGAGGAACGGTAACGTTCCAATAGGGTGGCGTAAGCCTGTTGCTCCCCGGCTATCGCCGCCTTTACCAGTTGGTAGTCTTCGGCCGCTTTGGGTGAAAGCCGTGTACCGGTCGCAATTACGTGTTTCGTCAGTGTTAATTCCATCGCTGGGTGTCGTTGTTCATGAGAGTCGCAGCTGCAAATACGAGATAGTAAGGAACCAGGAACAAGTCGAGCAAAGGCAACAGAAATCGCAGCCGACGGTGCCGCAATTTATGCATGAGGCTCGTACCTATGATCATCACTACACCTATTCTTACCGCATACCCCCATACTGCAAACATTATGCTAATTTTAGATATCAATAAGCTGCCTCCCATCAGGTAGTGTAGTAAATGGCTCATAGTGAACACACCTAAAAATAATTTATGTGAAAATTTATAATATTTTCCAGTGGAGTAGTGCCGGCGCTTTTGCCGGACATAGTCCCTCAACCGGACTTTCGCCTCGGAATACATGAATGTGTCCGGGCTTATCCGAATCGCTACCCGCCCTTTACGCGCCACCGCATTGACAAATAGGTCGTCATCCCCGGACACCAGGTGCCCCCCCTTTACTTTCCCCGATTCTCCGACCAACTCCTTGCGATATGCCATGTTCCGCCCGACACCCATATACGGCATCCCCACCAGGGCAAAGGAAAGGTACTGTATGGCGGTGTACCAGGCTTCGTACCGGATGAACAGGTTCAGTATCCTTCCCCCGAATCCGGCCCGCCGGCCGACAGCGGAGTAGGGCGCAACACCCAGGACCAAATCCGTCCGCTCGTCAAACCCCGACATCATCCCGGCAATCCACCGGTCGCTGGCCGGCATACAGTCGGCATCCGTCACCAAAAGATAGGGATGCCTCGCTCGGGAAATGCCCAACGCCAACGGAATCTTTTTCCCGGGGCGGCTATCCTCACAGGTCAGTACAACCAGATTGGGATGGATTCGCTGCAAATATGATAATATATTTAATGAATTATCAATTGATTTATGCACTACTACGATAACTTCGAAGGAACGGTATGTTTGATTTAGAATACGGTGCAGATTCGCCTGGAGTTGTGTCGCCGCGTTCCTCGCACACACGATGACGGACACCGGCGGCGCCTCCTCCGAGGCAGCGCGGATGGATGCCTCCTCCGCCTGGTCCACCGGATGAACTGCCAACCGGCCAAATAGGAAAACCCAGCCGATGAGCTGGACGGCCGTACTCCCCAAGTATAGGCCCAATAGGAATTGTTCCAATATTAAATGTTTGAAAATGTTGTATTTGTGATAATGTGGCCTCGTGTTCGACAAGCGGTTCGCGCCTTTGCCCTCCCACCCGGTCCTGTCGCGCCTTTTGACCGGTCGTCCCGACCGATCGGGCGGCCCACGGAGGACTGCCGCCGGTGCGATGACTTTTCCGATCCGAGTTTACGTTAATTTATCATTGACCCGCCTTTCGGTAATAATAAAATTAACAATCCTTAATACCGGATTAAAGGGCTCTTGGCACTTTTGCGCCCTGATTACCGGTTACGGATCTTCCCTTGGGCTAACATCGCCAATATTTTCAACCTATAAAAACGTTTCTATGAAAAAGCATTTACTCTTGGTCACCATGCTGCTGTCCACCTGGCTTACTGGCTTCGCCCAGGTAGTCGTCAACAGCGACATCACCGCCAATACAACCTGGACGAACAACAACATCTACCTGCTACAGGGCGGATGCCTCTATGTCAAGAACAATGCGGTGCTCACCATCGAACCCGGTACCATCATCAAGGGGGATGCGGCGGCCCTCATCGTTACCCGCGGTGCGAAAATCATCGCCGATGGTACCGCCGAACAGCCTATCGTCTTTACCTCCGCCAAACCTGCCGGTCAACGCAATCCGGGCGATTGGGGCGGCCTTCTGCTGATGGGCTTCGCTCCCATCAATGTCCCCGGCGGTGAAACGGTCGTGGAAGGGGGGTGCGACCAGGCATTGTACGGTGGGTCCGATCCCAATGACAATTCCGGCGTGCTCCGGTATGTCCGTATCGAATTCGCCGGCATCCCTTTCCAACCCAACAACGAGCTCAACAGCCTGACCCTCGGTGGCGTCGGCGCCGGAACGGTCATCGAACATGTCCAGACCAGCTACGGTGGGGATGATGCCTACGAATGGTTCGGCGGTACGGTCAACGGCAGATGGTTGGTCAATCTCGCCACCGTGGATGATATGTTCGATGTCGATTTCGGCTACCAGGGTAAGAACCAGTGGCTGTTGGGCGTCAGTAATCCCGCCATCGCGGATATCTCCGGCTCCAATGGCTTCGAATCGGATAATGACGGCCAAGGCTCCACCAACGAGCCGAAAACGGACGGCCATTTCTCCAATGTCACCATCGTCGGCCCGCTGGGCCAAGGTGTAGATCCCATTAATTCCAACTTCAAACGCGCCCTCCACATCCGCCGCTGCTCCTACCTCGATGTCTTCAACAGCGTCTTCACCGGCTTCCCGGTAGGCCTCAAGCTGGACGGCGCCTGTACCACCGACGGGTTTACCTCCGGCACGGAGGTGTTCTTCAAGCACTCCATCGTAGCGGGTTCCCCCACACCGATCGAACCGACCGGAGATGCCGCCGTTCTGGCGCAATATGATGCCAGCGGGAGCTCCATCCTGCCTGCCGTCGGTGATGTCATGCTCGCCGATCCCTTCAACGCCTCCGCCCCCTCTTTCCTGCCGATGTCCGGCTCGCCCCTCCTCTCCGGTGCCGATTTCAGCAGCCCGGAGCTGCAGGACCCTTTCTTTACACCGACCTCCTACCGCGGTGCCTTCGGCTCGGAGGATTGGACGGCATGCTGGTGCGAGTGGGATCCCATCCAGGCCGACTATGATGTCGCCCCCATCCAGTATATCGCCAAGCCGACCATCTCCGCCGGTGGCAACCTGACTTTCTGCCAAGGGGGTAACGTGGTGCTCTCCGCACCGGCCGGTTTCTCCTACGCCTGGAGCAACGGGGCGACCTCCAAAGATATTACCGTCTCCACCGGAGGCAGCTATTCCGTCACCGTCACCAACGCCCGCGGCTGCACCGCCGCCGCAGATCCGGTCACCGTGGTGGTGAACCCCGCGCCCGTCGCCAATTTCAATTTCACCGTGAACGGTGCAACCGTCGTATTTACCAATTCCTCCAGTGGCGCCGATACGTACGCCTGGGACCTCGGCGACGGGGAAACGACCACCGCACCCAGCCTTTCCCATACCTACGCCGCCGCCGGCTCCTATACGGTCTGCCTGACCGCCACCTCGGCCGCCGGTTGCCAGGATACGGAATGCAAGACCATCAACGGGGTGCAAAACCCGACCGTCGTCATCGTCAACGCGGACATCACCACCAACACCACCTGGACCAATGACAATATCTATGTCCTCCAAGGTGGCTGCATCTATGTCCGGGACAACTCCGTCCTGACCGTCGAACCGGGTACCGTCGTCCGCGGCGAAGCCGCCGCCCTGATCGTCCAGCGGGGCTCCAAACTGATTGCCGACGGGACTCCGACCCAACCCATCGTCTTCACTTCCAACCGGCCCGCCGGTGAACGCAATCCCGGTGACTGGGGCGGTATCCTCCTCATGGGATATGCCCCCATCAACGTACCCGGCGGCGAAACCGTCGTCGAAGGTGGTTGCGACCTCGCCGTCTACGGCGGTAACGATCCGAACGACAATTCCGGTATCCTCCGGTATGTCCGCATCGAATTCGCCGGCATCCCCTTCCAACCGAATAACGAATTGAACAGCCTTACCCTCGGCGGGGTCGGCACCGGTACCATCATCGAACACGTCCAGACAAGCTACGGTGGCGACGATGCTTTCGAATGGTTCGGCGGTACGGTCAACGGCAAATGGTTGGTCAACTTCGCCACCGTGGATGATATGTTCGATGTGGATTTCGGCTACCAGGGCAAAAACCAATGGGTACTGGGCATCAGTAACCCGAATATCGCGGATATCTCCGGCTCCAACGGCTTCGAATCCGACAACGACGGCCAAGGCTCCACCAATGAACCGAAAACGGACGGCCATTTCTCCAACGTCACGATCCTGGGCCCCATCGGCCAGGGCATCGATCCCATCAATTCCAACTTCAAACGCGCCCTCCATATCCGCCGTTGCTCCTATCTCGATGTCTTCAACTCCGCTTTCTCCGGCTTCCCGGTCGGCCTGAAACTGGACGGCGCCTGTACCATTGACGGCTTCGCCGCCAACGGTGAGGTGGAATTCGCCAGCAATATCCTGGCGCAAATGTCCACTCCCATCGAACCGGTCGGCGATATGGCCGTCGAAATGGAATTCGCCAATTCCGGCAACAGCATCACCAACGCCCTGACCGATCTCGGCTTGGCAAATCCGTTTGATTTCGCCGGTAATAATCCCGATTTCCGGCCCACCACCGGCTCCCCTTTGCTCGCCGGCGCCGATTTCTCGAGCCCGACAACCACCAATCCCTTCTTTACGCCTACCGATTATCGGGGTGCCATGGGCAGTGAGGACTGGACGGACTGCTGGACCGAATGGGATCCGATCAACGCGGATTATTCCAACAGCGTCAACTACGGACTGACTCCAGGTATCTCTTATTCCGCCGATGCACAGGATGTTTCCTTCACCGGAACGACTGCCGGCGCCGTTTCCTACGCCTGGGATTTCGGTGACGGCAATACGTCCGACCTGGAAAATCCGGTCCATACGTACGCGGGTGGTGCCAACTTCACCGTCACCCTCACCGTCACCTCCGCCCGGGGTTGTGTGTCCTCCACCGCTTCGGACATCGTCCTGACCAGTGTCCGCGACTGGAAGGAACTGTCCGCCCTGACCGTGTACCCCAATCCGTCCCACGGCTGGCTCACCCTGGATTTCAGCCTCGCCACCGCCACGGACCTTCAGGTCCAATTGATGGATGTCAACGGCAAACTGTGGTTGTCGACGGACCGCATGTTCCCCGCCGGCCAGCACCGCTTCGATCTCGACGCCCAGCTCCTTCCGGATGGTGTCTATTTCCTCCGCTTGCTGTCCGCTGACCACCAACGGACGGTCCGCCTGGCTATCTTGCGCTGATGGTACCTGCCCTCGGACGGCCACATACCGGCCGTGCCGACGGCAGCTTGGTAAAGGATGAGTTTCGCCCGGAGGCAGTAATCGGTGTCCATACCCGATTTTCCGCCGGGCGATTGAGCGGCAGGTCGTCAGGATCCTGCCGCTCTTTTTTTCTGTACCTCATCCGCAAGGTTTCCGATCAGGTTCCGGCTGTCTTTCGGATGGAATTCGCTTCGGTGTTTCCCGCTACCTTTCCGCCTCCTTAACCGGCTTATGCGATGGGTCGGGTCGTCCATGACTGCGGCCGGGGAGCGGATTCCCCGGAAAGGCACCAAGGCTCGGCTATTCCGGCCATGGGAGTTTCCGCATCATTTTACCTGGAAACGCAGGAATGGGGATACCGGCTGGTCCTGTCCCCGGTAAGTCGATGCCTGAGGTCCTCACCGATAGGAAGCACCGTCGCCCCCGGTCTTGCGCCCGGGCCTACCGTCCCTCCCACCCAGCGGATGCCTATCGTTCAAGTTTCTGGTTATTAGTATTTTGAGAAGTGTTTATGTCCTGTAAATGATTAATTAACCTAAAGTTAATGTGGCGAAAAACGAAATGAAACCAAGCGCTGCGACATTTGCATCAAATTTCAACCGATGGTATACAAGCATTCTTCGCTGCTGACCTTTTTCTTGATTTCTTCCTTCCTTTCCTTCTCCCAATCCGCTGGTATCTACGGCATTATCAAAGATAACGGCAGCAATGAACCGCTGATCGGCGCTACCTTGCTCGTCGTTGAAACTGGTTCGGGCACGGTCACCGATATCGACGGATTCTATGAACTGGATCTTCCCGAAGGCACCTATTCATTCGAGGCAAGCTACACAGGTTACCAACCGGAACAGGTGACCGAAGTCATTTTGAGAGCGGGCGAGCGGCTGGAACTGAACTTCAACCTCGGAACCAGTACCCAAATCATGGAGACCATTGTCGTGACGGCGGAAGCCAAACGGAATTCCGTGGTCAACCTGATGCTGCTGCAGCAAAGGAGCATCTCCATGGTCACCGGCATCTCCGCCGACCAAATCAAACTCGCACCGGACCGCAATACCAGCGACGTACTCAAACGCGTCAGCGGCGCCAGCGTCCAGGATAACCGGTACGTGGTCATCAGAGGCCTGGCGGATCGTTATAACACGGCCCTCATCAATGGATTGAGCCTGCCGAGCTCGGAGCCGGACAAGCGTGCTTTCAGCTTTGATATTTTTCCTGCCAATCTGCTGGATAACCTCATCATCTATAAAAGCGCCACGCCGGACCTTCCCGGCGAATGGGCAGGAGGGGTGGTCCAACTCAATACCAAGGAAATTCCGCAGGAAGGTTTCGCCACCATCAGCCTCAGCACCGGCTACAACAGCCAAAGCACTTTCCGGGCATTTAAGGATTATCGGGGTGGTAACTCGGATTGGCTGGGCTTTGATGACGGTACCCGGGCCATCCCGGAATCTCTCGGTGGTGTAACGAAGGATTCCTTCAACGTGAACGCCGCCAGCCAAATCCGTAACGCAAAGGCTTTTCCGAACGACTGGGCCATCCTGGAGGAAGCTTCCATGCGCCCTTCCATCGGACTCCAAGCTTCCGCCGGACGGAGTTTCGGGGATGTCGGTGTCGTTGCGGCCCTTACCTACAATAACTCCCCGAAGGTCGTCACCGGGGAACGCAATGATTTCAACGTCGATAAGTCCCAATTGTACAATTACTTCGACCGCATCTACAAAACCAATGTGTCCGTGGGCGGGCTCCTTAATTTCGCCTGGAAAATGTCCCCCCGCAGCAAGGTCCAACTCAACAACACCTACACGGTCTCCTCCGAGGACCAACTCTTCGAACGAACCGGTGACGATATCGAACAAAGTCGCTTCATCCGGTCGAATTCCTTGTTTTATACCAGCAATGCCATGTTCTCCAGTCAACTGCTCGGAGACCATGTCTTTGGCAGCCGCCAGGTCAAGCTGAATTGGGGACTCGGATACAGCCACCTGACGCGCGATATCCCTTCCTACCGCCGGATGCTCTACCTGCGCAACTATGAGGAACCGGAGGATGCTCCTTTCCTCGCCGTCGTCCCTTTTGGTAACCCTTCCCCCAATCTCGCAGGTAATTTCTACGCCGACCAATCGGAGGCTTTCTACACCGGTCGCGCAGACCTGACCATTCCCTATGCCTGGCAGGGTCGCAAAGGCAACCTGAAATTCGGAAGCATGTGGGAAAACAAGGACCGCGAATTCGATGCCCGTCTCTTCGGCTTCATCTCTTCCTTCCAAACTCCCCAGGAACTCTACCAACTACCTATCAGCGATATCTTCGACCAGGAAAATATCGCCGAGAAAGGTTTCCGCATGAAGGAAACCACCGATCGGAGCGACAGCTATGATGCAGGCTCCGCCCTGTATGCCGGCTATGCGATGATTGAACAGTCGCTGACCCATCGCCTCCGACTCATCGGTGGCGCCAGGATGGAAAGCTTCAACCAACACCTGAACTCCTTCCGAATCCTCAGCACGGTGCCCGTCGTACTCGATACCACGTTCAATGACCTGCTCCCCAGCCTCCACCTCATCTATGCGCTGAACGATTCCACCAACATCCGGGCCGCCGCTTCCAAGACCGTCGCCAGGCCTAATTTCCGCGAATTGGCACCCTTCTCTTTCTTCGACTTCTTCCTCTTCGCCGGCGTGGATGGTAACCCCAATCTCGTACGTACCCAAATCTGGAACGCCGACCTCCGCTACGAAACCTATCGCAAAGGGGCCCAATACTTCTCCGCCGCCCTGTTCTACAAGCGCTTCGATAACCCCATCGAACAATTCTATAACAACGCCCAAGGCGCAGGAACCCGAAATTTCCAGTGGCGGAATGTACCATCCGCCGTCGACCTTGGTGCAGAAGTGGAGTTCCGGCTCAAACTCAACCGACTGGCCGGCTTCCTTCAGCATTTCATGGTATTCGGCAATGCTTCCTACATCTACTCCGATGTGGATATCTCTACCCTCCCCGGCGCACAGCCAAGACCGCTCTTCGGTCAATCCCCTTACCTCGTCAATGGTGGCCTGAATTATGACAATCGGGAACTCGGCATCACCTCCACACTCCTCTTCAACCGGATCGGTCGCAGAATCTGGGTGGTCGGTCAGGATAAATACCTGCATACCTGGGAAAATCCCCGTAGCGTGCTGGATTTTCAGGTCACCAAGTCCATCGGTACGCTCGGCGAACTGAAACTTACCATCGGGGATATGCTAAACCAGGAGGCTGTCTTCTACCAGGATCAGGATGACAACGGCCGGTTCAACGCGGACGCCGATACAAAAATCGTCGGTCAACGCTTCGGAACCAATATTTCCCTCGGCTTCAACTATCGCCTCGGACGAGCCTGATTGGTGTTCCCGGAGTCACGGGATGGTGCATTCCGCCTTCCCGTGACCCTGGCCTCCCACGCAATGGCCCGACGCTTTCCCGCGGCTTTGTGCGCTGCCCCGGCCTAAGGGGCGCATTGGCCCTGTGTGCTAAATTCCTCGGCCGTATGGCACTTCTCGCGGATATTTCGTTCCTTTGGCTGTTCCTAAGTCTGATACCCAGGTGCCGCTCAGGCTCCTTTCCCTTGCTTCAACGCCGTCCGGATGTACGAAACAGCTACCGAGATTTTCCGCAAGAACTGGGCCTTGTACCAAAAGGTGATTCAGTCCGATTATATGTGCCATTCCGCGATGATGGACTGGACACGAAAGGGAATTTCCCAATGGTCGGTACCGGAAGGGTTCCGTTGCCTGGATATGGGCTGCGGGGACGCCTTCCAGCTGTCTTCCATCCTTCCGGACTTTCCTGTCGCTTCCTATGAGGGTTGGGACCTTTCGCCTGAGGCCGTGGAATGGGCGGCGGAAAGACTCGCCCGGACAGGCATCCCCTTCCGCTTCGCCGTCGGGGATATGGCGTCGCTCCTGGCCGGTTCCCTGGATAATTTCCAGCTCATCCACAGCAGCTATGCCGTCCATCATCTCCAGGATGATGCGAAAGAACGCCTCGTAATCGGGATCTTCAACCACCTCTCTCCGGGAGGCCGGCTGGTAATGGTCGATGTCTTCCGCACGGATGGCCAGACCCGAAAGGCATATATCGACGCTTATCTCGCGAATATGTACGCAACCTGGAACCTGTTGTCCGAGCAGGAGTTCGAAATGATCCGGCAACACGTCGAATCTTTCGACTTCCCCGCCAGCCTCGAGGATATGATGGCTTGGTTGCGGAATGCCGGGTTCCGACTCCTGTTCGACCACACACCGGATGGCCGCCACCATATTTTGGTCGCGGAAAAGCCGGGCGCCTAAGGCCGTCCCGCTTTGTTGTTATCACCAGGTCAGCGGCTCCTGTCCTCCGGAGCCCGAAGTCCTTCATACTGGTGCGGACGTCCCAGTCGATACAGCTGTAGGAACCGGCGCAGCCTTCCCATATCGTCCACGTTGAGGATGCCGGCTCCGTGGGACAGCAACCGACGCCAGCAGGCCTCCTCTTCCGGACTTGCCCACAACCGGACGCGTTTCCCTTCCTGTTCGGCCAACCGGACCAGCTTCCGGAACACTTGCCATTGGCCGTCCGCCTGCCACCCACCGCAGGAATGCGGACCGAAAATGTTCCGGAAATTTTCACTGATTACCGGAATGTATTCGCTCGGTATCCCTTTGCCCAGGTCTTCCAACCGTCCGTCCAATGCCATCCACCGGCTTTCTTCACCCAACAGCTGCGCCACCGGCCTGTTTCCGGAAAGAAGTATGTCGACGGCACCCTGCCGGACTTCCCCCCCCACATATTCCGTGACCCATTGCCGGAATGGAGCCAGGTATTCTTTGAGCCGCTCGTAGGTCTCCGCTGCTTCCGTCTTGATGTCAATCACCAGGTACAATGGGTCGCTCGTGCCGGGAAATACCTTTCCACCCTGGCTTCGGAGAATCGCTTCCAAGGGCTGCAGGTACAGCCGTTCCAGGGTCCGCATCGGATCCGGTACCGCCGGATGGTCGTGCGATACGTACAATTCGCTACCGATCAAGTGTATATCAACCTCTATGTACTGGAATCCCTGCGCCAATGCATCGAACAGGGGCCGCGCATGCATGTAGTCGTTGTGGGCATGGGCATTCGGTAGCGGTCGGACCGGTATCCCGTTTTTCCAGGGCGCTTTCCATGCCCCGCTGCCCATCCCGGCATCGCAGGGGCCTTCCAAACAAGTTTGTTCGTGTAAGGGGACGTCCGGGCTCGCATCCAGTCGGACAGCGGAAGCCGATAGTATGGTTGCGAGAATCCATGGAAGGAGCCGGTATCGGAATCCCGCTCCTGTCGCATCCGTGTCTGCCTGTATTTCCCTCATCGTGTAAAAGTAGGATTCCCCCGCTGTTCTATGCCAGCGTTTGCGGCAAATATTTCAGCCCCCGCTCCTGCTTTACATATGGATAATATTGGGTTCCCGAAGCCCTGTTTGCTTAACGAATATTTCAACAACCCTTCATATTGGCTTTCTGCCCGCTTGAATCCGGCGAGATAGTTTTGTTGCTGTTTTCAACTCATTTCAAGTTGTCCGCCGAAGTGCTCGTACTTGGTGTTCCATCTCCTTCTCTCCGGTCTTTTCCGCCTGGTCCAGGGTGGACTTCCGGAGCACGGATGGTCTCCCACAGTTTGGTCAATGGCAAAAAGCATGGTCATGAAGAAAAAATGTACCCTCATTTCTGTCTGTATGGCGTTGGTCGGCGCCATGTATGCCCAATCCTTGGTTCACTATTGGAATTTCAACAATCCTACGGACCTCAATTCCTTGCTGTCCCCCACTTATTCCTTGTTGAACGGCGCGGGTATACAGTATGTACCAGGGACAAGCAGCGCCCTGTTGGGAGATGACGGGTCCGGTTTCGACGTCACCAATCCCAATGCCAGGAATGGCGACGCATCATTGACACACCTGCGCCTCAACAACCCCATCGGATCCGCCCTGGAATTGGACCTGCCGACCACCGGCTTCGAACAGGTGGTGGTGAAGTACGCCACCCGGCGGTCCGGCTCCGGCGCCGGCCGCCAAATCATTTCCTTTTCCACCGACGGGGTGGAATTCGACAGCCTGTTGTCCCTGGAGCCGGTCAACGGCGATCCCACCCTCCAAATCCTGGACTTCTCGACCATTCCTGCCTGCCATGACAATCCCTTGTTCCGCATCCGTATCACGTTCGAAATTGGTGTCGGGGGCTCTTCCGGAAACAACCGGTTCGATAACCTGACAGTGGAGGGTTCTCCGATCGGCATGGATGTGTTCCCCCCGACCGTCTCGTTCTTCCCTGCGGCTGGATCGGTCAACGTCGATCCGGATATTCTTCCTGCACTGGTATTCAACGAACCCATCCGGCTGATTTCCGGAAATCCGGTGACCAACGCCGATATTCCGTCCCTGCTCCAATTCAGCAGGGATAGCGCCATGGGCGTTTCCGTCGGTTTTTCCGGCGAAATGAGCGGGAATTCCATTTCCATCCTGCCATCCGCTCCGCTGGAGAACGGGGTGACCTATTTTCTGACCCTCCTGCCCAATACCGTGACGGACCTGGCCGGTAATGCCTTGACGGAGCCGGCCTCAACTTCCTTTTCCGTCCTGCCGGTCCAAACATTCCTGCAGCCCGGTGATATTCTCCCGGTCGCCTATCGAATGAACGCCAGCGGGGCGGAGGATGAGATCGCCCTGCTTACGCTTGTCAATATACTGCCGGGTACGCTCCTGAATATCACGGATACCAAATACACGGATAATCCGCAACCCCAATGTCCCGGCGGATTGACCTGGTCCGCTCCCGCTCAGGTCATTCCGGCAGGTTCCGTATTTTCCATTCGGACTGGTGCCGGTCTCGCCACGCTGGGAACGGTCACCGGCTCCTCTTTCGGACTTGGTTCCGGGGGTGACCAGGTCATTGTCTATACCGGAACGCCTTCGGAACCCGTTCATGTGACCGCACTGAGTTCCAATGCCTGGACCTCCTCCCCACATACCGGATGTAGCGGCAGCTTCTCTTTGCTGCCGGCCGGATTGTCGGATGGCAGCAGCGCCATCCAGCTCGGAAATGTGCCCGGTAATGCCTCCGGTAATACGCCCAACGCCTATTACGCCGGTGTTCAGTCCGGATCGAAGGAATTGCTGCGACAGGCTGTCCTGAATCCGGAAAATTGGATCGGGGCAGGTTCGGGTACGCTGCCGCAGCTTTGGCCTTCCTGGCATTTTCCCGGTCCGCCCCAGGTGACGGCGGCAGCCGTCACGTCCGCGACGACGATCCGGCTCGTTTTCAACAATGACCTGGACTCCCTTTCCGCGGTGAACCCGGACAATTATGCCGGTATCCCAGGTCTTGCCTCCGCTGCGGTCTCCGTCAACGGTATGCTGCCGGATACCGTGGTCCTGACTTACGACCAGCCCTTCGCCCTGGGGGCATCCTACGGCCTGGTGGTTGACGATGTCCTGGATGCGGACAACCGGGTGATGCTGGAACCTTTCCTCTTCGAATTCGAATATGTGACCAAGGTCTCTTTTACCGACCGCTTCCAATCGGTGTCGGAATCCGACGGATCCGTACTCGTGCCTTTGACGGTCGAAAATCCTTCCCCCGGTTCCACGGTCGAACTGGTGCTGAAACCTGCACCCTTCCGTACGGCCGATGACGCCGATGTCCTGTGGTCCGGTACCTTGTCGCTGTCGACGGAAAATACGACCCAGCTGTCGATTCCCATCGATTTGGTGGATGACCTGTCGGTGGAACAGGACGAATACTTCGTATTGGCCTTGGAGCATCCGGTGGGACTGACCATCGAGGGCAGCCCCTTCTACACGGTCTACATCCGGGATGACGACCGCCAGGCACCGACTTCCACAGGAACGGCAGCCCTTCGGTTCCTTTCCCGCTATTCGGTACCCAATCCGGACGGCGCGGAGGGGATTGCGGAAATCGTCGCCTACGATCCCGCCAGCCATCGCTTGTTCGCCATCAGTACCGGACTTAAGGCGTTTGATATCATTGATTTTTCCCAACCCGCCCAACCTGTCCTCCTGCAACAGGTGCCGGTCGACGCATGGGGAGGCGGGCTGACCAGCATCGCCGTAAAGGACGGTATCGTGGCAGTCTCCGTATCCGCCCTTACCTCCGAACAAGACAACGGCTCGGTCCTTTTCTTCGATGTACAGGGCAACTTCCTCAAGCAGGTATCCGTCGGTGCCTTGCCGGACATGGTCACCTTCTCCCCCGATGGTCGGTATGTTCTGGTCGCCAATGAAGGGCAACCCTCCGATGATTATTCGGTGGATCCGGAAGGCTCCGTTACCCTGGTCGATATTTCCCAAGGTATCGCTTCCTTGTCACCGGCGGATATCCATACGGCCGGTTTCCATGCTTTCGATGCCCAGGCCGCCGATCTGCAGGCCGCCGGATTGCGCTGGCTATATCCCGCAAATTCCCTTTCGCAAGATCTCGAACCGGAGTACATAACGGTGTCCGATGATAGCAAGACCGCCTGGGTCAGCCTCCAGGAAAATAATGCGGTCGCCGTCATCGATATCCCTTCCCGCACCGTCACGGATATCTGGCCCCTCGGCACCAAAGATTTTTCCGCCTTCGGCAACGGTTTGGATCTCTCCGACCGCAGCGGTGCCGTCCATATCGCCAATTATCCGCTCAAAGGGTTCTTCCTCCCCGACGGTATCGCGCACTTCTCCATCGGAGGGCAGCCTTATCTCCTCTCCGCCAATGAAGGCGATGAACGGGAATATGCCGGACTCAATGAAAGGACGACCGTCGGCGCGGTTGCGCTGGACCCGACCGCTTTTCCCCAAGCCGCCGTCCTGCAGGAAAACCATAATATGGGTCGTTTCCGCATTTCCAACCTCCATGGGGATGAGGATGGGGATGGGGATTTCGACGAACTCTTCTGCGTAGGCACCCGCTCTTTCTCCGTCTGGAATGCCACCGACGGAAGCCTCCTCTACGATAGCGGCGACGCATTCGAAACCATCACCGCGGCAAATCCTCATACCGCCCCTATTTTCAATGCCGATAACGAAGGAAATGGCTTCAAGAGCCGGAGCCGGGCCAAAGGCCCCGAACCGGAAGGGGTGACCGTCGCCACCGTCGACGGCCGTACTTATGCGTTCATTACCCTGGAACGTATCGGCGGACTGATGGTCTACGATGTCTCCTCGCCCGCGCAACCTCAGTTTGTAGACTACCTGAATACCCGCGACAACATGTCCTTCGCCGGTGATAACGGGCCGGAAGGGGTGCTCTTCATCCCGGCCGCGGACAGCCCGGACGGCTTCTCTTATGTCGTCACCGCCAACGAACTCAGCGGAACCCTGGCGGTCTTCCGCTTCCTCACCAAACCGGTGGTCGGTTTCGCCTCGGCGTATTCCCACGCAACCGAAGGTGCCGACAGCCTCGCCGTTCAGGTCGTCGTGGAACAACCCGGGGTGGCCGCAACCGTCCACTTCTCGGCGGTCGCCGCCGGAACTGCCTCGGAAGGGCAGGATTTTTCCTGGCTCTCCGATTCCATCTCCCTCCCGCCGACCACTGGTCCGGATACTTTCCTGTTCCATGTCGCCCTCCCGGATAATACGGACCTGACCGGCGGAAAATATCTTATCCTGAAGGTGGACAGCACAGACCAGGTGTCACCGGGTTCCTCGCCGGAACATATCCTGTTGATCCGGGACAACGATGTATTCGCTCCGGTCATGCAGTCGGATCCGTTCGTTCAGATGCGCCACCTCGGTAGTTTTGAGGCCAGCCCCACCGGTGGTTCGGCCGAAATATCGGGCTTCGATCCCGTTTCCAAACGCTTGTTTACGACCAATATCGATAACAATTCCCTCGAAATACTGGACTTCTCCGACCCCAACGCGGTGGTCCACCTGCTCTCGGTGGATATGTCTCCCTACGGCGCAGGCATCAATAGCGTGGCGGTGAAAAACGGCCTCGTCGCTGCCAGTATAGAAGGTGTTTCGACCGGTGAACCCGGGTCCGTCGCCTTCTTCGATGCGGACGGACAATTCCTGAACAGTGTGCCGGTCGGCTTCCTGCCGGATATGGTCACTTTCACCAACGACGGATCCAAGGTGCTGACTGCCAACGAAGGGGAACCCAATTCGGATTATTCCATAGACCCACCCGGTTCCATTTCTGTCATCCACCTGGAGGCCGGGGTGCAGCAACTTACGCCGGCCGATGTCACCCACCTCTCCTTCGATGGTTTCAACGACCAGTTGGAGAGCCTCCGCGCACAGGGTGTCCGGATTTTCGGCCCCAATGCCTCGGTCGCCAACGACCTGGAACCGGAATATATCTGCATCAGTTCCGATGATAAGTCCGCCCTGGTGACCCTGCAGGAAAACAACGCCCTGGCGATAGTGGACCTGCAAAACCTAATGGTCACCGCCATCCAACCTCTCGGTTACAAGGACCATCGACTCCCGGCCAATATCCTGGATGCTTCCGACCGCGGCGGCCGTATCTTCTCCGCCGCCTGGAATGTCAAAGGTGCCTACATGCCGGATGCCATCGAATGCTTCACGGTGGACGGCGTAACTTACGCCGTGACCGCCAACGAGGGGGATGCCCGCGAATACGGGGATTTTGTGGAATCCCAACGCCTGAAGGACCTCGTGCTGGACCCGACCGCCTTCCCCGATGCCGCCTACCTCCAACAGGATGTGTTGCTCGGACGACTGAATGTCTCCGGCGCCAGCGGGGATACGGACGGAGATGGCGACCTCGATGAAATCTACGCATTCGGCGGTAGGTCTTTCAGCATCTGGAATGTCTCTACCGGAGAATTGGTCTGGGACAGCGGCGATGACCTGGAGGCCATCGTCGCCGGCGATCCTGTCTGGGGGGCCTTCTTCAATGCCAGTAATGGCAATACACCCAGCTTCCGCAACCGAAGCGATGACAAAGGCCCGGAGCCGGAAGCGGTATCGGTTGTTACCCTGGATGACCGTGTCTTCGCCTTCATAGGCTTGGAAAGAATAGGCGGGGTCATGGCTTACGAGATAACGGATCCCACTTCGCCGGTCTTCATCCAATACTTGAATACGCGCGAAATCCCCGGCGGTGACCTCGGCCCGGAGGGCCTGCTGTTCATCCCCCGGCACGAAAGCCCCAACGGAAGGAACCTGCTCGTCGTCAGCAACGAAATCAGCGGAACCGTTTCGGTCATCCAGCTGGATATCGACCGTACCCACGGCGGGGACCTCTCCCTGGAAACCTTCGATTACATACCGGAATCCTCGGTGACGGTCGTTCAGGGTGACACCATCTTCGACGGGGGTATCAGCGGCTTGCATTATATACCCGGTACCAATCGGGAATTCCTGGCGGTCAGTGACCGTGGCCCCAATGTGGATGCCGGCAATCATCCCAATGCTTCCGGTGCGACCTTGCTCTTTCCGGCTCCTGATTATGCACCGCGCATTACCCGGTTCTCCGCAGAAAATGGACAATGGAATGTCCAATCCGTCGAACCCGTCCGCCGACCTGATGCTACTCCGGTTTCCGGCCTTCCGCTCCCGGCAGGGGCCGGTGCTACGGGCGAAATCGCTTGGGCCGATACAACGCCTGCGGTACTCAACCCGGATATCTGGGGACTGGATGCGGAAGGTATCGTGGAGGATAATTTCGGAAACATCTGGTTATGCGACGAATACGGCGCCTCTGTCTGGAAAGTCAATAAGGCCACCAACCAGGTGGTCAAACGATATACACCCTTTCCCACCGAACCGGAGGATGTTTCGCTGCCGGCTCCCATCGGACTTCGTAAACCGAACCGGGGCTTCGAAGGTATTGCGGTGACGCCCAACGGACATATTTACGCCATCCTCCAAAGTGTGGCCAATAATCCGGATGCCGCCGCCGGCAACAACGGCCGCCTGCTCCGCCTGGTCGGAATCAATCCCGAAACCGATGCCGTTACCCAATACGCGTACGAAATCAATCCGCCCTACGGTCAAATCCGTTCCCGCGACTGGAAAGTCGGCGACCTCGTCGCGGTCAACAACCAGGAGTTCCTGCTCGTCGAGCATGCCGAACGCAACGGATGGAACGCCAAGGTGGTCTATAAGGTCGACATCGCGGACGCTACGCCGCTACCTGTTTCGGATGACTTCGGCGGCCTTACCCTGGAGCAGGTCGGTTCCGCTGCCGACCTGGCGCTCTTCGGCGTGCATGCCGTCCAAAAACTGCCTGTGCTCGACCTGCTGGAGGCCGGCTGGGACCTCAGCCATGACAAACCCGAAGGACTGACCATCCTGGATGCCGCCACCATCGCCCTGGTGAATGACAACGACTTCGGTATCGCTAGCCCCGCAGCGGACGGTTCTTTTGTCTTCACCGGGAAATCCACCCGCCTCTATATCTATGGTCTCGCGGATTCCCTGGACTATGTCCCGCCTTACTGTTCCTTCGACCTGCCCGCGGTAACGCTGGATTTCTGTGAGGGGGATACCGCTGCCGTGGACGCCGGCTCCGGTTTTTCCCAATACCTGTGGAGCAACGGATCCACCGGGTCCATCCTGCAATCCTCCCTGCCAGGTACTTACGGGGTAACTGTCACCAACGATGCCGGATGTAAGGCTTCCGATAGTATTACGTTGGTGGCCAAAGGATTGCCTCTTGTCTCCCTCGAGGGTGATACCACCCTTTGTCCGGAATCCTTGCCCTGGATAGTCACCGCCACCGATACCTTGCCCGGGACGGCTTTCGCCTGGGTCACGGGAGATACTTCCGCTTCCGTCGTCTTGTCGACGGCCGGTTCCTATGCGGTCGTCGCTACCAATGTGGCCGGTTGTTCGGTCACCGCTTCGGTGGACCTCGGTATCTGGCCCTCCCCTCAACTCGATCTGGGGCCGGACAGAACCAGCTGCCAGGGGGATGTATCCGAAATCCAGGCCGATTCGGGATTCGTATCCTACCTCTGGAGCAATGGCAGCCAGGAACCCTTCCTGCTCGTCGGCACGGCCGGCACCTTCAGCGTAACGGTGACGGATGGGAACGGCTGTATCGCCTCGGATAGCCTGGATGTAGCCGTTTCCCCGCTGCCAACCGCCGACCTGGGGCCGAATCAAACGATCTGCCAAGGGGATACGGTCGTCTTGGATGCCGGAGATTCCGGTAGTGACCGCTCTTTCCTGTGGAACACCGGTGCCATGTCGCCTTTGTTGCCGGTCACCCAAACAGGTACTTATTCCGTCTTGGTGACAGACCTGAACACCGGGTGTACCAATCTCGACGCCATGACCCTGTTCGTGAATCCCGCACCGGTCGTCAGCTTGGGTAATGATACCGTTTTCAATGTGCCGACTTCCTATGTCCTCGATCCCGGGCCAGGATTCCTGTCCTACGCCTGGTCCGATGGCTCCGGCGGACAGACGCTTACCGTGACGGAATCAGGGGCCTACTCGGTCACCGTGACCGACCAGAACGGCTGTCAAGGCAGTGCGACTGTCCATGTCACCATAGAGCCCAGCCGGGTGCGGGATGCCAATGACAGGCATGACCTGGTCATCTACCCGAATCCTGCCGCGACAACGGTATCCGTCCGCTTGCCGGACACCTGGAGGACTGAAGGTCGCTGGGTCCTGTCAGACGCCGTCGGACGACCCGTTTTGTCCGCTACTCTGTCATCCCGGGAGAACAATTCGTTCCAGGTTCCGGTAGCGGAACTACCGGCCGGTATCTACACGCTGTCGCTGCTCGCGGAAGGGGCGCGATACGCGGGAAAGCTGGTGGTGGTCCGTTGAGCTCGGAAGCCATCGGCCAGGTAATGGGCTCGGAAGATGTTCCCCCGACGGAGGGGAACATCTTCCTTTTCCCGGTTGTTCTTATGTCGTCACTTCCTCGTTGTAACCTCAAATGGTTTGAATAATACCGCCGATGAAAATCCTCTATGCCATACAAGGAACCGGCAACGGCCATGTCAGCCGGGCCAGGGATATCATACCCGTCCTCCGGCAATACGGGACGGTGGACGTACTGCTGAGCGGTATCCAGTCCGATGTCGAACCGGGCTTCGAAATCCATTACCGGTTCAAAGGATTGAGCTTGATCTTCGGAAAAAAAGGCGGAGTGGATATTTTCGAAACATTTCGCAAAAGCAGCCTGCGAAGTTTACGCAAGGAAATCCACAGCCTGCCGGTGGAACAATACCAGCTGGTCATCTCTGATTTCGAACCGGTCAGCGCCTGGGCCTGTCGTCAAAAAGGTCTGCCCTGCGTCGGCCTGAGCCATCAGGCTGCCGTGCTGGACAAATTGTCCCCCCGGGCGGCCAATCTCGATCCGGTGGGTAAGTTCGTGCTGAAACACTATGCCCCGGTCACCTCCAGCTACGGATTTCATTTCCAAACCTACGCCCCGAATATCCATACACCGGTCATAAGGCATCAGGTCCGGGCCTTGACCGTGTCCGATAACGGTCATTACACGGTTTATCTGCCGGCTTTCTCGGACGAGCGGATCGTTAAGACCCTGTCCACTTTCCGTCAGACTTCCTGGCATGTCTTCTCAAAGCATACCGACCGTGATTACTTCAGTGGGAACATTCATTTCCAAAGGATTTCCAATAAGGCTTTCCTGGAAAGCCTCGCATCTTCGAAAGGGGTCCTGTGTGCCGCCGGCTTCGAGACGCCCGCCGAAGCGCTGTTCCTCCGAAAGAAACTGATGGTCGTCCCGATGCGTGGACAGTTCGAACAGCAATGCAATGCCGCTGCCTTGGCAGATATGGGGGTTCCTGTCATTCGTCATCTCAAGAAGAAAAGCCGAGGAAAAATCAAGGAATGGTTGGAATCGGACACCGTGGTCTCCGTCGATTATCCGGATTGCACGGAAGCCGTGGTCCGGGAAATGATGGATGCCGAAGCCAGCCTCGCCGCAGTGGTCCGCCTACATCCCGACAGTGGGTCGCCGGCGGATGTCAAGGACCTCCGCCTTCGGGTGTTACGGAAATGGAGCAGGAAGGTCAAGTAAGTCCTGCTGCCTCCAGGAACCGTAAAATGGCCTCCTTTTTTGCCAACAGACGCGCATGGTCCTCCGGGTGCCGACGGTCGTGTTCCGCCGCACGTCGGATTGCACGCCGCTTTTTCCAAAGTTTGTAATGGGCCTCTGCCACCAACCCCAACGGGTAGCTCCACACTATTGTCGCAAGGACGGACACCATCCCTCCGATCGGGTATAGCAGGGCTCCCAGGAAAGTAAACCAGATGGGATAAGTGATTAGGCCACCCAGGAACAGGTAGGTGGGGCGCCAGTGGATGTCGTCATTCAGCTGCCGGTCCAGCCGGTATGCCGCCCAAACGGGCGGTCCGTGCAGCAGGTATCCGGGAAGGCTGAAAGCGGTCAACCAGCCCAGTCGCAGGAACTGCGTTTTTCCCGCCTTCCGGACAATCTCCTCCATCAATAGCCCGGATGCGGATAGCTCCGCCCTAAAGTCGATCACCATTTTTCTCAAGTGGCCATTCCGTTCCCGTAGTAATGCCAGGCATTGTCGCCCCGCCTTCCACATCCCGTAGGCATCCTTTCCCGAGGATGCCCTCCACAGCGCTTCCAATGTCTTCAGATGTGCCTCCTCCGTTGCGTCCTGTGTGTCGATCATCAACATTGCCAGCGACTGCCGGATGCGCTCCGTCAACGCCTGTACCGCCGCCACGGGATCCGCCTCCTGCAGCTCCCCATATTCCGATACCTGGATCGGATCACCGAACTTCACGAGCAATTCACTGCGAATGACGGTGGGGTCACGATAGTTCAATCCGATGGGCAGGATGGTCAACCCAAGTCCGAACGATGCCGATTGTTCCGCTTCCAACGCTATTCGCGCCGTACCGGTCTTGATTTTTCGAAGGTGCCGGTCAATATAGCTGGTGCCTTCCGGTGCTATGTACAAGGAACCGCCCGCAGACAAATGGTCGACGGCGCGCCGGAAACTCGCCGCATTATCCAGTGGTCTTCCACCCGTATCCTGGTACCGCTCGATGGGAATGCAGTAGAATGTATTGAAAAACCAATTGGTGAACCGGTTGCGGAATATGCTCGCATTGGCGAGGAAATGAACAGGGAAGTCCAGCCGCACCGCCGTATTGAGCGGATCCAGCAAGGTGCCCGGATGATTGGTGACTACAATGCAGGGAGGTTGTGCTGGTCGGCCGCCATCCTCCGGACGCACGACCGTGATTCTCCCATGGAACCACCGCAAGGCCGCCTTGACCACTACCTTGAACAGGAGATAGAGGATGGATAGTAGCGTGGAACGTATTCTTTGCATGGATCAGGTTTGGTTGAATCCTCGGATGGCTTTTCTTTTTATCCAAACTGCTTTCATAGTCGGCCGCCCGATCGCGTACTTCCGGGATAGGCCGCCTTTCCGGTCCAGGCAGGCGGGACCAACTGCATGGTTTTTACTTCGATACCTGAACCCAAGTCGGGTATGGAATGTTACTCTGATGGCTCATTTGCCAAAGGTAGTCAGCACCATGAAAATCCGTACCTTTCGGCAGGATGTATGGAGACAAAAGGGCCGATTCCTCGAACAACGTCGGAGATTGCCTGTCTCCTTCGCTCTGCGCAAGGATATCCGGAACCCGGACAGTCGGGCTTTCCGCCACCGCAAAGGTGAACCTTCGGTCGACCGGAATTGCACCACTTTCCGGAAGGTTTTGTCAATAGCGGGGATTTACACAGCCATTCACTTTGAACCGAATTTGAAATGAAAAAGTCGCCGACATTCAGGATCCTTTTGTGGACGGCGCTGCTCTGCGCAGGTTTCGTGGCCGGGACGGCTTGGAAAGAAGGCATGATCGCTCCCGGTGAACTTCCCGTGCCGTCGGAGGAGGAACCGCCGGCCCCCGTCCAGCCGCCAACGCCAACAACAGAAACCCCTTCCGCCCCTCCGGTCCATGACACCGGAAATACCCTTCCCCCCGGATTGACGGAATCGGAGAAGGCCACCATCCGTTTGTTCGAATTCGCGGCGCCCTCCGTCGCATATATCACCACCTCCCGGCTGAGGCAGGATTTCTGGACGCGCAATGTCATGGAACAGCCTCAAGGCAGTGGCTCCGGTTTCGTCTGGGATCGGAACGGGCATATAATTACGAATTATCATGTCATCCAAGGGGCCGACCGCGCGCAAGTGACGCTTTCCGATCGTTCTACCTGGGATGCGGAATTGGTGGGATCCGCGCCGGAAAAGGATTTGGCCGTCCTCAAGATCAAGGCCCCGAAAAATACCTTGCGCCCGATTCCGGTCGGTGCCTCCGATAATCTGCTCGTCGGCCAAAGCGTTTTCGCCATCGGTAATCCGTTCGGACTGGACCAAACGCTCACCACCGGTATCATCAGCGCTCTGGGACGGGAAATCAATTCCGTTAGCGGAATTCCTATCCGCGATGTCATCCAAACGGATGCCGCCATCAATCCCGGTAACTCCGGCGGGCCGCTGCTGAACTCTTCCGGGCAACTCATCGGGGTCAATACCGCCATATACAGCCCTTCCGGTGCCTCCGCAGGCATCGGTTTTTCCATCCCCGTGGATGTCGTTCGCTGGGTGGTGCCGGATCTTATCAACTTCGGGAAAATAAACCGGCCGACGCTCGGAATCGAGGTGGCCAATTCCCGAACCACCCAACGCCTCGGCATGGAAGGCGCACTTATCCTCCACACCGTGGATGGCGGTGCAGCCGCCCGTGCCGGCCTCCAGGCTACCTATCGCGATCGGAACGGCCGAATCAGGCTGGGCGACGCCATTGTCGCCATCAATGGTGAAAAGGTGAAGTCAAGCAGCGACCTCGTCCTGATCCTGGAAAAATTCAAAGCCGGTGACAGGGTGAAACTCAAAGTACTGCGTGACCAGCAGGAGTTCTTCGTAGAAGTGACCCTGGACGCATCCCGGTGACGATGCAATCCGATACGCACTTGCCGGCGATATGCTGGGCAGAAATGATATCCCAAATCATTCCGCTCGATAGCCTGGACTTTGTTGCGACCAGATATTCGAAAAAAAATCCCGATAGACCTTTCAGGTTACCGTTGATAACTGCTATCTTTGCGCTCCCGTTGGGAATTTTTCCAGCGCGTTGCTTCGAATCATTTATCTTACAATAGATATGGCACATCATAAGTCTTCCAAAAAGCGTATCCGTCAGGATGACAAAAAACGCACCCGCAACCGGTACTACAAGAAAACGGCCCGGACGGCCATCAAGGCATTGCGGTCCATGACGGATAAGACCGAAGCGGATTCGTTCCTGCCCAAGGTCATCAGCATGATCGACAAATTGGCCAAGAAACATACCTGGCACAAGAACAAGGCCGCTAACCTCAAGAGCGAGTTGTCGCTTTTCGTCAACCACCTGTCCTGAGGTAAATACCGGAATCCATCTTTTGTGCACAAAAAGTGCATCCGCTGTAGCCAGGGGATGCACTTTTTGTGTTCTGTAAATCGGTAGCCGATAGGGGGTTGGCGTTCCTCCGATCAGCATCCGCCGCCCCCGGCGCTCTAAAATAGCCTCGCAGGCACGTTTCGCAGGATTGATGAATCCGGATCAGCGCCGCACATTTTGCAAATCCGGACACAGCCGAATCGGCTTCACATATTCCCCGGAACGCCCCGACCACCGCACACCCATATGGATCATGACAACCAAGAGAATTACCAGCTCCCAAAACCCATTCTTCAGACGGCTGTGCGCCTTGCACGATAAGGCACGCGAAAGAAGGAAGGAAGGGCTGTTCGTGGCGGAAGGATTTCGGGAAGTCGGAAGGGCGCTCCAAAACGGCTTTGAAGCGGAATCCATCGTTTTCGATGAAGGCATTACATCCACATCGATACTAGAGGAATGGCAGGCTACGCTTCCGGCGGACATCCCTCCCCTCAACTTGGTTTCGCTCGATAACGCCCTGTTCGGTAAGGTCGCCTACCGGTCCTCCGTCCCGAATGTGGTGGCAGTGCTGAAAATCAAGGACCGTTCCGTCCATGAGATTCCCATTTCCTCCCGCCCGTTGTTCCTGCTGGTGGATCGGGTGGAAAAACCGGGAAACTTGGGTGCCATGCTAAGAACGGCGGATGCCGCCGGTGTGGACGCAGTCCTGGTCTGTGATCCGCATACGGACATCTGGAATCCAAATGTGATTCGGGCCAGCCTGGGGGCCGCTTTCTCCGTACCGCTCGCTTGCCTGTCCGCTGCCGAAGCATCCGATTTCCTGGTGAAAAATCAGGTCCCAATAGCGGTGACTTCCCTACGCGCATCACTTCCTTTCTATGAGGTCGACCTCACAGGCCCCGTCGCGTTTGTCGTCGGCACGGAAGCGGATGGGGTTTCCGCCTTTTGGGAAGGGGTGGCTTCCTCGCGTATCGTCATCCCCATGCTCGGACAGGTGGATTCCCTCAATGTTTCCACTGCCGCTGCCATTGTCCTGTTCGAAGCGGTCCGGCAAAGAATGGGGCAAGGAAAAATCCTCCCGGTCGACTGATCTGCCCCGGTGGTCTACGGAAACTGACCGGTGGCATATGCGCATCCGAACGATTGGACGGATGCTTTACATTTGGTAGTAATTTTCTGTATTCTTAGCGAATGAATGTAAATGGAGGGCGCAATCCGGTTGCTGCCCTCCATTTTTTTGCGGGTCATGACATGATTGCCATCGGCTTCCGGAACATGTCACCCTATAACAGCACAATGGGTAATCTCGCCATCGACTTGTCCCAGGCCACTATCATATCCACTTGGTCATCGGATTTTTTTTCCAGCAATATGGATAACACCTCCACGTCCGAAGGGGTCTTCTGGACAGGCGCTTTCACCCGGACGAGGTTGGTTGTCTCGTCATGCTGATGGGTTCCCCAACTGGGCAGGTTCGTGTGGATGATGAATTCCCATTCTCCTTCCTCCACCACGGCCATGATGCCGTAGGTGCCGGGCGTCAAGGTCTTGCCACCGATGCTCACTTTGTCGAAAAAGGTGATTTCCGTAGTTTCGTTCGCCCCCATCCGCCAAGGCTCCCCGAATTTGACGACTTCCCCGAAGATCTTGCGCCCCTTTTTTTGCGGTCTTCCATAGACTACCCTGATTTTCGGCGCGTTGGCCTCCAGTTCCTCCGGCTTCAGGTAGTTATGGAAACGGGAATCGTTGGGATATTGGACCAGGTCCAGCGGACTGGCGTCGGCTCCGGCCATCAGGACAGGTTGGAAGGAAATCGGGAGGGTCGCCCGGGTATGGTCCCATTCGAATACCATGTGGCAATGCCGGTCGTCCACCTCCTGGAATCCGATGGTGAACAACTCCCTTTCCGCTGGAACATGGGTCGTTGGTATGCTGACCGCAGCGATGTCCTTTGTAATATCCCGGTTATCTGATCCGGCGATGAAACGTTGGGTCGAAATCTTGATGACCCAAAAGTCGGGATGGACCTCCGCAAACATGGTGTATGTTCCGCGGTTGAGTACGGTGCCGTTGATGTCGACCGGCTCGTAGAAGGTGATTTCCGTCGCTTCGTTGGCTCCCAGTCGCCAGTCTTTCCCGTATGGAACCAGCGACCCGAAAATGGGGCGGCCCTGTTTACTTGGTCTGCAATACAATACCTTGACCTTGGGATCCAGGCGTTCCTCGGCATCCATGTAGTTGCGGAATGCAGCCTCCCGGGGATAGTGGACCGCATCCATGGGGCTCTTGTCCAGCTCCGGGAATTTCAATTCCTGCGCGGTCGATATCATGGTTCCCGAGCCCAGGAGCCATAAGGCGATAAAGGTTTTCATGCTTTTCATAATTCAAATTTTAGGTTTCAAAATGAAAAATTACCGATACTACAACTTCGATGGTTTGAAAATGTTGTTACGATGTTCAGCGTATGTACGGACCGAGGTCCCGGCCGATGTCAGCCGGCGGGCACGCCGGTAGGAGCATCAGGGCGCAGTACGATGGAACCGATGCATGTCGGTGCGCGGCGGCGCATGCCGGTTCCCCGGATACACACGCCAAAAATCCTTGCACGCATGTTTACGGGTATTGTTGAGACAACCGGCTTGGTAAGTTGGATGGAGAAAAAAGGCGATAACATCCAGTTGGGCATCCGTTCGGATATATCCGAGGCCCTGCACCCCGACCAAAGTGTCTCACACGACGGGGTTTGCCTGACCGTCACGGAGGTCCGCGACGGCATGCACTTGGTAACGGTCGTGCCGGAGACCATCAAGCGGACACACATCGGTGGCTTGAAGCCGGGGGACCGGTTGAACCTGGAACGCGCGACACAATTCGGGGATAGATTGGACGGCCACCTGGTCCAGGGCCATGTGGATACAATCGGTCGATGCGTCCGTTCGGATACCTTGGACGGCAGCTGGCTTTTTACCTTCGAATATCGATTGCGGCCGGAATACTTGTTGGTGGACAAAGGCTCCGTCTGCATCAACGGCGTCAGTCTGACGGTTGTTGAACCAAAGAACCAACCAGACGGCATGACACTTTTTTCCGTCGCCATCATCCCGTACACATGGGAACACACGACATTCCGGTACCTCCGGCCGGAAGCCGCGGTCAATCTGGAGTTCGATGTCATTGGGAAATATGTCGCAGGTTATTTGGCCCGATATGGTATCGGTGGGTTGCCTACCCCCGGGTGACCCGGGTAAGTAGGCGGGTGTGCCGGGGTGTCCCGTCGGCGGAGCCTCCTCGGGGATAGCGTATATTTCATCGCGATACGCCCGGCATATGCTTATTTAGAATCCATTGTCGGGGCTACGAGGTCTTCCGGGGGCAATTGGTCCCGGATATTGGTCAGGAGCTGTTGATGCGCTTGTAGCAGATGTTGGGCCATCTCATGCAACTGGTCGAAATGTTCCGTCACAAACCGTATGTCACCGGGAAGCCCCCCTGCATTCTTCAACTTGAGTTTGAAATAACAATGAACCCCTTTGATGGCTTGTTGCAAGTCTTCCGCCTCTCGTTCCAATTGCTCCAGTCCGCTGAACATGGCCATAGGTAGTTTCCCGGAATCGCGCCACAATGCCGTCACCCCGGCTTGTCCGTTGCGGAGGTCCTTCAGCGTGAGGTCTATCACGGACACATCGAAAATACGCGCTAGTTTTACCAGGTTGCATATCTTGGGCTCCGCACTCCCGTTCTCATAGGACGCGATGTTGCCCCTGTTCAAGCCTATGCGTTCCGCCAGGTCCTCCTGACTCCACTTCATACGCTTCCGCAACGCACGTAGATTGCTCGCAAGACAATAGTCGTTTTCTGTTCCTTCCCCTTGCATGAGATGATTGGTAACCGCTGTTTTCTTGTTGTGAACGGATGGACTTGCCGGCATGCAGATATGCTATTCACAAGATTGTTCGGTGCGGCCGCTTTGGATATCATCGGCGAACGTTTTCGCACACAATTCTATGAATCCAGCACTTTCGTAGATAATTTTTACACCTTTTGGGGGCTAATGACAATCTTTGTTACGAACTTTCATGCCGGTTGGTTCCCAGAAACTTTTTTTTACGCTCAGTCTTCTGATAACAAGCAGGAAAGTTCAAAAGTTTACCAGTTTTCCAAATTGTTAATGAACTATTAAAGTTTGTCCGATTTATCCTAACAAAATTAAAATCATCTCCCCGATTGCATCTTTAGGTTGTAATTTTGCAAATAATAATTACAAATTAGAAACAGGGTTCAACGAAATATCAACGATATGGACAATTCGATAAATTCCCAATTGGATCGCATCAGTTCCTCGCTGCGGGCCTTTTCGCTCAAGTTGACCGGTAATGAGACGGATGCCAACGACCTGTACCAAGACACCGTGTACCGGGTTATTTCGAATGCGGACAAATTCCAGCCCAACACCAACTTCAAGGCATGGGCAGTCACCATCATGCGGAATATCTTTATCAACAACTATCGCAAGAAAGTCCGAAGGGGAACGATCCTTGACCAGACCGCGAACAATTATTACCTGAACGCCGGCAGTCATCACAGTACGGAGAACGAGGGCGAATCCCTCATGGGTTACAAGGAGTTGCTGAAGATGGTGAGCACGCTGCCGGAGGATTTCAAGCGGCCTTTCTGGATGGCCTACAAGGGCTACAAATATGATGAGATCGCCGAAAAACTGGATGCCCCACTCGGCACCATCAAGAGTCGGATTTTCTTTGCCCGCCGCAAATTGCAAAAAATGTACGAAGATGCAGGCCGGGTCAGGGCATGAATCGGGCCTTTCGCCTTCCGTGCTTCATGAGATTACCCGGGGATCCGTTCCCCGGGTTTTTTTTTGCCGAACATTGTCTGCCGCTTCCTTGTTCCTTATCGCATTCAAGCCGTTCATCCTGTGGAATTGCCACCATCATCGGGTCGATGACAGGACAATCGGTGTATACTTGTCAAAGTGATATGCCATCGAAATCGTCTCGTCCACACGCCAATTGGTTGGTTCCCTTTTCCTTCGCCATCATATATATCGTGTGGGGGTCAACCTACCTGGCAAACTGGTATGTCATCCAGGATGTGCCTCCCATGATAACCACCGGTAGCCGCTACCTGATGGCCGGAATCGTGCTGGTCCTTCTCCAATCGCGGAACGGCCTTCCTGCAGTGTCGGGAAGACAATGGATGAATGCGATGGTAAGCGGGTTCATGCTCCTGTCGGTGGGTACCGGCTGCCTCGTTTGGGCTGTGCAATTCATACCCTCCAGCCTGCTGGCGCTCATGGTTGCCTTCCAGCCCTTGTTGGTCCTGGTCCTGATGTGGGCGTTTTATGGCAAGAAACCGTCCTTGATGGGCTTGCTGGGGACTGTACTTGGAATCTTCGGCATGTTTGTCCTGGTCTCCCAAGAACAATTGGTCACAGATGATATGGGAGGGCTGGGTATCGTCGCCGTCTTGGTCAGCCTGCTTTCCTGGGGCATTGCATCCGTGCGGATGACCAAGCTGGATATGCCGAGTTCCGGCCTGCTCAGTGCCGGCATCCAGATGACTGTCGGGGGCGGTATACTGCTGTTGACTGCCTTGCCGTTCGGGGAATACAAACAGCTGGACATAAACACAATTGCTTCCAGAAGCATGTGGTCCTGGATTTATCTGGTCGTGTTCGGCTCCGTGGTTGCCTTTTCCGCATTCAACTACCTGCTCAGAGTGTCTACGCCTGAGAAAGTGGCTTCCGCCAGCTATATCAATCCCATCGTCGCCATGCTGCTGGGAGTGGGAATCAATCACGAACACATCAGCGGGCAGAGCATGCTGTCCGCGCTTTTCCTGGTGTCCGGTGTGTTCATCATCAATAAGAACTTTCGGAAGCGAACCCCGACGACGGGTTGAACGGTGCCAGGTTTGCGCGCCTCATTTCGACGTAGCACGAGGTTGTCCCCCGAAGTACGGCGCCACCTGCCCAGTCAGCCGTCAATTCGCCCGGTTATCCTGCCGGCATCCCAAGGCCCCGGTCTCCCACAATGAAGGATGTAAATGGTTGCTCGAGGCCGGATGCGGTCGGAAAACGAATTATTCCTAAATTCGCACCAACCATCGTCCGAATCTGGCTCGCACAGGACCCCGGCTTGGTAATGATTGATGTTCCAACCTACTAACTTATCAACTCTCATATGAAGACTATCAAAGGACCTGCCATATTCCTGGCACAATTCATGGGCGAAAACGCACCGTTCGATTCCTTGGAGAACATCTGCCGCTGGGCGGCAAGCCTCGGTTATGTCGGGGTCCAAATCCCAACCTGGGACCCTAGGTGTATCGATTTGAGAAAAGCCGCGGAAAGTAAAGCCTATTGCGACGACTTGAAGGGCCTCTTGTCGGATTGCGGTGTCCAAATCACCGAATTGTCCACGCACCTTCAAGGGCAATTGGTCGCTGTACATCCTGCCTACGATATCGGCTTCGATGTCTTCGCGCCAGAAGCTGTACGCAATAATCCGAAAGCCCGCACGGAATGGGCGGTACAGCAGCTCAAATGGGCCGCATCCGCCAGCCGGAACCTCGGCATCGATGCGCATGCCACCTTCAGCGGGGCCTTGCTTTGGCATACGGTGTATCCTTGGCCGCAAAGACCCCAAGGATTGGTAGAGAGCGGATTCCGGGAATTGGCCAACCGTTGGCTGCCTATTCTTCATGCCTTTGAGGAGGCAGGTGTGGATTTGTGCTATGAAATCCATCCGGGAGAAGACCTGCATGATGGTGTCACCTTCGAAATGTTCCGGGAAGCTACCGGCAACCACCCCCGTGTCAATATCCTGTACGATCCCAGTCATTTTGTCCTGCAGCAGCTGGACTACCTGGCTTACATCGATATTTATCACGAGTTCATCCGCATGTTCCATGTGAAAGATGCCGAATTCAATCCGACCGGACGCAGCGGTGTGTATGGCGGGTACCAGGGCTGGGTGAACAGGCCCGGAAGGTTCCGGTCCCTGGGGGACGGGCAAGTGGATTTCAAATCGGTTTTCAGTAAGCTGGCTCAATACGATTATAACGGATGGGCCGTGCTCGAGTGGGAATGCTGTATCAAGGATGCGGCCCAAGGAGCCGCAGAGGGAGCGCCTTTCATCCGTAACCATATTATCCAGGTGACGGAGAAAGCTTTTGACGATTTTGCCGGTGGTATGCCGGACGAAGCGGTCAATCGCAAAATTCTTGGTCTCGACTGACTTCATCCCGGTTCCGCGGTTTTGATAAACCGTGGTCACTATGCGCTCATGGGGAAATCCGCCGGCTCCTGACCTGCAGCGGTCGGTATCTCTGATGCTCCCGTGGCGGGGGCGTCCCGGCCGACTTCACGGTTTGTCGGGACGCCGTCGCCACCCCCTTGGCTCTTTCTGCGGTGGTCAGGTTGCCATACCGTTTGCAGGCGGCTGTCCCAGGTGTCGAAGACTGGATACGCGCTGCGTTGTAAGCCCTCCCATGATTCGTAGGCAGCCACCGAGGCCCCTCGTCTGTCGGTACGAATTCCACCGCTAACCGCCGTAAGCTTCGTATGGCGGTCTCCTCCAAGCACTTTTTCCTGCCGGACCCGGATATTCTCGTTTTCCTACAGCTCACAAAAGGATGGCGTTTGGTTGAAAAGGCCAAACATATTTCTATTATTCATCACCACGTGAAATTTACTTTGGCTTCACAGACACAAGTGCGGAAACGATTGGCCGGGGGCCTTCATGGGGTTTATCTCCAAGCTGTATTTTATTAAATTTGCTAAACAATCAATCGTTTTTTATAAATCCGACAATAGAGTCAGTTTATTATTCACCATATTGTAATTTCATCGGACTCCCTTTCACAGGTATGAGTCCAACCTAACAAGATAATGACCAATCTTACGGACGGGCGCAGCCGTTCCGCCATCCCTTTCCGCTGTAGTTGAGCATGCGGAAGCCCATCTATTGTTTCTAGATCCTGAAAATCCGCCTTGGGCGGCAATCCTTGTGTAAGCCTCCCATGGTCCGGCATAGGGGATGACCTTGTCCCGGCGGACGGGATACCATTTGTCAGGGTGGTCGACTGGCCCGATCGGCCTCAAGAATATGCTTTTTGTTAAATCGTAAAAATCAACCGACATGAAGAAAATCACCTCACGACAGTTCATTCCGTTTTTTCTACTAGGTGTCTTATCCTTAGCGGCAGTGTTCGCCCCATCCTTGCCTCCGTTCGACGGGGGGGAAGCTTACAACCCTGCGGATATAGCCTGGGTATTGGTTTGTACCGCGTTGGTATTCCTGATGACTCCCGGTCTCGCCTTTTTTTACGGAGGGATGGTCCATCGTAAGAACGTCATCTCCACCATGATAAAGAGCGTGGTGGCTGCCGGTATCGTGGGGGTCCTGTGGATTGTCGTCGGGTTCAGCCTTTGTTTCGGGGAAAGCATCGGCGGGTTCATCGGACACCCGGGCACTTTCTTCTTTTTCTCGGGAGTCTCTTCCGGCGCCCCATGGAGCCTTGCACCTACCATCCCCCTGTCCTTATTCGCCTTTTTTCAATTGATGTTCGCCATCATTACCCCAGGATTGGTCGTCGGGGCCGTTGCGGAACGGATTCGTTTCACTTCCTACATCTTGTTCATATGCCTGTTTGCCGTTCTGGTGTACGCACCTTTGGCGCACTGGACATGGCATCCGGAAGGGTTCCTTTTCAAGATGGGGGTACTCGATTTCGCAGGTGGGACTGTCGTTCACATTTCCGCCGGTTGTGCCGCATTGATGGGGGCGATTGTGCTTAAACGCCGGCTGGCACGTTCCGAGGATGTCCCGCCCGCAAATATTCCTTATGTATTGATTGGAACCGGACTACTCTGGTTCGGTTGGTTCGGCTTCAATGCGGGTTCCGCCCTGGGGGCAGGTCCGCTGGCTGTATCCGCACTGGCGACGACCAGCACCGCCGCCTCCGCGGCCGGCCTCTCCTGGATGTTCTTTGATGTGGTGAAGGGAAAGAAACCTTCGGTCGTCGGATTTTGTATCGGAGCGGTGGTCGGCCTGGTGGCCATTACACCTGGCGCAGGTTTCGTACCGATACCGCAAAGCATATTCATCGGGGTCTTCTCCGCCATCGTGTCGAATGTCGCCGTATACTACAAATCCAAATCCAGCCTCGATGATACCTTGGATGTGTTTCCCTGTCATGGTGTCGGCGGCATGGTCGGTATGCTCCTGACCGGTGTTTTCGCCAGTACCGCCGTCAACGAGGCGGGAGCGGACGGACTCCTGTACGGGGGGGTGGATTTCTTTCTGACCCAACTGAAAGGACTGGTTGCGGCCGCAGGCTACAGCACGGTGGTTTCTTACTTGATATTCAGGTTCATCAACTTCCTGCTCCCTATCCGGGTAACATCGGAAGAGGAGGAGCTAGGATTGGATGCCACTCAACACAATGAAAAGTATGTGCAGGGCACGTTGCTGGTCACCGAGCCGAATGGCAAGGTGAAAGAGGTTCCTGCGGAAGCATTCTGATAGATCCGAACCAAATGAAAAGAAAAGGCGCCCGTCGGCAAACGGACGCCCCCTTGAGAAAATCGGAACGGGTCCGAATCCCTCTCAATTCGACTTCAAAAGTAGCGATTTTTGGCAAGTTGCACAAGCTGGCTGCTTTTCTGCGGATTTGGATACTGTTCTGCTTTTCTGCCTTTCCCTCCTTCCTCAGTTCCAGGCAATTCACAGGAACAGGACGGAGCAACCTTTCAGTAATGTATCCAATCATCCGCTAAAGGGTTGATATGTACCATTCGAGGTACAGGATACACCCTTTTGCACAAAAGCAGTCCGTCATGCAATCATTCAGGCCTTGCCCCTTGCTGGCAGCAATTGGCATTCTCTTCCACACTGCAACCATCCTCTCCGCACAGGAAGGTGTGCCTCTCCCGGCGCCTGTCGTGGTGGCTCCCATCCTCCGGGAAAATCCTGTCGGACAACAAGAAAAGCCGCTGGACATACACGGTTTCGTAGATGCGTATTACCAATACAACTTGAAGGATACGTATTTCCCCACCAGTTTCACACAAACGGACAAATCCATCACGCCCGGAATGGCAAATATTGTCTTTTCCAAGGCTGGAACCTTCGGATTTGTCGCGGATATCGGAGTGGGGCCCAGGGCAGAGGCGGCCAACGGCTATGCGGGAACCAGCCTTGCAATCATTAAGCAGTTGTATATCAGTTGGGCGGTAAATGAAGCGGTATCCCTGACCTTGGGAAACTTCAGTACCCATGTCGGTTATGAACTGATCGATGCGCCTGCAAATTTCCATTACAGTACATCTTACCTTTTTTCAAACGGTCCATTTTACCATACCGGACTGAAAGCTACGGTGAAGCTATCAAGTAGGCTTGCCCTCATGGCAGGTATTTTCAATGATACCGATACCAAGATTGATGAAGTGAGCGGTAAACATGTCGGTGCCCAATTGGCATACGGAACGGACAGGCTGTCCATATACCTCAATTACATAGGAGGAAAGCAGGATGACTCCAATCCGGCGGATGAGCAGTTTGCCAATCAGGTCGACTTGACGGCCAGTGCCCAAATCACGGAGGATTTTTCCGTCGCCCTGAATGCATCGGTCAAGTCGGTAGGAGGAGCGGTTATGCCGACCCAATCCTGGTCGGGCCTGGCGCTGTACGCCAAGCATGCGATTGCTGATAAATTTGCAATCGGGGTCCGCGGCGAGCTGGTGGACGACCCTGACGGCATCATTACCGGAATCACAAATAACAGAATCTTATCGCTGACTTTATCCGGTAACGCCGATTTCGGACCGGTAACCCTGATTCCGGAGTTTCGAATGGATCAAGCGCAGGCGGATTTCTTGTCCGACGGGCGCGGAGATTTGGTGCGCGGAAAAGTACCCGCCCTGCTAATGGCCGTCGTGTACCGGTTCTGACGGCCTGCGCGGTCTACGGAAGCGTATCCGATCCGGAGATGATAGGGTAAAGGTGCCGTCGGACACTTGTCAACGAATATCCTCCGGCTTCTTTCAAGCCGGATCCGTGCGAGGGTTGTAGGTATCAAAGTCCCGATGGATGATCGGGAGAAGAATCTCCCCGCATGTCATCCCAGTCCCGATGTCCAGTCAACCGGCAAATGGAAATCGGAATGCTTCGGAGATGGAATTAACGGGTATTCAGACCAAACAATTCGCGTTTTGTCCGCGTTATCTAGGTATGACCTTCCTAACGGGGCAATTTTTTTTGAAGAATTTGTCATTCATGTTTGGTGGTTCATTACACTGTCTTATATTTGCGCCCGCTTTGAAAGCAAAGCGTTGGCAAACAGAACAGGAAGCAAGAAATAAAAATCATTTTTTTTCTTCTTTTTGTTTGGCAACATCAAATCTGACTGTATCTTTGCAGTCCACTTTTACTAGACGGTATTTTGGTTGAAGAGCCAAAAAATAGTTTTGTCCTTGACTACTGTGTTCAAGGTCGATCCAAAAAGTTCATTGACAAACAGGAAGAGAAAGGTAAGAAACGAGGCCCTTGAATTTGACAGATTAAGATTTGAGTTATCGAATCAGGAAGACCGAACTGTAGTCAAGACAAGACCGGGTTGTTTTCGGACGACCGGGTCAAAGAATTTACTACGGAGAGTTTGATCCTGGCTCAGGATGAACGCTAGCGGGAGGCCTAATACATGCAA
>CAZNLJ010000014.1:0-27620 GCA_964573725.1 uncultured Saprospiraceae bacterium
GCCTTTTGGACAGGACGGCCGGCGGCGCGCCCAAGCGCGCCGCCGGCCGTCCTGATTAATTTCTTGGGCACGGGGCTACGCCCAGCGCCTTTTCCGGTGGGTGTGTAGCGCATCAGCGAGTTTGATGACTAAAAACTAGAGAATATCCATGTTTTGTAATCAATTATTTTGTGTGGTTGAAGTGCGGAAGATGAGTTTGACGGAAAGGTCCTGGCCCCATCGGAAACCGATGGCTACTTCCGTAGCTATTGATTAGTCCCCAATATGAACGGCCTGTCCATGGAATTCGTGCGGGCCTTCCATCGACCTACCCCCTGCATATCGGAAACCGGTCGGTTATTTCGAAACGATCGGTTGAAGCACGGCCGGTCGCTCCCAGCCGGCGAGCCTGGTCCCGGCGGACCGCTTCGCCCCCTTGTCCGACGGAAAGTACCGGAAACCGCCTTCGTTCCGGGATTCTGCTGCCGCGTCCGAACGACAATCCACTTTTTAGTCTTAACTTTGGCCAGGCAGCATCAAACGCCGGCTCCGCCGGAAGGGTCTTCCGCGCCTGGCCTTCCCCACCGTACAAATCCTTTTCCGCCATGACACCGAAACAAGCTGAGCGACTGCAACTGAAAATCAAACAAATCAAAGCCGCCCTCGCCGCCGATAAACGTCGCTGGGGCGGTTTCCACCACGACGGCAAGGGGCTGCGCTATCTCCCGCCGGCCCTCTATATCAAGCTCGGCGACTATACGGGCGGCTTGCGCTACCTGAACTGGTTCGCCAAGAATTTTCCCGACGACATCGGCTTCCCCGATTTCCTTTTCGAGGGAACGGTCATCCTCTTCAAGACCGGCCGCTTCAAGGAAGCGGAAAAAATGGCTTGGCAGACCTTCTGCGGCAATACCTACCTGTTCGACAAGTTCTTCGGCCGGCCGGTCGTACCGATCGACAAATACGAATGTATGAACCTGGAAAAGGCGGATTATGTGGAACAATACTTCACCTATTCCCACCAGCAGGCCGACCTGAAGGACTTTGCCGCCTGGCTCGAACAGCTGACCGGCTCTGCTTCGTTCTCCACATCCGCCGACTTGTACATCGACCTGCACAAACAAATCAATGGGGAAGCGGATATGGACGCCCGGCAGGCCCTCCTGGAAAAAATCCGCCAATTGGAAAAGGAGGGTTAGGGCTCCTGCTCCGTCCGCCCGCAGTTACGCCGCTGTGCGGGATCACAGGTTATCCCCGATGCCCCGACCGACCGCTTCGGTACGGAAGGTACCCGCCGCTTGTCCATCCCGTCGACCTTCCCCAGCTTCCTTCCGCCACGCCCGTCTCCAGGTGTCTTCCGGCTTGGGTGTACAACTTTTGTACAGCAGGAATACCGGATGTGCAATGTTTGTACAGCAGGCTACTTTCCCGGTGGGATTGCTGCCGGGATATATTTACCGCCGTGTCTTTCCCGCCGCTCTGCCCCAGGCTTTCCTTGTCCGGTTCCTGTTCCGACGGCGGTCATCATCAAACACCTGGCGCATGCACGGAAAGAAAGCTGTTGTCGGCCACCGCCTTCTTGTCCGACGGCGGTGCCTAAAGCCCGGAACTGGAAGGAAACGCCTGTGTATCGGCCTGGCCTATGCGGCTGTCCTCTTTTGGCCGGTCCGCCCGCTGGTGGCACAGACGCTCTCCGTCACCACCGGTACCAGTTCGACCTCGGGATGGTCGATTTCCAACCAAACGCTGCTGGTGACGGCCAATTGCACCGTGAACATCGATGAAATCAACAACGCCCTGGCCGCCGGCTCGCTGACCATCAAGGCCAACGGCAACCTGACCGCCCGGTTCTATACCGGTGCCCACGTCAGTTGTGCGGTCGTCGGCCACGGGCTGACCATCGGAACGCCCACCAATATGGGGAACATCCAATTCGATGTGGACATTTCCCTCGCCGGCCCAATTTCGGTCATGGGCCAGGAACTCAAACTGTTCGGGAACATCATCACCACCGCCAGCGGGGACATGCTCTTCCAGGGGCTCGGCAACAACTGGAGCATCCGAACCGGGTCGACCGCGACCATCGGTAAGACGGCCGGAACCGGCGTGCTGACCATGCAGACCAACGGCCGCATCAACGACGGGACCAACGCCGCCAGGATCGAAGCGAGCGGGAGTGCCAGGCTGGACGTGGTCATCATCAGCGAAATGGATGCCGGCAGCAGCGGCGCCTACCCCGTCAGCACCGGTCCCATCACCACCAACGGGGGCCACCTCTGGGTCGGCGGCGGTGCCAAGACCCAAACATGGAACGGCCTCGACGTGGGAAGCAGCGGCAGCCCCTCCAGCGCCAACTTCCTGAGCGGGGTCGAAATCACCGGCAATATCTCCACCAACGGCGGGGATATCCTGCTTTGGGGCCATGTCAGTGAAATCATGCGGAACAACGGGTACGGTGATATCGCCGCCCGGGGTATACACTGGACCGTCGATGCCGGTTCCGGAAACATTACCCTGCTGACGCGATACAGCGATTACAAGGATCCCGTCGGCAGGAAAATCAACCTCAAGACCACCGGTACGATCTCCCTCGCTCCCGGAAGCGGAGCTGCCTACGACCTGTCCGCCCTGTCGGTGGCAGGCACGACCGCCGGCACTGCCTTCACCGGCTCGGATGACCTGTCCGGATTGGTCCTTCCGGAAAAGGACCACATCGGCGAACTGGTCATCGGCACCTATGCCGGTACCGGCCTGCCCGGGGATACGGAATACGTTCCGGCCAACCACATACCCACCGTCCTCTCCGCCTCCCTGGACCTGGCCGGAAACGTGTCCGTCCACGCCAGCGGACTTACGGTGAACCAACACCTGGGCTCCGCCACGGCCGGCGACATCTCGTTGATCGCCGACGCGCTTTCCTTCGGCTCCGGCATCACCGTCTCCGCCGCCGGCATGTTGACCATCGCCCCGAAAACCACTTCCCTTTCCATCGGAGTCGCCGGTGCCACCGGTACCTTGCAGGTCCCGGTCTCCTTTTTCTCGAACAACTTCACGGACGGCTTTTCGAACATCCGAATCGGCCGCGACGAGCAGACCGGCGACATTGCCATCGGCGCCTTCAACCTGCAGGACGACCTTTCCTTCCAAACCAACGGTGACCTGACCCTCGAGGGGATACCGGTCCTCGGCAGCAGCGATGTCACCTTGGGGACAGCCATCCAGGCCGTCAACCTGGGTTCTCCCGCCAATTATTTCCAAACGGACGGGGCGGGGGCGGTCATCCGGTCCGTCGACAACGGGTCGACCCGGTTGTTCCCCGTCGGCAGGGCCGCCTACAACCCCGTTTCCATAGCGAACAAGGCCGGTGCCGCGGATATCTTCTCCGCCCGGGTCTTTGATGCCGTCTTCCAGAACGGAAGTTCGGGCACCCAGACCACGGCCCCCCATGTGTCGGTGACCTGGGATATCCACAAGTCCAATCCGAACAGCGGTGCCGGCGTCGATTTCGAATTCGGCTGGCACAGCTTCCAGGAATCGGGCCCCATATCCAGCCATCAGTTGAACCATCACGACGGCATCGGTTGGGAATTCGCCGCCGGCTCTTCGCTCCCCCCTTCAGGTACCGATTTCAAGACCATGCTGCACGCCGGTTACACGGGGCCGTTCTCCCCCTTCGCCATCGGTCAGACCGGCACGGCCTTGCCCGCCACGCTGCTGGCCCTTCGGGCGGAATGTCTGGGGAAAGGTGTCCGGTTGTCCTGGCAAACCGCTGCGGGAACCGACACCCGGCATATGGAGGTGATGCGCTCCGACGACGGGTTGCATTGGCACTTGCTGGCCACGGTGGCGGCCGTCGGCACCACCGACCGGCCGACCGATTACCTGTTCACCGATTCCGGACCTTTGACCGGTGGACCAGCCTATTACCGCCTGAGTATGGTGGACCTGGACGGCAGGTTCGAATTCAGCCCGGTTGCAACGGCGAATTGTGACCGTCCCTTCGGGTCGGTCTCCTACTTTCCCAATCCGGCATACGACAAGGTGACCATCCGTTTCGTTTATCACCGGGACCGGATCCTGGACTGGGTCATCGCCGGCGCCGCCACGGGGCAGGTGGTCTTCCGCCGGAAAATGCCTGTCATTGCGGGCGACAATATCCTGGATCTGCCGCTCCCGGAGCTGCCGGGCGGGTCGTATTACATCCGGTCCGCCGCCACCGGTCCCGTACCCTTGCTGATCTGCCGATGACCCGGTGGGTGCCGTCCTGTCCGGTAGCATGCCCCGGTGCTCCGGGCCGGCAGGGCACCGTCCGAACCGCCCCGTGCAGGTAGGCATGCTGCGCCTGCCTGCCTGCATCCGGAACGTCCCCTTACCCCGGTCTTATGCTCAACGCCGGACTTCCACGATCATCGCCTGTTTCGGCCCCACCACCAACCGGTCGTCGAGGACCAGTTCCGTCTCCGTCAGGATTTCCCGGCCTGCGGAAGCACCGGCCAGCAATTCCGCAAACGGCGCCAGGTCGACCGACTGCCGGTCCGCCGATTTGTTGAGCACCACCATGACCTGTTGTTTGTCGTCGTAACGGAAGTAGACGTAAACCCCTTCCCGCGGCGCGAAGTGCACCAGCTTCCCCGCATGGACGGCGGTCGCCGTCTTGCGCCACTGCAGGAGTTTCCTAAAAAAGGCCTGCATCTCCTGCTGCGTCCGGCTCAGTCCCTTCCCGCTGAAGGCATCGACCCGGTCACCCGGCCAGCCGCCCGGAAAGTCGCTCCGGATATGGCCGTGGCTGTCGTCACCTTTGTTGGACATCAGCACCTCCGTACCGTAATAGAATTGGGGCGTCCCCCGCATGGTGGCGAAATAGGCGACCGCCATTTTCAGCAGGTCGACATCCTCCCCCAGTTGGGTCAGGATCCGGGACATATCGTGGTTGTCCGGGAAGATGACGTGGCGGTAGGGGTCGGCGTATGCCGCGTCGTAGGAAAGCGTTTCATACAGGTTGACCCAGCCGGCATTCCAGCTTTCCTCCGCCACCAATGCCTTTGCGAGGGCATTTTGCAAGGGGAAATCCAGCAGGCCCGGCAGGCAGGAAGTGTATCCGTCCGGGTTTTGCTTCCCGCGCTGCCAGTACGCCAGGGTCAGCGGCTGCAGGCTCCATTCCTCCCCGCACATGTTGAAATGGGGATATTCCGCCATCACGGCGCAGGACCAGGCGGCCATGAAATCCTTGTCCGAATACGGGTAGGTATCCATGCGGATGCCGGCGAGGCCCAGGTATTCTATCCACCAGATGGAATGTTGGATGAGGTAGGTGGCCAATTCCGGCTGGCCTTGGTTGAGGTCGGGCATGGTGGGAACGAACCAGCCGTCCGAGAAGCGGCGGGTATCATAGGCGGAGGCATAGGGATCCTGCCAGGTGGTGCGGCGATGGTTGGTCTCGAAGAAATCGTCCGGCCGGTGGACCCAATCCTCCGAAGGCAGGTCCTGCATCCACCAATGGCCGGAGCCGCAATGGTTCATGATCATGTCCATGACCAGGCGGATACCTTTGGCCCGCGCCTTGTCCGCGAGTTCGCGATATTCCGCGTTGGTGCCGAAGCGGGCATCGACGCGGTAGAAATCCGTGGTGGCGTAGCCATGGTAGGAGGCCTCGGGCTGGTTGTTCTCCAGGATGGGATTGAGCCACAAGGCGGTATATCCCAGGTCCGCGAAATAATCCAGGTGTTCGATGATGCCCCGGATATCGCCACCATGCCGGCCCCATTTGTTTTGGCGGTCCAGCCGGTCGGGCATGCCCTCGACATTGTCGTTTCCGGGGTCGCCGTTGGCAAAGCGGTCGGGGGTGACCAGGCACAGGACATCGGCATTGCCGTATCCTTGGAGTGTCTTCCTGTCGGGCTCCCGCGCCCAGAGGGGATACTCGTAAGCGGTTACCGCTTGACCGGCGGCATTCACGAATTCGATCTTCACATCGCCGGGAGGCGCATCCGGGCTGATTTCCAGGTAGAGGAAACGGTAACGGTCGTTCGGGAGGGTGACGGTCCGGCGCAGGGTGACGCCGGGGTATTCCACCCGGGGCCGGAGGGTACCGATACCTGGGCCATACACCATGAGTTGCAGTTCTGATCGCTGCATGCCGACCCACCAATTCGGGGGTTCCACCCTTTCGATGGATTGGGAGCGGACGGTCAGGGCAAGCAGCAGGAAAAGAAGCCCGGGGAGGAAAATCCGATGATGCATAACAGGAAATGGTTTGGATGACAGGAATCGGGAATCCGGGAGTGGACCGCCGGCCGGCAGCTCGGATCCCATCGACGGGGCCTCAAGATACCACCAATTTCTTGTCCGCAAAAGGAAGCGGACAGCTTTTCCCGCCCATGGCGGCCGGTTGTCCCCGGCGGGGGCGTCATCTTGCGACCGGTGCGCCGATAAAGGAGGCGGTCGAAGGGCCAATTCCAGGGTATCCCGCTCGTACGCGGGGGCCATCGGGGCGGGCGACATATGCGTTTTCCGGTCCTGTCAGTCCTCCAGTCCTTTCCAGAATGCCAATTCCGCTTCCACCCCGGTGCGCGGATCCCGGACAAAATCGGCTTTGGACGCATATTTGTGGAGGGTGCCGTCCGCCATCAGCGCGATTTCGTCGCCCAGCAGCAGGGCTTCCTTGCGGTCGTGGGTGACGAACAAGGTGGTGGTGCCGGCGGCGGCGACCATGTTCCGCAGGAGTTGTTGCATGGCGGCACGGGTTTCCGGATCGAGGGCGGCGAAGGGCTCGTCGAGCAGCAGCACCATCGGCCGGACGACGAGTGCCCGTCCGAAGGCGACCCGCTGCCGTTGTCCGCCGGACAGCTGCCCGGGCATCTTGCCGCCGAGTCCGGCGAGATCCAGTTGGTCGAGCATGTCCGTGGTGACCCGTCGGATCTCCGATTCCGGCATGTGGCGCAGCCGCAATCCGAAAGCGACATTTTCGAAGACATCGAGGTGGGGGAACAGCAGCGGTTCCTGATAGAGGTAGACGATGTTCCGCCGATGGGCGGGCACCCCGTCCAATACCCGTCCGCCGAGCCGCACCGTACCCTTGTCGGCGGTCTCCAACCCGGCGAGAATCTTGAGCAGGGTCGTCTTGCCACTGCCGGAACGGCCGAGCACGCTCCACAACCGGTTTGCTTCCAGGGAGAAGGACAGCTGCCGGAGGACCGCTTCCGATCCGAACGATTTGGACAGGTTTTCTGCTTCGAGCCACATGTTTCAACCATTTTTAAACAATACCCGCTTGTTTGCCCAAAGCAACAGCAGGGGAGGCAGGACGAGCAGGATGCCGGCCACCGCGGCATGGAACAGGTTCGCCTCACCGATATATTCGAATACCCGGACGGTCAGCGTCCGCACCTTCCCGATGCCGATGAGGGACGTGAGGCCGTACTCGAACCACGAGATGAGGAAGGTCTGGAAGAAGCAGGTCCGCAGTGCTCCCGCGGCCACCGGCAGCAGCACCCGTCGGAATGTCTGCCGGTCGTTTCCGCCGAGTGTGGCGGAAAGTTGCGCCATCGACCGCATCCGTTCGTTCCAGAACCCGGTGAAGAAGAGTACGCCGAACGGATACGCCAGGAACAATTGCGCCAACAGCACCCCTGCCGTGCCACCCGCCAGCCCTACCCGGAGAAAATGATACTGCAAGGTGGCGGCCAGCAGCACCGGGGCGAAGACGTACGGGAGGTAGGCGGCCACCAGCAACTGGTGGCGCCGCGGATGATAGGCGATGTGTCGGGCCGTCAGGAAACCGAGCCCGGTGGCCGTGGCTGCGACGGCGACCGAAATCCCGAGCGACAACCCGACGCTCCGACCCAGGCCGGACGATACCGACAAGAGCAGCTGCCAGTGGGACGTCGTCCAGCCCGCCGGCAATACCGACGGGAAACGCCATGCTTGCCCGAAGGAGAGCATCGCCAGGAATACAAACGGGAACAACACCGCAACGGCCAGGATAGTCTTGGTCAACTTCCTCATATCCACTTTGATTTTCCGGACCGTTGCCGCAGGATGCGCCACACGACCGCCACGACCAAGCCCAGGTAAAGGACCCCCATGACAAACGCCTGCGGCCGGTCGGCCAGGTCGTATCGCTGCAACTTACGGATAATCAGCACGGATATCATCTGCGGCGACTGGCTCCCCAGCAACAGGGGGATCTCATAACTGCCCAGTACGAACAGGAAATACAACACCAGGGTCGGAAACGACTGCCGCAACAGCACCGGAATGACCACGCGGCGGACGACCTGCCGGGGTGAGGCTCCCATCGTCGCGGCCAGTTGCGCATAAGCATAGAGCCGCTCGCTATGGTACAGGTTGGTGAACAACAGGATGAAAAAAGGGGTCGCCATACACACATGGGCGACGAGGATACCGATTCCCCAAGGGTCGTTGACCCATCCGGGAAAGTCCGCCATGTCGTCGATCAAACCCGACCGGTAGGCGATCCGGGAAATAAGCCCCGCACCGGACAAGGTGTGAAAGACCAGAAAGGCCACTACCAAGGCCGGCAAGGTGAGCGGCAAGTGAACCAGCCAGGACAGGCTACCCCGCCGCCATCGCTCCGCCCCCCCCGAAACGGCCGCCAGGGCCCATCCCAGCGACAAGCCGATGCCGAGTGCCGCCACCACCGCGCTGAAACCGAGCGACCGCCACCACTCGCCACCCGTCCATACCGCTTTCCAGTGCGAAAGGGTGAAGCCTTCCGCTCCGATGCCCGCCAGTCCGGTGCTTTGCAACAAGGCATAGCCGCTCCCAAACGCCAAAGGCAAGGCCGTCAGGATGAAATAGAGGGCGAGACTGCCGGATCCGTGCTTGTGTCCTGGTTTCATCGCATCCAATTTGCCGGCACGGTGGGCCGGTCGGAATCAATCGGGCAAGTGCCAGCCATGCCGGACCCAATCCGCCGCCTCGTCGATGTCGGCCAGCCGGGGCAGGACGAGGTGCGTCTTTCCCGTCCGGCGGATGGCTTCCACGGTTTGGGCAAAGACCGCGGACGTGCTCCAGCTGATCTCCCGGAAGACGGCGGGAGCGGGTTCGCGCATGCCCAGGAGGTAATACCCGCCGTCTTCCGCAGGACCGATGGTGAAGTCGTGCCCGGACAGTCCTTCGAACGCTTCCTGCAGGATTTCGCGCCGGAGACCGGGAATGTCGCTGCCCACGAGGACGACCCTGCGGTGGTGCCGGAGGGCGGCGTCGAAAGCGGCCTCCATCCGAAGGCCCAAATCGCCGGACACTTGCAGGCATTTGTGATACCGGTCGGCGGGCCAGCTGTCGTCATCCGGCAGGAAGTCGCTGTAGTACAGGTATTTGTCCACAGCCAAGGGATCCGTCAGCTCCCGGAGCCGGTCCAGCAGGGCCTGGTAGATCCGAAGGGCCGTTCGGGGCCCCAGGGAAGCGGCCAAGCGTGTCTTGACCTGTCCGTAGACAGGGTTCCGGATAAAAAGAAGGAGGGCATCCCGCATGGCGGACTATTGTTCGATGATTTGCGTCCGGAAATCCGCTGCGAGCCGGATCATGTACATCGGTGCCAATTCCTTCAAGGCGAAGGGATCCATTTCGGCGCGGGTCGGGCCGTACCGGCGCGGCGCGAGGGCTTCGAAGCGTTTCTTCCAATCGCCGGGCAGTTTGTCGGGATCTAGGACGGTCCCGTCGCCCCAGACTTCCTGCCTTTGTTTCTCGAGCTGTGCCGCCGGCGAGAGGAGGAAATCGGCGACCACGGCGGCACCCGCCTTGTTGGCGGAAAGTTTCGGGATACCCAGGTAATGGCTGTTCCGGATGCTGCCGAAAGCCGGCACATAGGCCCTGGCCGCAGCGGGGAAAAGGCCCTGGCCGACCTTGCTGTCCACTTCGTTGTCGTTGTTGGTGAGGGTGAACCAGGTTTCCCCGTTGGCGAAGAGCTGATGGAGGGGGGCGCGGGATTCCGGGAAGGTACGCCCCTGCTTCCAGAGGTAGGGCTTCAGTTCACGCAGGTAATCCCACAAGCGGCGGCTGTACAAGCGGTATTTCTCCTCGTCGAATTCGCCGTCGAGGGCATCGCCGCCCCCGGCGATATCGATCAGCAGCGACTTGAGGAAGGTCAGACCGGTGAACTGCATGTCGAAGGTGAACCGTCCGGGGTTGGCCTGCACGAATGCGGCGAGTTCCGCCCGGGTACGGGGCGGGGTCGGCACGAATTCGCTGTGGTAGACCCAGGTCATCTGCACATTGCCCCAGGGGCATTCGTAGCCGTCGACCGGCTGCTGGAAATCGGTATGGATGAAGGGGTTCCGGAAATCGACGAATCGGATGTGGGGAAGGATATCGGTCCAGGGCCCATACAGGGCGTCCAATTGGCGGAGCTGGTAGAAAGTCTCGCCGTTGATCCAGAGCAGGTCCAGTTCGCTGGCCGATTTACCGGCCTCCATCTCGGCCGACAGGGTCTGGACCATGGCGCTGCCCTGTCCGGATACCAGTTCCAGCCGGATGTCGAACTGTTCCCGGAGGGCCGGGGCGACGTATTCCCGCATATAGGCATTGATCATGGGATCTCCCTGCCACATCATCAGGTGGACTGTGCTGCCCGCCGCGGCCTCGAGCACTTCGGCCCAGGGCAGGACGGTCGGGTCCGCAGCGGGCGGCGACGGGGTCCGCTGGCAGGCGGCCCACAGCAAGGGCAAGAATAGGAGAAGCGGCAGGCTGTACTTCATGGCATCGCGTGGAGTAAGATTCGATTCGGGATCCGGTCGCCGGTGTTTTCGACGGCCGGCGGGCAAATTTACACAAACCGGTCGGGAAACGGCGGGATTCGGACAGACCTGCCGCTCGGCGTGCTTGCACCGGTATTTTCCGCGGCATCGGTCCGGCTTTCCGTAAAATTAACCTTTCCGATCCCAAGCATCCGGTGGAACCCGGGCCGACGATATGGGATTTTCCTTATTTTTGGAAAAAAAACCGATGGAGAACAAACATGACCGCAAAGGCCGCCGGGCCTTCCTCCGGCAATCCGCCTGGATCAGCGTCGGCTTCCTGGCCTTGTCCCGCTGTACCCGGACGCCGCCCGGTGTGGCCGCCGGCATCCGCAAGCCCGCACTGGTGACGGACCCGCTGGGCTACCTGGATTTGCCGGAAGGCTTCGAATACCGCATCATCTCCCGGATGGGCGACGCGATGACCGACGGCTTCCTGGTGCCGGGCCGGGCGGACGGAATGGGTACATTCGAAGGGCCTGACGGCCGGGTCATCCTCATCCGCAACCATGAGAACAGCCCGCAACCGGCGGCACTCGGCCCCTTCGGTCCGGACAACGAACGGCTCTCCAGGCTCGATCCGGCCCAACTCTACGACGCCGGTACCGGCGCACGGCCCGGATTAGGCGGCACCACCACCCTGGTGTACAATGAGGATACCGGGCAGGTGGAACGTTCCTACCTCAGCCTGGCCGGCACCTACCGCAACTGTGCCGGCGGCGTGACGCCATGGGACAGCTGGCTGACCTGCGAGGAGGACACCACCCTGTCCGGCGATGGGGCCGCGCAGGACCACGGCTATGTGTTCGAGGTGCCGGCCTCCGCCGACCCCGCCCTGGTTACGCCCCGGCCGATCAAAGCCATGGGGCGCTTCAACCACGAAGCCGTCTGCGTCGATCCCGCCACGGGAATCGTCTACCAGACGGAAGACCGGGGAGACGGCCTGATTTACCGGTTTATCCCGACTGTGACGGGGCAGTTGCACGAGGGAGGCAGGCTGCAAGCCCTCGCCGTCGTCGGACAGCCCCGGCTCGACACCCGAAACTGGGAAGAACGCGGGGTGGCGCTGTCCGCACCGCTGGCCGTGGAATGGGTGGACATTGAAGGGGTCGAGGCACCCGCCGACGACCTCCGCTACCAGGGCTTCGAGCGGGGTGCCGCCCGTTTCGCCCGCGGGGAAGGGATGTGGTTCGGAACCGGGGAGCTCTTTTTCGCCTGCACCAACGGCGGACCGGGGAAGACGGGTCAGGTATTCCGCTACCGGCCGTCCGACTTCGAGGGAACCTCCCGGGAACAGGACGCGCCCGGGGTCCTGGAACTCTTCGCCGAATCGCCGGACCGATCGATTCTCCATGCCTGCGACAACCTGACCGTAGCCCCCTGGGGTGATGTCATCCTCTGCGAAGACAACGGCGAGCGCAACCACATCCGGGGCATCGACCGGACAGGCGCCATCTACGATTTCGCCTGCAACCGGGGTTCCGCCTCCGAGTTCGCCGGCTTGGTCTTCTCCCCCTCCGGGAAAACGCTGTTCGTCAACATCCAGGAAAGCGGGGATACCCTGGCGATTACCGGGCCCTGGGAACGGTTGGCCGGGCAAACGGCCGGCTGAAAAACGCACCCTCCCACCCTGCCGTCCGAAAGCCGCCCGCATCCCACAACCACCTCCGGCAAGGAAGGAGGCCGGCATGCCTGCCTACCGCGGTGCTCCCGCAGGATGTAATCCGGAAAAGGGCCGACGGTTGCGGAGGGCGGCTGGGGCATACGCTTATTGTCTGACGCCCGGTTCCTTCGCAATCCGGAAGGGCCGAATCATGCGGAGGGCGGCTGGGGCTTCGGCTGTAAAAATGGCCGGGACGGTCGAAGGGTCTTGCCGGAAACGGCGGAACACCTCCCCTGCTCAACCCCCGCTCAACCGGTATACCGTCAAAAGCAGCTCCACCCCGATGGTCGTCACGAGAATACCATAGATGACCTTGCCGACCGACCGGCGGACCGTGATGGCGGCACCGGTGTAGGAACCCACCATGCTTCCCGCGGACAGCAACAGGGCATACATCCAATCGATCTTGCTTTCCAGGCCGAAGTACAGGGCCGAAGCGGAGGAAATGACCAACATCAGCACCGCTTTCACCGAATTCGCGCTGCGGAGGTCCAATCCCTGGAGCAAGACCAGGAAAAAGAGCATCAGGGTACCGATGTCCAATACGATCAGCCCACCCCAGATGCCCAGTCCGTAACCGACCAGCAAACCGAGCCAGCCCAAAGGCTTGGGGGAGTATACCGCCTTTTCGCGCAGGAAGCGGGCTGCACCACCGAGAATCAGGACCATGCACATGACCAGGGCAAATGCCAGCAGGATCTTGAACTGGAAATCGCTCATGCGGTTGACCAGCAGGCAACCGGTCAAGGTGCCGGCCAGCACCGGAAGAATCAATTTCCCGGTGAACGTCCGGGGAATGGTGCCCGCCTTGACGAACTGGATGGTCGCGGTGATGAAACCCAACAGCAAAGGTATGCGGTTGGTGGCATTCGCTGTACCGGGCGGCAAACCCAGGAAGACCATCAGGGGCAAGGTGATTGCCGAACCGCTGCTGGCCACCGTATTCATGAAGCCGGAAACAAAACCGGCGACGATAAGGATGGGTATTTCCATCCATAGCTCCATGGTCATAATCAAGTTGGATTGGCGGCGGTTCGTACCGGCGGACCCCGTCACGGCCGGACGGCATCCGCCCGCAGGATGACAGGAAAGCCGGTTCCCGGTCAGAACCGGACCGTGTAGCTGACGGCAACCGTTCTTCCCAGTTGACTGAAATGATAGCCATCATAGGTCATCCTGGAATACCGTTGGTTGAATGTGATGAGGTTGGATTGCACTTTCCGGCGGGCGGAATCCTGCAGGATGGCTTCACCGGAGGCATTTTCTGCCCGGAATTCCCAGGAAGGCAATACATCCGCCAGGTTGTTGACAAAGAGGGCGAGGGATGCTTTTTCGGTGATCCGGTAGCGGAGGGAGATATCCGTCACCAGTTTCGGTCGGAAGCGGGTGTACAGGTCCTCATCCAGTCCCTCCTGTTTGAACCGGGTGGGACCGAACAAGGTATGGCCGAGAAACCCGGCGAAACGGCCATGTTCGTAATCGATCCCGAGGACGGCCTTGTATCGCGGCCGGGAGGAGAAAAGCAAGGCTTCCCGGGTGGCATCCGCCACGGACAGGCCGGCATCCGCCACCATGCCGGGATTGCGGACGCCGCCGACCCGTCCGTTCCGCAGCGTATGGTTGGCGCTGAGCTGGACGGCGAGGGTACCCCGGGCGAGTGCGATACCGCTTTGCTGGACGACCAGGTCGAGTCCGGCCGTCCGGGTATCCATGGCATTGACAAAAAAGCTGACATCCGACAGGTTGTTCTCGGTCAGCAATTGGTCCAGGGGGGTAAGCCCCCCGGTCGTTGCGATCCGGGTGCTGAGCAGGATGCGGTCGTCGATGGCCACATCGTAGTAATCCAGGGTGAGGTTCAGGCCGGGAAACGGCCGTACCCCCAAACCTACCGACAGTTGGAGCGAGGATTCGGGTGCCAAGGCGGGAAGTCCCAGCAATCGGGCCTCGCGGGAGACGTTGCTGACGAGCCCGCCTTCCTGGATACCCAGGCCGGGGACAAAGCTGTACTGGGTCTTTTGGGTGTAGAGTTGGTGCAACAGCGGGGCGCGGAAGCCGGTGGAGACCGAACCGCGGAAAGTCAAGCGGTTGTCCGCGAGGCGGTACCGGGAGCTGATTTTCCAGACAAAGGCCCGGCCGAAATCGCTGTAACTTTCCCAGCGGGCCGTGGCGTTGAGCAGGAAGTCTGTCGTCAGGTCGAGCGCCAGGTCGGCATAGCCGCCGAAATTGTACCGGTTGAAACGACCGGCCTGGCGTGGGTCGTTGCCGCCGAAGGAATCGGCGCCGCCGTCCTCGTACGACGCCTGGTCGCCTGCCAGTACGGTAAAGGATTCCGCCCGGCACTCCGTACCGAAGGCGAAACCGATGCGGTCGGTCAGCCGGCGGGTCACATCGATGTTTCCCACCACATGGGCGAAGCGGGTACCGCCCGGATGGAAGATGATCGGGCTGTTTTCGCGGTATTTGTAGGAGCCGTCCGGAAGCAGGGTGCCGTTTCCGTTGTGGGTCTGCCGGACGGTATATTGTTGTCCGTTGCCACCGATGGTGAGGCTGGCGTCGGTGGACCAGCCGTTGAGGTCGGTTCGGAAACCCAGGGTTCCGTGATAATCCGTGAGGTCACCCTCGAAGGTAGGGCCGTAGCCGATGTACCGGCCATCGACGCCGAAGAAATCGACGAGATAAGGATAGTCGGTCAGGGTACGCCAGTAGGGTGTCCGGTAATTTGCGAAACTTTCGGCTTTCTTGTTCACGTAAGCGGCCAGGACATATCCTTCCACGGACGCGCCCAAGGGGACGGAGGCATGGATGGTGAATTTCATCGAGGCGGTCTCCGGCGTGCCGTTGATATTTCGGGCATCGGGAAACTCCTGCAGGAAGGCGCGCACTTCGCTGAGGTCCGCCCCGAAATCGGCGGCCTCTCCTTCCGCATCGACCGTACCGGGGCGGTTGGCCACGGCGGCGGTGGAGAAATCGACCGTGTAATGCAGGAAGCCGTCTTCCGGACCGAGCCGGATTCCCTGGTGGAGGGCGACGCCGAAAGTTTCCCCATCTCCGGCGGTTGTCATACCGGATCGGACGGTCACACCACCCTGGTCCTTACCTCCCTTGAGTATGACATTCACGACACCGGCGATGGCGTCCGATCCGTACTGGGCACAGGCACCGTCGCGCAGGATTTCCACCCGTTCGACGGCATCGACCGGAATGGCCGAGAGGTCAGCACCTGTTTCTCCCCGGCCCGGGGAAGTTTGGGTATACAACAAGGCGCTGAAGTTTTTTCGCTTTCCGTTGACGAGCACCAGGGTCCGGCTGGGACCCAGGTTTCGGATTTCATACGGGTCGAGCAGCGAGGTGGCATCATTGACCGGCGTCTGGACCGTCTGGAAGGAAGGGACCCGATACTGCAGGGCCTGGTCGAAACGCGGCTGGCCGGTTCCGACCAGGTCGGCGTTCCGCAGGATGTCCACCGGTAAGGGGGATGTGGTGGAGGACCTCGGGGCGGTGCGGGAGCCGACCACGACCACCTCGCCGAGGCCGACTTCCGCTTCCGCCAACTGCACATCGAGTATCTGTTGCTGGCCGTCAGCCAGCCGGATGACATGGGTCTGCTCCAGGAATCCGAGGTAACGGAAGGTCAGTTCACTGGTATCCGCCGTAAGGACGAGGGTGTAGCGACCGTCCGGGTCCGTGGCCGTGCCGCCGCCGGCCGAAACCGAAATGGTGGCGCCGATGACCGGACCATCCGGACCGGTGACGGTACCCGTGACGGTTTGTCCCCCGCTCCGTAAAGACAGCAAGAGCAAGGGGACAAGCAAATGGAAAACAGGCTTTGAGTTTTTCATAAGGCAAAATACCAGATACGGCTTGACGAGGCTGCCCGTCACAGGTCCGCCTGCCGGGACACCGGGGGATTAGGGACGTTGTAAGCGGACGGTTTCCGTCAACAGGTGGTCATCCGCCCGTAGGCGGAGCACATAGAGGCCGCCGGGCAAGGGTTGTCCGCTGCGGTCGGTGGCCGTCCACCGCCATGGATGTCGGCCGGCCGGCTGCCGGCCTTCCTCGGTTTGGAAAAGGCAGCGTCCGTTCAGGTCATAAACGCCGATCGATACCCTGGCGGACCGGTTCAGCTCATAGTCCACGGATAGCTCCGATGAGAATGGATTGGGAAAGGGCTGCATTCGAATTCCCGGAGAAACCGGTGTCGTTGCGGGGGTGACGAAATCGAACTTCAGGACCTGCCCGAATACCCAGTCCGTCACGTACAGGTTACCGGTCGGATCGAAAGCCATGCTGGGCGCCAACCCGCTGATGCCCCGGGCAATGGTATCCCGGCTCCCATCCGGCAACAATTTGATTATTGCGGCGCTGCCCGGCAGGTAGTTCAGGGTATTGTCGATGGAGTCGAACCGGGCGAACTGCAGGATGCACAGGGCACCATCCCGGGGGTCTATGGCCATGTCCGTGAGGCAGGTGAATCCGCCGGCATGGACATCAAGCTGACCGGCATCGGAGAGTCGGAACACCTGGGCAGCCCCTTTTACAAAGGGATATCCGGTCAATTGGCAGACGTAAAGGCTGTCGTTCGGAGCCGCCAGTACCCGGGTAGGGACAGGATGTGAAAAAGCCGGACCGTAAGGCAGCGGGTTCGGGATGGAATCAAGCACCGCCAACACGGAGAGCGCACCGGTGGCCTTGTCGCGGCGGACGATGGCATTGGCACCTGCATCCGCGATGTACCAATTGCCCTGCACATCCAGGTCCAATTGGAAAGGATTGCTTTCCTGGATTCCCTGGGTGGCCAGAAAGTTGCCGATTTCGACGGTTTCCTCCACATCTGCCAGGGAGAGCGGATTGCCGGGGCTGAAATCCGCCTGGTCGACGACCAGGACGGCCCGGGCCTGGGGATGGCTTCCGCCACCGATTACAACGGCTACCTTGCCGCCCCCCAATTGGATGGCCCGGTAGGCTCCGGCCAGTTCCCCGTTGAACGGGGTGACGATACTCGGCAGGCCGGTCATGAAAGGGTGCGGTGTTCCGTCCGGATCCAGGATGTGGATGCGGGCGTCGTCGTTGCCGGTACCCATCTCCCCGACCCAGACATGCCCTTCCGAATCGACATTGACCCCGACCAGTTGGGAATAGCCTTCCGAAAAAACGGTCGGCAGGACTTGTCCTTGCAGGACGAAGGCGACGGGAAGCAGGGCGGATAAAAGGATGGCGGTCGGATAAGATTTCATGGTTGGTTGAATTGAATGGAATGGAATGAAGCGGGTTGTGAACGGTCAGCGGACGATGGCCAGCTTGCCGGTCTGGAGATATTTGCCGGCACAATTGGCGGTCATCCAATAGGTTCCGGGTGGAAGCCCTGCTGTGGGGACCGGGATGTTGGCGGCACCCGCCTCGTGCCGGCCGGCCTCCAGCCGGCGTCGGATCCGGCCTTGCCCGTCCTGCAGCGTGAGGTATAGATCCCCGGCTTCCGGCAGCTGCAAACGGACCTCGAATTGTCCGACCGCCGGGTTGGGAACCAGCTGCATCCCCAGGTCGAAATGACTGTGCGGACGGCGGTCCGGAGCCGCTGTCGGCGGGTTCTTGACGAGCGTCACCTGAATCAGCCGGTTGGCGGCGGCGGTAGCGGCGATGGTGTTTGTCAGGAAGGGATTCGGTTGGTTATCCGGTGTGACGATGCCCCCGACGATATGACCGAGCAGGGTCGGTCCGTCCGGCAACAGGGAATAATCCACCACGCCTTCCCCGACGACCGGGAGACCGGCCGTCGGAATGAATTCCGCACTGGTCCCCGTGTAATGAGGGAGTTCCACATCGAACGCGACTTCCTCGTAGGTGCCGTTGGGCAAGCGGCTGACCCGACTGACCGTGCGGACGAACGGAATGCGGTTATCCCGGACCAGGCTGTCATTGGCATCCAGCTGGTACTGGCTCATGCCGCCGAAGAACAGGGTATGCATGGTCTCCGATTCCGGATTGTACAAGGCTGCCTTCGCGCAGTGGTAGTTCGCCAGGTATTGGTTGAAACCGTCGACCGCCGCATGGCCGCCCGGCGTTACCTCCAGGATGTTCAGGAATGGCAACAAAGCCAATCCGGGCTGGAAGACACCGGAGAAGGCCACAAAGCCGGAAATACCGCCGGGAAAGACCTGCGGGACCAGGTTGTAGTCCCGCCGGTGAAGGTGCAGTTCGTCGACCGTCTCCTGCCGGCTTTCCAGTTGCCATTGTCCTCCGGACTGGGAAAAAGTGAACCGGCGGATGGCATCGGTATACTGCTGGAAGACATTCCCGCCCAATGCGGAGTAAACGCCTTCGAAGCGATGTCCGCCGACCAACAGGAAGGTATCGGCGAGCACGCCGATTTGGCCGCCGCAAACCGCAAAGGCGCTGTCCCGCAGCTGCTGGAAATGTGGTGCCAAGGCCGTCGCACTGTCACCCGCGAGGACGGCCGCCATCAGCCCCGGTACATCTATGAAGGTGAAGTACGGGTAGGTGGTATGGAGACCGTTGGAAATGCGTTGCCCGTATCCTCCGACGAAACAGAGCCAGTCCCCGAACTGGCAGAATGCCATGTTGGCACTTTGCAGCTGCTCCCGCAAGGTATCCGGCAGGCCCGCCAGGCTCCGCTGCCAGACCTGCGGAATGGTCGGATCCACCACGTAAATGTCCTGGTTGGCATCAGCCGCTCCGAATGCGTTGAACTTCTGGTGCAAGCCGTCGCGACGCCCCCCGAGCAACAGCCATTTGCCTTCATGTGTCGCCGCCGCGAAGGAGTGCAAACCCGGCAATCCGGGAATGCCGACCGTATCGAATGTCAAGGTGAACAGGTCCTGGGTGTAGGCCGGCCGCACCAGGCAAAGGGCGATTAGTATGAGATACCTGGAAAGCGGTCCGCCGGGAGCCGACCCAAGCGGCAGCCCCGTCGGAACGGGGCGCCGATTGGTATTGAAAGACGAAGAACTCTGATTGGTTTCCAAGTTGTCGGTATTGGTAGGTGAACTGTCAATTGCCGGCCCGCTATCCTGGCCGGCTCCGGTTGTCAATAAGGTTGAATCGACAGGGTGGAAAAAGGCAGGATGGTCAAATCGCTGCCGGTCTGTACCTCGAGGGTACTTCCTTCCGCATGAAATCCGGCCGGGACAATCACCAGGAAACCGCCGGGAATCACAACCGCCTGGCATGGAAGCGGCACATGCCCCAAGTCCCAGTTCAATCGGTCGTTCCAGTACTGGCCGTCTCCCGTCCCCACCCAGGTGATGGTATTGTTCCCCAATACCGGTACCATGACCGCCTGGATTGGGGAACTGCAACCCGGGATTTCGGAAGTCCGGACCGCAAGCAGATAGCTGCCGGCAGCCAGGTCGCCGAAGGTTCCGGTATTCGTCCAACTATTACCGCCGTCGACGGTGTAGGACAGCGGACCCCCATAACCGGATAGTTCGAACCGGATGACACCCCGGCCTTCCCCACAAGTATCGGGATCCACGGAGACGGCGTACGCGGGAAAATCGACCGCCACCGTCAGGGTCGCCTGACAGGTGGCCGTGTTGCCGCTCCCGTCGCTGCAGGTCAGGGTCACCACCTGGGTGCCTGCCTGGCTGCAATCGAAGGAGCCCGGCGAAACGGACAGGGCCGTCACTGTCCCACAATTGTCCGTGGAAAGGGCAGCGTCCCAGACCAAGGCCGGCGGCAAGGTCGCGGTGGCAGGGGCGGCGACCGTCAGCAGGGTATCCCGACAGACGGGCAAGGGCGGCACCGTGTCCCGGATTTCCACCTGGCCGAAACAAACGGCCTCTTGCCCGCAGGCATCCTGGACCGTCAGCGACACCGTATTGAAGCCGAGGTCATCGCATCGGAAGGTATCCTGGTTCAGCAAACGGGAAGTGATGGCGACATTATCAAAGGATCCGTTGTCCACCGATTGCACGCCCAACCATGCCATGCCTGCCTGATCAAGATAGACCAGGGTATCCCGACACAAGGCGGTCGGTGGAGAAAGGTCGGTAGCCACTACGATGCTATCCGAAGCCGAACAACCGTTCGGTCCGGTCACCAGGACGGCAAATGTGCCGTCGGAACCGGGCGGAAGCGCCAGGGACGGAAGCTGGCCTCCATTGCTCCAGGCATAGCTTTCCCCCGGTATCCCGCCCGATGCGAGTAGAGTGGTGCTGTCTCCGGTACAGGGAAAGGCATTTCCCGTGATGACCGGCTGGGGTTGCGGTGCCACCGGTACGAATACGGTGGCGGTATCCGGCGGACAACCATTGTCCTTGCTGACCACCACCGTGTAGCTCGTCGGTCCAACGGGCGCGACGGTCAGGGAAGCGGTGGTGTCTCCGGACGGTAACCATTGGTAGTGGTCTCCACCGGCGGCCGACAAGGAGACGGGATCTCCGGGACAGTCGGCCGTATCGGTACATATCAACAGTTCCCATTCCATCAGGATACCGCCATCCTCCGGATAATAGTCGGAGACGATGAGTTTCCAGGTACCGGCGGCCTGTTTACCGTCCAGGCTGGACAGGTCCTCCAGCGGCCGGAAATCACCGCTGATTGCAAAATCGTCGGGACCGTTGGTCGGCGTACAGGTATTCTCCAGCGCCACCGCCGTTGCGTCGGCCGCATCGAAAAAGGACACATAAATATTTCGTTCCCAACACCCGTCTTCGATAGCCGGAAAACCGGGGCGACTGAACAGCAGGACGGAAGTGCCGTCGGGTGCCACGAGACGGGCGTCGATATCGCCGAGGTAGTCGTGAAGCACGGCCAAGTTGACCTTCACATGGCGGATCACCCCGCTGTCGGACACCATGAGTTGGGAAGTGATCACCGATGTCGTGGTATTCGGGATGACAATGGGCAGGTCGCCTGGCAGGTAAAGGTCACAGTGGTTGATGAAGCCGACGGCAGCCGGCGGGGTTTGGCCACAACCGGCAGGCAGTACCATCACCCCGGCGGATGGCGGGGAAACAAGCGCCGCCAAGTCCTCACAAACACAACGCGTCCGGATGAAGACCTGCGGACCGTCCTGGTCGTATACCGGTACCTCCGAGGTCCATGCCCTTCTGTCGACCTCGTATTGGGCAATGGCCCCCTGCGGACAAACAATGGGGCTGATGCTGCCACCGGAGGGTGTGCAGCTGTTGGACGGGCAGGAACTGTTCACCACCTGCACGTCCGGTGCAGGCGCCGTCAGGTCGGGACAACAACCGGTCCCGTACACCCGTACCTGTCCCGATGACAGGTTACCCGCGTTGAAATTGCGCGCGGAGACGAGCAGCTGCCGCCCATCCGCGGAGAGGTCCGACACCCCGCCGAAAAAGCTGCCGGAAGCGGGACCGGGCAGGCTGGCTCCGGTTTGCAACCAATGCCCGCCGCTGTGGCGGAACAGGGTCACCGAGCCATACGCATTTCCATTGATGTCCTTGGATTCCGGCGCTCCGACGGCCAGCCGGGAACCGTCGGCGGACAACGAAACGGAATGGCCGAAGAGAGCGTACTCGCTGTCCCCGTACAGGGTCATGCCCGATGGTTGCCACGAACCGGATACATAATCGTAGACCTGGACACTTCCCCTTCCGATCAAACCGTTTCCGGTGACCTCCGGACTGCCCACCGCCAGGCGATTCCCGGTCGAATCGATGGCCAGGCCGGCACCGGCTCCCCCGTAAGTTTCCGACCCGGGGATCGCCGCTCCCTTTGGCATCCAGGTGCCGCCGTTCAGGAGATAGACGAAAACCGATCCCACCGAAGTGCCGTTCAGCTGATAATCCGGCGACGCGACGGCAAGCACTTGCCCATCGGCAGACAAGGCCAGGTTTTCGCCGAAGGAATAGTCGGTGGGATCAGCTTCGAGGATATTGCCCGTCGGCACCCAATCCCCGGCATTGAATGTGTATACACGGACCTGTCTCTCATAGGAAGATGCAGATGCCCCGGCAACAGCCAACACGCTCCCGTCCGCAGACAAGGCGACGGAATTGCTTCCGAAATAAGCAAACGACGAAGAGCCTTCTATGGTCTGCCCCAACTGGACCAAGGAGTCACCATTTTGGGAAAATACCTTGACCTGGCCAAAGTATTCCACCCCGCCTTCCTCGCAACTGAAGGCGATGACCGTTCCATCCTCGGAAATGGCTACCGCACTTCCACAAGTCCAATATTCGTCTTCTCCTAATAAGGGGCCGCCCACGGGCACCCAGGAAGTGCTGTCCGACCGGTATAGGGTGACCTTGCCCCGGGACTCCAATCCTTCGCTCGTGAAATATTTGGTTCCGGAGACTAGATGGGTCCCATCGCCGGACAATCCGGCCGCATCCCCGAAGAATTCGTAATCGGTGCTTCCCTGCAAGACGCCGCCGATTCCGAAGGTCTGCCCGGTGGGACAGGCTACCGGCAGGGTCGTCACCCCGGCCGAAGACGGTCCGAAAAAAGTGGGATCGTTCTCGCATTGGCACCGTGTCCGGATGGACAGGGCGCTGGTGGCCGAATAGGCCGGTAAGGTGGACAACCAATCGCCGCCGTTTACCTGATACTGCAGGCGGGAACCTGCCGGACAGGATGTACCGGAGGGTGCCAGCAGAAGCCCCTGTGCGCAGGTCGCCGAGCAATCGTTCTCGATGACCTGCACTTCCGCCGGCGCACCGGCGAATACCGGACATTCCGGACAACCCAAGGCATGTACATAAGCCTTTTCCGTAGTGAAGCCGTAGGCACCGACCAACAGCGTGCCGCCATCGGAAGATAATCCCAAGGCATAGCCGAACGAACCGTAATACAATTCCCCTTCCAAGGCGCTACCGACCGGTACCCAGTTTCCGCCTTGTCCTTCATAGACCCGTACTTGTCCCGAGCCGATGCCTGACCCGTCGTATTCCGGCGCGCCCGTCGCCACCCGGTCCCCCGCCGCATCCAATGAAACCGATTGCCCGAGCGCAGCACCCGCTCCCGGTCCGTTGATATTGCCTCCGTATTGTACCCAAGCACCACCCGTCAGATGAAAAACCTGGACCTGACCGCTGTTGGTGCCGCCCGCATCGCTGCCGATGGCACCGGCCGCCACCACCTTCCCATCGGCGGATAAGGATACGGAATTCCCAAAGTTATCCCCGGCCGCCGTTCCGGCCAGGCTGTTTCCCAAAGGCTGCCAGCTACCACCGGAATATCGGAACACCTTCACCGCACCGGCTCCCGACCCATTGTCATCGTTGCCCGGCACACCGGCCGCCAGGGTCGTTCCATCCGCCGACAGGTCCACCGCTATTCCGAAATTATCGGAGGCCGCCTCACCGAACAAATCCGTACCGACCTGCGTCCAGGTACCGCCGACCAGGTCGAAGACCCGTACTCTACCGGTATAACCGGACCATCCATGCCCTCCAAGCGCGAGGCGATGGCCGGAATCCGACAGTGAAAGCGCATGGCCCAGCCGCTCGCCATCCGTCCCCCCTTCCAATGTGTCACCCAACTGGGTCCAGGTTCCGCCGGCATATTGGTATACCCGAACGGTTCCCCGCAGGAATCCTGCCCCGCTCCCGACGGTGCCGATGGCCAGGATGGAACCATCCGCGGACAAGGACACGGCGCTGCCGAATTCAGCCCCCTGGGAAGTACCCTCGAAGGGCAGCCCCATGGCTACCCACTGCCCGTTGGTCTCCTGAAATACTTCCACCCGCCCTACCCCTCCTGCGTGCAAAGGCGCACCAACCGCTACTACCGAACCGTCGGCGGACAAGGCGACGGATTTACCGAATGAACCTACCTGGACACTGCCCTGGATATCATTACCCAACTGATTCCAGGATTCCGTCCCGCAGTTCGAAGCCGGTGCGGTGACCGTGGTCGCGGAAGCGGGCCCGGTTTGTCCGGGGTCTTCGTCACAAACACAACGGGTACGGATTTCCTGTGCAGGGCCGGCCTGTGCGTAAGCAGGCAGGTCACCCCAGGGACCGTTGTCCACCTGATATTGTAAACCGGCCCCTGCAGGACAGGGATTGCCTCCGGGCGGCAGGATGATTCCGCCGGCGGCCGTACAGGTGGAATCACAAGCACTGTTGGCGACCTGCACCGGAGGCGGAGCGACGGAGAGATCGGGGCAACTGACAGGTCGTGTGCCTGCCGGCTGTCCGATGGGATTTCGCAAGGTCATCGTTTGGGTCGGTTCGCCGACGGATGACGTCCATAAGGCAAGGGCTGCCGGAAGGAAAAATAGAAAAGCAGAGGGCATGGACTTGTTCGTTTTTGAGTTACCTTCTTAAAACGACGCAAGAATAACGGGAACTTGAGGCAAGAAAGAAACACCGGTCAACCGGATGGTACAGGATTTAAAATACCGGACAATTTCCGAATGGCCACTTTATATGTACCTTTACCAAGCGATTGAAAATATGGCCATTCAAAGGTATCCGCCCCGGCCCCGTATTTAAGAAAAAGGACATGCTACTTTCCAGTTCCATCGCTTTCATTTTCCTGGCCCTGGTCTTGTCCTGGTTCAACTGGCGAAAAAACAGGACCACCTTATTCCTTTCCTTACTGCTGTTGAGTCTTTCGATATTCGGTTTCACCCACACCCTGCTGCTGGAAAAAGGTCCGATGGGGTTGTTGGCCGTCCTTTACAACAATTTCTCCCCCCTGTATTTCCTGCTGGGGCCCCTGCTTTACTTTTATGTGAAACATACGCTGGAGGACCGGTCGTATGTCCGGGCACGGGACGCTTGGCACCTGCTTCCTTTTGCAGCTGCCGTCGTGAATGTCTTACCTTATTGGTTCTCTCCTTTCGCATTCAAAATGGATACCGTGGCGGCGGTAGCTGCGGAACCTTCCCTGATCCGGGCGCTGCATCCCAACCTTTATATTCCGGGCTCCTTTAGCCTGGCGATCCGGGCATTACTGATTTTGGGTTACGTGCTGGCTTCCTTCGTCCTGATCCTGCGGCACCGCCACCGACCGCCACGATCAGGCCTCGCGTACCGGCGTCAGTTCGGCCTGATTTCGAAGTGGTTGCTGGTCCTGACCGGTTTGGTCCTGTTGACGGATCTCGGCTACCTGTTCGCTGCCGGCGAATTCATTCTCGAACCGGAGGAACATATCGGGCCCGATGCATTGGTTACCCCTTTCAACTATTTCGGGATATCGGCATTCCTGTGCATTCCCCTCGCCTTGGTCCTTTTTCCGGGTATCCTGTACGGATTTCCGATTGCCGCCCATCGTATGTCCGCACCGTCGGAAGACCAGCGTCCGGGCATTCCGGAAACAAGCATCGCCAAGACTGGTGCCGCCGAACCGGAGCCTATCGTGCCGCCCCAGCCGCCGGCGGACGAAACGGACAATCCCTTCTCGGAAATGGCACAACAACTGCTTTCCTACCTGGATACCGAAAAACCGTTCCTCCAGCCTGATTTCTCGGCGGATGACCTAGCCCGCGCGGTCGGCATGCCCCGGCATCACCTCTATTATTGCCTGAATCAGGTCCTGCATGTCAATTTTCCGGACCTTCGGAAACGGCTCCGGGTGGAGCATGCCATTCAGCTGCTGACATCCGGCCAGCACCATAACCTCACGATGGAGGGCATCGGTTTTTCCGCCGGATTCTCCTCCCGGTCGAGCTTTTATGCCTCTTTCAAATCCGTCTGTGGCCTCACCCCGTCCGAATACCTGGAAAAAATGGGCAAACAGCAGGATGCCGTGGCAGCGGGCAACGAGGATGGACGACCGGCTTCCTGAGCGACCCGGCACGATGCAGCTCCGTATTCATCGGCGGACGGTAAGCCTGACCTCCTGCGTGGCCGATTCGACGCCCCGGAACAGGCACCACCTGCCGATATAAGGTCAGCCCCCATCCAATCGACACAAACGGCGCATCGATGCGACCTGCCCGAGGAAAAACACCTCATCGGGAAGGCGGTGCTGACCGACCCGGGTTGCGCCGGGCCGTAAACGGATCAAAGGTCCAGGCTGCGCAGGTAGTTGCATGCCGCCTGGATGTCCTTTTTCGGCTCCGGCGCGAGGTCGTGTTCGATGAAAAAATGTTCCACCCCGGCCCGCCTGGCCGATGCCAGGATTTCTTTCAGGGGAATATCCCCCGATCCGGCCGGTACCAGTAAGGGGAAAAGCTCCATCCACTCCGCGGGGGTGGAACCTTTTCCTTTGAAACGGGTGACCGGCCGCATATCCTTGATGTGGAGCATCCGGTATCGACCGGGATGGGCCGCGAGCAGCGCCTGGGGGTCGGCATGACCGGCGACGGTCCAGAACAGGTCCATTTCCAGAAAAACGGTTTCCGGATCGGTTCCCCGAAGCAGGACATCCAAAGGCACCACGCCGTCCGATTCCGGAACCAGTCCGTAACCGTGGTTATGGTATGCGAAGCGGATACCTTCCTCGCGGGCCTGCCGGCCGATTTCATTGAAACGGTCGGCCATACGCCGGTAAGCGTCGAGGTCCGTCCGCTCCGATTCCGGAATGGCCGGCAGCACGACGTAACGGGCTCCCAACCGGCGGGCTGCGCCGGCGAGAGCCGTCATATTGGATTCCATGGTAAATAGGTCGGTGTGCATGGACGGGACGCTGATTCCATGGGGATCCAACAGCGCCCGGAACGCCTCTACGCTATGCCCGAAAAAGCCGCTTCCACTGAAACCGAGCCGTGGCGCAAGGGCGTTCCAGGAGGCTTTGGTCCTTTCATCGGTGAAGGGATAAGGACCGTAGGTCTCGAATTCCCGGATGCCCATGTCCGCCATAAGCCGTACACCTTCCTCGAGGTCGTTCTCCAGCAATTTCGGGATGGAGAAAAGCCCGAGTCCGATGGCCGGCAGCCGGTCTGTGAAGGAACCGGTCCGGCCTTCCGGCCGCCACCAGCAAAGACTTGCCCCCAACAGGGCGGATTTTTTCAGAAATTCTTTTCTTTTCATTGCAATGTTTTGAAAATGAAGACCCCATGTACTCCCCTGCCGGTATCGTCCGCGAACCGACCGCCGAGCGTGGTGGCAAAATACTTTATTCAGCGGACGCTCGTACGATTTCTCCCGGATTTCCTTTCCCGGCTTCGACAGGGATAAGCTCCTTGTCCTTCCGACGAATAATGAGTCCTTTTTCTACCTGTCCGTGGGTTCCCGTCGGTCGCCACCATGCACCGCCGACTTTTTTTCCAAGGGAGATACCAATCCCTTTTTTCGTATTTTTGTACAAAACCTCGTATCCATGCCGGCAAGACTCCCGCT
>CAZNLJ010000014.1:27720-76026 GCA_964573725.1 uncultured Saprospiraceae bacterium
AAGTCTACAATCCCGTTTCCGTCAACATGTTCTTCGACCGCAAGGAGTTCGAAAACTTCTGGTTCGCCACCGGTACGCCCACCTTTCTGGTCAATCTGCTCAAGAAGGAAGGGATTTACCAACTAAACCCCGGCGGACAGACTATCCTCGATTTCGACAGTTTCGAACTCGAGGATATCCTGCCTTACGGTCTCCTTTACCAGACCGGATACCTGACCATCCAATCCCGGGACGAATTCGGACAATATGTCCTCGACTACCCGAACCGGGAAGTCAAGAACGCCATGCTCACCTATCTGCTCGAAGCCTTCGGTGGTGTCTCCAAAGGGGAAGGGGTCTCCACCGCCATTCGCATGGAAAAAGCTTTCTTGGCCGACGATGTCGATGCCGTCATCCGTTCCCTTCAACAGGTTTTCGCAAACATCCCGTATTCCCTCCACGAAAAGCACCCCGAGCGGTTCTTCCATGCCGCCGTCCACCTCCTTTTCACCTACATGGGCATCCGCATACGCAGCGAGGTCTGTACCGCCGACGGCCGCGTCGACAGCCTCGTCGAAACCCCCGACCGGACCTATCTCCTCGAGTTCAAACTCGACCAGTCCCCCGATGCCGCCCTCGACCAGATCCGACGTAAGCAGTACTACCGCGCCGCCTGGACCGCCGGTAAGCCTGTCGTCGGCGTCGGCATCAATTTCTCCTCCAAGACCCGGAATATCGAGGGTTGGAAGGCGGAGGCATTTTGAGCGTAAAAAAGTGCCGGCAGAAGGATATACAAAAACTTAACCTGGGCGAAATTCTCCTGTACCGTATTTTAGCCGCGGCTTGGGACCGACGCACATCGGACGGATGAGGCGGAAGGTTGACAAAGGCCGCCGCCGGAGGTCCCTCGCTGGTCAATAGCATAGCCGAATGACAGGAAGAAGAATAATGTCCCTGCTGATACCGGTCTGGCTCCTTTGGGCGGCCCAACCGGCCTGGCCACAGGCATCGCCGGACGATTGCCGCCCTTATCACCGGAACTGGACCTACCTGGAAGAACGGCCGGCCCAAGGATTGGCCGCCGACCCAAGCCAGCTCCGGACGATGCCCGGGGAACCGGTCGAATTGCCCCACCGGCTGTTGCTGCCGAATACAGCGTTGTGGTACCGAAATAAGATCCGCTGCACGGATACCTGCCTGCTCGTCCTGCAGGCCGACGACGGCGCCCAGGTTTGGCAGGACAAGCGCCGGCTCTTACCGGATGCGGCCGGCCAATACACGTTGACACCTGCTGCGGACAGCGCCATCCTGTTGGTCCGGGTCCTGAACAATGCCATGGCGGGCGGTTTACGGTCCGTCTGTCTGCTCGACCGGGACGACGGAGCAATGCGGCGGCGAGCGAGGAACGACCGGAACGAGGCCGTCCATCGCCGCGACCGGTTACGCCAGGCTGCCCGAAGCAATCAGTATCGGACGGAGTGCTACAGGGCGGCATCCGAATCGACGGTGACGTTCACCATTTGGGGCGACAGCCAAGGCGGCTGGGATACCTTCGCCCTGTTGGTCCGACGCATGGCCCTGGCCCCCATGGATTTTTCCATAGGGCTCGGAGACCTGACCGGCGATGGATCCGACCCGTCGGAATGGGAGCGGCTCTTCGACTGCCTGCAACCGCTGACCGACCGGAATACCCCCGTATTCCTGCTTGCCGGCAATCATGATTACGATGGCTACACCGACGACCTGAAGGCGGAACAATACCTACGCTGGGCCAGGGGGGGAGCGGACAGCCAGCCTTGGTTCGCCTGGCGGGCGGGGCCGGCCGCCTTCATCGCCCTGGATCCGAATGCCACTTTCCCCCTCGGCTTCGGGAAGGACCAAGTGGCGTGGCTCGAGGAGCAATTCGAAAGCCCGATGTGGCGGCAGGCCCACTGGCGTTTCCTCCTGGTGCATCAGCCGCCTTACGGACAAGGCTGGCCGGGATATGGCGGAGACGAATGCGTTCGGGAGCTGGTCGACCGATATGCGGAATCCCAGCGCATCGACTTCGTCTGTTCGGGTCATATCCACGACTACGAACGGCTCCGAAAGACCTTTGGCCGGCAGCATACCCACCTGGTCGTCAGCGGCGGGGCGGGCGGCGGCCTCGAACCACCGGCATCCAGTCCGGAACCCCGCATGGACAAGCTGCTCAAGCAACATCATTACCTCACCTTCACCGTCGGACAGGAAGAGGTCGTCGTCGAAGCCTTCGACAGCCAAGGCCACACCCTGGATCGATGGGACGTCCGTCGTCCGGAATAAACAACACAATCACTATGCATTCATTTACAAAGACATTGCTGTTGGCACTCTGCATCCTGTCGGCCGGTCGACCGGCCGATGCGCAGGACCGGCAAACCGAAAATGTTTTTTTCATCACCCTGGACGGCCTGCGCTGGCAGGAGCTGTTCGGGGGCGCGGACGACAGCCTGATCCGGGACACCCGCTTCGTCCGGGATACCGGCGCCCTGCTGGACCGGTTCTGGACCGACGATCCGGCGGAACGGCGGAAACTGCTCTTCCCCTGGATATGGGAAACCGTGGCGCGGGAGGGACAACTGATCGGAAATCGCCGACTGGGCAACCAGGCCAACCTGACCAACCGCATGTGGTTTTCGTATCCCGGCTACAACGAGCTGCTCGTCGGCTACTCCGACCCGAACATCAACTCCAACGCGAAAATCCCCAATCCTAATGTCACGGTCCTGGAATGGGTCCGGCAACAGGACGGCTTCGGGGATCAGGTCGCCGCCTTCGGTTCCTGGGATGTATTCCCCTATATCATCAACGAGGCACGCAGTGGCATCCCGGTCAACGCCGGCTTCGACAAGGCCGACCGGGAACCCCTCAGCGACCGGGAAGCGTTCCTCAACGAACTCCAGGACCAGGTTCCCAGTCCCTGGACCTCCGTACGGCTCGATGCCTTCACCCACCATTTCGCCTTGGAATACCTGAAAAAGGAACACCCCCGACTGGTATACATCTCCTATGGGGAGACCGATGATTTCGCCCACGACAGCCGATACGACCATTACCTGGAATCGGCGAACCGGACCGACGCCTTCCTGCGCGACCTGTGGACATTCTGCCAACAGGACTCCTTGTATGCGGGACGCACCACCTTTGTAATCTGTACCGACCACGGACGGGGCGACGACCCCAAGTCCGAATGGACTTCCCATGGGAAGATCTTCCGCGGTTCCGACGAAGTGTGGATGGCTTTCCTCGGACCCGATACCCCTTTGCTCGGCGAAAGGTCGGAACAGGCCCAATATTGGCAGAACCAAGTGGCGAGAACCGTCGCCGCCCTGCTGGGACTGACCTACGAGCCGACGGCGGAAACCGCAGGGGAATTGTTGCCCGGCGTCATCCGGGAATAAGGCCGGGTCGGCCTGCGGCCCCCTTTTCCTCCGCCCGGTGCAGGAAAGGCTTCCCTGCAGCGAATATCAGGCTGTCGCCGACCGGGGGGACCGCCGACAGCAGGTGGACATGTAGACAACCGGGCACAAAAAAGCCTGGCAACCGGAAGGTTGCCAGGCTTTTTTGTGCCCGGAGCGGGACTCGAACCCGCACGGCCGCACAGGCCACAGGATTTTAAGTCCTGCGTGTCTACCATTTCACCACCCGGGCAGGGTGACCTATCGGAAAACAAAAAAAGCCCTCGTCACCGAAGGCTTTGGAGCGGAAAACGAGACTCGAACTCGCGACCCCGACCTTGGCAAGGTCGTGCTCTACCAACTGAGCTACTTCCGCTTATTTGTTGTCGCCCGAATCATCTTCGAAGCGGATGCAAATATAAGACGCTTCCATTTTCCTGCCAATAGCTTTTGTGACTTTTTTTTTCAGTCGTGCAGGATTTATTCCCCATTCTCACACAAGACATTTTTTATTAATTGTTTACATATTGTTAAATAATCTTAGTCCACTGACATTTCTCAACAGGCTGGCATCCTAGCTTATCGGTGCCTAATTTTGTGCAGGCCAGGGTTGGGATCGGGTTTCGCCTCCTGTCCGGCAGGCCTGCAAACAGAGCATGCTTGATGCCCTCCCGGCAGCGGAAGCGGCTTTCCGGGCCGGCCCGACCGATCGGCATGAAGCACAATTCCGGCCTTTCCGGAATGCCGTATGCTCCACATGACACACCTCCAACCTTTCCCCTTCGACGAATAAACCGCAACGGGCTGCCCCTACCACCAGCCGATGAATGGGTAATACGTGAAACATAAGGGATTTTTTTCCTGCTAGTCGTCGGAATGAACCTGGATTCCGGGGGAATACCGCGATACTCCATCGGAGTATCGGTATTTGTCCGGTCCGGAACCTGCATAAACTTCCTGGTATGAAAACGAGATTCACGATTGCCTATCCCACCCTCTTTTCCTGGTTGTTCGGGATCGGAGCGACACTATCCATCGGTCACCATGATTCCCCTCCATCGGAGACCGGCCAGCTTCAACAAGGATGGAACCCTGTCGGGAACGGTTTGCCGGGCAGCGTATCGGTGCTATTGCCCGACGGGATGGGCGGAATATATGTTGGCGGGGCATTCCAGAATGCGGGCGGATGGCCGGATGCGGATTATATCGCCCGTTGGGATGGGTCCGGCTGGTCGGCCCTCGGCACCGGCATGAACAACCGCGTGGCAGCCTTGTTGCTGCGGGATGACACCCTATATGCCGGGGGTAGTTTTGTGCAGGCCGGCGGTCAGCTCGCCTCCCGGGTGGCACGATGGGACGGTAACAGTTGGCAGGCATTGGGCGGCGGGCTCGGCAAAACCGTTCACGCCCTGGCGGACTACGGCGGGATGCTTGTCGCAGGCGGCCGGTTCACCAAGACGGGCGACAACACATGGGTCAATTACATCGCCGCCTGGAACGGCGGTTCCTGGCTACCATTGGCGCAGGGATTCAACGGGGAGGTCTTTGCCCTGGCCATTTTCGGCGGGTACCTGTATGCCGGCGGCGCATTCACCGGTGTGGACGGACAAGGCGGCGGAAATTACCTGGCCCGCTGGGACGGGAGCCAATGGTCGGCGGTTCCCGGCAGCCAGCTCGACGGGGCCGTACGCTGTCTGATGGCCGAAGACGGGCAACTGACGCTCGGCGGCGACTTTACCACCGCCGGCAACATATCCCAGGCCAAGCACCTTGCGATTTGGGACGGCACCGCTTGGTCCGCTGTCGGTGACGGCCTGGACGCGGCCGTCCATGCGCTCGTACGGCACAACGGACAACTGGTGGCCGGCGGCGAATTCAATGCCGCCGGGAATCCCTCCGACAGCCGCCACATCGCCCGCTGGGACGGACAAAGCTGGATCGGACTCGACATCGGTACCGACGATGTGGTCTTCGCCCTGGCATCCCTCCCGACGGATATCTATGCGGGCGGGGATTTCGAGCTGGCCGGTACGGTTCCCGATACCCGTCGGATTGCCCGTTGGGAGGAAAGCGCCCTGGCCGCCACCTTCACCTATTTGAGGACCAGCCTTATTGAGGATGATGTCCTGCTCCAATGGGAAATCGCCGAAGGATGGTCGGAAGACCCTTTTATCGTACAATACCGACGGGACAATACCCTTTTCCACGACATCGCCATGGTCGCCAGCCCGGCCCGATCCCGCCCGCTCCGTTACCAGTTCCTGCATGAAGCACCGGGCCCCGGTCCTCATTACTACCGACTTCGGCACGAGGACAGGCAAGGTGTCGTCACTTACAGCGGACAAGTCGGGGCCCGGCTGCCCGACCGAAAAAAACTGTCCGTCTTTCCGAACCCATGCCCCCGACTGCTCAGCGTCCAGCTGCCTCAATCCGAATCCCCTTCCGGCCCCTTGGCCGCCCGGCTGACGGATTTGGCCGGCCGCATCGTCTGGAAGGGTTCACTCGGACAAGGTAACAACCTGCTGGACCTCTCCGCCATCCCGCCCGGACATTACCTCATCGAAGTGGAGCAGCCGCACGAAACCCTGCGGGCCAGGGTGATCCGCTGTGCGTCGGACCGCTGAACACGACTCCGGGACCCGTTCCGATGCCCACCCCCCGGACCCGTGGCGTCCATCGACCGCCAGGCGTCACCGGGTATCCTAGAGGAACCCGGCATGTACGCGGTCAGGCCACGCCCGGCATGCTGCCTCCTGTGGCCGTTACGAATTCCGACCAATTCCTGGCACGAGCGCGTAAGCCAGGCACGGCAGACTTGCGCGCTCGTGCCAGGACAGGTCAATTTCCTGCCAGCTTCCTTTCCTGTTGATGCATGCCGCCTGCCGCCGGTGACCGCAAACCGCGGCGAAATCAAATCCAAGTCATTCCGCTGCCTTATCCTGTCTCAGAAAAATAAAAATTATCACTTTTTTTGTCAGTCCTGTTTCATATTTCCATACTTATCTTATTTTTGTTTCCAAGACGCGTCAACTTACCCAGACACTTCCTACACACGACTACTTTCCAAGATCAAATTGTGCTATTCCGGATGGCGGCATGAAAAACCGTTCCGCCCAGTATTCCATCTATTCGATGCGTTCGGCGAACGTTCTTTCCGCGCCAAACTAACCGATGTTTGTCCCCAACGCGCAAAACCTGCGGTATCGATCTACTTTTCGATACCCCACTGCCCCACGCCCCCAACGATTCGAATGAAAAAAGTGACCGACCGACCCTCGTTCCGGATTCCCTGGTCGATGCTGCCTGCTTTGAGCCGGTAATCGACCATCGGCAAGCGGATTTCGGCGCATCGGTCCTGTAACGCCCCAGGATGCCATCCATGCCGGCCATGGGGGCCGGTTTCGTCTGGTAACCAATAAAACAATCTAACATGAAGAACAAGTCCACACTGGCCGGCTTGCTGGTCATCCTTTTGTATTTTTTCAACGAAGGCCTATTTGCCCAATCCGACCTCCGTCCGGTGGCGGCACGGGTTCAGTCCCAACTCGCCGAGCACCTGGCCTCGGCGCCCATGCAACTGTTGAACCGGGCGGGATCCCAGGATCTCCAAGCCGTGGATATCGACGGGGAAGTCGTCCAGGCTACCTTGCTGGACCTGAACGAAGGGGCCATTGCCGCCCTTTTCGAACAGCAGGCCGACCTCCTGCGGTTGAATCTGCCGGTAGGAAACGGCCAGACCTGGGAGCTGTTGCTGTATCGGGCACCCGTCGTAACAAAAGAATTCCGTGTTCGCGGTTCCGCTACCGGGACGGAAATCCCTCATGACACCGGGCTGTTCTATTGGGGGATCCTAAACGGGGACCTTCAATCCCTGGCAGCCATATCCGTCACCCGGAACGAGGTCATGGGCTTTGTGAGCCGGGGAGCGGACAACTATGTCATCGGCAAACTTGCCGGCAACCCGGACGGCACCCATGTATGCTACAAGGAGGCAGACCTGAAGATGATGCCCGATTTTGCCTGCGGAACGGACGACGACCTGCACGACATGGGCAAGGAGCCTACCGGTACGACCCAGAAGAATGAGAACAATTGCGTCCGGATGTACATCGAGATCGACAACGACCTCGTCGTCGCCAAAGGCGGAGTCACCCAGGCCACGGATTATGTCCTGGGCGCCTTCAGCCAGGTATCCGTCCTCTACGCCAACGAATCCATCAACCTGTCGGTCAACGAGATCTTCGCCTGGAACACGACCGACCCCTACACCGGCACCTCGACCAGCAATTACCTGACACAATTCCGCACCAACCTCGGCGGCAATTTCAACGGTGACCTGGCCCATCTTGTGGGTACCCAGGGAAGCGGCGGCATTGCCTACCTCGACGTCCTGTGCAACAAATCCTACGGCGTCGGTTACAGCGACATCAACCTCAGCTATTCCATCGTGCCGACCTACAGCTGGACGGTCGAGGTACTGACGCACGAGATCGGACACAACCTGGGCTCCAACCATACCCATGCCTGCGTCTGGAACGGCAACAACACCCCGATCGACTGCTGCGGATACAATGCCGGCTACGGGGAGTCGAGCTGCGGCAGCGGCTACAGCTGTACCATTCCCAACCCATCGAACGGCGGCACCATCATGTCCTACTGCCATCTGCTCAGCGGCGTGGGCATCAATTTCAACAATGGCTTCGGCACGCAACCGGGCAACCGGATCCGCAGCGAGGTGTATAACGCCCCCTGCCTGTCCCCCTGCTCGACCGCTCCGGTCGAGGACGCCGGCATCACCGCCGTCCAAGCACCGACCGGATCGACCTGCAACGCCACCGCCACCCCCTCGGTGGAGCTTTTCAACTTCGGCAACACCACCCTGGCTTCCGTCACCATCCAATACCGCCTGGACGGCGGCGCCTACTCCGATGTCGCCTGGAGCGGCAGCCTCGCCCCCGGCAGCGGAACGACGGTCAGCCTGCCTTCGATATCCTTTTCCACTGGTCCGCATACCTTCGAAGCCCGTACGCAGGCCCCCAACGGCCAGCCCGACGCAAACCCGGCCAATGATGCCACCTCCGGCAGCTTTACCCGCCTGGCGGAATCGCTCTGGTATGCCGACGCAGATGGCGACGGCTACGGCTCCGCTCCCACCCTGCTCGCCTGCCAACCGCCTGGCGGCTATTCCGCCGTCGGCGGCGATTGCAACGACAACGATCCCAACATCAACCCGGGCGCCACGGAATCCTGCAACGGTATCGATGACAACTGCAACGGCTCCGCGGATGAGGGCCTGGACCAGGATGGCGACGGGGTCTCCGACTGTACCGACAATTGCCCGGACACTTTCAACCCCGACCAGGCCGACAGCAACGGCGATGGGGTCGGCGACGCCTGTGCATGCGCCCCCGCCTCCACCTCCTTTCCGCTGGATCCGCTTACCCATAGCGGCAATGGCTTCACCCAGGTCAGCCGTACTTTCGCCGCAGGCGACAAGGACCCGGCTTTCACCATTTCCAACCTGGGCGCCAAACTCAACGGCAATCCCAATCGCCGTTACATCGATAAGGTGACGGTCCTCTACTCCGACGGCAACGGCAATTCCACCACCTACGGTGTCTTCCTGGGCAGCCAGGTTTCCACGGTGCAGGTCGCCATCCAAGGGGTGGTGCAATCCGTCACCGTCCGCCTGGAGGACGGCTATGACGGCAGCTACAACGGATTGTCCGTCAACCTCGGCACCATCGCCTACTGCCTCGGATGCACCGACAGCGACAGCGACGGCATCTGCGACGAAGCGGATGTCTGCCCTGGCTTTGACGACAACCTCCTCGGTCTGCCCTGCGATGACGGGGACCTGTGCACGACCGGTGATGTCTGGGTGGACTGCGACATCTGCCTCGGGACCCTCACGGATTCGGACGGCGACGGGGTCTGCGACGCATCGGACAACTGCCCCGCCATCCCGAACGCAGACCAGACGGATACGGACCAGGACGGCCTGGGCGATGCCTGCGATCCCTACAACTGCGCCCAGGAACTGAACAGCCCGTTCTCGCCCAACCCGCTGACCCATTCCGGTGCCGGAAGTTCCTCCGCCTCCGTCTCATTCCCGGCCGGTAACCAGGATGCTTTCTTCACCATCTCCGGACTGAACAAACAGGGCGGCAAACCGAACCGCCGCTATACCGAGGTCGTGACGGTCACTTATGTCGACGGTAACGGCGCAACGGTCACCTACGGCGTTTTCTCCGCCAATGACTACACCACCGTCCAGGTCCAGCTCACCGGCCCGGTCCAAGCCGTCACGGTCTCGCTGACCGATGGGGACGGCAACCCGACCTCCCTGACCATGCTTGTCGACTTGTCGGATGTCCTGTCCTGCGCATCCGGTGCCGCCTTGCCCGGGGCCTCCCCGAATCCGACCGGCCCCGCCGTCGCTTCGGATACCCCGACGGCTGATTTCACCTTGTTTCCGAATCCGGCCGGCTCCGAGGTCCAGGTGCGCTTCTCGTCCATTCCGATGGATGCCACCGTTTACCTCCGCAATGCACAAGGTGTCCTGTTGGGCCGCTTTGTCAGCCAAGCCCAGCCTATCCTGCACATCGACCTGGCATCCATGCTGCCCGCCGGCAACGGCCTGCTGCTCCTGACGGTGGATGTCCCCGGACAAATTCCCGTGACAAAGCGCCTGCTCTATGTCAGGCCTTGAGAACTATCCATACAAATAACGCATGGCCGACCCTTTCCTTTCGATGGGTCGTACCATCTAAGAAACCCTTTCCGGCCTGTCCGGAAAGGGTTTTCTCTTGACAGCGGGGGCCCCGTGCTCGATACCATGTTAACATTTCGCTAATTTCACCGCCTTCCCTGCCCGAAACTCCCTCCCGATCGCGCCGACCTCCCTATATTGTGGCAAATAATTCGACGATGTACCATAAATTCCTCCTTCCTGCCGGCTTGCTGCTCCTGCCCCTTGTACTCCGTGCTCAGCAAGCGGCTCCGGATTCCTTCCTGGTGAAACCCTATCTCCAGCATGCTACCAAGCACGAGATCCATATCCTCTGGGAAACCACCGCACCGGCCACCACCACCCTGGAATACGGGGAAGCCCTCCTGAAGGCCAAGTCGCCCAACCTGTCCCGGACCAAATCCCTCGCCGGTACGCGCCTGCTCCATGAGGTCAAACTCGACAGCCTGCTACCCGCCACCAAATATCTCTACCGCATCCGGAGCACCACAGACAAAGGCCAGGAGATCGTCAGCGAAACCTATACCTTCAAGACGGCCGTCAACGACCAGGATGCCTACACCTTCGCCTTCATCGGCGACACCCAGCGCAACAACCGCACCCCCTGGGCCTGGGGAAAGATCGCCGATAAGATCTGGGGCGAACGCCCCAATTTCATCGTCAACGCCGGCGACCTGGTCGATATGGGTACCCGGAAGACCGACTGGACGGAACATTTCTTCCCCGCCGGCCATGTGGCCATGAGCCGTTTCCCCATGTACACGGTGCTGGGCAACCACGAACAGGATGCCGACCATTATTACCGATACATGGTCAATCCCGAACCGGAATACCGGTATACCTTCCGCTATGGAAATGCCCAATTTTTCATGGTCGATACCAACCGGGATGTCTTCGAAGGCTCCGAACAGTACGACTGGCTCGAATGGGAACTCGCACAATCCGACGCCACCTGGAAATTCGTCGTCCACCACCACCCACCCTACTCTTCCGACGACAACGACCATGGCGACACGTATATCGGTGCCTCCACCTACCAAACCCAGGCCCGAAACCTGGTACCGCTTTACGAAGCGTACGGCGTGGATTTCTGTCTGTTCGGGCACACCCATCTTTACGAACGCACCTGGCCGCTCTTCCAACAAACCATCAATCAGCAAAAGGGGGTCATCTACATCAATTCGGGGGGAGCCGGCGGCGGGCTGGAGGACTTCGACCCTGCCCGGTCCTGGTTCACCCAGCTCTTGAAGAACGACCACCACTATTGTATGTTCAGCATCTTCGACCGGACCTTGGTTTTCCGGGCAGTCGACCATGAGGGCCGGTTGTTCGACACTTTCCAGCTCCAGAAAGCGGCGGACGGTGCGGCCGCCCGCAGCACCATGGTACAACCACCCGCCCCGCATTTCGGTGTCGACCGGCTGATTTTCCAGGACCAGGCCCACGTATCGCTGTCCGCCTTACTGCCGACATACGAAATCCGGTATACCCTGGACGGCAGCGAACCCAACCGCCAATCGCCACGGTACACCGGTCCGCTCACCATCGACGGGACCTGCCGGCTCCGGGCCCGTTCCTATGTCGATGGAAAGGCCAGCCGGGTGGTCGAACGTTCCTTCCGCAAGATGGCGCCGCTGCCTGCCACCCGGGCAGGTGCGACCGCCCCCGGTCTGACCTACCGATACTACGAAGGGGAATGGGAAGCCCTCCCCGACTTTAAAGGACTTACTCCCGTCCGTTCCGGTGTCACGCCCGACGTTTCCCTCGCGGCATGCGGCCACCGACCCGACCACTTCGCATTGGTCCTGGAAGGATTCGTCGAAGTGCCGAAAACCGATTCCTACCGGTTCTTCACCCGCTCCGACGACGGCTCCAAACTATACGTCGACGGGGAACTGGTCGTCGACAACGATGGTGACCACGCGGCTTTTGTCGAGTTCGGAACCACCGTGCTGGAAAAAGGGAAACACCATATCCGAATCGAATACTTCGATGGTGCCGGCTTCCAGCTCCTGGAAGCCGGCACCGTGGATGCGGAGGGATTCCGGGAAACGTTCCGACCGGCTGTGCTTAGCCATTGACCGCCCAGCAAACACGGTCCCGGCTTCCTCCCCGGCGCATCCCGTATCCCCGCCCCTGGTGCGGAACCTGCCCGGCAATCCTTATGGAAGCGGTAAAAACCGCCCGGAACCAATATGCCGGGTCCGTTATCGGATTACGAACGGGCAGGTCGTTCCTCCTGGAGGTATGCTAAAAAATACCACAGCGGTGCCGCGCCCCAGTAAGTTCCTTCAGTAGGCCATCAGGTACTCCGTCAGATTGACCGAAGCATCCAATCCCAGTTTCGTACGAAGCCGGTACCGTTTGTTCTCCACACCGCGCAGGGAGATATTCAGGAGCGGGGCGATTTCTTTGGAAGAAAGATTCATCTTCAGGTAAGCCGCCAGGCGCAGGTCGCCGGGTGTCATATCCGGGAAAGCCGACTTGAGCCGGGTGAAGAAAGCATGGTGGAGTTGGTTGAAATTCGATTCGAACAGTTCCCAGTCCTCTTCGCTGCCGAGATGTTCATCGATGAGCCGGGACAATTGGCGCAGCAGGGGAGAATTCCTTTCCTCCGGCCTTGCCTGTGCCAGCCGGTCGCGGAGCCCCTGCAACATTTCGTTCTTTCGGATGAGGCTGAAGGTGACATCGGCCAGTTTGCGGTTCTTGTTGAGGATTTCCGTCTGCAACAGTTCGTTGCGGGCGGCGATGCGCTGTTGCTCAAGTTCCCGGGCCTTTTCCAGGTCGAGCGTCCGTTTCTGGGTATCCAGCCGACGGTGATGCCAACGCACCAACAGGAAAGCACCTGCCAGAAACAAGGCGGTGGCGGCGAAACGGAACCAGGCGGTCTGGTACCAGCGGGGCAGGATGCGGAACGGAAGGGAGGCGATGGTCGGTGAGAGTTCGCTTTGTACCTCAAAGACGTAGTCGCCGGGAGGCAGGTTGGTATACTCGCGGGAGTGGACCGGCTGAAAATCGGACCATTCCTCGTCGAATCCCCGCATCCGGTGCCGCATGGCGGGTTGGAAGAGGAAATAGGGCATGGTGAAGTACCATTTCAACCGATTGTCTTCGGGCGGGAAGGACAAAGGCCGGCGGACGGCGGAAAGGTCATTCAGGCAATCGGAGCCCTTGCCCGTCCGGATGGCGGTGATGGCAGGCGGCGGCAGCGGGCGATCGGACCGGTCGGAGAGGCCGGCGGCACCGGGATCCGGCAGCAGGGTATACCCATCCTCCTGGCAGCAGAGGTATTGCCCGTCCGGCAGGCAGACCATCCGTTCATGGCCGGGTACCAGCTGCACGGGCCATTGTCGGCCGGGCGCGCCCCCCATGCGGATCCGATTGGTCGAAGCGAAGAACCAGGCCCCGCGTTGCCCTTCCAGGATTCGGCTCTCCACGTCGGGAATGGGGGCTCCGTCGATCGAATCCAAGGGATTGAAGCGGTTCAGCGACTCGTCCCAACGCAGGTAGCGGGTGCCGGACCGCACCAGCAATGCGCCTTGGATGCGGACGAGGTCGAGTTGATGGTCGTTGGCCAAACCATGTGCCGGACCGATGGCGGTCATTTCGGTGACCTTCTGCAGCTGCGCATCCAGGGTCAGCCGGTAAAGCCCTTTGCGGGGGTGGAGCACCCAGAGCCGGCGGGACCGGTCGAACACCAGCTTGCTGGCGGATTGGAAAAAGCCACGGACCGGGTGTGCATGGCGCCAGCCCCCCTGGCTGTCCCTGCGCAGGCAGATGATGCCGGTGTAGGTGCCTTGCAAGAGGTGGTCCGTCCGGTCCGGTACCGCCACGGTGGTATAGGTACCTGTATTGCCATAGATGAAGCGGGGCAGGTCGGACGAAAGCAGCAAGGTGCCGCTGTTGTGGCCGGCGACCAGGACGTCATGGAAAACCTGCAGGTCCCAAACCTGTCCCTGGCTGCCCGGCAGCAAACGGAAGCGGTCGGATTCCGAGGCGGGATATGGCCGGAAAAAGATACCGTGGTTGGTCCCCAGATAGAGGTTGTTTCGGAATACGGCAGCCGTGTAGACCGTCCCGAGTCCGCCGGAGGGATCCAGAAAAAAGCGCATGTCGGAGGGCAGCGCCACCAGGTCGATACCGCGGTCCAGTCCGACCCACAGGTTGGACAGGCGGTCTTCGAACAAGGAAAGGACCGTGTTGTTCTGCAGGCCGGCCGCCTGGTTGATGTGCTCGATGATCCGGCCGTCGGGGCTCACGATGAACAGGCCGTCCAGGATGGTTCCGAAGGCGTAATCACCGGAGCGAAGCAGGATGGCCTTGTTGACCTGCAGCGGGGTCATTTGCCGTTCCGCCGGACAGTCCCAACGGTCGAACCCTTGGTCAGCGGCCTTGAAGATCCCGTTGCGCTCGGTGCAAACCAGCATGCCGCTGGCCCCCAGGGGAAGGATGGCCGACACCGTCGCCTCCCGGAAGATCTCCGATCCGGGAAGTTTGCGGAAGCGGAAATCCGGCAACAATTCATAGAGCCCTTCCCCGATGACCGGCAGGATGACCCGGTTGTTCACCTGCCGGGCGAACATGATGTTGCCGGGCGGTGCGACAGCCGACAAGGTGTCGCCCTGGTAGATGAACAAGGTGGAGAAAGACTGGAAAAGTACCCGCTCCTTCCCCATGGGCAGGATGTGCCAGATTTCCTCTTCCCGAAGCCGCTGCCCGACAACCGGATCCGGCGTCCGGATCTCCTGGAAATGCAGGCAACCGTCCGTTCCTGCCCACCAATACCCCAAACTGCCGTAGCCGCCCGTGTAGATACGGCCTTCGCCATCCTCCGCCACGACACGGACAATCTGTCGGGATGGAAGCGTATGCAGCTGCCATTGGGTACCGTCGAATTGAAGCAGCCCGCCGGAATTGCCGAAGAAAAGCTGGTGGTCCGTCCGCTGGGCGATGCTCCAGTTCTGGGCCTGGGCGCCGTATGCCTCCGGCCTGAAATGCAAGACCCTGGGTACCTCCCGGCAGAAGCCGGACGTACCCAGGCAACCTAGGAACCAGATGCATAGGGTTATCCCGTGCTGTTTCATAACCTCCAATCTACCGGGTCTCCCGTCGGCATGGAACCGATACCGGCCGGACGACAGCGTAAGTCCGGGCGCAGCCGAATCCTTTCCGCCGCCGGCAATCTAAACATTATTTGCCACAAACCATGGCTGAGCACCGCGCGTGACAATCCCGCTCTTGTATCCGGGAACAGCGCCCCTTGCGCCATGGAATTCTCGAAACCACAGACTGCCAAAAATCACCGCTGTGGTCAGCAATAACAGGCAAATAAATAATCGGACATAAATTTCATATAAAACCATTTTTTGTTTCGACCAAAAGCCGCTTATCGGTACAATATATCGACTGGTAAGCGACATACCAAAACCCGCTCCTCGCTTGGCTTTCCCCACCTACCGCCTGCCCGACCACAAACGGGATTTTTTCCTTTATTTGCAGTGGGTAAAAGGTTTATCGAACAAGCTGCGCCGGGGAATTCGCAGTGGTGCCGATGTATCCGCACCCATCGTCCCGCGTGTACAATCCTTCCGGTGCAGCAGAAATTTAGAAACCATCTAAATAGTTCTGCCTTGGGTAAAATGTTGGTAAAAAAAAAGTGCCGATTATATCTTTGCCCCGATTTTGGAAAGTGAAGTTTCGTTTCAAAATACTACGACCTTAACACGTACCATATGAATCTCCACTGTTTGAGAAGCATCATCCTGCTGTTGGCCTTTTCATGGATAGCCGTTTCCGCGCATGCCCAGGACCAGGCGGCCGCCGAGGCCGGAAAAGCCTTGTTCAAGAACAACTGCGCATCGTGTCACAACAAGGACATGAAGAGCAAGTTGACCGGTCCGGCGCTCGGCGGCACGGAGGAACGCTGGTCTGCTTATCCGACGGAAGACCTCTACGGTTGGATCCGGAATTCCCAGGGGCTGATCGCCGCAGGCCATCCCCGGGCGAAGGAACTTTGGTCGGAATGGCAACCGACCGTGATGACCAGCTTTCCCAACCTGACGGACGAAGACATCGCCAATATCCTTTTTTACATCAAGTGCACCTACGAGGGCAACTGCCCGGGTGCCGTCGCCGTGGCCAGCCAGCCCGCGGCCGGTGCCGCCACCACCCGCGAATCCGGTGACAACAACCTGGTCTATATCCTGCTTTTCGGTGTACTGGCCCTGCTCGCGATCATTCTTGCCCGCATCGTCTCCAACCTGCAATATATGGCGACGCTCCGCGAACACGGGGAGGCGCCTCCCAGGAAGACCCTGGTGGAAATCCTCACCGGCAAGGGCATGGTCAGCTTCGCCATCTTCGCCGTCATTCTTTTCGGTGGATTCGTGACGGTCAACAATGCGGTCAACCTCGGTCGCCAACAAGGTTACGAGCCGGACCAACCCATCAAGTTCTCCCACGCCACCCACGCCGGCCTCCACAAGATCGATTGCAATTACTGCCATGACGGTGCCCGTCGGAGCAAGCACTCCGTCATCCCCGCCGCCAATACCTGTATGAACTGCCACAAGGCCATCAAGGTAGGTTCCACCTACGGCACGGCAGAACTCACCAAGATCTATGCGTCCGTGGGCTTCGATCCCAATACGGACAAGTACATCGACAACTACGACCAACTGACGGAAGCCGAAATCAAGGCCGTCTATACCAAATGGATCGCCGACACCTACGTGTCCGACAAGGGCACCTTGGACGATGAGGGGGAAGAACTCATCGAATCCCAATGGAACGGCATCGTCGATGCCCTGACGGATCCCAACTCCGGTGACGACAAGATCCAAGGCCCCATCGAATGGGTGCGTATACACAACATGCCGGACCACGTATACTTCAACCATGCCCAGCACGTCAGCGTAGGGAAAGTGGCTTGCCAAACCTGCCACGGCAAGGTGGAGGAAATGGAGGTGGCCCATCAATATGCCCCCCTCTCCATGGGATGGTGCATCAACTGTCATCGCCAAACCGAAGTCAAATTCTCCGACAACGGCTACTACGACAATTACTACGAGCTGTATCACGAGGAAATCAAGACCCGCAAGCGCGACAAGGTCACTGTGGAGGACATCGGCGGCACGGAATGCCAGAAATGCCATTATTGACCCTTCGGTCCCGGATACCCTCGAACCACCATTACTAAACATCCATCATTCTCCAACATACGCATGAAAAATAAAACGAAACATACGGAAGTTTGGCTCGGCGTGGAACACCTGGAAAACGATCCCGGTTATCTCGCTTCCCTGCAACGCGAGTTCGAGGACAATCCCGCCCTCGCCCAGGAAGCGGCCCTGGAAACCGGGGCCTCCCGCCGCGATTTTCTCAAGTACCTGGGCTTCAGCCTGGGTGCGGCGACCGTTGCCGCGAGTTGCGACATCCCGGTCAAGAAAGCCATTCCCTATGTCGTGAAACCGGATGAGATTGTCCCGGGTGTAGCCACCTACTACGCTTCCACCTTTCTCCAGGGCGGCGATTATTGCCCTGTCCTGGTCAAGACCCGCGAAGGCCGCCCCATCAAAGTGGAAGGGAACACCCTCTCCGCCGTGACCCGTGGTGGTACCAGCGCCCGTGCCCAGGCCAGTGTCCTCAGCTTGTACGATACCAACCGATTCCAGGGTCCTTCGTCCCGGGACGGTCAGAAGTGGGCCAAAATCGAATGGTCGGCACTCGACGAAGCGCTGGCATCCAAACTGGCCGCCGCCCGCTCCATCCGCCTGGTCACCGGCACCCAGCTCAGCCCGACGGCCAAAGCCGCTATGGAGGCCTTCCTGACCCGCTACCCCGCCGCCCGGGCCGTCACCTACGACCCCGTTTCCAGCGCGGCACTGCTGGATGCCAACGCCGCCAGCCTCGGGCGCCGGGAAGTTCCGGATTACCACTTCGACAAGGCTTCCGTAATCGTCGGTTTCGGCGCCGATTTCCTGGGCACCTGGATCTCCCCGGTGGAATATGCCCGCCAATATGCGGCGAACCGCAAGATTGAGGATGTGCGCAACGCCTCCATGTCGCGTCATTACCAGGTGGAATCGGTAATGACCCTTACCGGATCGAATGCAGACCACCGGATCTTGGTGAAGCCTTCCGAAATGGGCGCCGCCATCGCCTCCTTGTACAATGCCCTGGCTGCCCTGGCCGGCGCCACGCCGGTCAATGCACCGGCCGTGTCCGACAAGGCAGGCAGCACCATGCGGAAAGTCGCCGCCGAACTTTGGTCGAACCGCGGCCAGTCCCTGGTCGTATCCGGCTCCAACAACTACGCCGAACAGCTGTTGGTCAACGCCATCAATGCGCTGCTCGACAACTACGGCAGGACCCTCTCCTTCGAGCGGGCTTCCCGGCAGCGACAAGGGGATGACAAGGCCGTCCGCCAACTGCTGGCCGAGATGCAGCAAGGCCTCGTGGATGTGCTGCTGGTCTGGGGTTGCAACCCGGCCTTCGACCTGCCGGACGCCGCCGTTTTCCAGGAAGCCATGGCCAAGGTGCCGACCAAGGTCTCCTTCAACGGGACCCCGGACGAAACCACCCTCGCCTGCGATTTCATCGCCCCCACCCACCACTGGCTGGAAAGCTGGGGGGATGCCGAAGCGAAGCAAGGCATCTACTCGTTGGTACAACCTACCATCGCGCCCCTGTTCAAGACCCGCCAGGCCGAGGAGACCCTCCTCCGCTGGGCCGGTGGCGAGGCGCTTGACCTCACCGCGGAACAACCCTACTACGAGTTTCTCAAGTCCACCTGGCAAGCCAAGGTGTTCCCGCAGCAAAAGGACTATGCCACCTTCCAGGCTTTCTGGGACAATACCCTGCACGACGGTATCTTCGAAGCGCCCGCCGCACCGGCCCCGGTCCGGTTCGACGCCGATTTGGCCGCCGCAGCAGCCGGCATCTCCCAACCCGTGGACGGCTTGGAGATTTCCTTCTTCGAAACGGTCAACGTCGGCCACGGTCAATATGCCGACAACCCCTGGCTCCAGGAAATGCCGGATCCGATCAGCCGTTGCGTCTGGGGGAATTACCTGGCCATCCCGATCGAATTCGACGGCGACCGCCGCTTCGACGGGGTCGGGCCTTTCCGCGGCCTGAACAACAAGGAATTCTACAAGGAAGCCGACCGTATCAACCTGACGGTAAATGCCACCGAACAGGGAGTCACCTGTATCCGCCAGTTCGGCCACCACAAGGAGGTCGTCGGTATGGCGCTCGGCTACGGCCGTCGGATCGCAGGCAAGTGCGGCGTAGCGGTCGGGGTGGACGTCTACCCCTGGCTCTCCGTCGACAAGGACGGATACACCCAGTATTACGGGGCGGTCACCCAAGTCTCCGAAAAAACCGGTGTGGATGAGTACGCCAGCGTCCAATACCACCATACCATGGGCGTCACCGGCAAACTGAACGGACAGGAGGAAACCGTCAATGTGGATGAGGTCGCCATGATGACCATCGGCACCGGCTTCCAGGGCTCCCTGACGGAACGCTCCGTCATCCGCCGCGCCAATTTCAGCGACTTGTCCGCTTTCGTCGAGGAATTGCACGACGAACGCGCCCACCACGAGCATCTCAACCAACAGACCCTATATCCTTACGATACCTTCACGGCGGAAAAATACAGCCAGGGACATCATTGGGGCCTTCACATCGACCTCAACGGCTGTATCGGATGCGGCGCCTGCCAAGTCGCCTGCCTCGCGGAAAACAACGTCCCCGTCGTCGGCAAACACGAGGTGTACCGCCATCATGAGATGACCTGGTTGCGGATCGACCGCTATTTCTACGGGGATTACGAAAACCCCAACGTGGTCTACCAGCCCATGATGTGCCAACACTGCGACAACGCACCCTGCGAGAACGTCTGTCCGGTGTCCGCCACCAACCACAGCTCGGAGGGCCTCAACCAGATGGCTTACAACCGCTGCATCGGTACCCGCTATTGCGCCAACAACTGCCCCTACAAGGTACGCCGCTTCAACTGGTTGGATTACACGACGGCCGACCTGTTCCCCGCGAACGAAGTGATCCAGACGGATACCGTCCCCTTCTATGCGGACAACCTGACGAGGATGGTGCTCAACCCCGATGTCACGGTACGAGTCCGGGGGGTCATGGAGAAGTGCAGCTTCTGCGTACAACGCATCCAGGAAGGTAAACTTACCGCCAAACGGGAAGGCCGCGCCCTCCGGGACGGTGACGTGAAATCGGCCTGCCAGACGGCCTGTCCCACCGGTGCCATCACCTTCGGTGACATCAACGACAAGGATTCGGCCATTCGCCGCAAATACGGGAACCAACTGAATTACATCGTCCTGGAAGAGGTCAACACCCGACCCTCCGTCCAGTATACCGCCCGCATCACCAACCGGGAGGAAGCCTTGGGATAAAACGGACGGCTGTTCCGGACTTTGATTCCCGCGTATCTTTGAAACAGAAAATGATCAACTGAAATATGAGCGCATCTGTATCCCGCATCCGCGAACCGCTGGTGGAAGGCAACAAGACCTACCATCAGATCACCGAAGACCTGGTGGGACCCACCGAACAGGCTCCCAACCTGATGTGGACCGTCGCTTTCATGCTATCGGTCACCTTGTTCTCCTTCGGCGCGTTCTCCCTCCTTTGGACCTTTTACTTCGGTATCGGTTCCTGGAATGCCAACCGCACCATCGGTTGGGCCTACGACATCACCAACTTCGTTTGGTGGATCGGTATCGGTCACGCCGGTACGTTGATTTCCGCCATTCTTCTTTTGTTCCGCCAGCGCTGGCGCACGGGTGTCAACCGGGCGGCGGAAGCCATGACCATCTTCGCGGTCATGTGCGCCGGCTTGTTCCCGGCGACACACACCGGCAGGCCTTGGTTCGACTTCTTCATGTTCCCTTATCCTAACACAAGGGGACCGCTGTGGGTGAATTTCAACTCCCCCTTGTTGTGGGACCTTTTCGCCATCTCCACCTATTTCACCGTATCGCTGCTGTTCTGGTACACGGGTCTCGTACCCGACCTGGCCAGTGTGCGCGACCGCGCCAAAGGAATCCGTAAGAAATTTTACGCTTTCTTCTCCATGGGATGGACCGGTGCGGCCAAGCATTGGCAACGCCACGAATACCTGTCCCTCATCCTCGCGGGTATCTCCACCCCACTGGTACTTTCGGTTCACACCATCGTAAGCTTCGACTTCGCCACCTCGGTCATTCCGGGCTGGCATACGACCATCTTCCCGCCCTACTTCGTCGCCGGTGCCATTTTCTCCGGATTCGCCATGGTACAGACGCTGATGGTCATCACCCGCAAGTGTTTCCGCCTCGAGGAATACATTACCCTGAACCATATCGAGAGCATGAACAAGGTGATCCTGGTGACGGGCACCATGGTCGGCTCGGCCTATCTCATCGAGTTGTTCGTGGCCTGGTATTCCGGCTACGTGTACGAACAGTTCGCCTTCTACAACCGCGTACTCGGCCCCTACTATTGGTCCTACATCGGCATGATGGCCTGCAACCTGCTCTCGCCGCAGGTGTTCTGGTCCAAGAAAATCCGCCGCAGCGTGTGGTGGACCTTCTTCATGTCGATCTTCGTCAACATCGGGATGTGGTTTGAACGTTTCGTGATCATCGCCACGACGCTGGCCCGGGACTACCTGCCTTCCAGCTGGAGTTACTACTGGCCCAGCTGGGTGGAAATCGGGATTTACGTCGGTACCATCGGCCTGTTTTTCACCCTGTACCTGATATTCGCCCGTGTAGCCCCGGTGGTGGCGGCCGCGGAGGTGAAAGCGATCCTGAAGAGTTACGGTAACCAGTACATCGGTAAGCCTGCCGCCCATCATGCACACGAAAAGGCTACGGAAACCGCGCATCATTGATCCCAAAGGCCCAACAGCCGGCCGGCCGCGGCGTCACACCGCGACCTGCAGGCCCTGGCAACAAAACCACTTTTCGCCTTATGAATAGTCCACATAAAGAAGTATTGTTCGGTCTCTACAACGATGAGGAAATCTTGTTGCAGGCCATCGGAAAAGCGAAAAAGCAACACCTCGACATCATGGACGTGTACTCCCCGTTTCCCATCCACGGGATGGATACCGTCCTGGGCCTGGAGGAATCCCGGCTCCATGTCGTCGGGTTCATTTTCGGCATGACCGGGACGCTGACCGCCCTGATCGGCATGTCCTGGATTTTCGGCGGCAGCATGTTGTTCGAAGGGGACTGGCCGACTATCTTCGGGGGCAAACCGTACTGGTCCTTGCCTTCCTTCATTCCCATCACCTTTGAAATGACGGTACTTTTTTGTGCCATCGGCATGGTGGTGGTCTTCTACATCATCTGTGGACTCGGGTTCGGGGTGAATAATCCGGTGCTCGACGACCGGATTACGGACGATAAGTTTTGCCTCGCTTTCCAGACCAATGGCAAATCCGGGGAGGACATCACGGCGATCCGTGCTTTCCTGCAGGAATCCGGTGCGGAGGAAGTGCACACCAAGACCATCTGAACCCGGTAGCCTACCCGGCTTGACCGGAGCGCTGACCTATTTTAACGGAAGAACAAGCGAATCTAATGAAATCAACCAAGCGTATGATGGCGGGCCTTACCGCCGCCCTGGGAATCTTGAGCATGCATGCTTGCCAACAAGCCGGTAAGAACGCAACCGGCAGCGAGTTCATCCCGGACATGGCCCATTCCATTGCCTACGAGGCCAATGTCCTGACGAATTACAGTTTGAATTCGTGGGACAAGGAAAGTGTCGTATCCCGCCGGGAACTCTCGGCTCCTCGCTTGCCCGTGAACGGTACCATCCCGCGTGGCTATGCGGCGGTCGCCGCCCACGATGGCGTCTTCCCCTCCGCGGAAGCAGCCGTCCGCTACACCATGGAGCGTGCCACGATCGGCGGTGCCGGAGTTGCGTACACACCCAACGGGTCGACACCCTACTACTACCCGGATACGGAAGAAGGTCGGACGGCCGCAACGGAACAAATCCGCTACAATCCTTTCCCCATCACGGAGGATGGACTGACCCGCGGGAAAGAACTTTATGATGTGTTCTGCGGCATCTGCCACGGCGAAAAGGCGGATGGGGCCGGCTACCTGGTCCGGGACGACGGTGGGAAATACCCCGCCCAACCCGCCAATCTGGTCGATGAGCAATTCCTGAACGCTTCCAACGGAAGGTTCTACCATGCCGTCATCTATGGTAAGAACGCCATGGGGGGCTACGCGGACAAACTCTCCTATGAGGAGCGCTGGCAGGTCATCCACTACATCCGGTCGCTGCAAGCCAAGTCCCAGAAATTGCAGTACGACGAACAGGGCAATACGTTCCAGGCCGACTACGGTGTTGCGGCCGCCCTGCTCCCGAAACCGGAAGCGAACGCAGCACCCGAGACGACCGGTACGGAAGCACCCGGAACAGCCGAATCACACACAGGCGACGGTCATTGACCCAAAGCCTGTCCGCTCAACCCACAACTATTCATCTAGGTAGCCAACACCTGATATAAATCCTGCAAAATGAAGCAGTTCACTTTCGAAGCCACGCAAAAGAAAACGCTGGTGGGCCTGATGGCCCTCGGGTTGACCTGCCTGGTCCTTTCCTATTTCTCGGAACCGGCACAGATATCCGAGGCGGGCTTCCATTCCCGTTTTTGGTCGAACTTCCTGCACAATGCGGCCTTCTTTACGGGAATGGCCTTCATGATAACCTTTGTGTTGGCAGCCTTCACGACCGCTTATGCCGGTTGGCACGTCGTGTTCAAAAGAATTTGGGAAGCCTTTACGCTTTTCCTGTTGCCCGGCCTGGCTTTGCTGGCGATTGTGGGCATCGGCAACTACGCCCACCTGCACCACTTGTACCACTGGGCCGCAGAAGGGATCACCGACCCTGCAAACCCCGCCTATGATGAGGTCCTGGCCGGAAAATCCGGATTCCTCAACAACAATTGGTACCTGCTGGGCACAATCCTGCTCGGCGGCGGATGGACCTTCTTCGCGTACAAGTTCCGGGGCCTTTCCCTCCGGGAGGATACCGAAGGGCAAACCGCCTCCAACTTCTCCTTCCACCGCAAGACCCGGTTCTGGGCGGCGGTGTTCCTTCCCATCGCCGCATTCACCGGCCCCGCCATGGTTTGGCAATGGATCATGTCCGTGGATGCGCATTGGTACTCCACCCTCTTCGCCTGGTATACCATGGCGAGCTGGTTCCTGGGGGCCGCCTCCCTGACCATCATGCTGCTCATCTACCTCAAGTCCAAAGGATATTATGAGGAAGTGACCCGGGAACATCTCCACGACCTCGGCAAATACATGTTCGCATTCAGCATCTTCTGGACCTACTGCTGGTTTTCCCAGTACATGCTGATCTGGTACGGAAACGTCGGCGAGGAAACGATTTATTTCCGGGAAAGACTGGATAATTATCCGGTGCTGTTCTACGGAAATCTCGTCATCAACTTCGCGCTGCCCTTCCTGATCCTGATGCGCAACACCACCAAAAGGCGCTACGGAACCCTGATGTTCTCCGCTTTGCTGGTCTTCGTCGGCCACTGGATGGATTTCTTCCTGATGATCAAGCCGGGCGTACTGATTACTGCCCAGGAATCCTTGCATCACGGGGCGGAAGGTGCCCACGGCCACGGTCATGGCACAGGATTCGTATCAGGTTTCACCATGCCCGGGCTGCTGGAATTGGGTATTTTCCTGGGTTTCACCGCCCTGTTCATCTACTTTGTCTTCGCACAAATGGAAAAAGCGGCCCTGGTCCCGAAGAACGACCCGTACCTCGACGAGAGCCTCCACCACGAGGTGCAACCGTACGAGTGAATGAACGAAGCCGACGCGCTTCCTTGTGCCCCTGGAAACCTATCAAACCTTTAACCTATTATCGATGAGTACTGGATTAATTATCATTGGATGTTTGATTCTGATTGCCATCGTCGTCGTTCAGATCGGTAAGGTCACGGAACTGGCGGCCAAGATCCGCGGCGAAGAAGACGTACAATATGAATCCAACAAGCGCGGGGCACAGTTCATGTTGCTGTTCCTGGTCGGCTTTCTGGTATTCTGTATCTGGAGTGCCTGGCACTACAAGAACTGGATGTTGGGATACGGCCCGCACGAGGCGGCTTCCGCCCATGGCGGGGAACTGGATGACATGTTCAACCTGACCCTGTTCTTCACCGGTATCGTTTTCGTCATCACCCATATCGCCCTGTTCTGGTTCGCCTATAAGTACCGGGGACGCAAGGGGGTCAAATCCGCCTTCATTTCGCACGACAACAACCTGGAGATCATCTGGACCGCAGTCCCGGCCGTCGTGATGTGCTTCCTGGTCATCCGCGGCCTGGTCGCCTGGAACGAAGTCATGGCGGATGTCAATGACCAGGATGACTACATCGAAATCGAAGCCACCGGCCAACAGTTCCTCTGGAATCTCCGTTACCCGGGCACGGACGGCAAGTTGGGGACCCGGAACTTCAAACTGATCAAACCGGGCGAAAATCCCCTGGGCCAGGACTGGCTCGACGATAAGAACCTCGACGATTTCCACCCGTCGGAAATCGTTTTGCCCGTCGGGCATAAGGTCCGGGTCCGTATCACCGCCATGGATGTGCTGCACAACTTCTACCTGCCTCACTTCCGGGTCAAGATGGACGCAGTGCCCGGTATGCCGACTTACTTTGTCTTCACACCGGTCAAGACGACGGAGGAATACCGGCAGGAACTCCGCCAATACCCGGAATATCAACAACCTTCCGATCCCGAAGACCCCAACAGCGACCCGCTTTGGAAGACCTTCGAATATGAGCTGGCCTGCGCGGAGTTGTGCGGCAAGGGTCATTTCAGCATGCGCAAGATCGTCCGGATCGTATCGGAGGATGAATATGAAGCCTGGTTGTCCCAGCAGCAGTCCTACTACCTGACTTCCGTACGCGGCAAGGACTTCGACCCGCGCAAGGGGGAACTGTTGGAAACGGAAGCGGAAACGATTAAACAAGAATTCGATTCCGCTGTTGAAAAGGCACTGTCCGGTACCGATGCCGGTTCCCGCGAAATCAGCCTGGACATGCTCACCTTCGAATCGGGTTCCAGCGAAATCGGTTCGGCGGCGGCCCAGACACTCGACCTGCTCACGGCAGCACTCAACCGGTATCCGAACATGACGGTTGCCGTGGACCTTCGCACAGGTTCCGATACCGATGCCTCGACGGCCTCGGCCAGGGCGGAAGCCGTCAATGCCTACCTGACGGGCAAAGGTATCGCCGCGGAACGTTTCACAACCGGCTCCGCCATGACTGCCCAGGCCGGCAATGATGCGATGCTGACGGTCAGGACCCGTTGATCCGGGCGGCCCCAGGGTTCCCACATGTAGTTTCGTCAATTCGTACTTAAGTCAACAACGAGTATAAAACCTAATATCATGTCGAACGTAATCACGACCGTTACAGAAGAGAGCAACTTGATAGAGACGCTCGGTTTCGATGATCACTTCCATGAGCATGAGCACGGTGACAAGTTCAAATCCAACTTCATCACCAAATACGTGTTCAGTCTGGACCACAAGATCATCGCCCGGCAGTTCCTCATCACCGGTATGATTTGGGCACTCATCGGTGCCGGCATGTCCGTCATTTTTCGCCTTCAACTGGGTTTTCCGGAGGAAAGCCTGGCCTGGCTGCGCCCCTTGCTCGGCAAGTGGATCGAAGTCAATGCGGAAACGGGAATCGGTACCTTGTCCCCGGAGTTCTACTACGCCTTGGTGACCATGCACGGTACGATCATCGTGTTCTTCGTCCTGACGGCCGGCTTGAGCGGCACTTTCAGTAACCTGCTGATTCCACTGCAGCTCGGTGCCCGCGACATGGCCTCCCCGCTCCTGAACATGCTTTCCTACTGGTTCTTTTTCCTGGCCAGTGTGATCATGTTCTATTCCCTGTTCCTCAGCACCGGGCCGTTCTCCGGCGGATGGGTCGCCTATCCGCCCTTGAGTGCCTTGCCGCAGGCATCCGACGGCTCCGGCACCGGGATGACGCTATGGGTGCTCAGCCTGGTGTTCTTCGTCATCTCCGTCGGTCTCGGTGGTATCAACTACATCACCACGGTATTGAACATGCGGACGAAAGGTATGGGAATGTGGCGGATGCCGCTGACCATCTGGGCCTTCTTCATCACCGCCATCATCGCCCTGCTGTCCTTCCCGGTCCTGGTCTCCGGCTTCCTGCTGCTGATGTTCGACCGCGGCCTCCACACGAGCTTTTACCTGAGTGAAATCTTCATCGGCGGCCAGGCATTGGACCATGTCGGCGGCAGCCCGGTCCTGTACCAGCACCTTTTCTGGTTCCTGGGCCACCCGGAAGTATACATCATCATCCTTCCAGCGATGGGTCTTGTTTCCGAGGTGCTCTCCGTCCACTGCCGCAAGCCGATTTTCGGCTACAAGGCGATGGTCTTCTCCATCCTCGCCATCGCGTTCCTGTCCTTTATCGTCTGGGCACACCACATGTTCATGTCCGGTGTCAACCCTTTCATATCCAATTTCTTCGTCATCTTCACCCTGATCATCGCCGTGCCGTCCGCCGTCAAGGTGTTCAACTGGATCTCGACCATGTTCCGGGCCAATATCCGGTACAACGCGGCCTCCATGTTCGCCATCGGCTTCGTATCGATGTTCATTTCCGGTGGATTGACCGGTATCTTCCTCGGCAACTCCGCGATTGACATCCAGATGCACGACACCTATTTCGTGGTGGCTCACTTTCACATCGTCATGGGTGTGGCCGCATTTTTCGGGATGTTCGCCGGTATCTACCACTGGTTCCCGAAGATGTTCGGCCGCTTCATGAACGACACCCTGGGCAAATTGCATTTCTGGGGCACGCTGATCGGTGCCTACGCCATCTTCTGGCCGATGCATTACCTGGGTATGGCCGGTGTTCCCCGCCGGTATTACCGTTTCGACAATTTCGACACCTTCTCCCATTTCGCGGATATGAACCAGTACATCACCATCGCAGCCATCCTTACCTTCGGCTTCCAGGTGTTGTTCGTGATCAATTTCTTCTACAGCATCTGGAAAGGCAAGAAGATGACCACCCAGAATCCCTGGGGAGCTTCCACGCTGGAATGGACGACACCGGTGCAGCCGGGCCATGGCAACTGGCCGGGTAAAATCCCCACCGTGCAGCGCTGGCCATACGATTACGGTAAGGACGGCCGGGAATTCATTCCGCAGATCGAACCGTTGGGCAAGAACGAATCGGTTTCCGCCCACTGACAACGGCGACTTTAAATTCATAGAAAGGAAAATCGGCCTATGTATCGCAAAGGCAATATGGAAACGGACGGTAGTGGTGTGGCGGCGAGGACCGGAATCCTTTCCTTGCTCCTGGGTAAAGCCCGGGACCTGGGTATCCTGGTCAAGTTCCGACTCAGCCTGACTGTGGTGTTTTCCGCCGTCCTGGCTTATATGATCGCCTGGCCAGGTACGGAGGCCGTATCCGTCGTTCCTGTGCTTGTCCTGGCGATCGGCGGATTTTGTGTAGCCGGTGCGGCCAACGCCTTGAATCAGGTCCTGGAACGTGATTACGACCGTTTGATGAAGCGGACGGCGGACCGTCCTGTCGCCAGTGGCCGGATGAGCATCTCGGACGGGGTGCTGACGGCCGGGTTGTTGAGTGTGGCCGGGCTGATGCTGCTTGCGACATTCAATGCGTGGACCGCACTCTTCGGGGCCTTGGCGCTGCTTAGCTATGCCTTCCTGTATACCCCGCTGAAACGGATTTCCACTGCGGCGATCGCCATCGGTGCCCTGCCGGGCGCCTTGCCGGTATTGATCGGCTGCGTGGCAGCGGAAGGACAGGTCAGTTCGCTTTCGATCACCTTGTTCGCCATCCAGTTCTTTTGGCAGTTCCCCCATTTCGGAGCCATCAGCTGGTTGGGCTTCGAGGATTACCAGAAGGCCGGATTCCGTTTCGTGTCCAATGCCGCCGGCGAATGGGACCGTTCCATCGGGTTGCAGGGCTTCCTGTATGCCCTGGTATTGATCCCTTTGGGAATGGTACCTTGGTGGACGGGTACCACCGGAACCGCATCCATGGTAACGGTCGTCCTGCTGGGCGTAACCTATTCCTGGCTGGGCTGGCGGCTATATCGGTTCCACCAGCGTAAATCCGCCTTGGCCCTGATGTTTGCATCCTTCTTTTACCTGCCATTGGTACTGGTTGCCTATTGGCTGGACAAAATATGACCATGCGCGTGCTATTGCAGGAAAACCCTATCCGGAACAAGATCCACCCGCACAAGTTCGCCTTGTGGGCGGGGTGTGCATCGTTGATGATGATGTTCGCCGCTTTCACCAGCGCTTACATGGTCCGGATGGCTGCCGGGAATTGGCTGGAATTCGAGCTTCCCGCAGTTTTCCAGCTCAGCACCGCGATCATCGTGGCCAGCAGCCTGACGGTACATGCCGCCTACCTCGCTTTCAAGCGGGGAAAGGAAAAACCTTACAAGCTGTTCCTGGTGATGACGTTCCTGCTGGGATCGGCGTTCTTCGTATCCCAATACCTGGGCTGGCAAGCTTTGCAGGACATCGGGGTGCCCTTCACCCTGAATCCCTCCGGTGACTTCGTATACGTCATCTCCTGGGTGCATGCCGCCCACGTGGCCGGCGGCATGGCGGTCCTGGCGGTGGCCTTGATACACGCTTTCGGCCTGCCGTTCCGGGTGACGCCCCGCAGGACGCTCCGCCTGGAAATGACCCTGACTTATTGGCATTTCGTCGATATTCTCTGGTTGTATTTGTTCATATTCCTTTCGACCTATCGTTGAGCCGGCCCCGCGTCGCTATCAACCAGGTTCGGCAGTGATTTTCACTAACTAAACATCCCTTTTTCTGACATGGCGCAAGATACCGCAACCCTGCAACATACCCCCGAACAGGACGAGCAGCTCTGGTCCGGAGGTAAGGAACCCTTCAAGGCCAGCTACGGCAAGCTGATGATGTGGTATTTCCTGCTGTCGGATGCTTTCACTTTCGCAGGTTTCCTCATTGCCTACGGCGCATTGCGATTCAGCAGCAAGACCTGGCCGGTGCCGGACTTCGTATTCGCCAAGATCCCTTTCTACCACGGCGAAACGGAATGGCCCTTGATATTCGTAACCTTCATGACCTTCGTGCTCATCGCCAGTTCCGTCACCATGGTCCGTGCGGTCCAGGAAGGACATCGGGAAAACAAGCGGGGGGTCGTCTTGTGGATGTTCCTGACCATCGTGGGCGGGGCTACCTTCCTCGGCTGTCAGGCTTGGGAATGGACCACCCTGATTGCGGAAGAAGGTGTGACGATCAATACCAACCCTTTCTCCATGCACAGTGAGGGCGGTCAGTACCTGTCAGGGGCGGAACTGGAACGGATGGGGTTCTCCAAGGTGGAGACGGAGGTGCATGGAACCCCGACCACCTACTATCTCGAGAAAGGGGCCGCCGACCTGCCGGAAAACAGGTTCTTCGAAAAAGTGACCCATGCCGGCACCTCCAAGGTGGGCGAAAGTTTCGAAGCAGGCAGTCCCTACCTCATCACGGTCAACCACGGCACGCACCTGTATGAAAACGCCGCCTACAAATCCACCGGCGGGGAAGTTACGAAGGAAGCGCTCGGCCCCAGGGCTTTCGGTGCCCTCTTCTTCTTCATCACGGGTTTCCACGGCTTCCACGTGTTCTCCGGGGTGGCCTTCCTCACCATTGTCATGATCAATGTCGCCAGCGGGATCTACGCCAAGCGTCACAACCATTACGAAATGGTGGAGAAAATCGGGTTGTACTGGCACTTCGTAGACCTTGTCTGGGTGTTCGTATTCCTGGTCTTCTACTTGCTCTGATTTCCTGTTCCGCCCCGGCAAACCTGACATCATCATCAAATTTCGCCAACAACAATTGCTGCAACATGGATGCACATATGAGTTATGAAGACCAGAAAAAGCTGGTCGTCAAAGGTCTGAAAATACTCGGTGCCGTCACCATCATAGAGGTGCTCATCGCACTGCTCGCCAAGGGGCACCTGATCCCCGGCGTGGTCTTCAGCGGCCTGTTCAACTATATCTACATGCTTTTCATGGTGGTATTCAGTTTGTACAAGGCCTATTTCATCGTCTACAATTTCATGCACATGGCGCATGAGGTACAGGGCTTGCGCTGGAGCGTGCTCCTCCCTACCCTGCTGCTTGTCTGGGCCATCATCGCCTTCTTCCAGGAAGGCAACTCCTGGGGTAACCGCCGCGAGGTAATCGAACAAAAAAACAAGGAGGAGATCAACGTGGGTGAGAAACCGGCGACCGGTTACCGCCAAGCGGATGAGGAGGCGACTTTCCACATCCCGGGATAAACTGCCCTACCCTGTCGGCTGTTCTCCGCTTCCCGTTGTCCCGGAAAGCGCGACGGCCGCGCCGTTCTCCGGTGCGGCCGTCGGTATTCAGGCTGGTGCCCCCTGCGCCGCCGCCACAACAAAAATGATATCCCGCTGTTGTTAGGGTCGTTTCCGTTACCGGTGCACCGGATTTCCCGGCGTCAACCGGTACGCGGGACGAACGTCTATCCGCAGTGCAGGCCGGATGTCCGGCGGTATATCCCTTCATTAGCTGCAATCACATGCAAACAAAACCTTCCGAACGGTTTTGGCAACGGTTCAACACCTTGCTGGCCATCACTTTACTCTTCATCTTGCCGGCAGGGTCCTGGTGGTATCTTTCCCAGGGGCTGGATTACCGCCGCGATTCCTTGTCCGAAATGAAGGACTTCGGCCCAATCGGCGACTTTACCGGGACGGACCAGGTCAACCGGCCTTTCCGGATGTCTGAACAGCATGGGAAGGCGCTCGTCGTACAGTTCCTGCCCCCCGACCGGACGGAAGCCGCTTACCGGACGGAGCGCTTGGGAAAAGTGTTCGAGAGTTTCCAGGATACGGAGGATGTGCTCTTCCTTTCCATCGCCCCCGCGGATTCCCTCCTCCCCAGTCGGGAGCAGGCCATCCGGCTCGGGATCGACGATGCCCGACGGTGGCGCCTACTGACCTTCCCGGATACCAGCCTGGAAAGAATCTCCACCCAGGTTTTCGGGTTGGCGGACGCGGCGGACCAGCGCCTCGTCCTGGCGGATACCAGCCTGACCATGCGTCGGTATTACAATATCCGGGAAAATGAGGACATGGGGCGACTCGTCGAGCAAATCGCCATCGTCATCCCCAAACAAAGGAGACGGTAGCTTGTTTCTTTCCCAACGGGGTAAAGGTCGATTGCCGCACCGCTTCGTACGTACGGCAGCCTTGATATCCGGACCTTGTCCGCCCGCTTGTTTCACGCAATCGAATACACATGTCAACGGCTAATCCCGACCTGGAAAAAAAACTCAATCGGATCGCGTGGTTCATTTCCGCGGCGGTGCTGCTGCTGGTGGTACTCATGCGAAAAATCAAGATCGACTCTACCATCGGTTTCGGTTTCCTACCCGCCGTCTATTCGACCCTGAACGGACTGACGGCCTTGGTCCTGCTCGCCGGATGGCGTTTCATCCGGACCGGCCGGCCGGACCTGCATCGCAAAGCCATGACCACCGCCATGTTCACCTCCCTGCTTTTCCTGTTGGGCTATGTGCTTTATCACATCACCACACCGGAAACCAGGTTCGGTGGGGAGGGGCTCATCCGCGGGGTCTATCTCTTCCTGCTCGCCACGCATGTCGTGCTGGCTGCGGTGATTTTCCCTTTCATCCTCTTCACCTTCATCCGTGCCTACACCGGCCAATTCGAACGGCACCGGCGAATGGCACGGTGGGTTTACTGGCTTTGGTTATACGTGGCGGTGACCGGACCCGTACTTTATTTTATGATCCGTCCTTACTATTCCTGAAGGAAAATTTCCGGAAATGAGCCGGTTTCCTTATTTTTCCTTTTGAAAAAAACATCAAAATCCAACACCATGCCGGTGCGCTTCCTCAAGACCGCTGCCCTCGTCCTGTCGCTTTCCATCCTTTCCGCACCCGTCGGTCAGGCCCAGTGCCCCATGTGTAAGATCGCGGCGGAAAGCAACCTCAAGGACGGCGGGAAGGCCGGCAAAGGACTGAATGCCGGTATTCTCTACATGCTTGCCCTTCCTTACCTCCTCGTCGGCACCATCGGTTATGTCTGGTGGCGCAATCGCCGCAAGGAGGACGGGGAATCGGAACCGGAATCGGCTCAACGCCTGGATTCCTGGTCGTAGAAAGCCACTACCCGCCCATCGGTCCGTATATCCGACGCGCGGAGCGGCCGCATCAACCGGATACCCTCCAGTGTCCGGCATCGGCTCAATGCCACATATACCTGGCCATGGGCAAACGCTCCGCGGTCCAGGTCGATGGCCATGCGGTCGAAAGTCTTTCCCTGCGACTTGTGAATGGTGATGGCCCAAGCCAACCGCAACGGGTATTGCACAAAACTACCTACCACCTCGGTTTCGATCCGAATGTCGCCGCCTGTCAGCGGGTGGACCCCGTCCTCACCGACAGCCCGGTAGCGAAGAATTTCCCAAGTCGCCGGAACCACCCGGATGTCCATACGGCCCGGCAAGCTTCCCTCCAAGGTACGCACCCATATTTCCCCGGGACCGGCCGTCCGGACGAACCCGATGGTACCGTTGACGAACTGCCCGTCCGGATCGTTTCGGACAAACATCACCTGCGCGCCTTCCTTGAGCACCAACTTGACTTCCGTCGGATACAACCGGGGGTCGAACTCCCCTTCCACCCGGGCCGCATAAGAATGGGGAGATCCCGGCAAGGCCGACAACTGTTCACGGTTGATCTGGTCCGCCTTGGCATTGACGGAACAAAGGACGATATCCTGCGTGTCGGACCTATCCCGACCGGTTTCCGCCCCGGCTTCCGGCAGATACCGTTCATTCAGTGCCTCCAGGTCGTCGGCATCCGCGGTATTGGTCCGGACGGCATCCAACAAGCGGAGGAAGTGCCTGCTGTCCTGCCGGAAGACGGTACGCAATTCATGCATCACCGGCTGCAGTCGCCGGTAGGCATGGGCGGAAAAAAAATAGGGCGAATCGTAAACGGATTGGAACAGGTACTTCTCTTCCGGACCGGCGACCACCGGAGGTAGCTGGAACAGGTCTCCGACAAACACCATATGCACCCCACCGAACGGCCGTGCATCCTCCCGATGAAGGCGCAGGGACGCATCCACCGCATCCAGGACATCGGCCCGCAGCATGCTGACCTCGTCGATGACGATGGTATCGAGTCGTCCCAGCCACTGGAGTTGCCGTCGACGACGGATATCTCCTTCCGACAAGAAACGGGGAGGAAATCCGAAGAAGGAATGCACCGTTTGTCCGCCCACCTGCAGGGCAGCCATCCCGGTCGGCGCCAACACCACCAAGTTCCGCCGGGTCGTGCGCCGATACAATTGCAACAGGGTGGATTTTCCGGTCCCCGCTTTCCCGGTCAGGAAAATGCTTTCCTCCCCGCTTTCCAGGAGGTCCAGGACCTGGTGGAAAGCGTACGGGACTACCAAGGGGTTCCGCCCGGACCACGGCGTGCTCATGGCCGCGGCATCGGCTTGACCAAATACAACAAGACCGGAAAATGGTCGCTGTATCCGCCCATATATTCCTCGAAATCAAAGGTCCGGAAGGGGTAGCCCTTGTATCGGCCTTCCTGTTGGATGAGGTAGGGTTGGTTGTAGACTTGTGCCTTGTGAAAACGGAAGCCCGGGACATCGGGGTCGACCAGCGCGGCGGAGAGGATGAGCTGGTCGAAAAGGCTCCAGGCATCCCGATACGCCAGGGTGCCGATGCCTCGTTTGTAAAAGTCGTGCATGGGATTGTAAAAGTCCCCCGGCCGCACCTCTTTCACCTTGTGCTTGGCAGCGAGGACCTGCCGCACACTCGGACTGACGGGATCGTCGTTGAGGTCACCCATCACGATGACCTTGGCGTCGGGTTCCTTCCGCAACAAGGAGTCTTTCACCTGTTTGCAAACCAACGCCGCCGCGTTCCGGTTGGGCTGGGTGGCGGCTTCCCCGCCCCGGCGGCTCGACCAATGGTTGACCAGTACATGCAAGGGTTCCCCATCCAACAAGCCGCTGACATAAAGGATGTCCCGGGTGTATATCCGTTCCCCTTCCGGATTGTAGAGCGCCAACGGAATCGCCCGGCTGCCCGTGACCTGGAAATATTTGGGCTGGTAAAGCAGTGCGACATCGATGCCGCGGCGGTCCGGGGAATCGTAGTGGACCACCTCGTACTTCCGGTTGGCCAGGGCCGGTTGGCGGGCCAGGTCCTCGAGGACGGCCCGGTTCTCCACTTCCGCGACCCCCAGCAAGGCAACCCCGTCCGGAGTCAGGTCCGTACCGAGTTCCGAGATCACCCTGGCCAGGTTCCCCAACTTGTCGCGATATACCGCCGGTGTCCACTTCCGGGGACCCTCGGGAAGGAATTCCTCGTCGTTGATGGCCGGGTCGTCCTCCGTGTCGAACAAGTTCTCCACGTTATAAAACCCGACGGCAGCCACCTTATATTGCACGGCCTGCGCCGAGCCCGTCCTGCCAACCAGGGTGATGCCAAGCAGCAAAGGCATCCAATAAGCCATGTTTCGCATGGTCCGTCAAATTTGATGTTCAAGCGCAAAGGTAACAAACTGTTCGATACCCCCCGGCCTCAGAAGACCCCTGCCATCCGGCACTTATCTTGTCACTTGTCGCCGGTATGCGGTCGGTATTTCCGCTCCGACGACCCAGCCGCAGACAAGCATACCTGCCATGGGTCAGCTTCATCAGGCCGCCCGGGCAGCCCGGGCAAGGGATCATGGCGGGCCGACGGCGATGTGCCGGAATTATATTCGCCGGCATTGTCCTTGCGAAACCGGCATATCATTACCTTTGTCCACTCAATCCTTTTGCATGAGAAAAGTCATCCTGCTACCCCTGCTGACGCTATTGTCCGCCTACGCCCTTCCTGCACAAAGCCTCCGCATACAGGGTACCGTCTTCGACGGGGACAACCTGACGCCACTCCCGCTGGTGAACGTCAGCGCCGCCAATTCGGAAGGCTCCACCAACCCGGAAGGCTTCTTCGACCTCCGGATTCCCGGGCAGCCGGAACTGGTCGTCCTGACTTTCTACAAGCCGGGCTTCTCCCTGCTCGAACGGACCGTCCTCCCCGACGGGCGCAACGAGATCCTCCTGGATACCATATACCTGCTGCATCCGGTGACCAATGTCAAGGATGTGGTCACGGATGAGGACCGCATCCCGATCATCACCCTTTCCGGCGACAGCGACGGCGAACTGGAAGGTGGGCAGAACATCTCCGGCATCCTATCCGCCTCTACGGACCCCTTCATCAATGCCGCTTCCTTCAACCTCAGCAACGGCGGCTTCGACATACGCGGTTACAGCCAGGAAAGCATCGTCCTCTTCAACGGTATGCCCTTCAATTCCGTGGAAAGCGACGCTGTCTTCTGGAGCACCTGGGGCGGCCTCAACGACGTGACCCGGAACCGCTTGTCCACCTTCGACCTCAGCCCCGTCGCCTTCTCCTTCGGCGGCGTCGGCGGTGCCATCGCCTTCGATACCCGGGCCTCCGAACAGCGTCGCCAGAAAAGACTCTCCTATATGTTTTCCAACCGGACCTACTCCGGCCGCCTGATGGGAACCTGGTCCACCGGTATGGGCAAGAACGGATGGGCATTCTCATTTTCCGGCTCCCGGCGCTGGGCCCAGGAAGGGTATGTACCCGGTACCTTCTACGATGCCTGGTCCTATTTCGCTTCCGTCGACAAGAAACTGGGCGCACACCACCTGCTCAACCTGACTTTCCTCGGCGCCCCGACCAAACGCGGCGCCCAGTCCAATTCCATCCAACAGGTCAATGACCTGGCCGGAACCAATTTCTACAATCCCAACTGGGGCTGGCAGCAAGGGGAAAAAAGAAACGCCCGGGTCGTCAATACCCATCAGCCGCTCCTGACACTCCGTCACGATTGGCGCCCGTCCTCCCGGACTACCCTCACCACGGCCGTCGGTTTCCTGTTCGGCCGCTACGGCCGTACCGCCCTCGATTGGTTCATCGCCCCCGACCCCCGGCCGGATTATTACCGAAACACCCCCCTCTTCCTGGCCACCGAAAACGCCGCGGCGGCAGATGACGTCGCCGCCCTTTACCAGGCACAACCGGACCTGCTCCAGATACAATGGGATAAGCTCTACACCGCCAACCGCGAACATGGACAGTCCTACCAGGGCCTACCCGGTATCTGGTCCCAATATATCGTCTCCGACCAACGATCCGATACGCGGCGCCTCAATGCCAGTGCCACCCTCCAACATGCCTTCAACAGCCGGCTCTCCCTCCAGACCGGCCTCACCGCCTACCGCGAACGAATCCATTACTTCCGCACCGTCGATGACCTGCTCGGCGGTGACTATTACCTCAATATCGACCGGTTCGCCCTCGAAAATCCCATCGCCGGCCAACAACCCGGCTTCAATCTCCTGTCGGAGGAGGTGGTCGTCCGCGAAGGTGACACCTATGGCTATAATTATGACATCCAGGGCCGTCGTTATACCGCCTGGACGCAAGTACAACTCAAGCGGAACCGCTTCGATTTCTTCCTCGCCGGTGAATTGTCCCGCACGGAGTTCTGGCGCGAAGGATACTACCGGAACGGCCGCTTCCCGGACAATTCCTTCGGTATCTCCCCCACCCAATCGTATACCAACGCCGGTGCGAAAGGGGGCGTCACCTTCAAACTCAACGGCCGCAACTACCTCTATGCCAATGCCGCCTTCCTGAACCGGGCACCCGATTCCAGAAACGCTTACGCCTCCCCCCGGCTGCGTGACCAGCTCGTCCCCGGCCTCACCGAGGAACAGGTCCGCGCCTTCGAGGCCGGTTACCAGCTGCGCGCACCCGGCATCAAGGCCAGGGCCACCTTCTTCCATACGCAATTCGACAACGGACTCCGCCTCAGCCGCTTCTTCCTGCCCGGCGACCTCACCCGCTTCGGTACCTACCTGCTCACCGGCCTCGACCGCCGCCATGCCGGCGTCGAAGCTGCCGTCGAAGCGAAATTGGGCCCCTCCCTCACCTTGCGCGGCGCCGGCTGCATCGGGGAATATATCTTCACCTCCCGGCCCAATGGGATCTTCGTCCAGGATGACGACGGTGTCATCCGGGATCGCGGCACCATCTACCTCAAGAACTTTTATGTGCCCAATTCCCCCCAGACCGCCGGTAGCCTCGGCCTCGAGTATCGCGCCCCCAAATTCTGGTCCGCCAGCGTCACCGTGAATTATTTCGACCGCAATTACCTGGATGTCAGCCCGGAACGTCGAACCGCCGACATGGTCTTCGGCCTGCCCGACGACGGGGACCTCTTCCGGGAAATCATCACCCAATCGGAAGCGCCGGACGCTTTCACCGTCGACCTCTTCGCCAACAAATCCTTCAAGGTGGACGACCTCTTCCTGTACCTCACCGCCGGTGTCACCAACCTGCTCAACGCTTCCGTCGTTACCGGCGGCTTCGAACAACTCCGGTTCGAACGCGCCCAGGTGGAACAAACCGGTATCAATGTCTTTCCGGAACGACGGTTCTATGCCTTCGGTACCAACTTTTTCCTCATGGGCGCCATCCGTTTCTGATGAGCCGCCCCACCGCCACGAACAGCATAAAAATTCTTCCGTCTATGAAAAAATCGCTTCTTTTCCTGCTGCTGGCCCTTCCCGTGACCTTCCTGCTGCCCGGTTGCGTCAAGGATGATTTCGACCAACCGCCGACCACCGGTGAAGACCCCGGCCTGACCGCGAACTACACCATCGCGGAACTCAAAGCCCTCCACCAGAACGGCGGTGCCGGTACCACCGTCTCCGAAGACCTCGTCATCAAGGGCATCGTCGTAGCCGATGACTTCTCCGGCAACTGGTACCGTACCTTCGTTATCCAGGACGAAACGGGCGGTATCGAAATCCTCACCGACCTGCGCGATTCCTATGTGCTCTATCCGCGGGGCCGGGAATTATATGTCAAATGCAAAGGACTGGTCATCAAGGACTACAACAACCTCGTCCAACTGGGTGGCTATATCGCCGCGGACAACTCCCTCGGCCCTATCCTCGAAGTCGCCGACTTCCTGGTCAAGGGCGCCAAACGGGAGGTTCCCGCACCCCGCTTGCGCAAGATCGACGAACTGACCTCCGCCGATGTCAGTACCCTGGTGACCCTCGAGAATGTCCAATTCTCCCTCTCCGATGCCGGCGGCACCTTCGCCGATGCCGTCAACCAGGCGGCCGCCAATGTCTTCCTGCAGGATTGCAACCTGGATGAGGTCATCGTCCGAACCAGCGGCTTCGCCGATTTCGCCGGTGCCACCGTTCCTTCCGGAAACGGTAGCTTCACCGGGGTCCTGTCCGTATTCCGCAATGACTTCCAATTCCTGATCCGTGACCTCGGCGACTTGGCCATGGACGGCACCCGCTGCCAGGGTGGTGCCAATCCCTGTGACGGCGGTGGTACGGCCGTTACGGTCAATGGGGTCGATGAAAATTTCGAATCCGGTATCAACAACGACCCCGTCCAACTGTACGGTTGGACCAATATCGCCACCAAAGGCTCCCGGTCCTGGCAGTTCAAGGAGTTCAGCGGCAATGTGTACGCCCAGGCAACCGCCTACAACGACAATGCCGCGGAAATGGAAACCTGGTTGGTCAGCCCCTTCATCCAACTGACCGAACCGCTCTCCCTATCCTTCGAAACGACCACCGCCTACTATACCCACGACGGTCTTTCCGTCCTCCTCTCCTTCGATTACGAATGCGACCCCCTCGCCGCGACCTGGCAACCGCTCAATGCGGCCCTTGCCGGCCAAAATGACGCGAACTATGCCTGGGTCCCCTCCGGCGACATAGACCTGTCCGCTCTCGTCGGCCAAACTTTCGCCATCGCTTTCAAATATGTCGGCAGCGGTACCAACGGTCAAACCTGTACCTTCCAACTCGACAATATCAAATTGGGCAGCGGCGGCGATCCCGTCGATCCCTGTATCGCCAACCCGACGCCCGTCGTCCCTACCCTGGATGAGAATTTCAATTCCGGCGCCAACAACGCGGAGGTCAATCTCTCCGGCTGGAACAACTTCATCGCCGCCGGCAGCAGGAGCTGGTTGTTCAAGGAGTTCAGCGGCGATGTCTATGTCCAGGCCACCGCTTACAACGATACCGGCAATGCCATGGATACCTGGCTGATTTCTCCCCTCATCGAGGTGGATGGCCCGAAGGAACTCAGCTTCGAAACCGCCAAGGCATTCTGGACTCACGACGGTCTCAGCGTCTATCTCTCCACCGATTACGATTGCAGACCACTCGATGCGACCTGGACGCCCGTCCAAAACATCACCGTCGCCGGCCAGAATGATGCGGACCACACCTGGATTCCCTCCGGTCCCGTCGACCTGTCCCCCTATATCGGCAAAAAGGTCGCCATCGGATTCCGCTATGTCGGTAGCGGTACCGGCGGACAAACCACCTCCTACCGGGTGGATAACGTCGTGGTGGAATAGTTGCGCTTCTTGTCCGCTTCACGCTTGTACCTCAACGGAAAGCGGCTGCACACTTACCGCGTGTGCAGCCGCTTTTTTTGGCCCGGCGCTCGTCATTCCGTCCGCAGCCCCGTCTTCCTGGCCGGGCTTGCGCCGATTCTCCATGACCGGGCACCCGGGAAGTTCGGCCCCAAGCTTCTTGTCGGGTCGAGATGCCAGTGCTCAGCTTGGTCCCAAACGTTCCGCCATGGCCATCCCGGCCAAATATCCGCCCGTCCACGCCGCCTGGAAATTGAATCCGCCTGTCACGGCATCGATGTCCAATACCTCCCCGCCGAAATACAAACCCGGGCACCGCTTGCTCTCGAATCGCCGGAAATCCACTTCCCGGAGTTCCACGCCGCCAGCTGTCACGAACTCTTCCTTGAACGTGCTCTTCCCGGTCACCTGGAAGCGGCCGCCGGTCAGTTCCTGCACCAAACGCCGCAGGACCGCATTGGACAGGTCGGCCCATCTTTCGTCGCCCTGCAAACCGGCCGCCACCACCAGACGCTCCCACAATCGCCGGGGCAGTGTATCGGAATAGGGTCCGTATCCGGTCACCGTCCGCCGGGCATATTCCTGCCGGACCTCCATCATCCGATCGAGCGCTTCCGAAGCATTTGTTTTTCCCAACCAATTGACTATCAGAGTACATTTATATCCACAGGCCGCCAGTTCCCGCGCACCCCATGCCGACAAACGGAGCACCGCCGGGCCACTCAAGCCCCAATGGGTAACCAACAGGGGTCCTTCCGACCGGAAGGTCAGTTCCGCGGCGGACAAGGCCGCTTCCGGTACGGATAAGCCGGCCAATCCCGCCAACCGGGTATCCTGGATGTGAAAGGTGAACAAGGATGGCACCGGCGGCACGATGGTGTGGCCCAAGCCTTCCAGCATGCCCCAGATACGGGTATTGCTGCCGGTGGCCACCAGCAGCACACGGCTTCGGATCGGTGCCCGCTGGCCGGCCGTGACTTGGAAATATTCGTCCCCCGGTGCTTCCGGACATACGATGTGCTGCACATTCGCCCCGGTCCGGACCTGCACCCCGGCACGCTCGGCGCTTTCCCGGAGGCAATCGACAATGGTCTCCGACCGGTCTGTCACCGGAAACATACGGCCATCCGCCTCGGTCTTTAGCCGTACACCCCGGCGGGCGAACCACGATACCGTCTCCGCCGGCCCGAATGCCTGGAATGGACCCCGGAGGGCCTTGCCGCCCCGCGGATAGGACCGGACCAGTTCGGCGGCTTCGAAACAGTGATGGGTGACGTTGCAACGTCCTCCTCCGGAAATCCGCACTTTCTGCAAGACTTCCTGCCCTCGTTCCAGCAACAGGACCTTCGATGCAGGCCGGGCTTCCGCCAGGGTGACGGCCGCAAAAAATCCGGCCGCCCCGCCACCGATGACGATTGCATCGTATACGGTTTCCCCGCCGCTCATCGGCGGATGAATTTAGCACGCATCGGCACTGGTGCAGGACCGACCGACAGCCAATAGATGCCGGAAGGCAGGAACCGGATATCCAACCCGGCCCCCAGGTCGGATGCCGGGCCGGATAGCAGGCAACGGCCCCAGGTATCAAATATCCGGTATGTGCCTGCCGTCGCCGACGACCAAGTTGCCGGAAGCCGCACCTGCAAACGGTCGGCCACCGGATTGGGGTATACTTCCAACTGCGGTGCTGCCACTACCGATTTTTCCTTCACCGGCACCAAACAGCCGAGGTCCAACGGTGCGGCGAACAATCCCAACCCGCCCCTGTAATTCCCGACCAACATTTCCAGCAGCCCGTTCCCCGCTACCAGGTCGCCAAATGCCGGCCGGACGATTTCACCTTCCTTCACCTGACTTTCCGCCGACAACAACAAGGGGAATGTTCCACCGGACAGACTATCGGTCATGACTTCGTAGACACGGACCGCACCTTGCTCCGACCCGGTGGCCAACAACATCCTGCCTTCGCATTCCACCACCGCCGGTGCACTGTATCCGGTCACATAGCCGGGCGCCTGGGTGTTGATCTTGCCGAGGAAACGGTTGTTGGGCGCTTCATCCGGATCGGGATGGAACACCGGGTTGCCCGGTGTGCCGAGGTTGGGAAAGAAATTGAGGTTGCCGATCCGCTCTCCGATGACCAGGTCCGCCTGACCGTCCTGGTTCAGGTCATGAATGAATGGGGTTGCGTATTGTCCGACATTGATGCCCTGCCATTGGGGTTGGATGGGCCCGAAAGCCATCGGCTGCCCCGGACCGGCCAGGTTCTCCGCATAGAACAGGCTTCCATAACGCTCCCCGACCAGGAGGTCGAGGTCGCCGTCTTGGTCCAAATCGCCGAACGCCGGTGCAAACCCGAAGGAGGTGGCTGCAAATTGCTTGAAATTCAACCAATTTTCCGAAACCAACTCCATCACCGGCGCTTCCGCCGTCCCGGTATTGCGCAGCAGTACCAGGAAAGGGTCGTTCTGGAAATTGGGCAGCCACCGGTTGATATTGCCGACCACCATGTCGAGCAACCCGTCGCCGTTCTCATCGACAAGCACGGGCTGTGCGCCGGTGCCCCAATCCAGCATGGTCGTCACCAGCCAGTCTTTCTGCTGGCGCTCGAACTGCGGATTCTCCTCCGTTTGGGTGTTTCGGTAGAACCAGGAGACGTCCCGGTCCAACGACCCGTCCTTCTTGTTGGGCGACACCAGGATGTCCCGATGGCCGTCCTGGTCGACGTCCAGGTAGTAAGCGGCCGGGAAATCGTAAATCTCGACCGGAACATCCTGCTGTGGAAAAGCGGAGTCCTGGCTGTTGACCCAGGCGACGTCGGTGGTGCCTCCGTTCCTGCCTAAGATCAGGTGCGGATAAATCAGGTCCCCATACAGGACTTCCTTGTCGCCGTCCTGGTCCATGTCGAATGTACACAGGGTGGCCCCGCCGTGAAGTCCGCCGCCCCGAGTGTCCTCCGCCGGCGGATCCTGAAAGCCGAACACACATTCCAGGGGGTCGTCGCTCAAGGTCAGCGACTGGGCGAAGGGCTCGATGTAGAATTGGCCCCAGCAATCGTCCTGCAACTTGAAAATCAGGGTATCGTCCGTATAACCCTGCTCCAGGGCGGTATTTTGGTAGTAATTGACCTTGCTACCGGAGGAGTTGAGTCCCAGGATGTCCAGGTCGCCGTCTCCGTCCAGGTCGTCGATGGCGGGCAGGTCGGGCGGATTGACCGGGATATTGGTGAATCCGCCACTGATGAATATCGGAATGACATCGAAGAACCATTGCGGAAACTCAATCCGGTCGAATTGCAACTGGTTGCCGACGAAATGGCCCCGGTATACCTTGATGCCGGGAAGGCCTTCGTCCCCGGCATGTGCGAACAAGTCCGGGATGCCGTCCCGGTTGTAGTCCCGCAACAAGGCGAAATTCCGGCATAGGGGAAACGCAGCGACAAGCTGCGGGGCGAAGCTGTATTTCGGTCCGTCGGGGCCTGTGCCGGTTTGGGCGAAGGCCAGGTGGACGCTCCCGTTGCGGTCGAACACATACAGGTCGTCCGCCCCGTCTCCGTTCAGGTCCGCCATGGACCATTGCGGGGCGTTCAATCCGCCCGACCAGGGATTCTGGAGGGGGGTGTCGTTCGAATAGACCGGTACCTCCAAACGCTGGAAGACCTGCGCGGATGGATTTCCGTCCGACCAAAGGATGAAGGTGCCGCCGGCCAGTATCAAGCGGGCCGATAGGCTTGCCATGAAATTTTTCCGCATCTGTGCTGTGTTGAATCGTATTGTCTCTTCGGGGGCGCCACCCGTCGACCCCGACCTCCGAAGGGATGTTACCGGGCAATGGTGGCCGGTTTGCCGTAGGCGGGGAATTTCGGGCCCGTCCTACCCGCCAAAGGTACCGCAAGCAAGGGACATACCTGCCCCGGGAAGGACTTTTTGTTCTCCCGCTTGCAGGAATCAGGCCCTTTCGCCGAAGAGGAGACTACCGATCCGAACCAGGGTGCTGCCCTCCTCCAGGGCTATGCGGTAATCGCCCGACATTCCCATGGACAGCTCCCGAAAACTGGGGTCCTCCGCAAAAAATGCCTGTTTCAGCAATTCGAAATTTTCCCGCAGGGAACGGAATTCCGACCGGACCTGCCCGGTATCTTCCGTGAAGGAAGCCATTCCCATGACCCCGACCAAGCGGACATGCGCCAACCCACGGAAGCCGGAATCCCCAAGCAGGGCCGCCGCTTCCTCGCGGGACAAGCCATACTTGGTTTCCTCCCGGGCTATGTGGAATTGCAGCAGACAGTCGATGGTCCGGCCGTATCGGGAAGCCTGTCGGTCGATTTCCTGCAACAGCCGGAGACTGTCGACCGAATGGATCAGCGACACGAAAGGGGCTATGTACTTCACCTTGTTTGTCTGCAGATGTCCGATGAAATGCCACCGGATATCAGCGGGAAGGACTTCCTGCTTGGCCACCAGCTCCTGTACCTTGTTTTCACCGAAATCGCGCTGGCCCTCGGCGTAGCAAGCCCGGATGGCTTCGATCGGTTGGGTCTTGGACACGGCTACCAAGCTTGCCCCGTGGGGTCGCAGTTCCTCCGCCATCACGCGGCAAGGGTGGGATATCGGTTGTTTCATGTGCGGCGATGCTTGTCGGGGATGTGCGGCGGAAGGAAGCATTCCGCCCGGGCCGATCCCGTTTCCATATAACACCAGGGAGGGCTTCCGGGTTGTGCAAGCCGATGGCATCGCTTGCGAACAAACGTTTTGCGATTCATGTTTATATTGTCAACGTATTGCTTGGGCATTCCGGCCCGATACGAAGTCCAAGCATTCATCACACCAATATGCGCTTCATGAAAACTCTTCTTTTTGTCTTGTTCTTGCTTCCTTTTGTGGCCACGGCCGCTGAGCATACCGTTCCTCCCGGAAACGGTACGGAAACCTTCAAGGTCCTGGGTAATTGCGGCATGTGCAAACAACGCATCGAAAAGGCCGTGATGGTCAAAGGTGTAAAATATGCGGTTTGGGACCAGGACACCAAAATGCTCACGGTCAAGTTCAACGACAAGGTGGTCAGCCTGCAGGACCTTCACGAACGGTGTGCGGAGGCGGGTCATGATACGGCACTGGCGAAAGCGACCGACGATGTGTACAACAATTTGCACGGTTGTTGCCAATACGACAGGGATGCCGGCTTCTGACGCCGGAAGGTCCTCCGGATTCCGCCTCGGGCACCGGTCCTGAGGCTATGCCGCCTGCCGACCATCGGCGGCACAGCACGCGGAAAACCGTCGGGCCGATAAATCCCACTAGTCATGTGCCACACGTTCCGCTGCCTTTGGCTGTTGTGTTGCGGCCTGGCCGCGGGTTTCAGCGGCGAAGCGCAGTCCCCTTCCTACATACTGCCCCTCCACAGCCATATCCCGGCGGCTTATGGAACCGGATATTTCGGCACGGTATCATTCGGCGGCACGATGCAGTCCAGAAGCCGGCTCAGCGGTGATTTCATCAATCCGGATGGGAACGCGATGGTATCGGTCGGACTGGGCGATCCGCAACGGTGGGTCGGTCTGCAGGCCGGTATCAATATCTACGGCTTGTCGAATGAGCGGGGAGCTCCGGACAATTTGCTGGAAGGAAGTTTGGATTTGCACCTCAATCGGCGCATCACCGATTCCTGGTGGCTGGCCGCCGGCACCATCGACCTGTTCGGCTGGCAATTGGCACCGGCACATCGTTTCACCAGCAGCTACGTTTCCCTGACCAAGGTATTCTCCCGCGCTCCCCGGGAAGCAGGCGGGCGCTCTTTCGCCGACAAGATCTACCTCACGGTCGGTGCCGGCAACGGCCGATTCCGGACCGACGGCCGCTATGACCTGACCCGGTCCGGACCTTGGGGCGGATTGCTGGCAGCTACCGCAGCGCTGACCCCCCGTTGCCATGTCTTTGCGGAATGGAGCGGATACAGCACTACCGCCGGTTGTTTCCTGTCCCCGTTCCGGCAATTTCCGCTTGTCATCCTGGCCGGCATCGATGATGTGCCGCATGAAAAATGGAAATTCATCCTCGGCGCCGCCCTGGGTTTCCGCTTGGGACAACATCCCGGACCTGCCGAGACCCCGGGGCCCGGTTGGTTCCTCCCGGCCTTACCCGCCCCGCAGACCTCCCGGATCTGAACCGCGGAACCGAAGGCCGGCGATTCTCCGCTTTCATCCTTTTTCCAACTTGCTCCCTTCCCGTTGTCCTTCAACGGCCGATTGTCAAGGTCGACGTCGCTTCCGATGTCAAGGTAGCCCCCTCCTCCAATTGCAAGGTGTTCCCCACCGCCTGGAAGCCTGCCGAAATGATGACCTCCCCCCATATTGGAATCACCACCTCGTGGCAGAAGGTCGGCGTCGCCAGTAGGCTCCAGTTCGCCGGATTGCGCCAATCCAAGGGGTCACCGGGCCCCGCCGCCCCGGTCCAGATATTTTGCTGGACGGGTCCGGTGGCGGATACGATCACGTCCTGCGGCGGATTGGGACAGCTGTACAGGCCTTGTGCATTTACCAGGGCTTGGTATACACCCGACGTGATATTGGGGAAGGTTCCGGAATACTGCCAGGTCGCACCGCCGTCTATCGAATAAGCGATGGGCGAACCGCCGGCTCCCGTCACCCCCAGCGTAATACTCCCGAGCTGCTGTCCGCAAGCTTCGGGTGTCGCCTGTATGGTGAGCGGTGGATAGGTGGCGTTCACGGTAACCGTCGTCTGGCAGGCTGCATGGTTCCCGTTTCCGTCGTTCGCGGTCAGGGTCACGGTATTGACCCCGACCTCTCCGCAATCGAACTGGGAGGGCGAGACGCCGACCAGGTGCACCGTGCCACAATTATCAGCGGAGGCTGCCGCTTGAAATAGCTGATCGGGTTGGATATGGGCATTCCCGTCGTTGTCCAGCTGGATGGAGATGGATGTACAGACCAGTACCGGTGCGGTATTGTCCACGACCTGTACCGTCGCCTGGCAAATGCTCATGTTGCCATTCCCGTCGGAAACGGTCAGCTGGACCGTATTCCCTCCGATATCGGCACAGGTGAAGGACGAGGGGGATACGCTTCGTTGACCGATTCCACAGGCGTCGGAGGAGTTGTTGTCCACCTGCATCGCCGCCAGGAATGCCTGGCCGCCGGCGTCGAGGCTGAGTGTCGCGTTCTTGCAAAGGGCTGTCGGCGCCACTTGGTCGGTCACGGTCACCTGGGCCATGCAGCTGTCCATGTGGTGGGCCGAATCTTCCACCCGCAGGGTCACCGAAAGGATCCCCTGGTCGGCACAAGTGAACGTACTCCTGCTCAAACTCAGGGTAAGCACCCCTGCACCGCAGTTGTCCGTACTGTGGTCGTCCACCTGCGCCGGGGTGAGGAGGCCATGGCCGCTGGCATCCAGGTTCACGGTGGCAGCCTTGCACAAGGCCTGGGGACGCACGGTGTCCTGCACCGTCACCGTCGCCGTACAGCTGCCCGTGTTCCCGTGCGCG
>CAZNLJ010000014.1:76126-121520 GCA_964573725.1 uncultured Saprospiraceae bacterium
ATCCCGCAGGCATCCGAAGATTGGTCGTCGATGTCGGCGGCGAGCAGCCCGCGGAATCCGCTGCTGTCGAGGCTCAGGCTGATGTCCTTGCACAAGGCCTGGGGACGCACGGTGTCCTGCACCGTCACCGTCGCCGTACAGCTGCCCGTGTTCCCGTGCGCGTCCGTCGCCGTCAGCACTACGGTGTTCGGGCCGATGTCGGCGCAGCCGAAGGTGTGCGGCTCGACGGACAGGCTGTCGATGCCGCAGGCGTCCGCGGAGCCGTCGTCCACGTCCATGGGGACGATATCGACAGCACCGGAAGGATCCAGCCATGCCGTAAGATGCCTGCAGACCACGACGGGAGGAACGGTATCCACCAAACCGGGGTCTGCATGGTCGAGTAGTCCATTGCAGTCGTTGTCAATGCCGTCGCAGGACTCCGATGCCGCCGGATGGACGGCCGCATCGGTATCGTCGCAGTCCGAATTGTCCGTCACAAAGCCGGCCGGCGCCGTGCAACGGAACGTATCCACCGCCGGGTCGCCGTAACCGTCTCCGTCGGCATCCCGGTAGTACCAGATACGAAGCCCCTCATCGACGAGCATGTCGTAATCGTTGTCCACGTAGTCGCAGACCTCCAGCAGCCCCACCGAAAAATTTACGGCGATGGTATCGTTGGAGAGGGTGGGATAGCCGCATTCCGCCACCGAGAAGTCAAAGGTCAGATAGCCTGTCCATGCCGTGTCCAGTCGACTGATTTCAATACGATTGTCCGGATCCTTGGTCAGTCGGACAGGCGCGGCATCCAGTAGGAAAGGAGACCCGACGCTACCCAGGGTAATGCCGGCCTGAAACGCCAGGCTGTCGGACAGGGTGTAGACCTTGTTTTTTTCGGCGCTGTAAAATTGGAAGCGGAAATGGTTGGTCAATTGGTTGGAATAGATGGTGAGAAAGTGGAATACGGTTCCGTTGAAGCTGACGGGGGTGCTCACGCCAGCCAGTTGTCCGCCGGAAAAAGCCGCCAGTATGTCTCCCGGATCCGTGAAAAGGTATCCGGGGGTATGACGGACTTCCGCGACGACATTCATGGCGTAATTGAAAGACAAGGGGTCAATGGTCCAGTGGTTGGGGGGCGGGTCGTTTCCACCGGCGAAATCGGGACGGATCCGAAAGGCATAGTCCAGACAGCCGCCTTGGTAGCTGTAGTGGATGAAGTCGTCCAGGTCGAATGCGGCAAAGGATTCCCCGCTGGCAACCGCCTGACTGGGTATGGAATCCCATGTCACCGCATGATAACCGGGGGGACGGGTGAACAGTACCAGCCGGGTCGCCTGGTATTGGTTGGAGGTTTGTTCCGTAACCGTGACGAGGACCGTATCCGTACCGGTCCAGCTGGAATCGACCGGCTGCACGGTCAAGGTGGATCCCATGACGGTGGTATTCAGGTGGGAGCCGGCGACAGCGCTCCAGACCAGGGGGTCGTCGTCGCCCGGTACCAGGAAGGGACTCAGGTCCAAGGCGGCGAACGGATGAGGCCGGATGGCCTTTTGTTCCGGGATGGGCAGGAGCGAAACAGGGACGTCGCCGTCGGTCCAGACGGTGAGAAGCTGGGCGTTGGATACGCTTCCCCAGGTTTGGTTGGCCTGAAAAACAAAGGATTCCTGGATGGGATAAACTTGATTCTCCGCTTGCAGGTAAGCCTGGAGCGTAAGTGTCTCCCCAATGACCTGGTTGGAATAGACGGAAATCATGTAGAGACCGCCGGAACCGGGGATTGGTTGCCCGACACCCCGCACTTCGCTGCCGACGAAGATGGCGATGGTATTGGCCTCGGTCCGAAGGACACCGTCAACGATCAGGCCGGCCATCATCGTTGCGGTGTACTGGTAATTGGTGGGGATCACGAACCAGGCGGGTGCCTGTGCATGTACACCGTGGGAGAGGAGAAGGAAGAGGGTTGCCGACCGGATGATTCTTTTCATTCGGATGATGTTAAGGGTACAGGGGCGGGCCATCTCCTTTCCCCTGCAGGAAGGAGGATACCCCAAGACTTCCGGATGAAGGCAACGGTACCGACCGCCCATGCCGATCCGGGTGGGAGCGACGAAATGTTTCGCTTCCCTATTCCTGCACGACCACCCGCCTCGTGCGGAGGCCCGATCCGGTCTGCAGGGAAAGGATATAGGATCCGGGGACAAGTCCCGCCGTTTCCAGGTGTACCGTATTCAGTCCGGGCACCGCATTTTGCACGAATTCCCGCACAAGGCGTCCCATATGATCCGAAATACGGAGGGTCACCACTTCGTTGCCACGGGTAGGAAAGGCAACCATAAACTGATGGCGGGCTGGATTCGGATAGACCTCGAACCAGGCATCCGAATATGCCGCTTCCACCGCTGTGGGTTCCATCGGAGTCAGGAGGAAAGGCTGTTCGACCTGTCCGACCACGCCGTCGACCGAAAACGGCAATTGTTCGATGACCGGATGGATTAGCCCGGTCTCCGCATCGAAATAGCGGAAGGAAACCGTTTCTCCGTCGGAAGCATTCGAGTATACCGTTAGGAAGAGCAGCCAGGCCTGCAGGGGTTCCACCCAGCTGGCCACGCCGCTTCCCCGCAGTTCCCCCTCGACGAAAGCACCCACGGCGTCTCCGTCGGCCAGCCGGTTACCGGCCGGACCGACCAAGGCGATAAGATTCATGGAATGTACGTAGGGCGCGGGATCCACTTGCCAGGGCCCCGTCCCGTTGCGGGCCTGGACTGCAGGGTCGGGAAGTTCGTCCGATCCGCCCGGGTCGTCAGGCAGCAGGTCCGGGGGATAGACCAGGACACCCGGCGTGCCGACCTTCAGCATATAGCCATTGGGCGGCGCGAGGTAATCGAGGTTGCCGATCCAACCGATGCCTGCCACGTATTGGGCGAAGGTGGTCCGGCTTTTCAGGATATCGTTCGACTGGGGCGACAAGGAGGCCAGCGCCTCATTCGGGGTATGTGCATCATTGGGCAGGTAGGCGATCCAGTTCCAACCCGGGAATACCGGAATGGACACCGTATCCGGCCAGATCCGGCCACCGATGAGGTCGATGGTGTCCGCTGCGGCGGACTGGTACTGGTACATGCTCCTGAAACCAAGCTGGGTGAGATTTCCGATCCACTGCGAGAGGCCGGCGGCATACTGGCTGAACTGTATCTGACTTTTTATGAGCCCGCCGTTCGGATGTTGCAGGCTGGCAAGCACATGACCCGTCGCCTTGTCCGGTGCGTCCAGGTTGAAGGAGATCCAATTCCAGCCGACACCCAGGGGAATCTTCCGGAGGACCAGGTTGTTGGTATGCAGCACCTGGGGTGACAAGGGGTTGCCTACGAACGCGTCGAGGGTGAAGGGAAAGCTTTCCGCCACTTCGCCGTACAACAGGCATTCGTCGGCATCCCAAATCCGGAATTCGATTTGCTCCCCGCTCACCGTATTGCTGTATACCGTCAGGAAGGCCAGGTATTCACCGATATCGGCTTCGTATTCCAACGCCGCCCAGCCCCGAAGCGTACCGTCGACGAAAGCGCCGACCCGGTCCATTTCATCCGTCGAGCGTACGCCTTCGATGTCCAGCTGTAAGGTGAAGTTCATGGAATAATCGAAGGCGGCGGGATCCAGCTCCCAAAGCGGACCTTTGCACAGTTTCCGCAACTGGACGACCAAGGGTTCGTCCCCTTGCGCGCCGTTCAGCAGCAGGGTATCCAGGTATTCCCCCCGTGGCAAATCCGCCGCCGCCTTGAATACGACGGCTTGGGACGTACCCGGCGAAAGGGTACCCTGCAAGGGGAAGACTTCCAACCAGGCCGGTACCTGATCCAGGCTGTAGGCCGCCACTGCGCCGCCGATGTTCTCAATTTCCCGCACCACCGTCAGGGCATCCCCCTCGTACGCCACCTCCCGGATGTCGTTGCCCGACCATCGCAGCACATTGCGGTTCACATAAAAGGACCAGTCCGCATGGCCGAATTTGTTGCCCGCCAAATCCTGGACCGAATCCACTTCCACGCGCAGGATTTGGTTCTCGATGAATGCATTGGGCAGGTCCGGAACCACCACGATCTTGTCGTCGCTGCAGCCGATGGTCGCCGGCACCAGTTCGCCGGTCTGTTCATGATACAGCCCCACGTTGTTGTTGCCGAGGATGTCGGCAGGCATGACCGACTGGCAGAGTATGGTTTCATTGAAACGGATGCTGATTTCGTCCCCCAGGGACAAGACCCCGTCCGCCGGCTCCGGGATACCGAAAATTTCGGGCGGCGAGCGTTCGATCCTGCCTTCGATGATGTGGGAGATTCCCGGCGAGAGCGAACTGCCGTAGCATTTTGAAATTGCCCGGATTTCATAAAAGCCGTCGCTCAACCCGCCGGTGTTCCACGCGACGTTGGTGAAGACATCCCCCAACAAGGCCACGGGAATCGCTGTGATGTTTATCCAATTACCGGCGCCCCCCTGCCGACGGTATTGCACCCGGATCAGCTCAAGGTCGGGATCCGCCTTGTCATAGTCGAACAGGGAAACCGTGAGTACGTCGCCACCGGCCGGCGTGACGACCCAGCCATCCTGGGGATAGGCGATATCGACCGGGCTGCACGGTTCCAGGAAATGGATATCGAGTTCTATTTCCTTGTAAAACATGGGATCAATCCGGTCGCGGGGCCAGCCCAACCAAACCGCCCGCTCGAATTCGCATCCGGACCGCAGGGCGATCCGCAGGTTTTCATAGTCGTAGGCGACAGGCCCCCGGGCAACGGCGAGGGTAATGTCCACGCTGCCGAATGGCGGCACCTGATAGACCGGTGGGTTGGAACCGCCCAGCGGGACACCGTTGGCAAATACCGTCAGGCCGTCCGGATTACTTTCCGGGACCAACTCCAGGATGTAGAAACCGACATCGCCCGAAGGCGCCGTGTTGCCCAGGGTCACCTGGAAAATCGCCAGGTCGTTCTTCGGCACATTGACCGCCACATTTTGGTCGACGGAAAGCTGGACTTCCTCCCTGGGTTGGGTGCCGGGCTCCCAGGGACAGACGCTCTGCCCGCTGACCAGGTCGAATACCGGCGTCCCGTAGGCGAGGTCCTTTTTTACATGGAGGGTGAAATTATCCAGCCCGTCGTCATCCGCCAATACGTAGGAGACGGTCCGGCTTTGGGTGGCGGTATTGCCGGTACTGGCGCTTTGACTGGCCGACAGGCCCATCGTGATGCCGGCCGAGAGCCCGATTCCGTTGATGGTCAACCCGAATTCCTCCGTAAACGCATTGCTGAATTCCAGCTGCCATTCATGGGCCACCGTCCTGCTCAGCTCGCTGGTGCTGGTCTCCTGATAGGTGACGGTATTGTCGAAGGAAAGGTTCTTCTCGAAGATGGCCTGACTCTTCAGGGTGGTGTTATGGTCGATGATGGCCTGCCAGCGTTGGGCACTGGCCGTATCCTGGATGGTCAGCAGGTTGGGAATGACGATTTCCCGGATGATCCTTTCGGAGTAGAGGAAGGTGGTGGCGAAACCGTCGGGAAAGACAAACAGGCCCTTGTCCAGCAGGTAACCGCAGTTGGCGGTATCGAAAAGGAGCTCGTCCGTGATACCGAAGATGAAATTCATGGCGCCGCCGACATAGATGTCCCCGCCCATGGCACTGCCGACCACATAGGGGTCGCTGCCGGTGGAAATGGTCTGGGTGGTGGTCCAACAGGTTTGCGACTCTTGGCTGGTGAGGTTGGTGAAGCTGCTGCTGCCCGCGATGGTGAAATCCGCCGTGGCATCGATTTCGAGCTCCACCTCGGCACCGAGTCCAACGCTGGTGGTGAGATCGGCCCCCAGCGAGAGCTTCACCTCATTGGAGGCGTTCTCCCCGAAGGCGGCCTGGTAGGACCAGGTCTGGCAGGTGGTGGATCCGGCTTCCAGGAAGGCGTAGCTCCCGTCGCCCGGCGGGTCGCGCAAGATCAGGGTGGGCAGGGAGGGGGATGTGGAGGCAAAGGTCGCCTGCCGGGGCCGCCGGCCCAGCACCACGGCATCCGTCAGGGCCGTGGCCTGCTCATAGGCGGCTTGGGCCGTTACCTGGATGCGCTTGCGGAAAGGACTGAGAATATTCGGTGCCCCGACCCGGAAGCGGTGCGTCAGGCTTCCGGTGGTCATCAAGGTGTCGAACTGTGCCTGGTCGGCCAATTCGTTGTCGATGGTGAGCATGGCCGTGTCCAGGTAGCATCGCCCGCCGTCGTAGGTCTCGAACACCCGGACGGTCAACTCGCCCGTGTCGGCCATGTTGTACATGGCTTGTCCGCACACGTTGGTATCCAGGCTGGACAACTCGACCTGCGGCGGGGCAACATACCGGAAATAGACCGTGTCACCGGCCGGGCCTAAATCCGCCACAAAGCCACCTTGGTTTTGAAAAAAATTAAATATGAGCGGGTTGGAATGCCAAGTCAAGGCAATGGTCACCGAATCGGGCGGCAAATCCTCCAGGATAAAGGTGCCGTCCCCTTCCGTCAGGGTCGATTCCCGTTCGAAACAGCCGTCGAGGGTAGCAACCCTGACCTTGGCCACGGCGCCGGCCGGCAGGATCGATTCCCGGCAATGGCCCCCGGCCACCTGCCCGACGACCTTACGCCGGGTCTGGTTCCGGAACAGGATGCCGGAAACGGGCGCGGAAATAACAGGCAGCTCCCAAAACGCCGGATAAAAGCTGTGCCCTTCTGATTTCGGACTCAGCACCACCTGGGTCCCCGGCTCGAAATCCACCTCGAAATACCCCGTTTCGTCCGTAAAGACCTGCGGTACCCAGGACTGCCCGTTGACCAGGATTTCCACTTTTTTCTGAAAACAGGCGGTACCCTCGAAACGCACATGACCGCTTACCGGCACGAGCTGCTGATCGGTGAAATCTATCTGGTCCACCCCGGAATTGCCCGGATGCAGGGTAACAAGCCGGGTGGCCGGCGCAAATTCGTGCGGAAGGACCTGGGTGATGGCCGCCACATGGCACCATCGCGCACCCCGGCGGGTACCTTGTCCGGTCAGGGCCGTTCCCATGTCCCGCAACAGGTCGCCGGACCCTTCGTTCAGGTTGAAATAGGACCGGAGGGAGGGGGCTGCGACTTCCGTGCCGGTAAGGGCATATGCCTGGATCTTTTCCGGTGACAATGCTCGGTCGAAGAAGGCCACCTCGTCGATCAGCCCGGTGAAATAATCCTGATGGTTCCCCGCGCCGTCGGACTGGGCACCCAGTTTCCAGGGCAAACCGCCCCAATCGGTCGCCGCGTAGGTCTTTTCGTCGGCGAACGCACCATCCTTGTAGTACAACAGCTGAAGGGACCCACCGGCTTTTTGCAGCGTAAATCCCAAATGATGGAATCCGGCCCCCAAGGCCCCCAGCGATTCCGTGATGCCGCCGATGCGCAGCGCCAGTTCGCCGCCGTCCAGGTAGAGCAGGAACTGCGGATTGCCGGAGGAATCGGACTTGCTGAGCAAGGCCTGTTCCTGGCTGAAGTCGAAAGCCTGCACGGTTAATGTAACGGTGGCACTGTCGGACAGGGCGAATCCGGTCAGGTCGGCATAGTCGCCATTAACCCCGTTGAACTCGAGGGATTGGTTGAAGTGGGAGACCTTGGCCGGCTCCGCGGTAAATATCTGCCCGGAACCGTAGTTGACCCCTTCGATCTTGTAATAACCGGCCGGATCCGTAAGCCCGGAATTGACCACCTGCGGCTTGTCATCCGTCCAGTCCGCCCCACAGTAATACAAGGGCGTCCGCAGCGGCGACCGGTCGAAGGCCTTTTGGCCGATCCCTTCGTCAAACTTCCAATAGCCGGTCAGCCCCGCCGCATCCGAACCGACGGTCGTGTGCATCAGGGCCTGGATTTCCGTTTGGGACAACTGTCGGCTGAAAAACCGGAGTTCGTCGAGCTTACCATGGTATGCCCCGGTACCGTCGGCTTTACGCCCCAGGAAGAGCTGGGTGCTGTCGGCACTGACCCCGGCGACGGCGGTTTCCGCCAATACGCCGTCCACATAGAGCAACAAGGCGGCTCCGTTGTAGCTGGCCGCCACATAATGCCAGGCATCGGCCTCGTCAACCGGAAAGACATGGGCCAGTTCCGTCACGTCGCCCGGCCCGTTGCCCAGTCCGAAGCGGATGCCTTTGCCGGTACCCGCCGGCAGGGTATGCAGCCACCAGTTCTTGGAAAGTGTGCTGCCGAAATCGAAGATCGCCGCACGGTCGTTGCCATCCTCCAGCTTGACCCAGCAGGACAAGGTGAACTCCTCCCGCGGAAATTCCGGCCGATAGGCCGCGAAGGCCATGCCTTCGCCGTCGAATCGGACGGCATGGCCCAAGGTCGGCTCAAGGGTCACCACCACACCCGGAACCGGATTGTTACTTTGGGTCCGAACCTGCCCGGTCATGCTGCCGTTCGGATGCAGGAATCCCAGGGCCGTCCCGCGCCCGCCCTCACCGAAGACATTGGTACCGGAAACCTCATAATTGTAAAACTTGCCGGGGAGTACATTGAAATCGATGAAAGACCTTACCTGTCCGCCCACCGTGGCCAATAAGGCCCCGTCCCGGTAGACCTGGAAGGAAGCGGATGCGGGCGAGAGCGGATCCGGCAACCAGCTCACCTGGACACGGTCCTCGAGGTCGCCCTCCGTGGCCCTCACCAAGGGGGCGGCAGGTGGCAACAGATAACGTGACCAGAAGCCGTAGGCCCCTTGTTCGGTGCTGGTGAAATAGGCACCGACCACGGGTTGCCCCAGGGTGGCGTTGACCCGGTGCTTCGTATTATAGGCGCGGGTGACGCTGCCGTAGTTGAAAAATGCACGGCTGACGATGTAATCCCCGTCGGAGGCGGTGGCACAATCCGGACTGGACTGCGACCATGCGACACAGGATGCCCCCGCCAGCAGCAATCCGGTCAGAAGCCGTTGGTATCTTTTTTTCATATCGTTTGATTGAATCGAGACCGTGGTCATCCGCGCTCAACGCTGCGCTTGGCCGGACACCAAGGCCTCCAGCCGCTGCAGCCGCCGCGCGATGTCGTCCAGCTGCTGCCGTTGTTCGGCAGCGCCCGACTCGAGGCTGGCTTTTTCCGCCTCGAGCAGCAGGACCCGCCGGGCCAGTTCCTGCGTGGCCGACAAATTGAGATTGTGGAGCTGGTCGTAATCCACTTGCAGGAAGTCGCTCACCTTCCGGCCGAAGACGAAGACCTGCCCAGGCGCCGGACCCTCCCAAGGGACGGTGAACCGCCGGGAATCCGACACGGCTGATACGGTAACATCCCGTGGCCCGTCCGCCAGCATCAACCGGACCTCGACACCGGCTCCGAGCCCGTGGTCTTCGGCCGTGGTAACCATCAGCCGACCATCGCCGGTCTCTGTCCGCTGCGCAAAGGCATAGATGTCGGGCACGAAATCGGACGTGGCGGATACCGCCCCGGGCATCACCTCGCGCACTTCCTGGGCGACCAAGCCTTTGTATGTCCCGTCCCCCCGGGCCCAACGGTCTATGAAGACATAGCTGACCGGACGGAGCCGCATCAGGGCCGCCAGGTCGTCGGCCGGATCGCAGGCCCGGATGTTTGTCTTGACCCGCCGGTCCGAGATGGCCCGGAATGTACCCGCATGGATCTCGTTGGTGGTGCGCAGGGCCGCGGATGGGTCCGCCGTCGGACCGGAGGAACCCTGGCCGCTTGGGGACATGTACTGGTGGTTGAAAACCGGTCCCATGTTGCTGACGCCGGGCAGCTCCACCCCGCCGTAAATCACCGTCTTGCCGCTTTCCATCCGCATCCGTACACTCCCGGAACGCTCCAGGGTGAGGTCCTGGCCGGAGGCCGAACTGAAAATACCGTTCCCGGCGACAAACCGGGCCCCATTGACGGAAGTCAGGTTGTTATCGACGATGGACAACTTGGCCGATGTGCCGAAGCGGAGGGAGATTTCCTTGTCCGAACTGATCTCCACGGGTAGGTCGTTGCCGGCTTTCAGCTTGAACACATTGCCTTCCAACCTCATTTCGGCCGTCTGGTCCGCGTCTTTCAACCCGATGCCGGAAGCATGCCCGGGGCTTTCCACCCAGACGATGGCATCGCCGTCGTCGTCCCGGATGTGCAGCTCGGTGCTGCCGTCCGGCCCTGTGGTTCCTATCCCCACCGGTCCGGTGGACGGAAAGGTATTGTGCTGTCCGATGAGGGAAAGGGCATAAGGGGAAGCGGTGAGCCTGGCCCGCGGGGTCGCTTCCGCCCCGTTGCCGATGGTGATTCCAAGGAAATAGGGCTGGTCGAATGAGGCCGTCAGCGGATTGACCGCTCCAAGGATGACGCTGTAGACCCCTCCTGTCACCTCCACGCCGGTTTGTGTCTCCGACCACACGGGCGTACCACCCACCTCCGTGGTATACAACTTGAAGCCGAGGCTGTATTCCCCGTCCTCAACGGTCAAACCGGTCGATTTTTGTAGCGTACCTTGCAGGCTCAGGGCGGCCTGACCAAAAGACAGACTGCCGACAGCCATACATAACCAGGTGGTTCCTAACCGTATCTTATTTCTCATATCAAATTGGAATTTACAAATCCAATATCCGGCCTGCCATCCGGTTCCGGCACCAGGGCCTCACACCGGGGCGGCGCGGTTCCGGCGGGACAACCCGGCGGAGGCCGCAGGTCGGTCCACCCTCCCCCACCCCTTTTCACGGACCCGTTTTCCGAGCGCTATTCTTATTTTCGCCGAAGAATCTGAACCGCCATGCACCGGCTTGTGGTACAAGTTTAAGGCCGGGTCGGATTAATTTCGAGTTTGCCGCCGGCTTGTTTCGATACGGTGTTTCAAAAAGAATAATTTTAATTTTTACACCGGTTCATTTCCACCGAACCGCTACCTCCCAAGGGGCTTCCCCTGAAACCAAAACCCGTCGAATCCGTATCCCATGGACGGGGACCAATAATTTAAATCACTCATTTTCTATTACTTGTGACTACCATTAACCCACAGTGCCCTTAGCTACCATGATGAAACCGCTTGCCGCCCTCACCTTGTTCGTCACCCTGCTACCGAATGACGGCCGGGGCCTTCTTTGCCAAACCCACACCGCCGGCCTGCTGTCCGATGTGTGGAAAAATATTCCTTCCGACCTGCGCGCGGCGGATTCGGTCGCCTATTCGCTGCTCGATGCCGTCAAGCAGGGCGAACCTGCCAGCGATACCTTGTACGCCAATCTGTTCTACCTGCTGGGTACACTCGAATTCTACAAGAAACGTTATCTCATTTCCGCCAATTTCTACGAGCAAGCCCTGGCGACCCCCTATCTCCAAAACAACCGGCGTGCCCGCCTGGACTGTCTCAACAACCTGGGCGGCAGCCTGATGCGCCTGGGTAGGACCCCGGAGGCCCTGGAAGCCTTCCAAAGGGCCATGTCGATTGCCAGGGAACTCGGCGACCAAGCATCCGTGGAAGACCTTTGGGTGAATATCGCGGAACTGGAAAGCGACCTGGGTGAATACGAACAAGCGGTCATGCTGGCCACCAAGGCGCTGCAAGCGGCGGAACTGCAAGCGGACACATTCAAAATGGCCAGGTCGCTCCTGAATCTCGGCAAATACCTGGTCCAACTCAAACAGCTGGACCCGGGCGAACGGCATACCCGCCGGGCCATCCGATTTTTTGAGGACCTGGGAGACAGCTACCACCTGGCGGCGGCACTGCTCAACCTGTCCAGCATCGAACAGGGTCGCAAGAACTATGTATCGTCCGACCTAATCCTCCAAAGGGTCGTCCGTTTGGTCGCCGGCCATGAGTCCGCCAACAGCCTCGCGCCGGTGTATATCCAATTGTGCAACAATGCACTCGCCCTGGATTCGAAAGTAGACGTCGCCAAAGGGTACGCCCTGGAGGCCATCCGGCTCGCGGAATCATCCCGACAACGGGATTACCTCGAGGAGGCCACCTTGGCATTGGGCAAGTGCCATGCTAAGATGAAGGACTTTGATAACTTTGACCGGACCATCGAACGATACCGCGAAATCAAGCTCGAAACAACCACCCTTCAGGCAAAGGCCGCATCGGAGGAGTTGAAGATCATCTACGACCTGGACCAATTGAACAGCCATAACCGGGAACTCCAGCAGCACGTCCATTCCAAAAACCAGCTCCTGGCGATGCTCTCGCTGGCTTTCCTGATGGCGTGCAGCGCCGGCACCATCATTTTCTTCCAACACCGAAAACTGAAGCGTTACGTGAAAACGATGTTCCAGATGAACATCAACCTGGCCTATTCAAGCCGCGAAGGCAAGAAGGAGCGCGATGCACCGACCGATGACCCGACGGACAATCCGGATGTGCTCACGGACCGCGAACTGTTCAAGTTGATCCTCCGGAAAATCGAGCTGAAAGCGCTCTACAAGAATCCCGACCTCAGCCTGGCAGACCTCGCCAAGCAGGTCAGGCGGAATAAGGTCGCCGTTTCAAAGGCCATCAAGCATGCAGGGAAAACGAATTTCGCCGGCCTGCTCAACGAATTCAAGGTAAACGAGGCCAGGCGGCTGCTGCTGGATCAAAACTCGCCGATGTCCATGGGAGACATCGCCCTGGCCTCCGGCTTCAACAGCCGGACATCATTTAATCGCCACTTTAAAGAGCTGACCGGCTTCACACCGACGGATTACCTCCGGCTCATGAACCGCACGGCCGATACAGCGGAGGAAGTTGAACGGTCCTGATGGTATGGACCTGGCACTGCGCCGCTACATTCGTGGGAAAGCCTCCGCGCTTCCAGGTCGGGGCCGGGGCCCGGACGAAATCAGTAGCCGACGGAAAGCCCATATGACATGGGCTGGCCGCCGATGACGGCACTTAAAAGAGCCACACCAGCAAGGTCTTGGACAGCAGGCCCACCAACAGGACGGCCACAAGATTCAGGACAAGGCCTGCGCGGACCATTTTCCGGATGCTGACCTGGCCACTCGCGAACACGATGGCATTCGGGGGAGTCGACATGGGAAGCATGAAGGCACAGGAGGCCGCGATTGTCACCGGAATTGTCAGGTAGACGACCGGTATTCCCAGCGATACCCCGACTGCTCCGACCACTGGAACAAAGATGGCGACCAGGGCCAGGTTCGACATGATTTCCGTCAACAGGATGGAGACTACCGCCAATCCCAGTATCGTCCCGAACGAACCGGTGGTGCCGGCGAACAGTTCGCCCACCAGTTGGATGACCCCTGTCTTTGCCAGGGCTTCCGCCAGGCTCAGGCCGCCACCGAACAACAACAGGATACCCCAGGGTAGTTTTTCCGTATCCCGCCATTCCAAAAGAAAAGTACCCGCCCGGAAATCCTCCGGAACCGTGAATAACAACAAGACCGCCAAGATCGCCACCAGCTCGTCCGACAACTGGAAGTAAGGGTTGACCTGGTTCAGGATTCCGCCGAAAATCCACAATCCGGCGGTCAGCAGGAATACGAACAGGGTGCGCCGTTCCCCCTTCCTCATGCGTCCCAATCCGCGGACTTCCGAACGAATGATATCGGAGGCACCGGCGAGTTCCCCCAATCGGTTGGGATACAGCCAACGGACCAAGACCAGGTAGCTCGCCAGCAACAATAATACGGAGAACGGCAGCGCCATCAGCATCCAGTCGACGAAACTGACCTCAATCCCGAAATTCTGCTTCAGCAATCCTTTGAAAATGACGTTCGGTGGCGTACCGATCAAGGTGGACACGCCTCCGATACTGGAGGCGTAGGCGATGCCCAACATCAAGGCCAGCGAAAAATTATGGTGCTGTCCGGCGGAATGGTCCTGCCCCTTGCGATCGACCAACAGGGCCACCACGCTCAGGGCGATGGGCATCATCATCAGGGTGGTGGCCGTGTTGCTGATCCACATGCTCAGGAAAGCGGCGGAAAGCATGAATCCCAGGATGATACCATCCGCATGGGTGCCGGTCTTCCGGACGATGGTCAGGGCAATCCGCCGATGGAGGTTCCATTTCTCCAAGGCCAGGGCCAACATGAAACCGCCGAAAAAGAGAAAGACGATCGGATGGGCATAGGGGGCCGCCGCCGCCTTCAGCTCCGTGACGCCCAGCAAAGGCAGCAATAGCATCGGCAACAAGGCCGTCACCGGGATGGGAACCGCCTCGGATACCCACCAACCGATCATCAGGGTGGCTACGGCCAACACCCGGACCGCTTCCGTACCCAGCCCGCCGGCTGCCGGCAGCCATAGTACCCCGATGGCCAACAAAGGGGACAAGAGGAATCCCGCCCGCTTAAATCCTGTCATAGGCTTGCAGCAAGGAATGATACGATACCGGTTTTTTCCCATCCGGGGCATGGCCCGGTACGCCGTTGCGGTGGACCATCGTCATCGGGCCTGTGCCGCCCCGTAGGATTCCTCCGGCTTGCGCAGGCTGAGCCGACCGATGATGAACGAGCCGACCGCCTTGCCCTGCTCCAGCCCGTGTTCGCAAGCCGGCCGGTAATGGATGCCCCCGTAGACGCGACTGATTCCGGCTTCTTCCGAGGCCTGGACGAAGGAGCTGAATTGGCGGACCGGCAGGCCGAAGTTCACCTCCACGGAATCCGTGTAGGCAAAATTGTCGCCGTAGAGGCTGGTCAGCGCCGTCGCCGCACTGGCCGAGATGACACTGTGGCCACTGGTATATTCCGGAAAAGGCGGGGTTTGCAGCACCGGAAGCCATTCCGGGTCGATGTAGGTGTTGATGACCGTTTCCGGCCGGATCAGCTCGCTGCGGAATTTCTCATCCCAACAGGAGATGAAACCGTCCGCCAGGGCGATGGCCGTCAGCGCATAAGTTGCGGCAGCCTCCATGGTCGTATTGCCGGCCTGTTGGCTGGCGATCTTGGCGATTCCCATCCAGTGCCCGCCGGGGGTGATTTTCTTGGTGGCGAACATCACATGTCCCTTGTGATGGGATACGTACGGGTTGCAGTCCCAAAAAGCGGCAATTTCCTTTTTCCGGTTGTATTCCTGGGAGTCAACTTTCATGATGGTGTACACCTCCATGACTTCCCGGTAGAAATCACCTTCCTTGTCGCTCATGTCGAACCGGGTCGGCGGCGGCGGCGGGAACTGGCCGGCGGAGTCCAGCACGAACGGGCGGATCTTGTTCCAGTGGGGTTCGATTGCGTCCATGTAATCCGGCGGGGTCGGTTTCCAACGGGCCGGGTTGTCATCGACGGTGTACTTGGGAAAGGTGCGGGTCTGTTTGTAGTTGTCCTTGTCCGCCCAGGCGAGGATATGTGCCGCCACGGCCTGGCCGTGCGCCAAGGACCGGTCGTAGACGGCGGCAGGCAGCCGGAGCGCCCGGAAGACGTCCTGGATTTCCGCCTCGAAGGCACTGATTTTCTCCTCGGAGAATATCAGGGCCTTACCGACGGTGAGCATGGCCTGTATACCGGCCAGGGGATAGCAATAAGCCTCGGCGGGGTCCGGTTGCGGAACCCCTTGCAGCCCGTTGAGCTGCCCTTGCAGGGACTGGTAGGCGGGGTTCCCCGGCACCATGGCCTCGTAGGCGGCGATGGAGGAATAGGCATAGATGCGGCTGGCCACCGGCGGGGAAAAAATATCATGCACAATGACGTCCGTGATGCGTTGGAGCGATTGGTGCAGATAGTCAGGCCGGTCGGCCTTAGTTTGCCAGTCCGTATTGTCCTGTTGGCAGGCGAGTGGCCAGGCGGCCAACACGGGAAGCAGGAACGACCACAACAGCATTGATTTTTTCATGTGTCGCATATGTTTAAGAAAATTTCAGTTCGGTGAAGTGCCCCATACTTCGGGGTATCTCGCCGGAATACGGGCTCCTTTCGAAAATCGCTGTTGGTGGTGGGCTTGCTGGGGCCTTGGGTGTCGGCACGTGGGGGAACGGGGCCCCAAGCAAAACGGATGCCGGCGCTTGTATGGCAAAATTAACCAAAAACGGTCTTTTAATCAATATTAAAAGGATGCAAGGTGCCCGGTCCGTCCCTTCCGACGCTCCTTCCGCCGGCCGGTGGGGATGGTCAGGGCATAGCCTGCTCCATAAAAACACGGAAGCCACCCGACGGCCGATGAGGGCCTTCCGGATGGCTTCCGATGACAGCGATGCGGGCACTTATTTTCCTTTCACCTCCTCGAATTCCACGTCCGTGACATCGTCTTCGGAGCCCTTGTCGCCCGTAGCCGGTTCCTCGGCGGCGAAGCCGCCGTCCGCAGCGCCGCCCTGCTGGGTAGCCTGGTACATTTCCTGGCTGGCGGCTTGCCAAGCGGTGTTCAGCTGATTGGTGGCGGCATCGATGGCATTGCCGTCTGCGGACTTATGGGCTTCGCGGAGTTGGTTCAAGGCCTGCTCGATGGCGTCCCGTTTTTCGGCGGGAATCTTGTCGCCGTATTCCTTGAGTTGCTTCTCCGTCTGGAAGATCAGCGAGTCGGCCGCGTTGAGCTTTTCGATTCGGTCGCGTTCGGCACGGTCGCTGTCGGCATTGGCCTTGGCTTCGTTCTTCATGCGCTCGATTTCCTCCTTGCTCAGGCCGGTACTGGCCTCGATGCGGATATTCTGCTTCTTGCCGGTCCCTTTGTCCGAGGCGGAGACATTGAGGATCCCGTTGGCATCCATATCGAAGGCCACTTCGATCTGCGGTACGCCGCGCGGGGCGGGGGGGATTCCGTCGAGGATGAACCGCCCGACCGTCCGGTTGTCGCGGGCCATGGGCCGTTCTCCCTGGAGGATATGGATTTCCACGCTCGGCTGGTTATCGGCCGCTGTGGAGTATACCTTCGACTTCTTGGACGGAATGGTGGTATTGGCCTCGATGACCACGTCGAACACACCGCCCATCGTCTCGATACCGAGGGACAGCGGGGTGACGTCGAGCAGCAGGACATCTTTCGTCTCCCCGGTCAGGACCCCTCCCTGGATGGCGGCACCGATGGCCACCACCTCATCCGGGTTTACCCCTTTGTTGGGTTTTTTACCGAAGAATTCCTCGACCATCTGCTGGATGCGTGGGATCCGGGTGGAACCACCCACGAGGATGACCTCGTCGATATCGTTGGCGGACAAGCCGGCATCCCGCAAAGCCAGGCGGCAGGGTTCGATGGTCCGGCGGACGAGGTCGTCGGTGAGCTGTTCGAACCGGGACCGGCTCAGTTTGATGACCAGGTGCTTCGGCACACCGTCCACGGCGGTAATGTAAGGCAGGTTGATTTCCGTTTCCGAGGAAGAGGACAATTCGATCTTGGCCTTTTCGGCGGCATCCTTGAGGCGCTGCAGGGCCATGGGGTCCTTGCGCAGGTCGATGCCTTCCTGCGATTTGAATTCCTCTGCCAACCAGTTGATGATCTTGCGGTCGAAATCGTCACCGCCCAGGTGTGTGTCCCCATTGGTGGATTTGACTTCGAACACCCCGTCGCCCAGTTCAAGGACGGAAATGTCGAAGGTACCGCCACCGAGGTCATACACGGCAATCGTCATGTCCTTGTGCCGTTTGTCCAGTCCGTAGGAAAGGGCGGCGGCAGTCGGTTCGTTGATGATGCGACGTACCTTGAGCCCGGCGATCTCGCCGGCCTCCTTGGTGGCCTGCCGTTGGGAGTCGTTGAAGTAAGCCGGGACGGTGATGACGGCCTCGGACACTTCGTGGCCCAGGAAATCCTCCGCCGTCTTCTTCATTTTCTGAAGCACCATGGCGGATATTTCCTGCGGGGTGTAGAGTCTGCCGTCGATATCCACCCGGACCGTATCGTTGTCACCTTTGGCGACCTTGTAAGTGGTATGCTCCAGTTCTTTGGACACTTCCGAATGACGTTGTCCCATGAAACGCTTGATGGAAGCGATGGTCCTGGCGGGGTTGGTGATGGCCTGCCGTTTGGCGGGGTCTCCGACTTTGCGCTCCCCGTTGTCGAGGAAGGCGACGATGGAAGGGGTGGTGCGCCGGCCTTCGTCGTTGGCGATGACAACCGGTTCGTTTCCTTCCATGACGGCTACGCACGAGTTCGTGGTACCCAAGTCAATTCCGATTATTTTGCTCATATGTTGTGAATTTTAAAATGTCAGGAATGATCGACAATTTGAGGTTATCAATCCGTATGCCATGCCAGGTCTACTGACTTTTTGTACCTTTTACCGAAAAAATCTAAAAAAAATGGCAGGAAATCGCCGGGCGGGAAGTGACAAAACGGCAGGGGGGGGGGGGAGCAATACCCTTTCATTCGGGCGCGGATCCGGGCATCAGCTGGCGGAGGATTTCCCGGGCGGCGGCGGCGGGAGACCGTCGGCCGTCGGCCACGGCCTGTTCCAGCTGTCGGAGTTTCGGCCGCAGCACCGGCGAGGCGAGCAGCAGCTCGTGCAATCCTTTTTCGAGGAGGTGCCGGAACCAATAGCGGTTTTGTGTGATGCGACGCTTCGACAGCCATCCGGTGGTACGGCCTCGATGCAAGTATTCCTCCACGTGTAGGCCGAGGGTATCGATGCCTTCGCCGGTCAGGGCGGAGCACGTGGAGACGACCGGGGTCCATCCGTCGGCCTTTGGGGGGAAGAGGTGCAGGGCACCGGCATACTGCAGGGCCGTCTGCCCGGCGGTTTCCAGCAAGGGACCATCCGCCTTGTTGATGGCGAGGATGTCGGCCATCTCCACGATTCCCCGTTTGATGCCCTGCAGCTCATCCCCTCCCCCGGGCAACAGCAGCAGGAGCAGGCAATCCACCATGGAATGTACCGCCACCTCCGACTGCCCCACCCCGACCGTCTCGATGAGGATCCGGTCGTATCCGGCCGCCTCGCAGAGCAGGGCGACTTCCCGGGTGGTGTGCGTGACCCCGCCCAGGGAGGAGCCCGCCGGACTCGGCCGGATGAATACCCGCTCGTCGGCCGAAAGCCCGGCCATGCGCGTCTTGTCGCCCAGGATGCTGCCACCGCTCAGCTGGCTGCTCGGGTCGACCGCCAGGACGGCCAGCCGCCGGACGCCCTGCCCGAGCAACCAGCGGCCGTATGCCTCCACAAAGGTGCTCTTGCCGACCCCTGGCGGACCGGTAATGCCTATCCGTACCGCTTCCCCGGTGGTCGGCAGGCAATCCTCCAGGACCGCCCGGCCCAGTTCCAGGCGGTCCGGTCGGGTGCTCTCCAACAAGGTGATGACCTTGCCGAGGACCGCCCGGTCCCCGGACCGGATTCCTTCCACTAACCTTTCCTTGGTATCTGACTGCCTCATGCTTTTTCTTGGTGCCTCGAGTCCGGCTGATTGTCAGGTTCCCTCCTCCGCCGAAATTTCGGGTGAACGGCGGAAAAGGGATCGGTCGCATCGCCTGCTCAGGCATCCACTTCCCAGACGACGGCGGTCCGGTCGTCGCTGCCGGAGAGCAAGCACGTACCGCCCTTGGCCCAGGCCACTGTATTGACCGAATGGAAATGCCCCCCGTCCCGGGCCCCCTCGAGCACCTTGACCAATCGGAGACCGGCCGTTTCCCAGATCTTCACGGTCTTGTCCCGACTGCCGCTGGCCAGTAACGGCCATTCCGGATGAAAGGAAAGGCTGTTCACGGTGAAGAGGTGGGCGGGAATTTCCTGTAGGGGTGCTCCGGAACCATCCGGCGACCAGACCCGGATATGTGCATCCCGACCTCCGCTGACCAGTCCGCTCCCGTCCGGCCGATAGGCCAGGCAGAACACCGAAGGTCGATGCGCTTCCCGGATAATCCGTCGCACCGCCAAGGTGTCCAGGTCCAACAGGTAGATGCACCCGTCGCTGCTACCGACCGCCAACTCCCGCCGCGACGGGGACACCGCCACACAACGCAGGGCACGGTGACTCAGGGCCAGGCTCTCCAAAGGCCGGCCCTCCGGCGCCTGCCAAAGGGTCAGCCGGCCGTCTCCGCCGGCCGTCCACACCTGGTCGCCGAAACGGACCGCCGCAAACACACTGCCCCGATGCCAGGCCAGGTCCCTGTTCCGGCCGATGTCCGCCGGAAAGACCCAATGGACGCCGCCGTCCATGTCGCCCATCAAGAGGTATGTGTCCGCAGGGCCCCGGAGTATCGAAAAGACCCGGCCCCGGACATCGGCCACCAAGCGGCCGGTGTCCGGGGCATCCAAGTCCCAGCGCGCCACCCATCCGTCCCCTCCGCCCGTCAGCACATGACGGTCATCCTCCGCCGGGACCATGCAATAGATAGCCGCGTTGTGTCCGGTCAATCGACCTGCCTGCGTGAATCGCATAAAAATGGCATTCGTGCGTGTCGGCCGCAACCGAAAGCACCGGTCAGGAATCTTCGGGTGACGATTTGCGCCGAGATGGTTTATTTTTGCCAAAAGCATCGCATGTTCGAATGGTTACGGCGGCAATCCGCCCCCCCATTTTCCCTGGCCGTCCACCCGATGGCGGAACGCCGGGTCGAAGACTACCTGTCGGAATTGCCCCTGGCCCCCTGGGAACAGGCGGACCTCCTCCCGCTGCGCAACCGGCGCCGGCTGGAATGGGTTGCCACCCGCTGGTTGGTCCACCAGCTGCTGTGCCGCGCCGGTTATCCGGCGCGCAGCCCCCTCCACAAGGATGAACATGGCAAGCCGTACCTGGCGGACATTCCCCTCCACCTCTCGTTGTCCCATTCCGGGGAACTTGTAGCCGCCGCCTTGTCCGCTATTCCGGTCGGCATCGACCTGCAACACAAAAATGAGAAAATCATCCGGGTATCCCACAAGTTTGTAGGCGAAGCGGAAAGGGAAAGCCTGGAAGACCCGACCCGGTCGGACCACCTGCACCTGTATTGGTGTGCCAAGGAAGCCCTGTACAAGGCGCATGGCACCCGGGGTGTGGATTTCCGCCGACATCTCCTTGTCGAGCCGTTTCCCTATACCGAATACGGCTCCACCCGGGCTCGGATAGACCTGCCCCCGTTCCGGAAATCGTACCGGCTGACTTTCGAAAGGGCGGCGGATTATTTCCTCGCCTGCGCCCTGGAGACACCCTGAACCCGCCTATCGCCCCACGTGAACCACCTGCTCCGGCGCCAACAAGGGCATCCGGCACAACCGAAGGTACAATTGTGCCGTCGCCAGTACATCCTTCTCGCAATAAAGCGAGATGCGGTCAAGGTCCTGGTCCTCCCAAAATACCCGGCCCACCTCACTGCCGTCGATATCATCCTTCGGGGACGGGAAACCCAGCACGGCCGCCAACAATTTCAGGGAAGTGAAATTCTTGCTGTCACCGAATTTCCACATCTCCATGGTGTCCAGCAAATGCCGCGTTTCCCACGGCTTCTTTCCGTAAAGTCGGAATGGTACCGGTAACTCGAGTTGGTGGATGACCATCCGGCGGCAGATATAGGGTATGTCGAACTCCTTGATGTTGTGTCCGCAGAAGTGGTGCCGCGCCGGATTGTGGTAATGCCGGTTCACCAAGGCCGCAAAGTCCAGGAGCAATTGGCGCTCGTCCAGGTGCTGGAAAGACTTGAGGCGGATGCCCAGCTGCTGTTCGGCATCCCGGACGATCAGGCCGACGGAAATGCAGACGATCCGCCCGAATTCTGCGTAGATACCGGCCCGCTGTCTGTATTGTTCCGCTACCTCCTCCCCGGAAGGCGCACTTCCCTCCGGCCGCCGGAGCAGGCTCCGGCACTTGTGATGCCACAATTCCTGGAAATCCTCGTCCAACTCATCAAATTCCGACCGGCCGGACACGCATTCGATGTCCAGGAAAAGGATGTCCGCAAGGTCTGTCGATTCTATCATGGATAAACATTTGAGGCCCATGGTCGGGAGCCACGGTGCGAGCGCCCGGTCCGGCATGGACGGGGTAACCCGCTCCACCCTCGTCTCACGGACGGGAAATTCGGGGACGAATCCGCCGGAAACGGCCGCACCACTCAAAAATAAAGGTAAAATTCCTTTATTTCGCAGGAAGTTGATAACCTTTTGGCCGCTATATCGTTAACGGCATAACAGGTTCCGACCAAAACGCAACAACAACATGAACAACCGGCCGTCCTCCAACAGATTGCTGCCCGCCGCACTGACCGTCATCGTCCTCCTGCTGTCCATCAACGCCTATCTGCTGTACAACAAGGTCAGCCAGGGTAAACAAATCCAGGAACAACAGACCGAACTCACCGAAACCAACCTGCTCAAGATCGACCTGGAAAAGCAATACCACCAGGCCATGTCGGAACTGGAGGAGATGAAAGGGTCGAATGTCGAGCTCAACGATATCATCGACCGCCAAAAAGAGGAACTCCGCCAACAACGCGACCGCATCGACGGCCTGCTTCGCAGTGGACGCGGCCTGGAACAGGCCCGCGCCGAAATCAATAACCTGCGGAGCCAAATCCGTGCATATGTCAGCCGCATCCAGGAATTGGATGCCGCCAACGATTCCCTCCGGTCCGAACGGGATGCCTTGTCCTCCAAAAGCGTGTCCCTCTCCGCCGACCTGGACAGCAGCCTTTCCCTATCCCGGCAACTGCAAATGGAAAAGCAATCCCTCACCGACCAAAGGGACCAGCTCGACGCCAGCAACAGCCAGCTCCAGGACAAGGTCACCCTCGCATCCGTCATCCAGGCCGAAAACCTCGTCGTCACCCCGCTCAAGGACAAGCAAAACGGCAAGGCGGTCAAAAAGCGCTATGCCAAGAACGTGGACCAGTTCAAGGTCTGCTTCACCGCCCGGCAAAATCCCGTCACTACCGCCGGCACGGAAACCTTCCACATCCGCATCATCAGTCCCATCGGGGAAACCATGGTCCCGGACGAATCGGTCGGCGGCACCATCCTGAACAGGGATACCAACGAGGAAATGCGCTACTCCTTTACGGTGGCCATGGATTACCACAATGCCGACGAGGAGGTCTGCCAGGTCTGGTCCCCGCTCCCCGGCAATTTCTCCCGCGGGGATTATCAGGTCGAAGTCTACAACAAGGGCTACCGCTGCGGTCGGGGAACCGTCTCCCTGAAATGAGTTCGACCGGGCTCCGGAAACTTTTTCCCGCTCCCGCTGTTTCCCTGTGGAATTCTAGCCATGCCTGACGTGAAAGAAAAAGACGAAGCGCGCCCATCCTATGTCGACCCGGACAAGGTGGCCCTCCAACCGCACTTGCTGCCCTACGCCCACACGGTGGGCGGCTCCGTCATCCGACCCATCGACCGTGGCCGGGTGAAGGGGCAGGCCATGGCGGCCATGTACGACCAGACGGAAAAACAACTGGACCAACTGCGTGCCCAGGTCGCCCTCCTGGCGGAACAGGCTCAGGCCATCCGGAATAGAGTCGAGGTGTCCGAACGGATTTACCGCGCGGAATTGCCCTTCCAACCGGTTCTCCACCATACCTATCATCTCTACAAACGCCCGGACGGTACCGAATTCCTCTCCATGATCGCGCCGGCCGAATGGGGCCGCTCCGGCAACGTCGACTTCCAGGCCACCGTAAGGCTCTGCTCCGACCATACCTGGGAAATCCTGGCCACCGGGACGGACATCCACAGCTGACCGACCTCCCTCGCCCATCCACCTTCATGTCCTCTTTCTTCCAACTCCAACTCCAGTTGCGCATCCGGCCGATTCTCCCCATCTGTTGCTTCCTGACCCTCACCGGTACCGCCTGCCGGCGCCCCCTCCCGGAACGCAGCGATGCCCCGCCCCCCCTGACCTGGCTCCGCGGAACCGTCCACGACTTCGGACCGCTCCCGACTGATACTACTGCCACCGTACATTTCCCTTATCGGAATACCGGCGACCAAGCCCTTCGGATCGAGACCATCCGTACCGACTGCGGCTGTACCGTGCCCGCCTGGCCGCTCACCCCCCTGGCACCCGGGCATACCGACTCCATCCGGGTCGAATTCGACGCGACCCGGCCGGGAGGCTTCGAAAAACACCTCCGCATCTTCTTTTACGGCTTGTCCCGCCCGTACCGGCTGACCGTCGCAGGACAGGTCGGTCCGGATTGAGCCGGCCGCCGGCCCCTCCAAAAAAAGGAGCCGGATGATGCGCTTTCCGGAATTACAGTATATTTGTCCCGTCCGTACAACCAAATGCGGTATCGGACGGTCCTTTGCAAACCCCTCCGCCCGTTGGGAAGCCACCCGGTGGAACGCCAGGCGGGCATGTTCACCCGGCCGATGTTCCCTCCCGGCGCACCAAAGGCCGGACAAGCCGGACCCACACCACCATTTACCTAACTACATCGCATTTTCCCACCATGGAAATCCTCATTTTTCTGGTTGTCAGCTACCTGCTTTTCAGCATCACCCTGAAACCGCTCTTCGAAAAAGCGGGCGAGAACGGTTGGGCCGCCCTCATCCCCGGCTACAACTTCATCGTGATGAACCGATTGGTCGGACACCGACCCCGGCATGCGGCCTGGATCCTTTTTCCCGTTGTCAACATCTTCATTTATGTAGGCTTGTGTGTGGATATGGTACGCTCCTTCGGCAGGTACGGCTTTTGGGACAGTGCCCTCGCCGTCATCTATGCCCCCCTGATTTTCTTCCAGGTCGGGAGGAATCCGGACGACAAGTACCGGGGTCCCGTCCTGGTCGCCGAAAAGACCTACAAGGACCAAATCCGGCAGGCATCCGAAAAGGGACAGGAAAAGGAACTCCGCAAGCTGCTCCGCCAGAATCCCTTCGCAAAAGACCCGGTCCGCGAGTGGGTGGAGGCCGTGGTCTTCGCCATTTTCGCAGCGGCCTTCATCCGGATGTTCCTCATCGAAGCCTACACCATCCCTACCTCCTCGATGGAAGGGTCGTTGAAAGTCGGGGATTTCCTTTTCGTCAGCAAAGCCCACTATGGCATCCGCACCCCGAAGACGGTACTGATGCTCCCCCTGCTACACAACCAAATCCCCATCATCGGTGGAGAAAGCTACCTGTCGAAACCCAACCTTCCGTTTTACCGGCTCCCCGCTTTGACCAAGGTCAAACGCAACGATCCCGTGGTGTTCAATTATCCCGAAGGGGACAGCGTCTATGTCTTCCCCGAACGCACCTGGAGCATCTACGACTACCGACGCGGCTCCGTCTCGCCGAACCGCCTCATGGAGATCCGGTCCGGTAAGGCCGACTTAGCCGTCCGACCCATCGACAAAAAGGACCACTACATCAAACGCTGCGTCGGCTTGCCGGGCGATACGCTCGAAATCAGGGACCGCCAAGTGTACATCAATGGGAAACGCGCGCAGAATCCGACCCATATGCAGTTCCTCTATATGTTGAAACAAACCTCCGGAGCCGGTATCAACCTGGGACAGTTGAGCGATTTCGGGGTCAATGTCGCCGAAAGCAACCCGCAACTGGGCCTGTTTTTCCTCGATTCGCTGCAAGTCGAACAAATCCGGGAAATGGATCCGACCATCGCCATCTCCCTCCTCGACCAACCGCCCCCGGGCCGCAATTACCTGTTCCCCCACGACAGCGAGCATTTCCCGGACTGGACGGTCGACAACTTCGGCCCTGTATTCCTGCCCGCAAAAGGTAGTTCCGTCCGCCTCGAGCCGCACACCATCGCCCTCTACCGCCGGGCCATCGAGGTCTATGAAGGCAATACCCTGGTACAACAGGGCGATACCTTCCTCCTCAACGGACAACCGGCCACCGAGTATACCTTCCGGATGGATTACTTCTGGATGATGGGCGATAACCGGCACAATTCCGAGGACAGCCGCGTGTGGGGCTTCGTTCCCCAGGACCATATCGTCGGCAAACCGCTCTTCATCTGGTTCTCCACCAAGAACGGAAGCATTTGGAACGGTATCAATACCGATCGGATCTTCCGGTCGGCCAATACCATGTAAAGAAGCGGGGAAGCCGCACCGCCCCGGGTGTACCCACATTTTTTCATGCCGGGTGCACCACCCGGCACCAGCCCCCCCCCCGGATAAGGCTCGCCTTCGGCTGCACGGCCTGTAAATTCTCCGCCGTCCGCCTCAACCGGTAGGAAACTCGATTGTTTTAGGGAAAGGTCGACCCGCTGCCGCCGGATACGGCAGCCCGCTCAACAAAACTCAACACCATGCGATTGCTAGTGCTTCTCTTCCTGCTGGGCCTCGCCGCCCCAGCGGCCCTCGCCCAACAAAAAGGCCACCAGATAAAGGTCCATATCAAGGGATTCGAGGAAAAGAACCTCCTGCTCGGCTACTATTACGGGGACAAACAATACATCCGGGATACCGCTTTCATCGAATCGGACGGCTGGGCCTACTTCGAAGGGGAAGAAGCACTGGCCCCGGGTATCTACCTGCTCATCCTCCCCCCCGACAACCAGTTCATCCAGGTTCTCATCGATTCACAAAACCAGTGGATATCCCTCGAGACCACCATGCCCATCGAAGATGCCACCCGGCACATGAAGGTGAAGGACAATGGTGACAACCAACTGTTCTTCGATTACCTCCGCTTCCTGGACGGCAAACGCCGCGAGGTGGAATCCATCAACCAGGAACTGGAAAGCGCGGAAGCGGATTCCGCGAAATCAAAACGCCTCAAGGAAAAATTGACGGCCGTGGACGAAGCGGTCTCCGCCTACCAGACCGATGTCATCCGCAAACACCCCTCCTCCATGACCGCCGCCGTCATCCGTGCCAACCGCCCGCTGGACGATATCCCGAGCTTCGAAGGATTGGAGAAAGCGGAAAAGGACTTGCAGACCTTCCGCTGGATGCGGGACCATTGGTTCGACAACCTGCCTCCGGGAGACCCCCGCATGCTTCGCACCCCTTTTCTCTTCCAAAAAATCGACCACTACGTCAATAAGATGACCCTCCAACATCCGGATTCCATTGCCGTCGCCGTAGATCGTGTCCTGGAATTGGCCAGCCCCTCAGAGGAGACCTTCAAATTCTACCTGATCCATTTCCTGAACTACTACGCCAAATCCAATTTCGTCGGTATGGATGCCGTGTATGTCCATATCGGCCAGCAATATTACGCCAAGGGCCTGGCTCCCTGGACCGACCAGGAATCCCTTGACAAGATCATTGAAAACGCCAACAAACTCGCACCCCTCCTCATCGGAAAAACCGCTCCCGATATCCAGATGCAAACCCGGGACGGCCAGGCGATCAGCCTGCATGGTTTCCAAGCGCCTTATACCGTCCTCTTCTTTTGGGATCCGGATTGCGGCCACTGTAAGAAATCCATGCCCGATATGGTCCGGTTCGCCAAGGATTTCAAGGAAAAGGGAGTCGCCGTATTCGCCGTTTGCACCAAACTCATGACCCGCGACAGCGAAGGCAACCTCTCCTCCAAGGAAGTCGATTCCTGTTGGTCCACCATCGAGGAAAAAGAGATGGATGTTTTTTTCAATACCGTAGATCCCTACCACCGCAGCCGCTACAAGAGTGTCTACGATATCCGATCCACCCCTCAGATCTATATCCTGGACCAGGATAAGAAAATCCTGAGCAAACGGATCGGCGCGGAACAGCTCGCGGATGTCATGGACCAAATCATGGAAATACAAGCCAAGGAAAAGGAAGCCGGACATTAACCGATCGCCACTTCCCCATCCCGCCCACGCCGGCCAGTGCCGGGGAAAGCCCCTTTCCTGTAGACATGACCGGAAAGGGGCTTTTCGTTTTCGAGGGAAGGCGAGAAGGCCGATGCCACCTGATATCGTCATTTGCCTGGTTACCGCGCATCTTCCGCACTGCAACCCTACCAGATAATTACTTACAAAACATTGTTTCCTGTTGTTTTAGTCATCAAACTCGCTGATGTGCTGTGCCCCGCACCAATAAGGGCGCGGGGCTGCGCCTCGCGCCCTTATTTTTGGGGGGGGGCGGCGCGTTTGGGCGCACCGCCGGCCGCCCTGTCCAACAGGCGACAAGCACCCTAAAGACCATTTGGTTGTGAGTGGCTTACGTTTTGCGAACCTTGCCATCAGAATATTCGATTTGATTTTTGAACTGCGAAAGATGAGATGATTGCCTTCCACAGGGCCTCTTTGCCGACAGCTTACCCTATAAGTCGGAAAATAAGAATGATTTCCGCTTGCCCGATGCCGGCCAGCGACCACATATGCAAATTTGGCATCATATTAGCAGTGTAGTTAATATGAAACGCCCGGCGCGGCATCGCCGAATCAACATCCCACCATCGGCGGTCCCAACCGAAAGATAAGCACACACCTGGAATCCGATTACGCTCACCGGGCATCCGCCCCGGGTGGGCATGTCACTTTTGTTAACCTACACATTCCAGCTAATGAGCGTTAAAGCACCTTTGGATCAAGGTCCGGTATTCCGCTATTCCATCCTGATAGCCGTGGTAGGGTTGTTGTGGCCCCTCGGCGCCTGGATGAACCCGACATCGGTCCTCCCACCCCTTCCGCACCCATCGAATCTTGGATACCCGGCTCCTGCCCCCGACATCCGTGCCGCCCAACACATCGCGGGCGTAGCACCCGCCAATTCCTGTATTCCCGGTCATTTCAACATAATCTGCGAGATCGTCATCCAAAATACCGGCAGCGATACCCTGACCGACTTTCAACTGATACAACCCCTGCTCAGTCCCGGATTGCTGGGTGCCGCCTTCGTCAATATCAACGACCTGCCCCAATTCGTGACCAACGGGACCCACGGGCAGTCGACCACCGCCACCCTGACACCTTCCACCAATCCTGCCTATAACGGTTCCGGAGACATGCTCGCCGGTGGCGGCATGCTGCTGCCCGGCGAAACCATGGTGCTCCGTTATCAGGCCGAAGTCAATCCCCAGGCTGCCGGTGCCCCCTTTCTCCCGCAAGTCCAGGCGACCGTATACGCGGAGGCATCGGACGGCATGGGTGGTTCGATTCCGGTATCCGACCAGACGGATTCCGGATATTCCCCCGCCGGCAACAACAGCAACTGGCCCGGCAACACCGGCGGTGAGGACGACCCGACCCCGCTGACCAACTGCTGGAACCTCGTCACCGGCGGACTGGCCTGCAACAACCTCGTCCAGGTCTCCTTCAATCAGGATTGTATCGCCGCCATCGCCCCGGAAATGATATTGGACGGGGAATATGCCCTTTGTACCGGTGAGAACCTGTATCCCCTGGGGGGATATTACCGCGTACTGATGGTGACCACGCAGGCCGGGGACCTGGTTCCGGACCTGGATCCCACCACCGCCTCCGTTTATGAGGTGAGCGGCAGCTACCTGGACCAAACCCTACAGGTCAAGGTCGGGGAAATCATACAGGACAATTTCTGCTGGGGGAATATCCTACTGGAGGACAAGCTAAAACCCTCCATCGATTGTACCACCCCGATCACCGTCTTTTGCCAGGAAAACCTGGACGACGTGCCGCCGCCCACCGTGACCGACAATTGCGATTCGCAACCTTCCCTGGGACTGGTCTCCTCCGTCATCCTCGACAACAACATCTGTGACGACGGCCAGTTCGTCGTCCGCCGGACCTATGTGGCGGAAGACGCCTCCGGAAACCTCTCCGACCTCTGTGTCCAGGACCTGCAGCTGGTTCGTCCGCCGATCGATTTTCCAGATGACATAAACTGGACCTGTACCCAGTTCGCCGGTAATCCCGGCATCACCAATGCGACACCGCTCTCCGACCTCATCATCGACAGCCAACCGGCCACACCCGCCATCGATGTGCTCCCTACCCTGCCTGCCGCCATTCTCGCCGCCACCGGTTCCGGCGTCGTGAACATCGCCGGCGCCGGCCCGTGCAACTACAACGTTTTCTCCAACGACGAGGTGATCAACGCCTGTGGAAACACCTTCCAAATCATCCGCACCTGGACGGTACTCGACTGGTGTACCGGTAGCTTTGTGACCACCGGCGTCGGAGGGGAAGATAATGTCCAGGTCATCCAGATACAGGATAAGACCCCGCCGGTCCTAGCCCTGGCTGGATTCAGCGTCAGCACCACTTCCCCCGCCACCGCCACCCAACCTTGCCGCTCCCAAGGCTTCCTGCCACCACCGGACGTCAGCGACAACTGCCATGCCGTCACCATCCAGATCCTGACCCCGCTCGGGCAGGCCGTCTATGCCAACGGTAGCAACGGCGCCGGCGGCGGCTATATCCCCGCTCCCGGGCTGCCCGTCGGCAACCATATCATATCCTACATCGCCACCGACGAATGCGGCAACAGCAGCACCCTGCCTGTCACCATCACCGTGGTCGATGACATCGGACCGACGCCGGTCTGCGACGAACTGACCGATGTCAACCTCAATTCCAATGGAAACGCCGAAGTGCTGGCCCTCACCTTCGATGACGGCAGCACCGACAATTGCTGTGTCCATCATTTCGAAGTGCGGCGGCTGACAGACCCCTGCAACGACGGCCATGACGATACCCTCTTCGGCCCGTCCGTCAGGTTCTGCTGTGAGGACACCGGCAATGGCCCCGTACCGGTCGTTTTCCGGGTATTCGACTGCTATGGCCAGTTCAACGATTGTACGGTGGATGTCACCGTCCATGACCAGGTCGCTCCACAACTCAGCGCCTGCCCGGCCACACAAACCATTTCCAGTGATTTTTACCGCCAAGAGCTGGCGGATATCCTGGAAACCCTGAATGGGGACCCCGTCGCCCAAAACGCCTTTCTCGGTTCCTACTTCGGGGAGCCTGTCTTCCAGGATAATTGCGGATATTCCGAAATCCCGACTTTCAGTTCCAACCTCGACACCGCCTGTTGGCGGGGCACCCTCACCCGGACCTGGCGCGCGGTGGATGCCGCCGGCCTCTCTTCCTCCCTTTGTACCCAACAGGTCATCGTCGAACACTTGTCCGATTGGGGTGTCACCTTTCCGGCCGATACGACCATCGCCTGTGGTACGGCCTTACCCGAACTTGGTCCCGGTGATACCTTCGATGCCCTCAGCGAACACATCGCCTTCAGCTTCGACGACCAATTGTTCCAAATGGTTGCCCCGGCAGGCCCCTGCTATAAGGTCGAACGTACCTGGACCGTCATCAACTGGTGTGTCGTGGGCAGTTCCGTCGACCAGGAGGTCGTGGAATCCTCCGAAAGGGATTTCCAGCTCGCTTTCCCAGGCCTGGATTGCGATTTTGACCAGGACGGCGACTGCGACGCCCTTACCTATCGGGACAGCTGGCGTGTCTCCCCGCTCGATACACCGGGGATTTCCGTCGCCTCGCAGGCCCTGGGGCCCGATACCGACCCGGACAACAATCCTTGGGACGGCTATATCCGACATGTGCAGACCATTTACGTCTTCGATACCCTCGCACCCATCTTCACCGGCTGTAATCCGGATACCTTCTGTATCGACCCGGTCAACTGTACGGCGGACGTGACCCTGCAGTTGCCTGATTTCATGGAATGCAGCGACCTGGCAGATTCCAGCGCAACCGGCGACCTCGGGACCGGCTTCGGCCCCTTTCCCGGCGTTGCGCCGGGTACTTATGCCGTCACTTACACCATCGACGACCCCTGCGGAAACACAAGCACCTGCGCGACGACCGTCGCCGTTGTCAACTGCCAGCCGCCCTTGGCCGCCTGTCGGGATACCTTTGCGCTGGAAATGGGATTCGGCGGTCCGGGATTTCCCCCATCCGTCACCCTGTCGGTGGATAGCCTGGACAACGGCAGTGCGGACAACTGTTCCGGTGGCATAACCCTTTCGTTCTTTGCCGATTCCTTGGTCACCGAGCTGACTTTCGACTGTGCCGACCTCGGCCTGTCCACCCAAACCCTCTGGGTAACCAATGCGGAAGGGAACCAGGCCAGCTGCCAGTCGACAGTCCTGCTGCTCGCATCCATGGACCAATGTCCGGATGATCCCTTGTTCGCATTTGTCGGCGGAACCATCCTCCAGGAAGACGATACGCCGACACCGGGTGCCAGCCTGCAACTCAGCGGGCAGCTGAGCGCCAGTACGCTGAGCACGGCCGACGGTACCTTCGCCTTCCCCTACCTGCCCCTCGGGTCGGACCTCACCATCACGCCCACCGATGACGAGGACCCCCTGCAGGGTGTGACCACCTATGACCTCGTCCTGATCAGCCGTCATATCCTCAACATCGACCCGCTTGACTCACCTTACAAACGAATCGCCGCCGATGCCAACAACTCCGGTTCCATCACTACCCTGGACATGGTGGAAATCCGGAAACTCATCCTGCATATCTACGAATCTTTCCCCGACAATACCTCCTGGCGGTTTGTCGCCAAGGATTACGTCTTCCCCAATCCGTCGAATCCCTGGATGTATGCCTTCCCGGAAGTAATCAATGTCAATGACTTGCCTGGAAACCTGCCGGACGCGGATTTCGTGGCGGTCAAGGTCGGTGATGTCAATAACTCCGCGAACCTGCGGCACGACGATACCGAAGCCCGAGACCTGCCCGGCCCCTGGATACTACAGGTGAGGGATCAGGTCGTGACGGCGGGTGAAACATTCACCCTGGATTTCACCACCGAGGATATGGAGCTGGAAGCGTTCCAGTTCACTCTCCTCTTCGATACCCGCCATTTGGACTTCGTCGATATCGAGCCGGCGCTTGCGGATGAGCAGCATTTCGGTCTTCGGTATGCAGCGGAGGGCGCACTGCTCGCCAGCTGGCATCCGGATGGCAAGGTGCCGACCACCGGGGAACCTTTGTTCCGGCTGACCTTCAGCGCCCGTTCGACCGGCAGGGTCCTCGACTTCCTGTCCCTGTCCGACCGGTATGTCCGTTGCGAAGCCTACCGCGCCCAAGGCGCTGCCAGCCCAATCCGGCTGGTGGCCGATGAAAGCCCTGGTGTACCGGAGTCCCTCCGCTTATCCGCAGTGCCCAACCCGTTCGGCTCCCGTACCTCCCTGGAAATATATCTACCTGCGGATAGTGAACTGGAATTGAGCATCACCGATATCTCCGGGAAGGAAATCGCCCGGTATCGGCAGTTCCGCCCGGCCGGATTCCACGCCTGGGTGCTGGAGGGCAGTATTTTTCCGGCCCCCGGCATTTACCTGTGCACACTGACCACCGATACCGGAAACAGGAGGACCATCAAATTGGTCAGGTCCTGATTTTTCCGTCAAGCCGGCTTGCGGTGCTCACCTCGCATCCTGCCACCGGTATCCATTCCGATGGTCGGGAGGATGAACCCCACCTAGCTTGCCGAACCTATAAGTGTTTCATTTGATGTTCGCAGTTGCGCAGGCAGGGATTACCGGCCTTGCGCAATTGTCTTTCCGGACATTCCGGAGCGCATGGCCTGTAAACAGGCTTTCGAAAGGAGGGCGAAGGAGCAGGACCGATAAATATATTTTATTTTTTATTATAGGTTTAATAGTAATAATAAATATATTTGTTGCTCCAGGACAAGCATCCATAATTTCCGTCACATTTAAGCGATTGACAGCGATTTACAAACATGGGAGAACAAAAGGCCTTTTAAAGAATACCAATCCCGGTTGCAGCAAGCGGGACTGTGGGCAGGCCGTCCGGAAGAATTTGGCAGCAATTTTGGCTTATAGACAGCAATAGACACTTACGACACGGCAAGGTTATAATCCTATGAAACACAACGCCCCTTCTCTTGTGTCGGAGAAGGGGCGATCTTTTTCCAGCCCATGCCATCGGGATATCTGTTCGGGGGAACCGGCCGATAGGATTCGCATCTGCCTTCCTTCATCCGATCGACCCGCTTTCGAGCAGGATAAGTATCACCGTCCGGGCGGGTTACATGCGTAACCAGGCGGCCGGTCCACCTGTAGGCCCCGGCCGGGATTTCCCCCGTTAGCTCAGGCCGTTTTAGCTTTTTTCACGGCTTCCGTCAATTGCGGGACCACGTCGAAAAGGTCACCGACCACACCGTAGTCGGCCGCTTTGAAAAATGGCGCTTCCGGGTCCTTGTTGATGACGACGATTGTTTTGGATTGGTTGACGCCGGCCAAGTGTTGGATGGCGCCGGAGATACCGACCGCCACATACAGATTAGGGCGGATGGCCACCCCTGTTTGGCCTACATGTTCATGGTGGGGTCTCCAATCCGCATCGGCCACGGGGCGGGAACAGGCGGTCGTGGCGCCGAGTGCGGCAGCGAGCTCCTCGATGATACCCCAATTTTCCGGACCTTTCATACCCCTTCCGGCTGACACCACGATTTCTGCTTCCGGAAGGGGAACGATTCCATCCAGGCGTTTGGTTTCCAGGACACGGATCTGCGGCGCGGGATAATCCGGACGGACGGCCTCCACCGCAACCGGTTGGCCGACGACCTCCGGCTTGACCTCGTTACCTGCCACGGAAATGACCATCGTAGGTGTCGGAACGGACAAGGTCGCGACCGCTTTGCCGGAGAAGACTCCTTTCGTCAATGTAAAAAGACCGTTCTCGACGGAGGGCACCGACTTGGCACCGCTGATGAGTCCGGCCTGCAGACGGACCGAGAGCCGGCCGGCCAGGCTTTTTCCGGCGACCGTATGGGAAAGCACCACCGCAAGGGCCCGCTCGGTTCTTGCCAACTCCGCAATGATGGCCGCATAGGTCCGGCCGTCGAAAGAGGCCAACTCATCGGCATCCACCTGCCAGACCCGACCGGCCCCATAGCTGCCCAGGACCCCGGCATTTTCGGCAGGACCGATGACCAGGGCGGCACATTCCGTGTCCATCGCCCGGGCCGTACGATAACCGTAGGCTACCGCCTCCAGGGCAGCTTTGCCGCACTTTCCCTGGGTTGTTTCCGCAAATACCAATACCATATGCTTGTCGTTGTCGCCGTCCCGTCCGCCGCCCCCTCCGCCCGGCGGTGGCTGATGCGTCAGCGGAACGATGATGGTTAGCTGAATGTCGGCCGAAAGACGGGAACCGAGCGGTCAAATCACCTTCGCATCCTCCCGCAGCAGGCGGACCAATTCGTCCATTTGGTCGGCCGGAACCATCCGGACGCCGGATTTTCCTTGTGGCAAACCCAAACGGACGGTATGGACCTGCTCGGACACCGGTGCCGGTGCGAGGACGACCAAAGGCTTGTTCTTGGCTTTCATGATTCCCATCATGTTGGGGATACGCTGTGCCGCCAGCCCTTTGGCCGCACTGATGACCACCGGCAACTGTACGGCCAGCACCTCCACCCCTCCTTCGATCTCGCGTTCCATCTGCGCCTGCCGACCGTCCAGTTCCAGTCGGGATACATGGGCGACGAACGGGAGGTCCAGGTGTTCCGCCAACATTGCAGGCACCTCGGCACCATTGTAGTCTATGCTCTCCTTTCCGCAGCATATCAGGTCATAGCCCTGGCCCTCGGCCACCCTGGCCAATTGCGCCGCGATGAAGGCGGCATCCGTCGGATTCGCATCGATCCGGACGGCATCGTGCGCACCGATGGCCAATCCCTTCCGCAGCAGCTGGTCCGAACCGCTGTCACCCACATGCGCGAGGGTGACGGTTCCACCGGCTTGTTCCACCAATTCCAATGCCCTGACCAAGGCGTACCACTCGTCGTAGGGATTCATGATGAAGGTCACCCCGTTCGACTGGAGCGTCCGTCCATCGGATTCCAGCGCTATCGGGGCTGCGGTATCCGGTACCTTGCTGACACAAACCAGGATTTTCATTTTTTCTTGTTTTATTTGGTAAGCAAAGCTCCTGCAGGCCTGTCTCAAGCCGACATGCGGCCATTCCCGGCGAAAGTCCTCCGACCGGAATCTTCGAAAGAGGGTGTATCCGGAGCCTTCGCCGGCGGTGCGAACGGCACTGCCGGCACCATTTCGAACCACCGGGTCTTTTTCCTTGTTATCCGGATGACACCCGGCCTACCATGTCATGCAAATATAGTGCTTTTACCTGCACCCGGTAGGTGGTTTGCGAAAATTCGCTGCGTTTTCGACACCGCGTCGGATGCCTTATGGGTACGCCTGGAGAAAATTCTTGGGATACCGTCCAATATCCAAGCGGCGGTCACGTTTATCCAGGAAAACGGGCCGCCCGCCTCCGCCACACGCCAAGCAGGAACAAGCACGGTTGCGGCATTCTCACCTCACCTTGACAACATATGTTAACACGCATCTTCATCCTTACCGGCATCCTGTTCTCCCATCTCCAGCTTGCCGCCCAACCGGCCTACCCGGCAGCGGTCGCGGAGGAGGACCTGCCGCTACTCCGGGAATACGAGGATACCCTGGGGCTTTGCGGCTACACGGTGGTGAACGACTCCAAGCCCGAAGTCCGCTTCCTGAGTTGCCGCAAGATGATCACCACCCTGGTGAAGGCCCTGAAAATCAGGAACTCCTTCCAATACCCCTTCGAGCAACTCCGCACGGTTTCCATCCTGTATCCCCCGGACAGTACCTTCCGGGTCTTTACCTGGCAGCTGTTTGTCGGGGAGGACGACTACCGGTACTTCGGCGCCATCCAACTGAATACACCCGATTTGCAATTGTTTCCCCTGGTCGACCGCTCGGCCGAGCTGGAATCGGCCGGGACGGAACCGGTCTCCCCGGATCGTTGGCACGGTGCCTTGTATTACAACATCCGACAATTCGAGGGGCCCGACAGCCGTCCGTACTACCTCTTGTTCGGATACGACGGGCATTCTTTTTTCAACAAGCGCAAACTGATCGAGGTGCTGGGGTTCCAAGCCGGAAAACCTTTCTTCGGCGCGCCCTTGTTGGTGGAGACGGACCCGAGCTCCGGCGAGGAGATCCCGCGTAACCGGTTACAATTGGAATATTCGGCGGAATCCTCTTTCCGGCTTAATTACGACGAGGCTTTGGAAATGATTGTCCATGACAACCTGACACCCATGGGGGGCAACTACGGACAAGGGGAAGTGCAGGTACCGGACGGCACCTATGTCGGATACCGGTTGGAAGGGGGCCGTTGGGTGCAGGTGCCCCGGGTATGGACCGAGGTCATGGATGAGGCGCCCCGCCCGGCTCCGGTCCTGATGGAGGGAAACCGAAAGGACCTGTTCGGAAAGGACAAGAAACAGTAGGCCTCCATGCCATGCATTTGATTTGGAAGCCTACCGGTATATGCTGGAACCGAACGCGCCGGCGAGGCCGCAGGCATGCTGCCGCAGGATCGCACCTATGGCAGGCCCGATCCGAGGGAAAGGCGGTCGCCTCCATCCCGGATCGGGCGAAACCGGTTCAACATTCCGTTTGCCGGGCACCGTGCTTGATTTCCTCCACGACCTCCGGATTCAGCAAGGTGGAGGTATCACCAAGGCTGTCGGTATCTCCCGAAGCCACCTTGCGCAGGATCCGCCGCATGATCTTCCCGGAACGGGTCTTGGGCAGACCGGATACGACCTGTATCAGGTCCGGTTTGGCGATGGGGCCGATGACCTTGGTGACGGTGGCCCGGAGTTCCTGTTCGAAAGCGGCCGGGTCCCCGACCGGCCGGTCGACGATTACGTATGCATAGATACCCTGTCCCTTGATGGCGTGCGGATAGCCGACCACGGCGCTTTCCACGACACTGGGATGCTCGTTGATGGCGTTCTCCACCTCTGCGGTACCGATGCGGTGTCCGGAGACATTGATGACATCATCCACCCGGCCGATGATGCGGTACATACCGTCCTCATCCCGCCGGGCCCCGTCCCCGGTAAAATATTTTCCGGGAAACGTGGAAAAATATGTCTGTCGACAACGGTCGTGGTCCCCGTAGGTGGTCCGCAGGATACCGGGCCATGGGAATTTCAGGCAGAGCATCCCCTCCACATCGTTACCCGCTATTTCTTTTCCTTCGGCATCGACCAGGCAGGGCTGCACCCCCGGCAGGGGCAGGGTGGCATAGGTCGGTTTCAACGGGGTGATGCCGGCCAGCGGCGAAATCAATATCCCGCCGGTTTCGGTCTGCCACCAGGTGTCGACAATCGGACAGCGTCCCTGTCCGATTTTCTCATGGTACCAATTCCATGCCTCCGCATTGATGGGCTCGCCGACCGAACCCAGTACCCGTAGGCTGCTCAGGTCATGCCCTTCCGTCCAGCGGTCGCCGGCGGCCATCAGGGCCCGGATGGCCGTCGGGGCGGTGTAGAAGATATTCACCCGATGCTTTTCGCAAACCGACCAGAAACGGCCCGGATCCGGCCAGGTCGGTACACCTTCGAACATCAGGGTCGTCGCCCCGGCCAGCAACGGACCATAGACGATGTAGCTATGTCCGGTGATCCATCCGATGTCGGCGGTACACCAGTATATGTCCCCTTCCCGGGGTTGGAAGACATTCAGGAAGGTATACAAGGTGTAGACCATGTATCCGCCGACGGTGTGTACGACCCCTTTGGGCTTCCCGGTGGAACCGGAGGTGTACAGGATGAAGAGCAGGTCCTCGGCGTCCAACCAGACCGGGGGACAGGTATCGGGCTGCCCTTCCAACGCGGAATCCCACCACACATCCCGGTCCGGGTTCCAAGCCACCGGTTCGCCGGTATGGCGGAACACGAGCACCTTCTCGACCGAGGGGCAACCCATGCCGATGGCTTCGTCGACCACCTGTTTGACGGGTATGTGCTTCCCGCCGCGGGCATTGTAATCGGAACAGACCACCATCCTGCAGCTCGCATCGTGAATCCGGTCGGCCAGGGAGTTGGCGGAAAAACCGGCGAATACCACGGAGTGGACGGCCCCGATACGGGCACAGGCCAGGACGCCGACCGCCAGTTCGGGAACCATGGGCATATAGAAACAGACGCGGTCCCCTTTCCCGATACCGAGTGATCGAAAAGCGTTGGCGGTCCGGCAGACGGCATGATACAGCTCGCGATAGGTCAGTCGGGTGGCGGCCAGCTCCGGGTCGTTGGGTTCGAACAGGATGGCGGTCTGGTCTCCCCGACTATCCAGGTGCCGGTCCAGGGCGTTGTAGGTGATGTTGGTCCTGCCGCCGGAAAACCATTGTATGGAAGGGGTCCGGAACTCCCAGTCCAGTACCCGTTCCCATGGTTTTTCCCAATGCAGGCTGCCGGCGATTTCCGCCCAGAATCCTTCCGGGTCTTTTACACTTCTTTCGTAGGCGGCCTGGTAATCTTCGAATGTCTTCAGTTGAAGTGACATATGGGTGAATCGTTGATTTGGATAAAGTGGACCGATCCGTTCCGAAAAGCGTCGGGCTTCCGGCTCACCGCAAGCTCCGGCCACGCTGGAGCCGAATGGGATATGCCCGGCGTAAAGTTTCAATTTTTCAACGGGACGGCACAACAATAAACGGTGATTTTTATCGCCCGCCTAATTTTGTACGGAAGCTTTTCCAGGATTATGCAACCCCATGCTTCCAAGATTTTTCTCAGGGACCGGGAGCTGCTTCAAGACCGACCGCAGGTTCCCCGCCGGAACCTGATGGTCATCAGCCAGCCTTCCGGGCGAAAAACGCTGGTCTGCGGCAATCGGAACGGAGTCCGGCGCTGCGGACTTCGACTCCTGCAGTTCGCGTCCGGAACCAAGGGAAGGGTATCGGATGATATCATCCCGCCCATCCCGCCCAGCGATGCGGTGCGCCCATGGATAAGCCATTTACATACATGGTGTTGCGCGGAGGACCGGACACCCTGGAAAGAGATCTTGACGGCAACCGGCGTTGCTACCGGACGACCACCGGCTCCCCGCGGATTCCTTCGAACACAAGGCTCCGACCCTCGAACACGACCTCAAAAGTCCCGTCGGCATCCGGTATGACTACCGCCGAGGTAAGTCGGCCCGACCGCCAGGCCAGGTCGACGGTATATCCGCCGCGTGCACGCAGCCCATCCACAGCGCCGTCCGGAAGGGCTTTCGGTAGGGCCGGCAACAAGGAGATGATCCCGTCGTGGCTCTGTAGCAGCATTTCCGCAATACCGGCCGTTCCGCCGAAATTGCCGTCGATTTGGAAGGGCGGATGGGCATCCAGCAGGTTCGGATAGGTACCGCCGCCGTGCATGACGATTTCGTTGCCGGCAGGATGATAGTGGAGGAGTTTACGGATGGCGTCCCACGCCATCTCGCCGTCGCCCAGGCGGGCCCAGAGGGAAATTTTCCAAGCAATGGACCAACCTGTGCCATTGTTGGTTCGCAACACCAGGGAGCGGCGGGCCGCCTCGACCAGCTCAGGTGTCCGACGGAGGCTGACGGACCGGCCCGGGTGCAGGCCGAAGAGGTGGGACAAGTGTCTGTGCTGCGGGTCCTGGTCTTCCCAATCGTGATACCACTCCCGGAGCTGCCCTTTGGACCCAACCTGGTAAGGAAGGAGGCGTTCCATTGTCCGCTCGATTTCGGCCGAAAGGGCGGTGTCGGTGTCCAATACCCGGGCGGCGGCAGCGGTGGCGTGCAGCAGTTCCCGGATCATGGCGAGGTCTGCCGTACCACCGTAAAGTGTGGCGCCGACATAACCTCCGTCGGTCCGGTACATGTTTTCGGGCGAAGTGGAGGGGGCTGTCACCAGGAAGCCTGCCGGATCCGAAGTGAGGATATCCAGGCAGAAGCGGCTGGCACCGGCCAACAAGGGATATCCCTCCGTCCGCAACCAGGCGGTATCCCGTGTGAACTGGAAATGTTCCCAAAGGTGGGTGGCCAGCCAGGCGCCCCCCATGTTCCAATTGGCCCAGACGGGATGGCCTTTCCCGTAATCACCCACGGCATGGGTCATGGCCCAGGTGTCCGTATTATGGTGGAGGCACCAACCTCCGCAACCGTATACCTTACGGGCGGTGACCGCACCGGTGACCGCGAGTTCCTGCAGAAAATCCAGTAAGGGCCGGTGCATTTCCGGCAGGTGGGTGACCTCCGCCGGCCAGTAATTCATGCCGGTATTGATGTTGGTGGTATAGTTGCTGCTCCAGGGCGGCCGGACATGTTCATTCCAAATACCCTGTAGGTGAGCGGGCCGGCCGCCGGGTCGCGAGGAGCTGATCAGCAGATAGCGGCCGTATTGGAAATACAAGCTGACCAGGGCGGGATCCGGGCTGCCGGCGGTGAATAGCCGAAGTCTTTCCGGTGTCGGCAGGTCGCTGGTGCCGGAACGTCCCAAATCGAGCCCGACCCGATCGAAGTAACCGGTAAAATCCTGCACGTGGCGCTCCAGCAAAGTGTCATAGGCTTGGGCTTCGACCGCTTCGAGCCGGCGTCGGGCCAGGGCCAACGCATCCGCCCCCTCGGTGCCGGGATCTTTATCGTAACCATTGAAACTGGTGGCCAACGAGACCAGCAGCCAGATATCGGATGCCTGGGAAATGACCAGGGAGCTGCCTGGCAGGCCGACCCGGCCATCGGTGTCGGCGACGCGGAGCAGGGCGCGGAAGCGCATGCCGTGGTCCGCATCGTAGCGAACGGCATCCGGGATGTCACCCAGGTAACTCGGTGCAGCATGGACCGGTGCCATGCCGGCCAGGAGGAGGTCCGAGCCGTCCGGTTGCACCTGGTAGGGCAACAGGCTGGAGAATCGGCAGGACAAGTTCATGCGGTCCGGTCCCTCGGCCCGGAAGCGAAGGACAATAAGCTGGTCGGGAAAAGACACGAAACAGTCCCGGCGGTAGCGCGTCTGTCCGATGCGGTAGCGCACCGTGCTGACGGCCCTCCGGATATCCAGCACCCGCTGGTAATCCTCTGCCCGGGAAACGTCATGGCCGAGGGACAGGAGGAGGTCTCCGAAGGGTGCGTACGATTGGGAATAGCTGCCTTGCAGGCTGCGGACCAAGCTGTCGGCCTGCACATATTGTTCGTCGAACAAAGCTTGCCGGATGGCAGGCAGCTGGTTGGCGGCATCGGGAATTCGGTCTGGGCTGACCGGGCCGCCGCTCCACAGCGTCTGCTCGTTGAGCAGCAGCCGTTCTGTGGCGATACCGCCGTAGACGGTCGCCCCGAGCCGGCCGTTCCCAAGTGGGAAAGCTTCCTCAAATGCCGTGGCGGGTGTCTGGAACCACAGCATTTCCCGGCAGGCCGGATCGGCCGGAACGAGCGGCTGGGCAAGCGCCGGGACCGACAGCCAGCCCGCGCATAGGGAAGCCAGACATAGGCAAAGCACTGGTTTCATACTGGCATCAACATTTGTGATTGATTGGCAAGACAATTTCATGGCAATACCTCTACGACCATTTCCACCTCCACACACATGTTGCGCGGCAGGGAAGCCATTCCGACGGCGGCACGTGCGTGCCTGCCGCGTTCGCCGAAGACCGCCACCAACAGGTCGGAGCAACCGTTGACCACTTCCGGATGCCGGGTAAAATCTTCCGTGGCCTGGACCATACCAAGGACACGGACCACCCGGACCACCTTCCGCAGGTCGCCGAGCTCCGCCCGCAAGGCCGCCAAGGCATGCAAGGCCGCGAGCCGGGCGGCAGCATATCCCTCCTCGACCGAGCGGTCCTCCCCCAGCCTTCCGCTGATGTAACCCCCTTCCGGGAGCGCAGGCCCCTTGCCCGCTACAAAAACGAGGTTGCCGGCACGAACCGTGTTGACATAATTGGCCACCGGTGAGGATACCGGCGGCAAGGTGAGCCCCATCGCCTCCAGTTGCTGCAAAGGGTCCGGTCCGACGGGTGGCCGCTCCGCACAACCGGCCCATCCCGCAAGCAGCCCCCCCCATAAACACCCGTAAATGATTGTTTTCAGCATCATCGTATCCTTTGGATTCCGGCGACCGGAACGGCCTGCCGCAAGCGACGGCATACCGGATTATCCGCCGACATTGCCCAAAGATAACATTTCAAAGGAAACCACTGCCTCCGGTGAGGACGGAACCTGCCTGCCCCCCGGTCGACACTGAGCTTGGCGAGGATCCACAGGTAAAAAAGCGGGACTCCCGGAAACCGCCACCCGGTAAATTGTGTTCTATGCCGTAACTTTGCCAACCGCTTCACCTGATTCAGAAAACAAAGAACCGTATGCACCTGGAGCCGAAAGACCTCCTTGAACGACTTGAATTCGACAAGATAACGGATCTCCTGGAAAAGGAGTGCATGGGCGCACTGGGCCGGGAGGCTGTCCGACTACCCGAATTTTCCTCCGACATCGACCGGCTGAACAGACGGCTCCGTTCGGTTTGGGAATACAAGCTGGGGCTTAGCAACAACGATGTCCTCCCGTTAGCATCCTATGAAGACTTATCGGAAGACCTGCGCATGCTGGACATCATCGATTATGTGCTGCCGGAGGAAGGATTCCGCCGCATCCGAATAGTCCTATTGGTGACCGGAGACATTTTCCGGTATTTCACCCCGGAACGTCGACAGTTGTACCCACACCTCTTCGACCTGATCCGAACGGTTCACTTCGACGAGCAATTGCCGGCGGCCATCGGCAAGGTCTTCGATGCGGACGGCCAAATCCGGCCCGACGCCTCCCCCACCCTGCAACGGATCCGCCGGGAAATCATCCAACAGGAAAGGGAACTCGACAAGGTGTTCCGGCAACTCGTCCACACTTACCGCCAAAACGGTTGGCTGACGGACAGCGTGGAATCCATCCGCAACAACCGCCGGGTGCTGAGCGTTCCGGTCGAGCATAAAAGAAAGGTGCGCGGCATCATTCACGATGAAAGCGCCACCGGTAAGACGGCCTTTATCGAACCGGAGGCAGTCATTGAAATCAACAACGACATCTTCGACCTCCAACAGGAGGAGCGGCGGGAAATCTGGCGTATCCTCAAGGAATTGAGCGCGCTGCTCCGGCCGTATTCCTCCCAGATCCGACAGTACCAGGATTTGTTGGTGCAATTCGATGTCCGCTATGCCAAGGCCCGGCTGGCCCAACAGATGAACGGCAACCTGCCCCGGCTGGTCGACCGGCCGACCTTGGGAACGGAGATGGGCCGGCATCCCTTGCTACTCCTCAAGAATCGGAAGACAGGACGGGAGACGGTCCCCTTCGACCTGCGCCTGCATGGAGAGAACCGCATCGTCGTGCTTAGCGGACCGAATGCTGGGGGAAAGTCCATCCTGATGAAATCCGTCGGCCTGCTGCAACTGATGTTGCAGGCGGGCATGCTCATACCGGTGGACGAAATCAGTGAGATGGGTGTTTTCGAGCATATCTTCGCCGACATCGGCGACCAGCAGTCTCTCGAGGACGACCTTTCCACCTACTCGAGCAGGCTGGTGAACATGCGTCGCTTCCTGGAACTTGCCGACCACCGGACCTTGGTGCTCATTGATGAGTTCGGGTCGGGAACGGATCCCAAAATGGGGGGCGCCATTGCGGAATCCATCCTGAAAAGGCTCAATGAACGCAAGGTATTCGGTGTCATCACCACCCACTATTCGAACCTGAAGATCTTTGCCTTCAAACAGCCGGGTATCCTCAACGGATCGATGCGCTTCGACCAGGAGCTCCTGATACCTACCTACCACTTCCAGGTGGGTCGGCCGGGCAGCAGCTATGCGTTTGAAATCGCCCAGAAAAGTGGACTGGACAAAGGAATCCTGCAATACGCGCGACAGCGCACCGGCAAACAGGAAACCGCAGTGGATGCTTTGCTGATCGACCTGCAACGCGAGAAAAAGGAGGTGGAAGACAAACTCGCAACCGTATGCGACCGCGAGAAACAACTTGAAAAACTGATCCGCAGTTACGAGGAACTTCACCGCGACCTGGAGTACAGACGCAAGAAGTTCAAATTGGAGGCCAAGGAGCAATCTCTTCAGGAATCAGTCCATGACACCCGCGCCTTGGAGCGGCTGGTCCGGGAACTCAAGGAGGCGCGGAACCTTCAGAAAGCGGAGGCGCTGGCCGCCCAACAACGGGAGGCGCAACGCGAACTGGCTACGGTGGTGGAACAACTCCGGGAAGAAGTCTATGCCCCTCCGCCGAATTCCCTCCGACCTGCCAAGCGGGGAGCTGTCGAGGTAGGTGATTTCGTCCGTATGCGGCAAGGAGGAACCACCGGGACCGTGGAAAGCATCGATAAGCAAAAAGCCATTGTCACGGTCGGCCAACTGCGTATGACGGTGAACATACGCGACCTCGAACAGGCGCGGGAACCCTTGGAAGTGCGTTCCCAAACCAGCGTCCAACACGATACCGTTTCCCAGAATGCCGCTTTCGGCGACCAACTGGATATCCGCGGACTGAAACCGGAGGAGGCCATCCCTATCCTACAGGATTTCCTGGACCGGGCGCTCCTCAGCAGTGCCAACCACCTGCGAATTGTCCATGGAAAAGGAACCGGTACGCTGCGCAATCTGGTCCGCACCAAATTGCGGGAATACCGCCACTTCAAGAAAAGCTGGCATCCCGCGAGCGAGGAAGGCGGCGAAGGTGTTACGCTGGTCGAATGCTGAAACCCATCCGCTTCCACGCTTCATCCTCTTTACTGCCAGGGGTACTTGCCGGCAGTCCGCCTTGTTAAGATCTCATCCGTAAAGTTGGTGAAAGCCGCGATAATTTCTTGACAATCGCAAATCCGAGGTGTTAGTCCTCCTGAAGACAACTATTTTTGCCTTTCAAATACCCTGAGAACCATGCCCCTCACACCACACGACGAGCTGATCAAGGCCGTCCTTTCCTACCCTG
>CAZNLJ010000015.1:0-120351 GCA_964573725.1 uncultured Saprospiraceae bacterium
CCCACCATCCCAGTCCATCCTTCAAATCATATGGAAATCCCAGTTCAAAACCCCATCCCAGTCCATCCTTCAAATCATATGGAAATCCCAGTTCACCCCCCCATCCCAGTCCATCCTTCAAATCATATGGAAATCACTGTCCAAACCACTTCCATAACACACCAACAACCCTTTCCCCCAATAACAGCCCCCACCATCCCAGTCCATCCTTCAAATCATATGGAAATCACTGTCCAACCATGAAAATACGCGTACAAGTCGGCCACCTGGTCCCGGAGACAAGCTATGCGATCGACGTGTTGTTGGGTGAGATCGGGGGGATACCGTACGACATCAGCGTAGCCGACACACCGGCGGGAGAAACAAGGTTGGTGCTGGAAAACGGCAGGCGGCTGGTGTTGGCGGATACATTTTTTTCCAAGCATCGGGAACCCTCATCCTACTTGCGGCAGGAGAACATCCCGGAGGGTGTCTGCTGGCAGCCGCGGGCGGAGAATCCATTTTTGGCGGAAGAGAACCTACCCATCTGGTACGGGGATGGGCGTTTGCGGGTGGAGGAGGCTGAAATCCGATGGGACATCGACGTATTCGCCACCGTATTCTACTGCCTGAGCCGATGGGAGGAGCAGGTAATCCCCGAAAGGGACCGGCACGGCCGGTTCCGGGCGGCCGACTCCTTGGCCGGGCGGGCGGGATTCTTGGGCCGGCCGGTCGTCAACGAGTATGCGGAGACGGTGTGGCGGATGTTGGCGCACCTGGGCGTGGGACAGGCGCGGCGGCCGCGGCGGTTCCGGGCCATGGTGACCCACGACATCGACTACCCCTTGTTGTGGGGGGGCACCTGGTCCCTGGCCAGGAAGCTGGGCGGCAGCCTGTTGCGGCGGCGGGACATCGGGGAAGCCGGATATTATGTGCGGCAGTACGGGCAATTTCGTCGGGGCAAGGAACCGGACCCATACGACAACCTGGACTGGTTGATGGACCGGTCGGAGGCGGTCGGTCTCCGTTCCCATTTCTTCTTCATGGCGCAAGGCACCCATCCCGAGGACCGGCGGACGCAAGTACCGGAAGAGCACCTGCGCAATCGGATGGCGGAGATAGCGGCGCGGGGGCATCACATCGGCTTCCACCCCAGTTACCGGACCGGAGAAGACCCGATGCTGTTCCGGGCGGAGAAAGCCTGGCTCGAGCGGCTGGCCGGTAAGGAAATCAGGATTGGACGGCAGCATTTCCTGCGCTTTTCCGTGCCGGAGACCTGGCGGCGGTGGGCGGAAGCCGGCATGGAATGGGACAGCAGCCTGGGCTACGCCGAGGTGCCTGGGTTCCGGGCCGGTATTTGCGACCCATTTCCCGTGTTCGACATCTTGGCGCGCCGTCCCCTACCCTTGCGGGAATATCCCTTGCTGGCCATGGACACCACCTGGTTTGCGTACAAGCGCAGCACACCGGCGCAGGCCGCGGCGGAACTGTCGGAGCTGGTCGGGACCGTGCGGCGGTATGCCGGCACTTTTGTCCTGTTGTGGCACAACACCTCCTTCATTCCGCCGTGGGCGGCCTATCGGCCGGTGTATGAGGCCTTGCTGGAAGCCCTGGGAGCAGGCGACGGAGGGTAGGCAGCAGGTTGCGGCGCAGCTGTTGTTCCCAGTCCAGGTGGGCGCATGCATAATCCCGGATACGGTCCGGGCGGCAAGCCGGGATCAAGCAGGACCGGTGGAAATCGACCAGTCCGGCGACATCGACCGCTGCTTCGGAGGCGGGCAAGCGGCGGACCCAGGGCAAGGCTTGCGGAAAATCCGGGTCCTGGGAAGCCAGGAAAAAAGGAATCCCGCGTGCGGCATATTCCCGGTGTTTGAGCGACGAATCCAGGGACACCCCTTTGCGGTGGATGGCCAGGGTACCGACCCCGAGGTCGGCGCGGTCGAAGAGGCCGTCCAATGCGGGGCCTTCCATGGGCGGCAGGAAGCGGACACAATCCGCGAGGCCGAGGTGGAGGGCCAGCGCCTTCCAGTCCTGCAGCACGGCACCGTCGCCGACGAGGGTGAGGGAGACCGGGTGGTGGCCGGGCCGGATGCGGTGTCGGGCGATGCCATGCAGCAACCGGTCGATGCCATGCCAGAACTGCCAGTTGCCGATGCCGAGGAGCCGCAGGGGCGATGCGGAGGAGGGTTCCGGCGGGCGGGGCGCACGCAAGGATACCCGGGCCGGGTCGATGCCGTTGCGCAGGGTCAGGGCCGGGCGGCCGAAGATGACCGTGGCCGGCGACCCGTAGCAGGTCACCAGGTCGAGCAGCGGCGGCAAGGCCGGCACCGCCAGTCGGTCGAGGCAGGCGGCCGTCCGCATCCACCATCCTTTCGCCTCCAGGGCATAGGGCCAGGTCGGGATTTCCAGGACGATGCGGGCCTGCGGCGCGACCCGGCGGATATGCCGGAGGGTATGCAGGAAGGCCGGATGTGCCATTTCATAGCGGATGTAGACCAGTTGATAGCGGGAAAAATCGATGGACCGCCGCAACAGCCGATGATAGGCCAGCAAGAAGAAAAACGCTTTTGCCGGCGTGCGAAGCAGGAAGGAAGGCGGGAAGGAAGCCACTTTGGACGCATTGCGGAGGAGGCCGTCGCGGCACAGCCAGCAGAGGTCCATGTCGAGGCCGAGCTGTCGGAAGGCGGCTACCTGGCCCAGGCACTTCCGGATGACGCCCAGGTTGCCGGTCTGGTCCCGGTTCACCCGGGCCAGGAAGAGGGCGCGGATGGGGGGCGTATCAGGATCGGAGGAGGACATGGAGGGCATAGATCCAGCGGTTGGCGGGTTTGAAGAGTTGGAAGACGGGGGTTCGTTCCGCCCCGAAGGCACGGAAGAACGGCTCCACGGTCGGCAGCATGCTTCCTTCGAAGTTGAAGGTCCGGCCCTCGGCCAGGGTATCCCGGATGGCGTGCCAGAGCACGAGGGAAGCAGCGCCGGTGTGGCGCAGGGCGGGGGCGGACGCCAGCATCCAGCAATAGGCCGTATGGTCGTCCCATACCCGGTAAAGGGCAGCGGCAGGGTCCCCCTCCGGCAGGGAGGCGGCATAGATGGACCCTTGTCCTTTGCCTTCGATGGCCCGGTGGAGCGCTTCCCAGCCGGGGCCTTCGTACGGGGAGGCCAAGCCCTGGCGGGAGAAAGTATCCCGGCAGAGCGCACGGAGTGTGTCGACCTGGCCGGAGCGGGAAACCGATAGTCCGCCGCGTTCGGCTTTGCGGATCTTATTGCGGACGCTCGGCTCGAGGTGGGTCCAGGCCAGGTCGGAAGACTGGGCTTGCAACAGATACGTATAGCGGGTGGACTGCCGGTATCCTTTCCGGTGGAATGGCAGCCAGTTCCGCAGGGTATCCGTATGGATCTGGTGATACCACAGGCAGTCGGGAAGCGTATCGAGCAGGGTATCCACGAGCAGCTGTTCGCGGTGGTAGCGGGCGGTCCGCTTGGCCGGGGCGGCATCCGGAGCGAGGTAGACCCCGAGATAAGGCGTGTGCGCCGGCATCCGGATGGTACGGACCCAGCCGTACCGCTTTTCCATCCAGGCGATGGCGGCGGCGAGTCCGCCGTCGGGGCTGACCAGGCACCAGCCTTGCCACCGGCCGGTCCCGCAGGCCGCATCGAGCCACCAGGATTGGTGGAAAATCGGCAGTCCCGGCGGCGGGGCTTCCGGCGCCCCGGGACCGTGGTACGGGAGAAGACGGTATTTTTCTTTTGCCGGCATGGGCTTGCGCTGTTAGGCCGGAAGCAATAATACGATGAACGGGGCAATCTGCGAAAAACCGGCCTGGATTTCCGGCGCAGCGAAGCATGGGCTGTAGCGACCCGGCGCCGGAGACCCCGCGGAAACGATCCCTGGAAAGCCGGGCAAGCCCGGTGGCGACCTTCGCTCCGGCCCCTCCTTTTATTCAACCAGTAAACCACCATGTGCGGCATCTTCGGAATATGGCCCCGTTCGGCGCTACCGAACGCGACGGCAGCCCGGCTGGCGGACAGCGCCGCCGCATCGCTCGAATCACGCGGACCGGACGGGACCGGGGTCTTGTATGTCAGTGGCGGGACGGCATCGTGGCACGAGGATACCGCCCCCCGACCGGAAGGCGGCTGCGACCTGATGATGCTGCACCGGCGGCTCGCCATCATAGACCTGTCTGGTCGGTCCGCCCAGCCCATGTCGGATGCGACCGGCCGGTACTGGATCGTCTACAACGGCGAGATCTACAACTACCGCAGCCTGCGGAGCGAGCTGGCGGGACAAGGCATCCGTTTCCGGACGGAGGGGGACACCGAAGTCTTGCTGGAGGGCTGGCGCAAATGGGGAGTCCGGGTGCTGGAGAAAGTAGTCGGCATGTATGCCTTCGGCATCTACGACATCCGGGAGCGGGAGCTGACCTTGGTCCGCGACCCGATCGGCATCAAGCCCTTGTACTATGTGGTCACCGCGCGCCACCGGGTGGCGTTTGCGTCGGACCAGACGACCCTGTTGCAGACCGGGGTGGCGGCGGCCGAACCCGATTGGGACGGGGTGATGTCCGGGATGTTGTTCCGGGGCTCGCTGCGCCCCGGGACGGTACACCGCGGGATGCGGGCCGTGGAGCCGGGCACGGTCCTGGTGTTTCGGGAATCGGGTACGCGGTTGCACCGCTACTGGGACCTTGGGCCGCGGGATCCGGTCCGGTGTGAGGAGGGAGCGGTGTTGGAAGCATCGGGGGCCCTGCTGCGGCAGGTCGTCTCCGATGCCATGGTCTCGGATGTGGAGGTGGCCAGCCTGATGAGCGGCGGCATCGACTCCACCACCCTCAGTGCGGTGGCGCGGCAGTTCCGGCCCGGGCTGAAGGCCTACACCTTGCATTGGGACGATGCGGAGGGGCCGGACGAAAGCCGGCGGGCGGCGGCGGTGGCGAAGCGGCACGGCCTCGTGCACATGCTGGTCAACGCGGGGGCCGCAACCGACCCCCGGGATTTGTTGGAGATGTTCGACACTTTCGAGGAGCCGATCGGGTTTCCGGAGCCCCACCAGCCGATGGCGGCGGCCTTGGCGGCGGACGGCATCCGGGTGGTCCTGAACGGGTTGGGGCCCGACGAGCTGTTGGCCGGCTACCGGTATTACCGGCTGCTGGAGGGTTGGCGGTGGTCACCGCTGCTGCGTCGGCTGCCCGGCATTCCGGCCCGGTGGTCACCCGGGGCCGCCTGGGCCGCATCGATCCTACAGGCGCCCGATCCGGCGACCGCCTATGCAAAAGCCTACGGGGGCGCCTTATGGGGCTTTGACGAACCCTTTCTCGTGCCGGGACTGGCCAAAGGGGCGGAACAAGCCTTGGAACAGGTCCGGAACCTGGCCGCACCCTTCGGCAATAAGCCGGAAAACAGCCTCCGGCTGTTCAGCTACCTCGACCTGAAGATACAGGTCGGCACGCACCACAACCACACGAGCGACCGATTCCTGATGCGACGGAGCATCGAGGGCCGTTTTCCTTACCTGGACATCCGTTGGGTCGAGCACTGCTTCCACCTGCCGGACCATTTCAAGCTGCGGGGGCGGACCCAGAAGTGGTTGCTCCGCCGCTTGGCGGGCAGTTACCTGGAACCTTCGGGACCGGCTTCCAGGAAAAGCGGCTTCAGCATACCCGGAGCCCTGTTGACGCGGGAGCCGGCGGTGCGGGCCCTGTTGGAGGAGCTGGTACAGGCACTGGGCCGCCGCGGCATCGTCCGGCCGGCCCTGGTCCGGGAAACGCTTGCCGGCTGGCAGCAAGGGCGACCGGTGGTCCCGAGGATGCTGTACCTCGCCAACCTGGAGCGGTGGCTGCAAAACCTCGGGCGCTACGGCGGCCACCCCATTTAAAAAATAGGGCGGCGAAGCCTGCGGACGATATACGGACGCCCCGAAACCCCTACCTTTGCGGCGCAAGCAAAACACCGAATATGGAAATGGACAAACAGCGCATCGTAGACGCCTTGTACAACGTCAAGGATCCGGCCACCGGAAAAGACATCATCAAGTCCAGGATGGTGGAAAACCTGGAGATCAGCGGCAGCCAGGTCAATTTCCACCTGATCCTGCCCAGCTTGAACAGTCCCCACAAGCAGACCATCATCATGGAATGCATGGCCGCCATCCAGGGCGTATACCCTGCCGCCACCGTCAATCCCCATCTCGTCGCCAAGACCGCGGGTGCACAAGGCGATGGGGAGCGTGCCCTGCCGCACGTCCGCAACATCATTGCCGTCGCCTCCGGCAAGGGCGGGGTCGGGAAGTCCACCGTATCGGTCAACCTGGCACTGTCCCTGCAGCAGTTGGGCGCGAAGGTAGGCATGGTCGACGCAGACCTCTACGGGCCGTCCATCCCACTGATGTTGGGTCTCCAGGGCCAGCGGCCCAAGGTGCAGGAAGTACACGGGCAACCCAAGATCATCCCCCTGACGGCGCACGGGATGCCGGTCATCTCCATCGGATTCATCATCGAGCCGGAACAGGCCGTTGTCCTGCGGGGGCCGCGGCTGGCAGGCATCATCAAGCAGTTCTTCAACGACGTCATCTGGCCGGACCTCGACTACCTGGTCGTCGACCTGCCGCCCGGCACCGGCGATATCCAACTCACGCTGGTCCAGACCGTACCCGTCACCGGCGCCATCATGGTCACCACCCCCCAGGAAGTCGCCGTCGCCGATGCACTCAAGGCGATGAACATGTTCCTGCTGCCCTCGGTCAACGTACCGATATTGGGTATCGTGGAAAACATGGCCTGGTTCACGCCGGAAGACATGCCGGACCGCAAGTATTACCTGTTCGGGGAAGGCGGCGGCAAGAAGATGGTCCAACTGAGCCGGTCGATGTTATTGGGGCAGATCCCCCTTGTGCAGGGGGTCCGGGAAGGCGGCGACAGCGGGCAGCCGATCGCCACCCGGTCGGATTCGCCCGTCGGGCAAGCCTTCCGGAAGGTGGCGGAAAACACCTTGCGCCAGGTCGCCGTCCGCCACGAAATGCTCGGGCCGACCCGGGTAGTCGCCGTGGAATGAGCCGGCGGCGCGGACCGGGCCGCACAGGCGTCGTTTTATCCGAAAAAAGCTTATTTTCGCAAGCGGAAGCGCCATACAACCATTTACCATGTCAGACCAGGAAAAAAACCTGCTGCTGCAGCAAGTCGACCAAGCCTTGGATGATGTACGTCCCCATCTTGCGGCCGATGGCGGCAACGTCGAGGTGGTGGACATCACCGACGAACTCACCGTCAAGGTCCGGTGGCTCGGCAATTGCGAGACCTGCTTCATGTCGGTCATGACCATGAAGGCCGGGATCGAGCAAGCCATCAAGAACAAGATCCCCGTCATCCGCCAGGTGGAGGCCGTCAACGGCGTCGCCTGAGCCCGCCGGCCCGGGGCGACGCATCGGGCCGCGGCGCCCCCTTCACCCATCCTTTCCACCATGACGCGGCAAGCACTCACCGATTTCATCCGACAGCAGCGCAGCTTCCTCTGTGTCGGCCTCGACCCGGACCCGGACCGCCTGCCGCAGCCTCTGCGGGGCCATCCGGACGGCATCACCATCTTCCACCGGGAAATCATCGCCGCCACCCGGGACCTGTGCGTGGCCTACAAGCCCAACCTCGCCTTCTACGAGGCGCGGGGCCTGCAGGGCTGGCGCGAGCTCGAACAGACCCGGGCCCTCCTCCCCGACAGCCATTTCTCCATCGCGGACGCCAAGCGCGGCGACATCGGCAACACCGCCACCCGGTATGCCCAGGCCTTTTTCGGCAACCTGGACTTCGACGCCATCACCGTCGCCCCGTACATGGGTGCGGACAGTGTCCTCCCCTTCCTCGAGTTCGCCGGCAAATGGGTCATCCTCCTGGCGCTGACCTCCAATCCCGGCAGCAGCGATTTCCAGCTGAGTCCCCAGGAGGACGGCCTGCCCTTGTATGCGAAAGTCCTCCGCACCGCCGCCGGCTGGGGAAGCCCCGACAACCTGATGTTCGTCACCGGGGCCACCCATCCCGAGAAATTCGAGGCCATCCGGGCCCTGGTGCCCGACCACTTCCTGCTCGTGCCGGGTATCGGCGCGCAGGGCGGCGACCTCGCCGCCGTCTGTGCCCACGGCCGGAACCCGCAGGTCGGCCTGCTCGTGAATGCCTCCCGGAATATCCTCTATGCCGGCGACGGACCCGACTTTGCGGAAAAAGCGCGGGCGGCGGCCCTGCAAATTCAACAGCAGATGGCATACTTGCTGCCGCCGGACCTGCGTTCCTGAAAGGTCCGACCATCACCATGACAAAAAAATCAGCCATGCGACGACTGCTTCCTGTCCTCCTGCTCCCCGCCTTCCTGCTCGGTGCCGCCCGGCTCCCGGCCCAGTACCTGGAGGTGGGCGCCCTGCTCGGCACCGCCAACTACCTGGGCGACCTGTCCAACAACTCCGGCGCCTTCTACCTGCGCGAAACCAAACCCGCCGTCGGGGCCCTGGTCCGGTTCAACATCGGCAACCACATTTCCCTGCGCGGCGGCCTGACCAGCGCCTGGATCTCCGGCCGCGACGCCAATGTCCGCAACGACGACTTCGTCCGCCGCCGCAACCTCAGCTTCCGCACGAATATCCTCGAACTTTCCCTGATCGGGGAAGTCAACCTCCCCGGATACCAACCCTACGGGCTGCGGCGCCCGTTCTCCCCCTACCTGTACGGCGGGGTCGCCTTCCTGCGGTTCAATCCCAAGACCCGCTACGAAGGCGCCTGGGTGGAACTCCAGCCACTCGGCACCGAGGGACAAGGCATGGCGGCGACCGGCCGGGACCCCTACCTGCTGACCGGTATCGCCATTCCCTTCGGCGTCGGCGTCAAGTATGCCCTGACGGACCGGGTGAATCTCGGGCTCGACCTCGGCGCACGCTTCGCCTACACGGATTACCTCGACGACGTCAGCACAGATTACCTCAGCTATCCCGAGCTGCTGGCCGGCAACGGCCCGCTGGCCGCCGCCCTGGGCAACCGGACCGGCGAACTGGAGGGCGGTGACCCGGTCGTAGTAGAAACCGGCACCCGCCGGGGCGACCTCCGTCCGAACGATTGGTATTTCGTGCTCGGTGCCACCATCTCCTACAACCTGGTCGACAACGGACTCATGGGCAGCCGGCAACGGTTCCGCAAACGGTCCGGTTGCAATACCCTCCCCTGAGGACAGCGGCAGCCCGCGAAACGGCCCCGCCGCCGGCCGCGGGCCGCAGGCTTCCCGTGTGCGGACACAGTCTCCGGGTCCCCCGTCGTCCAACAGCCCGCTTCCGGTCGCGGAAGGCCAAAAAAAATGCCGCCGGCCATGGGCGCGGTTTCCCGTGGCCCACTTACATTTGCAACCATGAAAGTGCACAGAGACCTGGAGCAGCTCCCCCCGTTCAGAAATGCCGTCCTCACCATCGGATCCTTCGACGGTGTCCACCTGGGGCACCAGAAAATCATCCGCAAGGTCAAGGACCTCGCGATAGCGACCGGTGGGGAAAGCATCGCCATCACCTTCCATCCGCATCCGCGGATGATCGTCTATCCGAAGGACCAAAGCCTCCGGCTCATCACCACCACGGAGGAAAAGGTCCGGCGGCTCGCCCGCACCGGGCTGGACCACCTCGTCATCGTCCCCTTCTCCTTCGAATTCTCCCAGCTCAGTGCCGACGAATACATCCAGAAATTTCTCGTCGACCGGTTCCGGCCCCGCCACATCGTCATCGGCTACGACCACCGCTTCGGGATGAACCGGCGCGGCGACATCCATTACCTCCGCTGGCATGAACAGAGCTGCGGGTACAAGGTCGTGGAAATCGCCAAGGAGGAAGTGGACGAGATGGCCGTCAGCTCCACCCTGATCCGCGAGGCCCTCGACGGGGGACAGGTCGACAAGGCCGCCCAGCTCATGGGCCACCACTTCTCGCTGACGGGACGGGTGGTCAGGGGGCAGCAGATCGGGAGCGGGCTCGGGTTTCCGACCGCCAACCTGGAAGTCGAGGACAAGCAGAAGCTGATTCCCCGCGACGGCATCTACGCCGCCTTCGCCACCCACGAGGGGGAACGTTACGAAGCCATGCTGTACATCGGCTCCCGCCCCACCTTGCGCCGGCAGGGCCACCGCAGCATCGAGGTCCACCTCTTCCGGTTCAACAAGACCATTTACGGGGATGAGCTGACGGTCTCCTTCGTCGAACGCATCCGCGACGACGCCACCCTGGCCGACCTCGACGCATTGCGCCGCCAATTGGAGAAGGACCGGGAGCGGTCCCTCGCCATCCTCCGGGAGGCCGGCACCCAGCTCGCCCGCTGGGAAGCCCGCGAAAACCCTTCCGTCGCGGTCGTCATCCTCAACTACAACGGCCGCCGCTTCCTGGAGCGGCACCTCCCCTCCGTGCTGCGGACCAACTACCCCAACTGCAGGACCTATGTGGCCGACAACGGCAGCAAGGACGATTCGCTGGCGTTCCTGGCGCAACATTTTCCGACGGTAGACATCCTGGCCCTCTCCGAAAACCACGGGTTTGCGGAAGGCTACAACCAGGCCCTGGCCGAGCTGGAAGCCGACTATTTCATTCTCCTCAACTCCGATGTGGAGGTGCCTGCCGATTGGCTCACCCCGCTGGTGGAGCTGATGGAAAACGACCGGCAGGTGGCGGTGGTGCAACCCAAGGTCCTGTCCCTCGACCATCCCACGCAGTTCGAGTACGCGGGAGCCGCCGGCGGTTGGATCGACTTTCTCGGCTATCCATTCTGTCGGGGACGGATATTCCAGACGGTGGAACAGGACCGCGGCCAGTACGACCAGGTCCGCGAGATATTCTGGGCCTCCGGCTGCTGCCTGGCGATCCGCGCCCCGCTGTACCGGGGATTCGGCGGCTTTGACAAGGATTTCTTTGCCCACCAGGAGGAAATAGACCTCTGCTGGCGCCTGAAGCGGGCCGGATACAAGATCATGTTCACCCCGAAATCGACGGTCTACCACCTCGGCGGAGGGACCCTGGGCTACTATGTCCCCTACAAGGCGTTCCTCAATTTCCGGAACAGCTATTACACGCTGCTCAAGAACGAATCACCGATCCGCTTGGCGATGATCTTGCCGCTCCGGGTGGTCCTCGACACCGTGGCGGCGGTTTCCTTCCTGGTACAAGGCCGCTTCCTGCATGCCCAGGCGGTCATCGGCGCCTTCCTGTCCTTCTTCCTGGCCCTGGTCACCTTCCTGCGCAAGCGCTGGGAGCTGGCGCAGCTGTTGGACCGCATCCGGATCTCCCCGCAGTCGAACCGACAGGGCATCCTGCCCCGCAGCATCGTCCTGCAGTACTACCTGTTCCGGCGCAAACATTTCAGCGACTTGTAACCGAAGCCAGCCCAGCCATGAGAAACATCCTCCTTCCCCTGCTCCTCTTTTCGGTTTCCTGTTGGCCGGACGCCGCCACCGACCTGGCCGCGCAGCGGCGGAACCCCTACGCGATGCCCCGGGGTAACGAGGGGGCGGTACTGTTGTTCCAGACGGCATACGGCGGGCATCGGTCCGGGGGCGACCTGGCCGCCCGGTTCGGCAACAAGTTCAGCGTCGGCGGCGGCATCGAGTGGATGTCCGCCGGCAACCTGATCGTAGGCAGCCAGGCCGCGCTCTACTTCGGCGACCAGGTGCGGGCGGATGTCATCGCCAACCTGCGCGATGCCGACGGCCTCATCTTCGGCGAGGGCGGGGGCATCTCGGCGATCGGCCTGCGGGAGCGCGGCACCTACCTGGGCGGCCACTTGGGCAAACTGGTCCGTTTGTCGCCCCGCAACCACCGGGCCGGGCTCCGGCTGACCGTGGGCGCGGGTTTCCTGCGGCACAAGATCCGTATCCAGGACGACCCGCAGGTGTTTGTGCCGGCACTCAGCGGGGACTATAAGAAGGGGTACGACCGGTTGACCAACGGACTGGCCCTGACCCAGTTCATCGGCTACCAGTACATGTCCCGGAACCGGATGGTCAACCTGGTCCTCGGGCTGGAATTCACACAGGGATTCACCGAACACCGGCGGACCCTCAACTTCGACACCCGTTCCCCGGAAACGGGCCGCCGCCTGGACCTGCTGCAGGGGCTCCGCATCGCCTGGACCTTGCCCCTCTATCTCGGAGACAATGCCGACGACATCCAATATTGAGCGCGTCGCGCTGCGCCGTCCGTCCCGGGTCCTTGTCCCGCTCTACGACCTGGTCATCCGCCTGTACCGGACGGCCATCCGGTTGGCAGCACCATTTCATGAAAAGGCGGGGCAGTGGCGGTCGGGGCGCCGTCGCCTGAAGCAACAATTGGTGGCCCTGTCCACCTTCCGGCAAACCGACGGCCGGTCCTGGATATGGATCCACTGCGCCTCCCTGGGCGAATTCGAGCAGGGGCGGCCGCTGTTGGAGGCCCTGCGGACCGAAAGACCGGAATACCGGTTGCTGCTGACTTTCTTCTCGCCCTCCGGCTACCGGGTCCGCCATCGGGAGCCCCTGGCGGACCAGGTCCTCTACCTTCCCCCCGACACCCCGGCCTGGGCGGCCCGATTCGTAGCCGCCGTGCAGCCCGTCCTGGCCGTATTCATCAAATACGAGCTGTGGTACCACCACCTGTCGGCGCTCCGGTCGGCGGGGATACCGGCCATCCTGGCGGCGGCGGTATTCCGGCCGGAACAAATCTACTTCCGCCGGTACGGTGCCTTGCACCGTCATATGTTGGGGATGTTCCGGCACCTCCTCGTCCAGGACGAAGCCAGTGCCGGACTGCTGGCCACCCTGCGGCTGCCGGCCACTTCCGTCGCCGTCTGTGGCGACCCCCGGGTGGACCGGGTCATCGGCCGGGCGGAGGAAGCCTACTCCGTCCCGGCCGTCGAAGCCTTCTGCTCAACCGCACCGGTGTTGGTGGCCGGCAGCACCTGGCCCCGCGACGAAGCCCTGCTGGAGGCATTGCTGACCCATCCCGCCTTCCGGGGTTGGAAATTCATCCTGGCACCCCACGAGCCCTCTCCCGCGCACCTGTCCGGCCTCGAACACCGCCTCCGGGCCATTCCCCACCTGCGCTACCTTTCCACCGTCACCGCCCCGCCCCCACCCGATGCCCGGGTCCTGCTCATCGACCGCATCGGTCTCCTGTCCCGGCTATATAGCCATGCCACCGTAGCCTACATCGGCGGCGGATTCGGCCGCGGCATCCACAATACCCTCGAGGCAGCGGTGTATGGCTGCCCGCTGTTATTCGGTCCCAGCTACCGGGCCTTCCCCGAAGCCGTCGCCCTGATAAACAACGGTTCCGCCCGCTGCGTCCGCAACCGACAGGAATTGGTCGACGCCCTCCTCCATTTCGCCGAGCCCCAAACCCAGGCAGCGGCCGGACAAGCGGCCGCCCGATACATCCGGCAAACGGCCGGCGCCACGTCCGCCATCCTGCAGCACCTTTACCGGGAGCTCGCTCCCCGACAAGAAGCGTAGCGCAGCCGCCGGCCGCCCGGGCCCGGTTGCCGTCTCCCTGCATCGACGAAAAAAAAATAGCATGCCCAACCAGTATCTCAAATTTAATCGTATTTTTACGATATAAATCGAAGAATGGCCATTCACAAAAAAACAGCATTCGACCGGGAGGCGCAGGACCTGGCCGAACTGGCCGGGGCCTTGGCGCATCCGGCGCGGATAGCCATCCTGAAGGAGCTGGCCAAACGGCGCACCTGCATCTGCGGGGAGATCGTGGAGGTATTGCCCTTGGCACAGAGCACGGTCTCCCAGCATTTGAAGACCCTGCTGAAAGCCGGACTGATCAAGGGCACGGTGGACGGCACGAAGAGCTGCTATTGCATCGACCCTGCGGCGCTGCGGCGGCTGGAGGAACTCATCGGTTCGTTGATGGCCGATACGCGGCAGGACTGCTGCTGAGCATCCGACGATCATACTAATGGGTAAACGGCAGCCATCGCCGCCGGCCGGACACCTGAAATAACAACGACCACATGCAGACACCAACAGAAAAGAAACAACTCGTCCGGGAGAAATATGCGGAAATAGCCGAACAAGACCGCATGCGCAACATCACTTCCTGTTGCGGGGCGACACCGGCGGGGACCTACACCATCATGTCCGACAGCTATGCGGGTCTGGCAGGCTACGACCCCGACGCCGACCTGGGACTGGGCTGCGGCTTGCCCACCGAGATCGCCGACATTCGGGAAGGGGACACGGTGCTGGACCTCGGGTCGGGAGCCGGCAACGACTGCTTTGTCGCCAGGGCCGAAACCGGTCCCGCGGGAAAGGTCATCGGAGTGGATTTCACCCCGGCCATGTTGGCCTTGGCGCGAAAGAACGCCGAGAAGCGGGGCTTCAACAATGTCGAGTTCCGCCAAGGCGACATCGAGGACCTGCCGGTGAGCGACGACAGTGTGGATGTGGTCGTCAGCAACTGTGTCCTCAACCTGGTGCCCGACAAGGCGGGCGTGTTCCGCGAGATCATGCGGGTCTTGCGGCCGGGCGGCCATTTCGCCATCAGCGACGTGGTACTGCGGGGCGATTTGCCGCCGGAACTCCGGGAAGCGGCGGAATTGTACGCCGGATGTGTATCCGGTGCCATGCAGGAGGACGAATATCTTTCCTGCATAAAAGAAGCCGGTTTCGAGCACATCGCCGTCCGCAAGCGGAAGCCCATCCTTTTGCCCGATGAAATCCTGTCGGCGTATCTGACACCGGAGGCATGCCGATCCTTTGCGGCATCCGGGACAGGCATCTTCAGCATCACCGTTTACGCCGGCAAGCCGGACGACCGGAAAACGGACTCCCGGCCGGATGCAGGGGCGGGGCCGGCCGATTCGATGAGACCACGCAGCGGCTGCGGACCCGGCTGTTGTTGACCCCTCCTGTGCCCGGATATCGGCCCTGTCCGGGTGCAAACCCAATCGGTGCATACGCTGCCGCTGCCGTGGCATGCGGTTGCTCCTGTCGCATGCGGGGAACGGCGAAAGGCTCCCGGTCAGGTGGACGTACAAAGACAAGACATGAAAAAAGAGACGTTGAGCCAGCGGCTCCTGGCCTGCTGTAAGACCCTGGAAAGCGAGTTTGCGCTCATTCCCGAAGTCCGCCGGCAGGAGCTGGCCGAATTAGGCGGATACCTGGCGCGTAAGCGGCAGGCCGGTGCCGATGCCGCATTGATTGTCATTTGCACCCACAACTCCCGGCGCAGCCACATGGGGCAACTGTGGCTGGCCGCCGCCGCCGCGTATTACGGACAGGAAGGAATCAGTACCCATTCCGGCGGTACGGAGGCCACCGCCTTCGATGCCCGTGCCGTGGCTGCCCTGGAACGCGCCGGCTTCCATTTTTCGAAAGACGACGATACCGCGAACCCTTGCTACACGACCCGGCTGGGCGAGGGTTTGACCGGCATCCGATTGTTTTCCAAGCGATACGACGACCCGGCCAATCCACAACAGGGCTTCGCCGCCGTCCTGGTCTGTTCGGACGCCGACGAGGCCTGTCCCTTCCTACCCGGGGCGGACCAACGATTCGCCATTCCCTACGAAGACCCGAAAGCTGCCGACGGCACCCCTGGCGAAGCGGCCGTCTACGACGCGCGCTGCCGGCAAATCGGGCGGGAAATGCTCTTCGCCATCCGAGCGGCCGCCCATCTACCGCCGCACCTTCCCGCCTGAGTCCCCGCCGCTACCGGACGCATCCCGGCCCGTGCCAGCCCGAAGGGTCGGCCTGGGGCGTATACGGATATGCACATGCACCCTTCCCGCACCTGGCCCTGCGGCCTCCCACCTTCCCTTTCCCCTTTTTCAGGCTGTCGATGGAAGCGATGCCTTCCCGCCGATTCGAGCCTGCATCCGTATGGACCCGGCCGGCCCGGCGGGCTGCGGAATTCCACGCCCCACATCCGCGTCCCACCGAGAAACCTTACCGGAAAGCCACCAATAATCCTATCTTTGCACATACCGCCCAATAGAAAAGCACAAGGCAAAAAAACCACCTGGCGTATGAAAACAACCTCATGCCTGACCATGCTGTTATTGGTCACCTGCCTTTGCGCCGTCAGCCAAGCCCAGATCATCACGCCCACCGACACCCTGTACGGGAACGAGTGGATCCGGTACGACCGGCCCTACTACAAGATTCCCGTGTGGGCGGACGGCCTGTACCGCATCCCGGCCCAGGCCCTGGCGGATGCCGGCATTGCGGTGACCGAGATCAAGGGCAGCACCTTGCGGCTGTACCACAACGGGGTGGAAGTCCCCATGTACCGTTCCAATACCGGGCTGCTGACGGCGACGGACCAGCTGGTGTTCTTCGGCGAAAAGAACACCGATGCGCTCGACCGGTACCTGTTCGAAAATCCGGAATCCGAGATGATGAACCCCTGGTACAGCCTGTTCACCGACACGGCCGCCTATTTCCTGACCTGGGAGACCGGGCAGGACGGGCTCAGCTACACGCAACAGGCCAACGAGCTGACCAACCTGCCCCCGAAGGAAGCCTACCACCTGGCGGAATGGCAAGTCACCTACAACACGAGCTTTTCCAAACCCGCCAACACCCTGGGCATCGCCTCCTCGCGGTACGGGGTCTCCGAGGGCTTCGCCTCCAACCTGGCGCAAACGCAGACCGTGACCATCCCGGTCCCGGCCGACCTGTACACCGGGGGGCCGCCGACCGCACAAGTCTGGTTGCGGTACGCCACCAACAACGGCGAACACCGGCAGGAAATCCGGTTGAACGACCAACCCGTCCAGGTCGACACCTTCAGCCACATCCAGGTCCGCCAACCGGCCTTCGAAGTGCCGCTCAGCGACCTGACCGCCCCATTGACCTTGAAAATGAACGGATTGGTATCCAGCACCGACCGGCAGCGCATCGCTGCGGCGGGCTTGGCATACCCGGCCTCCTTTTCCGCCGGCAATGCGGCGCGTTTCCGTTTCCGCTTGCCGGCATCGGCACAGGTCCGTTACGTGGAGGTGACGAACCTCTCCGTCGGCACCGGTACACCGGTGCTTTACGACCTGACCAACCGGCGGCGGCAAGTCGCCACCGTGGAAAACGGCGTGGTCCGCCTGGCCATCCCGCCGTCCGCCCAGGATGCCCGCTACCTGCTCGCCGGCGGCCCGGCCGGCTACACCGACATCGGTCCGCCCGCACCCGTCGACTTCATCGACTTCCGGGAAACGGATGCCGGCTATCTCATCCTGACCAACCACCGGCTCCTGGACGACGGTGCCGGCGGAAACCCGGTGCAAGCCTATGCCGATTACCGCAGCAGCAGCACCGGAGGCGGATATTCGGTCCAGGTAGTCGACATCCGGCAGATCTACGACCAGTTCGGCTGGGGCATCCAACGGCATGTCCTCGCCGTCCGCAACTTCCTGCAATACCTCCGCCGGGAATGGCCTTCCCTGACGCACTGCCTGCTCCTGGGCAAAGCCCGGGAATACCAGCAAGTCCGCACCGCCGCCCAGCTGGCATCCCCCTTGAACGACAGCTACTACCTGCCCACCTTCGGCACCCCCGGGTCCGACAACATGCTGGCCAGCGAACCGGGCCTTTCCGCCCCGACCCTTTCTATCGGCCGACTGGCCGCGTCCGGCCCGGCCGATGTCCTCCGATACCTGCAGAAAGTCAAGGCCTTTGATGCCCTCGCCCACCAAGGACAGACACCCGCCGACCGCTTGTGGATGAAAAAAGTGCTCCACCTCAGCGGCGGTGGCTCCGCCAGCGAACAGAATGTCATCCGCAACTATTTGTCCGCCATGGAAAAGGAGCTGGAACGCAACCAGGTCGGCGCTTCCGTCACCACCTACTACAAATCCGCCGCCGACCCCGTCCAGGTTACCGTTGCCGACCAGGTTTACGACCTGATCAACGCGGGTGTGTCCATCGTCACCATTTTCGGCCATGCCGCCGTCGGGGTACTCGAACTCAACATCGATGAGATGGACCGCTACACCAATGTGGGCAGGCTGCCCCTCATCTTCTCCCTCGGCTGCTACTCCGGCAACATCCACAGCAACGGGGAAGGGGTCAGCGAACGATTCGTGCTGGACAACGACCACGGCTACATCGGCATGATCGCCACCAGCGGCCAGGGCTACATCGGTTCGCTCTACAACATCGCCAACGAATTTTACAAACTGCATGGCGGCACCGCCTACGGCGGATCCATCGGGGAAATCTTCCGACAGTCCCTCGCCCGTTTCGACGGCCAGTTCAACACCCAGCGGGAACTGCTGGAACAATTCACCTACCACGGTGACCCCGCCGTCCGGCTCCACCACAGTCCCGGTCCGGACTACACCATCGATCCGGGCAGCGCCTACCTGGAACCCGCCCTGGTATCGGCCAGGCTGGACAGTTTCAGCCTCCACCTCCGCCTGCTCAACCTCGGGAAAAACCAATCGGATACCCTGCGGGTCTCGGTAACCCAAACCTTCCCCGACGGGTCGTCGGCCGTCGTGGCGGACCTGAGCACCCCTGCCCCGGCCTTCGAACTGCCGATGGCGATTTCCCTGCCGGTCGGCGGTGCGACGGCATTGGGCCGCAATGCCTTGACGGTCCGGCTGGATCCGGAAAACGCGATCCCGGAGCTGCCGAATCCGGTGGCCGAATCGAATAACGAGCTGGTCAGCGCATCCGGCCAGGCCGGCCTCAGCTTCCTGATCACCGACGAGGGGGCGAACCCGGTCTTTCCCCCGGATTTCGGGGTCGTCTCCGACGGGGAGCTGACCCTCCTGGCCTCCACCTCCGAAGTGCTGGCCCCTACGCGCAGCTATCGCTTCGAACTGGACACCACCCGCCAGTTCAACAGTCCCCTGAAAACCGCCGCCACCCTCACCCAGACCGGCGGGGTACTGGCCTGGACACCCGCGCTGCCGTTCCGGGACAGCATGGTCTACTTCTGGCGGGTGAGTCCGGTCTCCCAGGACCCGACCGTCGGCTGGGCCTGGGAGACCCGCTCCTTCACCCATCTCCCCGGCAGCCCGGCGGGCTGGGCACAAAGCCATCGCGAACAATTCCAGCTGGACCGGCTCGACGACATGACCATCGACCCGGAATCCGGGGAATTGGCCTTTGCCGCCGACTTGCTGACCTTGCGGATCCGGAACAAGTTGTACAACCCGTTCGACATACCGTACGGCTATGTCAATGCCGTCCCCTGGAGCGACTTCTTCCGCTGGCAGGTGCAGGCGGGGCTGACCTTCGTGGTGTTCGACACCCTCGGCCGGATCCAGTTCAACTGGGCGCCGGGCGAGTACGGCAGCGTCAACACCAACGCCGCCCGGATCGGTGCCTATCCCTTCCCGGTGGCCACGGCCGACCAGCGGGCGAACATCGTCCATTTCCTGGAGGACGTGGTTCCGGACCAATCCTGGGTGGTGGGCTACACCATGCGGCGGACCCTGGGGCATGACCTCAAGGTCCAGGAATGGGCGGCGGATTCGCTCCAACTCAACGGCCGCAACATCTTCAATGTCCTGGAGGCGCAAGGGGCTACCCTGGTGCGCCGGCTGGCAGACGGAGCCGTGCCCTATTTCTTCGCCTACCGAAAAAACGGCGGAGCCATCCGCGAGGAGATTGCGGCAGGCCCCGAGGATATCCTCGACACGCAGGTCGAAATTCCCGGCAACTGGTTCGAGGGCCGGGTGCGCAGCACCCTGGTCGGTCCTGCCCGTGCCTGGGAATCGCTCACCTGCCGGTTCGATACCAGCGGGCTGGCGGACCAGGAGCAATATGCGGTGAATGTGTACGGACTGGGGCCCGGCCAGCAGTCCGAACAACTCGTCCTCGCAGACTTGCGCGAGGAGGTGGTCTCCCTGGCCCACCTCCCGGTGGACTCCTTCCCCTGGCTGCGGCTGGAATTCCAGGCCAAGGATTCCCTGGCCCGGACACCGGTGCAGCTCCGGTCCTGGCGGGTCTCCTACACCGGATATCCGGACCTGGCCTTCCATCCCGCCGGTGGATATTCCTTTCATGCCGACACCCTCGCCGCCGGTGACAGCCTTCGGTTCGGCACCAGGATCCTGTCCACCCAGCCGACCGGGGTCGACAGCCTCTGGGTCGAATACCAGGTCCGGAACACATCCGGCCGGCAGCTCGTGCACCTCGACACCCTGCGGATTCCGGTATCGACGGAAGGCATTCCCCTGGCTGTGCGCCTACCTACCGAAGGGTTGTCGGGCGACTACCAGTTCAGTGCCTTGCTGCAGGCGGCCGACAGCCTCCCGGACCTGTTTCCCGCCAACAATTACCTGCTCCGACCGTTCCATGTCCGGAGCGACGGGGCGCCGCCCCTGGTCGAGGTCACCTTCGACGGCCAACGGATCCACCAGGGGGCCATCGTATCCCCGCGTCCCGACATCCTGGTCACGGTACGGGACGAGAACCGGTTCCTCCTCTTGTCCGATACGACCTTGTTCGAGTTGTCCTTGCAATATCCGGACGGACACATCGAGGCCGTCCCCCTGACAGGTCCGGAGCTGTCCTTCACCCCGGCCACCGATCCGAACCACAACAAGGCGACCTTGCGATGGCAACCGACCCTGCCGGAAGCCGGCCGATACACCCTGCAGGTCCAGGTCCGCGACCGGACCGGCAACACCGCCGGGCGGCAACCCTACCGGATCGGCTTCCAGGTCGAACTGCGTTCCGCCCTGTCGAGTTTCCTCCCCTACCCCAACCCTTTCACCACCGCGACCCGCTTCGTATACACCCTGACCGGCACCCATCCGCCCGACCGGTACAAACTGCAAATCATGACCCTTCGCGGCACCGTGGTCCGGGAAATCGACCAGCTGGAACTGGGGCCCTTGAAAATCGGGACCCACACGACGGAGTTTGCCTGGGACGGTACCGACCAATACGGCGACGATTTGGCCCGGGGCGTCTATTTCTACCGCTTGCTGCTCGGGGAGCAGGACCGGAAGGAATTCGGGCAATGGGAAACCCCCGGTGACGCCTTCCTGGAGAAGGGATTCGGAAAATTGGTCAAACTGAAATGACGATGGCCGGAAAGCCGACGCCTCCGGTCACGGTCATCCGGGCCGACCAGACCTGGCGAAGCCGGTGGCGGGAGTGGTACGCCTACCGGGAACTCTTCTGGGTGCTGGCCTGGCGGGATATCCGGGTCCGTTACCGGCAGACCGCCATCGGCATCCTGTGGAGCGTATTGCGGCCATTGTTGACCATGCTCATCCTGACCCTGGTCTTCGGGTATTTCGCCAAGTTGCCGGCGGGCGGCGCCTACCCCTATGTCTTGTTGGTCTTCACGGGATTGCTGCCCTGGCAGTTTTTTGCCCATGGCACCGCCGACAGCGGCCACAGCCTGCTGGACAACAGCCGTTTGATCACCAAGATCTATTTCCCGCGGATATTCGTGCCCATGAGCCCGATCCTTTCCGCCCTGTTGGACCTGCTGATATCCTTGGGGCTCCTGGTCCCCTTGTTGGGCTGGTACGGCCAGTTTGCGGGTTGGCGGCTGCTGATGCTGCCGGTTTTCCTGTCGCTTGCCGTGCTGCTGACCATCGGCGCGGGCACCTGGCTGACCGCCCTGCATGTCAAGTACCGGGATGTACGGTATGTCATCCCCTTCCTCCTGCAGGTCGGGCTCTACCTTGCCCCCGTCGGCTATGACACCGACCTCATCCCCGAACCGGTGCGATGGGTATACGGGCTCAACCCCATGGTCGGCATCATCGAGGGGTTCCGCTGGTGCCTGTTGGAGGGGCGTACCTTCCGGGCCGCCTTCCTGCCCGGCATGTTGGTGGTACCGCCCCTGCTCACGGTGCTGGGTATCCGCTACTTCCAGGCGACGGAGCGCCATTTTGCCGACATCCTGTAATCATGTCCATGGAACAAGCAGCCATCCAGGTCAGCGGACTGACAAAAAACTACCGGTTGGGCGGAAAGCCGGCCGGTGGTTACCTCACCTTGCGCGACACCTTGTCCCGCCCCCTCCGCCAATGGTGGAAACCGGCGGAGCAGGCCAGCGGCCGGATTGCGGCCCTGCGGGAGATTTCCTTCACCGTCGGGGCGGGGGAAGTCCTGGGCATCATCGGTCGGAACGGGTCCGGCAAGAGCACGCTTTTGAAAATACTGAGCAAGATCACCCATCCCGATGCGGGGACCGTGGTCTTGCGGGGAAAAGTGTCCTCCCTGTTGGAGGTCGGCACCGGTTTCCACCCGGAGTTGACCGGGCGGGAGAACATCTACCTGAGCGGGGCCATGCTGGGGATGACGCGCCGCGACATCCGGGCCAAGTTTGATGAAATCGTCGATTTCTCGGGGGTGGAGACCTTCCTGGACACCCCGGTCAAGCACTATTCCTCCGGCATGTATGTCCGGCTCGGATTCTCGGTAGCGGCCCATTTGGAAACGGAGATATTGCTGGTGGACGAGGTATTGGCGGTCGGCGACCTGGAATTCCAGCGGAAATGCCTGGGAAAGATGGACCAGGCGGCCCGGTCCGGCCGGACGAGCCTGTTGGTCAGCCACCAGCTCGGCATCATCAAGCGGATGTGCCCCAAGACCTTGTTGCTGGACGAGGGCCGGGTCCTGGCATACGATGAGACGGAGCCGGTCCTGCAACACTACCAGCGGTTGGTGGCGGAGGCAGGTCCCTTGCAACCGGGACAATGGACCTTGCCCGCCGGACACCCGGCGCGGGCAGCCAAGGCTTACCTGGTGGCGATGCGGGTCCTGCATCCGGACGGACACGCGCAGGACACCTTCCTCAACAGCGAACCGATCACCTTGTCGTTCACCGTCCGGGCCAACCGGGCGTTGCGGCGCCTGACCCTGGCCATGGACCTGTTCCGCGGCTATGAGACCGTGCTGCGGAGCCGGCAGGTCGACACGACGGACCAGGACAGCCTCGCCGAGGGGGCGCTGGCGGATTTCGAATGTACGCTTCCCGCCTGGCTGCTCAATGCGGGCACCTACACCGTCCGGCCCATCCTGTCCATCCACTGTGTGGAGACCTTGTTCGAGGATCCCGATGCGGTGTTGCGTTTCCGGGTGGAATACGATCCGGCGCGGAGCGAGTACCACCAGAGCCTGAACGAATCCAACCATCCGGGGGCCGTCTTTCCCAGCCTGCCCTGGACCGTGCGCCAAAAAGACCCGACATGAGACGATACCTGCGGCAAATGGAGCGGTGGTGGTTTTGGCGGCGCTTGCAGCGGTGGTTGCCGGCCGAACCGACCATCATCGAGGCGGGGGGATATGACGGGGAAGACACCCGCCGGATGGCCACCGTATGGCCGCGAGGCCGGGTCATCGTGCTGGAACCCGTTCCCGAGCTCTACGGCCGGTTGGTCGAACGGACCGCCGACCTGTCGAATGTCATCACATTCCCCTTGGCGCTCGGGGACCGGACGGGCCGGCAACCGCTGTACCGGAGCGCCGGCAGCTCCGACGCGTCGAGTTCCCTGCTGCCACCCAAGGCCCACCTGGATTTCCACCCCACCGTTACCTTCGCGCAAGAATCGGAGGTCAGGACCATCACCCTGGACGACCTCTTTCATTCCCTGCCCGACACGCAGGTGGACTTGTTGTGGTTGGACATACAGGGCATGGAGCGGAAAGTCCTGGAAAAAGGGGTCGACACCCTGGCACATACCCATCATCTTTTCCTGGAGGTACATTTTGTGGAATCCTACCGGGGATGCGGCACCTTACCGGAGCTGCAAGCCTGGCTGGCGGAGAAGGGATTCCGCCTGCAATGGTTGGACGACCGGTATGCCGACGCAGGAAATGCGTTTTTTGTCCGGCGGCAACCCGGGAAGCCCTGAAAACAAATGGCCGTGGTCATATCCGTTTACCGCAATTATGACGATCCGCCCTTCCTGCGCCAATCACCGGGCGGGACCGGAAGCTGGGCGCAGCATACCTTCGTGGAGGAACCGACGGCGGAGGGGGATGTACTGGTTTGTCTCAATCCGCCCCGGCAGCCCATCCGGACGCGGTTACCCCGCTCGCGCCGATGGCTGGTCATCCAGGAACCGCCGGTCGCCTGGTTCCGCGCCTACCGGACCTACCGGTCCTACTTCGGACAGGTTGTGGACCCGTCCGGCGCCGCCGGTGTCCTGCCCACCCAAGGCTGCCTGCCCTGGCACCTCCACCGCTCGTACGACGAACTGTGCGGGATGGAAGTACCGGAAAAAAGCCGTGATTTGTCCACCATCACCAGCCGCGCCACCCTGTTGGCCGGACACCGGCGGCGGCGGCGCTTCCTGTCCGCCCTGCAGGCCGCCGGCCTGCGGTTCGACCATTTCGGCAAAGGCATCCGGCCTTTGGCCCGCAAGGATGAAGGATTGCTGCCCTACCGGTATTCCCTGTGCCTGGAAAACACCATCGCCCCGCACTACTGGACCGAAAAGCTGGCGGATAGTTTCCTGGCCTACTGCCTGCCCATTTATGTAGGCGCCCCGAACATCGGCCGGTACTTTCCGGCCGGCTCGTACCTGGCCGTCGACCCCGGGCGGCCGCAAGCGGCCGCCCGGGAAATCCGGCAAGCCGTCGAAAACAGGCTTTGGGAACGCAACCTCGACCAGGTCCGGGCGGCCCGGCAGCTCATCCTGCAGGAATACCAGTTCTTTCCGTGGGTCAGCCGACTGCTGCAACAAACGGGAGGAGGGCCGGATTCCGGGGACATGCTGGCCCGGCCGGAGACGATCCCGGCATTTCCCTACGGACCACCATCCCGGCAGCAGCGATTGACCGCCAAAACCAACCAATGGAAATATGATATCCGTCGTCATCTGCACCTATAACCGCGCCTCCCTGCTCGCCATGTGCCTGGAGGCCCTGCTATCGGAAGGATGGCCACCGGCCGTCCGCGAAGTCTGTGTCGTCGACAATGCCGACGATCCCGAAACCCGGACGATGGTAGCCCGCTGGTCGGAACGCTTCCCGGACCGGGTGCGGTACGACCTGGCGCCCCGGACCGGGCTGAGCCATGCCCGCAACCTGGGAGCGGCCGTCGCGAGAGGCCCCTGGTTGTGTTACCTGGATGACGATGCAAAAATCCAGGCAGGCTACTTCGGATATGCCCTGGATTTCCTGGACCGGAATCCGGACCTGGCCTGTTTCGGCGGGCCATACCAAGCCTGGTTCCCCTTCGGGAAGCCCCGATGGCTTTGGGAAGGCTTCGGGACGATGTCCCCGCTGTTGCCGGCACCGGGCTACATCGGAACCCCGGACTTGACCGGTGGTAATTTCTGGGTACGAAAGGAGGCCCTGGCTGCGGTCGGAGGATTTCCGGCCGACTTCGGCATGTCCGGTACAGCCATCGGATATGCGGAAGAGAACGTCGTCCAGGCGAGGCTGCTCGCATCGGGCCACCGCCTGGGCTTCGATCCCCGGATGGTCATCGACCATGCCGTCCTCCCGCACAAACTCCGGTTTTCCTGGCACCTGCGCCAATGGTATGCCCATGGTCGGGACGGCAGCCGCTTGTCCGGGCCCCTGCCACACGGCGAGCTGCTGGGGCGTACCCTCCGTTCCCTGGCGGCGGTACCGGTCAAGTTGCCGGTTGCGTCGCTCCGCTGGATCATCCGGCGGGATTATTACATCCAGCACCTGGTCTGGGACGTATTCGCCCCCCTTTGGTTCCGGGCCGGCGAATGGGCCGCCCGGCGGATGGGAGCAAATCGGAAACCGGTCGAGACCGAACGCCCATGATGATATCCGTCATCATACCTTGTTACAACGTAGCCCCGTACCTGGCGGAAGCGGTCGGATCCGTGCAGGCGCAGACCTATCCCCATTGGGAGCTCATCCTGGTGGACAACAACTCCACGGACGGGACCCGGGCGCTGATGGGACAATTGGCCGCCGACGCGCCGGACCGGATCACCTGCCTGTCGGAGTCCCGGCAAGGCGTCTCCTTCGCCCGGAACAAAGGCATGACCGTGGCCCGCGGAGCGTGGCTGCAATTCCTGGACGCGGACGACATCCTTCGGCCGGAGAAGCTCGCCCGACAGGTATCCCTGCTGGCGGCATCCGGAGCGACCGATACCGCCGCCCTGGTCGTCGGAAGCTATTACCTGCAGGGACCGGACGGAGCTCGGACAGCCTATCGGGCGCAGCCGGTGGCGGACCCGCTCCGTTCCCTCGCATTCCGGATGCTGGGGCAAACCAGTGCCAACCTGTTCCGCCGGGCGGCGGTACAGGCGGCAGGCGGCTGGGATGAGGAAATGACACATGGGGGGGATTGCGAACTGGTCTTCCGGCTGCTGCTGCGCTTCGGCACGTCCCAAGTCTTATGGGACCGACACATGGGATCCGTGTACCGGAAACGGGAGGGGCAGCTGACGGAAATTTTTCCTGTCGAGCGGTATACCTCCCTCCTCCGGATGCGGGCCGGGCAGGTGGACCAACTGCGGCGAAAAGCAGCCGGGCAGCCCGCCCTGCAATCTTACCTTCTCGCCTACCGGGATGCCCTCTATCATACCTGTAGCCAACTCGGCATCCACGACCCCCGTCGGGCGACCGACCTGTACCATCACTATTTCGGTGCAGGCTACCGGCCCGCCTACCGGAGGAAAGGGGGCAGTTCCCTGCTCCATGTCTGGGCGCGCCGGGGCCTGTCGTTTCGCAGCTATTTGAAAATCCGACAAATGCTGAAGGATGTTTATCTTGCCGTTCGGCGTATCCCCGGCACACGATAAAGCCGGTTTGAAACCAAGAAGACCCCCATGATTGAAAAAATACCCTTGATCGGCCCCCCACTCCGGCGGACCTTGAACAGGCAGGCCTGGTTCCACCGTTTTAAGCACCGCCCCTTCATGTTGTGGCTATGGATGTGGGCATCGCCCGGCCCGCGGCAGGTATTGCGGAAAGAAGCCGCGTTTTACCGCCGGTTGTTGGGACCGCTCCGCACCAAGGACGGCATCATCCTCGACATTGGGGCGAATACCGGCTTGTTGACGAAAGTATTCGCCGACTATGCCCGAACCGTGGTGGCCGTGGAGCCGGAACCCTCGAATATTGCCGTACTCAGGTCCCATGTACGATGGAAACGGCAAAAAGTGAGGGTGGTGGAAGCAGCCTGCGGGGCGGAAGCCGGCGTACAGGAATTGATGGTCTATTCCGAATCCGGGGCACTGAACACCTTCCGGCCCCAATGGAAAGAAGCCCTGGAAGCGGGATTCCTGGGTACCATCCCCCCGTTTTCCGGAAAACGGTTAGCCGTACCGGTGACGACCCTGGATGCCCTCATCCGGCAATACGGCCCGCCGGTCTTCCTGAAGGTGGATGTGGAGGGTTACGAGTGGGAAGTCTTCCAAGGCTTGTCGCAGCGGATCCCCTTGTTGGTTTTCGAGGCGAACCTGCCGGTATTCCGGACAGAAACCATCCGGATCGTGGAACGCTTGTCCATGCTCGACACCGGTGCCACCTTCAATTACGCCGATGATTTCGACCTTCAGCTCCGGGATTACCTGCCGGCCGACCGGTTCATCGAGACCTTGTCCCAACTGGAAAAAGCATCCATCGACATCGTCTGTCGCGGCACAGACCATGCGGACGCATATCCGGGCGGGTAATCGACCATATCGTTCCGAACCACACCAGCAAGGCATATGGAAAGTAAGCAATCCGTCGCTGTGGTATTCCATACCGGCATGGGGGACGCCCTGCAGGTCGTTCCCTTGATCCGGACCCTGCGGGCGGCCGGCCGTTCGGTGACCGGCCTATTCACCACCCCTTTCCTGTCGGACGAGGTCATCGGCCCCTTGCAAGTATTGGACCGTCACATTTCCGTGACGCCGGACCTGCCGGGCTGGCTGCGATTGATATTCCGGCATTTCCGCCGTTTCGACCGCTTCTATCTCGATTACACATCCTCCGCCCCCCATTGGCTGTTGCTCTCCTGCCTGTTGGCCAGGAAAGTGTACTGCAACCGGCGGAAATGGTACTTCCGTATATTCCCCAACCTTCACTACCGCCCTACATTGGCGGATGCCCATATTTTCGACCAACATCTCCACCTCGGAGGACTTGCCGCGACCCGACTCCCGGAAAGCGCAGCGGATTATTCCATATCCTACCCGGAGGAATACACCGACGCATCGCTGCTGTCCCCCTGGATGGGAAAAGGGGCATCGTATGCGGTCGTGCAAGTCTGTGCCGCCAACAATAGCGTCGGCTACAAGAACTGGCCGGTGGAGAAATGGGTGGAGTTCCTCCGGCTGGCGAGCCGTTCCCATCCCGGCCTCCGATACTTGGTGGTCGGTGACCGGAACGAGACGGCATACGGCGCCGCCATCGAAGCCGCCGCCATCCCGCGGGTACGGTCCCTGGTGGGGCACACCGATTACCGGACCCTGGCCACCCTGGTCACGCATGCGACCCATTACATCGGACTCGACAGCGGCACCATGCACCTGGCCGCCATGCTCGGCAAACCTACCTTCGTGCTGTGGGGTGCTACCGATGCGGTCACATTAGGGTACGGGGTTTTCGACCCCGTCCGCCACATGGACCTTTCGGCCGGCTTACCCTGTCAGCCTTGTCATTCCTGGATTCGTCCGAACCGGACGCGGGTGGACCATCCCTTGGCATGCCCGGATTACCGCTGTATCCGGGAGATGGGCGTCATTCCGGTCTGGGAGGCCTACAGCCGGTTCCTGGGCTGGAACGGATTGGCGGCGGAAGCGGTAGCCGCGCCCTTTGCGGGACGATAATCTATCTTCGAGCATGGATGCACGGGGAAAGTCATACGCATCGGATGTGACCATGAAGCTCATCTTCTGCACCTCAACCCTGCAAGACAATCAATTACAAAACATTGATTTTCTTTTGTTTTTTGTCGTCAAACCCGCTGATGTGCTTCGGCCTGCCCTAAATGGGCGCGGGGAAGTGTTTTTAGGGTACAAGGCTTCGCCCCGCCCCCTTTTTCACGGCGAGTTGTAGCGCCTTAACAACTCTTAAAACAAGCAGGACTGCGGGAAACCGAAGGATTATTTTATTCCTGACTGTGTCGGATTGAGGTGCGGAGGCGGAGATGAAGGTGTAGCCGACGCGGGATATGCTTTTTTTGCTGACCCAAGCACCGAGGTCCGGCGGATCCGAAACGGCCGTAGGCAAGCGGGTCCAAGTTCTTGCCTGGCCTCCGATCCGTCGGGCAGGCCATGCGACGCGACTGCAGGACACGGACCGGCCGGCACAGCCGGCCATGGCCGGATACGAAACCCCGGATGCAGCACGATCAGGAAACCTGCGTTACTGCCGGTTCCGGAATTTCCAACGGCTGCTTCCGTTGCCGGTTCCTGTCGACGACCGACAAGAACGCATCCATACAAATATCCTCCGCAAAAAACTGGAGGACCCGTCGGCGGTTGGCGCGTCCCATGGCCGTCAACTCCGCCGGTGGGCTGTAGCGAAGATAATGCATCGCCTCCTGAAGTGCCCGGGCATCCCGGGGCGGGACCAGCAGACCGTTCCGACCGTGGATTACCAGGTCCTTGCAGCCGGGAACATCCGTGGTGATGACCGGTTTCCCCATGGCCATCGCCTCCAGTATGACGCGGGACAATCCTTCCCGGTAGGACGGCAGGACCAGGACATCACAATCGCGGATAATGGGAACCACATCCGTCGTCGTCGGGAACAGCCGGATGACGCCCCGGGCGACCCATTCATGCAGCCGGGTTATTGACAAGCTGTTCGGATTTCCAAACTGAAGGTCCGCCAACAAATGGAAGCCGGTCGCCGGACATAAGCCGGCCAGGCGACCGGCGGCATCGACATACTCGACCACCCCTTTGTCGCCCAACAGCCGACCGATGAACAGGAAGGTGAAAGTGCCGGCTCCCGCTTGGCGGGGCAAGGGCCGGAAACGTTGGACATCCACCCCGTCGCCGGGCAGCACCTCACACTTGTCCGCAGCGACAAGGCCTTTGGCGACCAACAAGCGGCGGTCGTCCACATTATAGGTGACGAGCGTGTCCAGGCTGGAGAAGCATGCGCGCATCCCTTGCTGTATCAGTCGGTTCAAACCGTTGGGATGCAGGAAGAGATAACCCAGTCCCGTCAGCACCCCGATGGCGCGGACCTTGGCAAGCCGGGCTGCGAGGGCACCGTAGAGGACCGGTTTCATGGTAAATTGAAGCACCCGGTAAGGACGCACATTCCGGTAGAGGCGGTACAGCTCCCACAGGAAGCGCAGGTCCTGCAGCGGATTCCGCCCTCTTCTGTCCAGGAATCGGAGCGGGACATACCGATGGATGGGGGATTGGTCCAGCAAAGGATAGAAATTGTCCGTCGGTGTGGCGACCCATACCTCGTAGCCTTCCCGGGCCAGACTTCGCACCAAGGGCATCCGGAAGTTGTAGATGCACCAGGATGAATTGTCCACAATGAGCACCCGTCGTTTCATAAGCTTTCATTGGTTGGCTATCCTGCCTGGCGGGGCAGGCGCATTTTTGGGACCAAAGTCCTGACGGAACCGGAAACAAGCGCCCGACCGCAATCCATTTTGATCCTTTGTCGCATCAGCGGCTTCAACCCGCAGGTACCCGAAGACCGGCAGGGTCCGGGACAGCCGCGATTCGGCAAGCCGGTTTTTCGAAAGGGGGCATAGCCCGGCCACACGACCGGGAGCCACTGGTTTTGGTGCGTACTTGCTGATAAAAGGGGGTAGGTCTTGTCACAAGCATCCGCCGGCAGCCGGATCAGATGCCAGGCGCCCTACGGGAGGGGCGCAGGCTGTTCCGGTGCGGGAAAAACCTGTGAAATAGTCGTTTGGGTGAGAAAGTCTGAGTCCGGCTTCCGGATAAGGACAAGCCCCGGGCCGCACACGGGCATCCGGACGGGCTTTTCATACCTGGATAGCAGCTCGATTTTGTGGAGATAAGTTCGGGGCCGGCTTACGGAATCCGTACGAAGCCGCATTGGAATCGGATGGCGGGACCGGTTACGGTCAGCCAGTACATCCCGGCCGACAGGTCGGATACATCCAATTGAATTTCCTCATGTAAAGGTAAGAAGTACCGGACAATTTCCCAACCACCAGCATGCAACAACCGTACCGTAACAAATTGGTCGGGAGCCGGCCGGAGGCCGGCAAGGACCAGGCGGGAACGGACCGGGTTCTGCCGCAGGGCAGGCAGGTCGGCCGGGGCGGTACCCGGCGCCTCCTCCACCCGGACCGGTAGGCAGGCATCGGAAGCGGCAAGGCCCGGCCGGGCTTGCTGCAAGGCGGCCCACATGCGGTCCCGTTGACCCGGCGTAAAAAGGGCCATGCAGGCGTCGTCGGTGAAGTTCATGAAATTCATGTACATATCGGGCTCCGAACAAGAGCTGGGGAGCGTGGGTACCGGGCAGGTACCGAGATAGGAATCGCAAGAAACCGGCGTATCCGACACGAAATCATCTTCCTCGCAACAGCTGTCGAAAGCAGGGCCCCAAAGGTGGTGCAGGTTGAAAAAATGGCCCATCTCATGGGTCAGCGTCCTTCCCAGGTGATAAGGCGGCTCGGTACCGACGGTCCCGAACTGCCGGAAATCCACTTCAATGCCATCTTCCGCCGGTACGGCCTGGCCGGGAAAAGCCGCCGTGCCGCCCACCCCACCGGCGAAGCGGGCCACCCAGATATTGATATAGCGGTTCGGGTCCCAGGCGTCCTTTCCGCCCAGCCCATCGTAGTGGATATTCGGTGTCCCCCCGATTCCGATGGAATTGTCGGTATAGGTCCGGGTGATCCCGGAGGTCGGTGCGCCGGTCGGATCCACGGTCGCGAGGCAAAAGTGGAAATCCACCGACGCAATCCGATCCTGGAAGATGGATGGCACATTGGCGAGGTCCCCGTTCAGTGCCTGGAAATCCAGGTTGAGGGCATCCAACTGGCTGAGCACTTGTTCGTCCGGAATATTTTCCTCCGGCCGGTGCCAGAGGATATGGACCACCACCGGCAGCGCGACCGGGGAGCGGGTGGACGTCGGCAAGCCGGTCGCAGGGAAGGCAGTCTCCCGGGCCGGGGGCAGGGCGCCGCACCGGCCGGGGGGCGATTGTGCCGGGGCCGCGTACCCCACGGCCAACAACAGGAAAAGGCGCAGGGCAAGACCCCCTGTGCGCATACAGGCAATATGGCGGATTCTGGTCATGACATTCCGTTGCCGATGAAATGGCATGCCCGGCAGGAAATCCGTGCCGAAGGACCGGCGTTACCGATGGTCGGCGGGCAATCAGGAACCCACTTCCGGACGAACGGCCGGGCATACCGATGACCGACAAGCGCAAGGACAGCCGATGCCGCCGCCGCATTCAGGAGGAAGGGGCGGTGCTATCCGCCGGGGGGCGAAGTCCCTCAGGCCCCTTCCTCCGGGAAGTAAAAAGTCTCCTCCGCCGGACGTAAGGCCCGCTTCATCCAAAGCGGCCGCCGAAGGCCGTCGGGTCCCGGCGCCGGGCGGGCCATCTCCAACCATTTCCGGTAGACCGCCATGCTCTTGTTGGTATCCACAAAGATATCACCATATTGGTCGGTCGGCGGTGCTTTTTCGATGCGAACCTTTTGGTGCCAGCAATGCATACCGGAGATCGGGTCCGGATGGACGGGGAAGGTAATGTTCTGATGGACCCCTCCGTCACTCCAGAAAATGCGGGCGCTATCCTTGTCGCTGCTCTTGAAGGGATGGATACCGGCCACCTGGCGCATCCGCCAGCCGCCCTTGTCATCGGATTGGATATCGACGGTAGCCGTCGCCCAACGGTTGCCGGCGGGGTCCGAGGGACGGCGCCAGCGGCCCAGGTGGTGGGAACAAGCCACCACCCCCGGTTTCATCCCTTCCGTCACCCAGACCTTGTCGACGAAATAGCCGATTTCCGTATTCACCCGGACCAGGTCGCCCGTTTGCAATTGGAAGCGGGCCGCATCCGAGGGGTGCATCCAGACCGGATTCCGGTTGGAAATCTCATACAGCCATTTGGCATTGCCGCTCCGGGAATGGATCAACGTCGGCAGGCGGAAAGTCGGCACCAGGGGATAATCCCCTTTTTCGCGGTCCATTTCCGATTCATGGATATGGCTCTTGATATAGGTGGGTACGGCGTACTCCGGCCATTTCCAATCAATCATGGTGCGGCTGAAGAACTCGTTCTTACCCGAAGGGGTCGGAAAACCCGTCATCGCTTCCCCCTTGACCATGACACCGACGGTCTTGCCCCCCTTGCGGATCGTGCCGGTCAGGGAATCGACCTCGGTACCCGCCAGGGAATCGGGGGCCAGTTTTTTCTCATTGACCTTGTAGACGGAGGGTTCCACCACGAACGCACCATATTTGCGCATGTAGTCCAAGGGGGTGAGCCCCTCTTGGGCGGCCGCCTCCGGCAGGCCTTTCGTGTGCTCGAAGATATATTGGTAGTACTCGTCCACGGTGACGCATTCGCCGGGCCGGTAGGGCGATTCGAAGTGTTTGCGGATACCCAGGGAGCCGTCCGGGTCGACCCGCCAGGACAGTTGGATCCAGAACTCGTCCTCCTCCCAGACCTCCCCCGGATTCACCTCATAAGTGAACCGGAAAGGCTTGCCGTCGCGCCGGGCCTTTTCGCGCAGCACCGGCTGCCGGAAGGCGATCCATACCCCGGAATGCGTCTCATAGCTGTTGAGGTCATGCCGCTCGGAAGCCAGCCCCATCGGCAGCACATAGTCGGCGAAATAGGCCGTCTCGCTCCAGGTGGGGGTGAGGGCGCAATGCAGGCCGAAACAATTGGGGTCCTTGTAGGCTTCCATCCACATGAAGCCGTCCGGATACGTCCATACCGGATTGAAGACCCGGGAGAAGTAGACGTCCATGAATCCGCGGCCTTCCTTCAGGAAGTGCGGCAGCAGGAAGGACATCTCGAAATAGGCGAGCGGATATTCCTTCGGGAAGTGGAGCTCGTTCCAGAACTTCTGTGCCGGTGGCTTATCGAAAAATTGGGGGTGGAACTTATTCCAGGTATTGGGGGAGGTGCCGCCTTCCGTGCCCACCGATCCGGTCAGCACGTTGAGGAAATGGAGGGTGCGGGCCACGGCCCAACCGCCGAGGTTTCCGGAGCCGGCGCTACGCCAGTTGTGGGTGGCCAATCGGGTACCGGCTTCGGCGACGACCCGGGCGACATCCCGGACCATGTCCGCTTTCACCCCGGTTTCCTGTTCCGCCGCCTCCGGCGTGTATTCCTTGTACAAGTCCAGGAGATTGGCGATGAAATCCTCGAAAACGGGCGGGCTGTCCGGACGGACATGCAGCATATACTCCTGCCAGTTCGTCCAATTCTCCACATAATCGCGGTTATACCAGTTGTTGCGCAGCAGCTCCCGGGCGATGGCCAGCAGGAGGAACGCCTCCGTCCCCGGGTAGGTCGGCATCCAGAAATCCGCCATGCTGGCCGTATTGCTGAGCCGCGGATCCAGGACGATGAGTTTGGCGCCGTTCATCTTGCCTTCCATGATACGCTGGGCATGCGGGTTGAAATAGTGGCCGCTTTCCAGGTGGGCGGAGATGAGCAGGATGGCCTTGGCATGGGCATGGTCCGGGGAAGGCCGGTCGTGTCCGTACCAGATGGCATAGCCGAAACGGGCGCCGGAGGAGCAGATGTTGGTGTGGGAATTGTGGCCGTCCACGCCCCAGGCCTGCAGGACGCGGTCCATATACCCTTCGTGGCCCGGGCGGCCGACATGGTAGGCGATCTCATTGTTCCGGCCCTCCTGCAGCGCCTTGCGCATGCGGGCGGCGATATCATCCAGCGCCTCGTCCCAGGAGACGCGTTCCCATTGGCCGCTTCCCCGCTCCCCGACCCTTTTCATCGGGTAGAGGATGCGGTCCGGATCGTTGAGCTGGTTGATGGTGGCGGGGCCTTTGGCGCAGTTCCGGCCGCGGCTGCCGGGATGCCAGGGGTTGCCCTCGAATTTGCGCACGGCATTGGTCTCCTTATCGACATAGGCCAGCAGGCCGCAGGCGCTTTCGCAGTTGAAGCAGGTGGTCGGAACGATGGAATAGGATTTCTTCTCCTTGCGGGGCCAGGATTTCGCCTCGTACTCCGTCCAGTCGTCCCATTGGTCCGGCGGCGGAAACTTGGTCAGGTCGCCGGGTTCCGTCAGCCGGTTGACCGGGGCCTCCGCGGGATTTTCCGAATGGAGGTCCGGGATGAGACCGATTTTCTCGGCCATCTTTTCGATGAAGGTAGGTTGATGCTTGTAAGCCATACGATTGGATAAGATTGCTGAATGGACGGGAAACGAGGCGGGACAGCCACGTAAAAACCCCGGAGGATGTCCCGGCCGGCGGTCGGCCGGTCGGAGTCGGCCTTGGCCTCAGGCCCTGCCTTGCAGGATCCGGTGCCAATACAACCAGGGAAGCACGTGTTTCTTGAGCATCCACATGCTCCAGCGTTCCTTCGCCTGATTGATGGGAAAGGTTTCGGTCGGTTCGTTCTCGTAGTTGAACTCCGCCAGCACCAGTCTACCGTAGCCGGTGACCAGCGGGCAGGAGCCGTAGCCGTCGTACTTGCTGTCGAGGGAAGCACCCGAGATCAGGTGCAGCAGGTTCGCGACGACCACCGGCATCTGTTTGCGGACGGCGGCGCCGGTCTTGGCATTCGGGGTGCTGGATACGTCACCCAGGCTGAACACATTGGGATAGCGGTTGTGCTGCAGGGTGTACTTGTTGACATCCACCCATCCGTAGGGATTGTCCGGTACCGCCAGGGCGGAATGCTTGAGGATATCCGGAGCGCTTTGCGGGGGTGTGACATGGATCATGTCGAACGGTTGCGCGATCCGCTGTCCGTTCTCATCGGTGAAGGTGGCGATGCGGTTGGGGCCGTCGATCGCCACCAGGTTGTTCCTGAAGTGCGTCTTGATACCGTAGCGCGCCACCACCTTGTCCAGGGTGTCGGCGTATTTCCTGACCCCGAAGATAATGGTGCCGCCGGAATAGAAATGCATGTTGGTCTTGGATTGCAGACCATTCCGGCGGATGTGGTCGCCAGCCAGGTACATGATCTTCTGGGGGGCGCCGCCGCACTTGATGGGCGTATTGGGACTGGTGAAAATGGCGTTCCCGCCTTTGAAATTCCGCAGCAGTTCCCAGGTGTAGGGTGCCAGGTCGAAGCGGTAGTTGCTGGTGACCCCGTTCTTGCCCAAGGTATCGGAAAGGCCTTCGACCTTATTCCAATCCAGTTGGATACCGATGGCCACGACCAGGTAATCGTAGGTGTATCGGGTACCGCTGGTACAGGTCACCGCGTTGTCGTCCGGGTCGAAGGAAGCGATGCGGTCCCGGATCCAGTCGGCCCCTTTCGGGATGAAATCCCGTTCGTCCTTCTCCGTATCGCGGACATCGAAAGTGCCGCCGCCGACGAGCGTCCAGGCGGGTTGGTAATAATGTTTTTCGGAAGGCTCGATGATACCGAGCTTCAATTTCGGGTTTTCGGCCAGCAGCTTGGAGGCTGTCGACAGGCCGGCGTTGCCACCGCCGGCGATGAGTATCTGATAGTGCGGCATGAGTAATGATTTTAGTTGGTGATCTATTGATGGTCAAGGTGAAAAAAAGCTACCGGGGAGAAGCGGGGCACCGCATCAGCTGAGCGGAACCCTTTGCGGCGCCTCCACCCAGATTTTCTCCGTCAGGAAGATGCCGATGAGCACCAGGATACCGGCGGCGGCCTGTGCGGCCGGATGGTCGGCCAGGGTCAGCAGGGCCAAGGGCAGGAGATTGCCGGTGACCAGCACGCCGAGCCGGAACAGGCGGGCATAGCGGCCGCGGACGATCATGTCGACCACCAGGCTGGCTTCGGTCGTGGGGTGGGTGATGGATAGTTCCATCCAGATGGTCAGCAGGTTGACGGCGATGGCGACGAGGAGGACCGTCTTCAGGAAAGCCTGCCAACCGGCGGCTTCCAGGAAGGGAAGCAGGACGGAGAACACCGCCGCCCCGGCCATCAGGCTGTGCACCAGCATGTGGAGCGGCAGGGCGGGGCTTTGCCAGAAGTCACGCCCTTTGGCCTGGGCGAACAGGAATGCCGTGTACACCGCCACGATGACGGCGAGCAGGAAGGCGGACCAGCGGCCGATTTCCGCCAGCAGGGACCATTCGAACCAGTGGCCGGCAGCCAGCACCGTCAGTGCCAGGCCGTAGCCCGTGATGGCGTAGCCGCCTTTGACCAGCCAGGAATTCCATTGCGGCCGCAGGAGCACGTTGAGGAAGCGGTCCGGACGGTCGAGGTCCATGACCAGGAAAGCACCGGTGAGCGTCAGGAAGAGCAGCCCGAGGCCGATGCCGGTCCATTGGATGGCGGCGGGAACCTCCGCCTGGCCGAGGACGGCCGCCAGGAAAGGCACCAGGAAAGCACCGGCCGAGATGGCCTTGGTCCAGACGTAAGCGGACACCTCCCAACCCCACAGGATACCCTTGCCCGGGGTGTCGTAGACCCGGCGGGAGGCCCCCATGACCACATCCACCGAGCGGAGCCCGCGGTCGCTGTGCTGCATCTCGCCGGCCGAGACGGCGGAACCGTTGGCCGCCAGGAGCGACTGCACGATGTCATCCCCCTGGTAGGCCAATTTTTCCGTGGCGGCGGCGAAATGACCGACCCCGCGTTCCTGGCTGCCCCAGAGCGTCACGTTCGATTTCTCGTTGGCCAGCGGATTGACGGATGCCTCGTCGCCGTGGATATAGAAGAGGTTCGGAGCCGTACCTTTCGCCGCCTTCCGGACGCTGACCTGCTCCCGACCCAGGAGTTGGGCGATTTCGCTGTCGGGATTGTCCATGTCCCCGGAGATGATCGCGTGTTCCGGACAGATGTTCACGCAGGCAGGTTCGAGCCCCACGTCCACCCGATGTGCGCAGTAGTTGCACTTGGCGGCCGTATGGGAATCCGGATCGATGTAGAGCGCATCGTACGGGCAGGCCTGCATGCAGGACTTGCAGCCGATGCAGCGGTTCTTGTCGAAATCCACGATGCCGTCCGGCCGGGTGTAAAGGGCTTCCACCGGACAGATGTCCACGCAGGGTGCGTCCGTGCAGTGGTTGCAGCGCATGACGGAGAACAAGCGCCGGGTATGCGGGAACACCCCTTTCTCCACCTGTTTCACCCAGGTGCGGAACACCCCGACCGGAACGTCGTGTTCCGACTTGCAGGCGGTGGTACAGGCATGACATCCGATGCACTTCCGGTTGTCGATGACAAATCCAAATTTCATGTATTCCTGATTTTGGCTTCGTCTCCGCAAGAACGGCAGGCGGGAACGACGCAACGTTGGTGATGACGGCCTCCTGTTGCCGGTGGAGCCGGAAGGCCCCGAAAAACCGGGCTTACCGGCCTGTTTCGACGAATGTCGGCAAGACGGTATTATATTTCAAGAAAAGGGCGACCGGTAAAAAAATATATCGACGGTAACGATGGGTAAATATGCGGAATTTGTCGGCTCGTCCGTAGTGACATTTGTCACTTTCCAAAAAAAACCTGTGAACAGGGCGGCCTGGGCAAGCCGAGGGGAAGAAAGCCGCCGCCGGTAAAACTTTTCCGCCTTGCGTGCGTAATTTTTCTTACTTTTGCCCACTTTTCGAATTCGTGGGATAAAAATTTCCAATTGTCCGGCAGCGGCAACTTCATCGAGGCAACCCGACGGATCCGGCTCCGCCGGCCTGTTGTGTCTCCCTCCCAGCGTGCTACCGGCGAACGGGATACGCGCCCGCCCGATTGCGGTACGAAGTGCCGGCGAAGGCGGCAGGGGTCCGGCGGATGCCACCACCAAAGATTAACAACAAGTCACTTTCCATGCGGACAAAACTGTCTCAGTTCAACTACGATTTGGATAAATCCCTCGTTGCGCAATATCCCGCCCCCAACCGACACGATGCCAGGATGATGGTCATCCACCGGGACACCGGGAAGATCGAGCACAAGGTCTTCAAGGACATCCTGGACTACTTCGACGACCAGGATGTCTTCATCCTCAACAATACCAAGGTTTTCCCCGCCCGCCTGTACGGAAAGAAAGAGAAGACGGGTGCCAAGATAGAAGTGTTCCTGCTGCGGGAACTCAATGCCGAACAACGGCTCTGGGATGTGCTGGTGGATCCCGCCCGCAAGATCCGCGTCGGCAACAAGCTCTATTTCATGGACGACTTCGGCAACGAGATCCTCGTGGCGGAAGTGGTGGACAACACCACCTCCCGCGGCCGGACCATCCGTTTCCTATTCGACGGGCCGGAGTCCAAGTTCCGGGAAGACCTCGATTCCCTGGGATTCACCCCGCTGCCCAAATACATCACCCGCACCCCGGAACCGGCGGACCGGGAGTGGTACCAGACGGTCTTCGCCCGGGAGAACGGCGCCGTGGCCGTCCCGACCGGCGGCCTGCACTTCAGCCCCGAATTGTTGAAAAGGCTGGAAATAAAAGGCATCAATTTCGCCGAAATCACCCTGCACATCGGCTTGGGGACTTTCCGGACGATCGACGTGGAGGACCTCTCGAAGCACAAGATGGATGCGGAGTATTTCCGCGTCCCGGAACAGGCGGCCGCCACCGTCAACAAGGCCAAGACGGACGGGCGCCGCATCTGTGCCGTCAGCACCACCTCCATGCGGGCCGTGGAGACGGCCGTTTCGGCCGGCAACCTGCTCAAGCCGGCGGAAGGCTGGACCAACCTCTTCATCTATCCGCCCTTCGACTTCAGCATCGCCAATTCGATGGTCACCAATTTCCACCTGCCGAAATCCAGCCTGTTGATCATGGTCTGCGCATTCGGCGGACAGGACCTCATCATGGAGGCTTACGAGGAGGCCATCAAGGAGAAGTACCGTTTCTTCAGTTACGGGGATGCGATGCTGATCCTGTAAGCCCGTCCTGCCCCTTTCCACATGCCACCGCCCGCACCGGTCCTTTCGGGCGGAATCCCGCCGGCCGGAAGCGGCACCACCGGTCACGCAGCTTGCGCCCCACCCCGCCCTGTGCCCTGCTCATGTCACCACCAACACCAAGCCTTTCAGGTAGGACCCCTCCGGATGGAAGATGCTGACCGGATGGTCGGCCGCCTGGGACAGGTGATGCGCGACCCGGATGGGCCGGCCCGCCGATATGGCCGCCGCGGTGATGGTGTCGTAGAACAATTGCCGGTCGATGGCCTGGGAACAGGAGAAGGTGAAAACGATGGCACCGGGAGCCGCACAAGCCAGTGCCGCCTCGTTGAGGCGCTTGTATCCTTGTACCGCCTGATGCCGTTGCGACAGGTTCTTGGCAAATGCGGGCGGATCCACCACCAACAGGTCGTATGAACCCGCTTCCCGCAGAAAGGGCAGGGCGTCGCGGGTGACCAGGGGATGGGCGGCCGCATCGAAGCCGTTGCCGGCCAGGTTCTCGCCGGCCCAACCGATGGCCCGCGCGGAAGCATCGACGGAACAGACCTCCCGGGCTCCGCCCGCCAGCGCATATACGGAAAAGGCCCCCGAGTAACAAAACAGGTTCAGGACCCGCCGACCGGCGGAATAATGCCGGAGCAATAGCCGGTTATCCCGTTGGTCGAGGAAGAAACCGGTCTTCTGGCCTGTTTCCCAGTCCACCAGGAACGAAAGCCCGTTCTCCCGGACCTTGCCGGGCCCGGTGGCACCGACCAGGTAGCCGTTGGACACGGAGGTCTGGTAAGGCTTCGGCAGGGTTTCCCGGCTCTTGTCATAGACGGTCGTCAGCCGACCGCCGGCCACATTCACCAAGGCCTCCGCAATCAACGTCCGGAAACGGTGCATTCCGATGGTATGGCATTGGATGACCGCCACCTCGCCGTATACGTCGACGATGAGACCCGGCAGTCCGTCCCCCTCCCCATGCACCCAACGGAAAGCGTCCGTATCGGCCCGCCAGGCCAAGCCCATGGATTCCCGGTAGCGCAAGGCATCTGCCAGTTTTCCCGTCCAGAACACCGCATCCGGTACCACCGGCGAGAAGGACAACACCCGCACCGCGATGCTGCTGCCCCCCTGGTAGTAACCCAAGGCCAGGAAGGTGCCGTCGTGGGCAAGGACCTCGACCGGGTCACCGTCCGCCGGCTCCCCTTCCGTCCGGGCGATGGCACCGGAAAACACCCAGGGATGGAACCGACGGACCGCCTCCTCCTTGCCTTTCTTCAATATCACTTTTCCCATGCAGGATGGTTTGTGCGCGGAAGCATACCCGTTCAGGCCGACTTCCTGTCGCGGAACAATAGCGCGAAGGCCAGCAGCACGACGGCGGAGATACCGGCCGGCACCAGCCAGATGGAAGTCCAGTCGTGGCTGGCCTCCCCGGTGGCGTAACGGTCGTACACCGACCCGGAGATGGCATATCCGATCAGCATGCCCAGGCCGTAGGTCGCCAAGGTGATCAGCCCCTGCGCGGAACTCTTGAACTTTTCCCCGGCGAAATGATCGGTGTAGATCTGGCCGGTGACGAAAAAGAAGTCGTAGCAGATGCCATGCAGGACAATGCCGGTGATCAGCATCCAGTAGCCGGCGTCGTTGTCGCCGTAGGCGAAAAGGACGTAACGGAGGACCCAGGCGCCCATGCCGACCAGCAGCATGTGCTTGACGCCCCAGCGGACGAACAGCACCGGCATCAACAGCATGAACAGCACCTCGGACATCTGCCCCATGGATTGCTTGGAGGCGGCGGCCGTCACCCCGATCTCATTGAGAAATGGGTTGGCGAAACTGTAATAGAATGCCAAGGGGATACAAATGGCGACCGAAGCGAGGAAGAAAACCAGGTAGGCCGGGCTTTTCAGCATGCCGAGCGCATCGAGGCCCAGGATATCCGACAAGCTCGTCTGTTGCCCAGCCTTGGGCGGCGGGGTGTTCGGAAGGGTGAAGCTGAACAGGCCCAACAGCGCGGAAGCGGCGGCGGTCATCTTGAAAGTCAGGTCGAGGGTACCGCCCTTTTCCCAACCCAGCCAACCGATAATCAGTCCGGCGACGATCCAGCCCACGGTGCCCAGGACACGAATGCCCGGGAACTCCTTCTGGGGGTCCGCCATCTGCCGGAACGCGATGGCATTCACCAGCGCCAGGGTGGGCATGTACAGGATCATGTACAGCAGGAGGGCCGGGTAGAACCCGTCGAAGCCCGAAGCCGAGCCGATGTACCACATCAGGGCGGCGCCGATGAGGTGCAGGAATCCCAGGATCCGTTGCGCCGCAAAGAATCTGTCCGCAATCAATCCGATGATGAAAGGGGCGATGATGGCACCCCAGGACTGGGTACTGTAGGCGACCGCAATCTGCGAGCCGTCCGCTTTCAGGCTGCTCCCGAGGTAGGTACCCATGGTCACGAACCAGGCTCCCCAGATGAAGAAATTGAGGAACATCATGAAGGACAGCTGAATCCGAATCGTATTTTTCATACCTCGATGGATTTGGCGCGGATGCGGACATTCCGGCGGAGCCGACCGTGCATCCCGGCGTCAGCGGACCTGCGGTGCGCGGCGTCGGCTGGCCGGCAAAGGTCCGGTTCCGCACGGGCACGATCGATGACCGACAGGGAGGGTCCGAAAGGCGCGAGGAACAATACGCGGACAAGGTAGGAAAAAGGAAGTGAATTTTACGCCGGCCGGGACAAAAGGAAGACGGCGCGGGGCAAGGTAAGGCAAGGCGGGGAAGGTACCGGGAGCGGAGCTGCGCTCCCGGTACCGCGGGGAAGGATGGTCAGAGCTGGCAGCCGCCGGTGAAGCCGGTGGCATCGAAGGTCGTCTGCAGGTAGCCGACCTCGTTGCCGTCGAAGGCCTCGATGATGAGTCCGTTGGAAGTACCGTTCCGGATGGGGCTGCAGTATTCGAAAAAGTAGTAGCTGTTCGCCTCATTGTTGACGATGGAGGCGATTTGGGTGAAGACCACCGACAAATCGCTGACGGAAGCGGCCTGGAAGAAGCCGTTGCGCCCGATTTTGGACAGGTCGTCCGGGTTGATCTCATCGCCGACGCCCAGGGTGAACCAGGTGATCTCGTTCGGGGAATTGTTGACGGCGGCGTAGGCGTCCGCAGTCAGGTAGCGGTTGGCGCGGTCTTCCCCGTCGGTGAAGAGGACGACCGAAGCGGCGGCGGTGATATCCTGGCTGCCGAAGCCCGCCAGGATACCTTCGGCGATATCCGAAGCCTTGATGACGGCGCCGTAGAGGTCGGTGGAATTGTCCGAACTGATGTTCGGGGTAATGGAGTTCACGGCGGCGCGGAGTTCGAAGATATCGGAGGTGACCGGTTCGAGTTCATGCAGCACATCCTCGCCGTCGAACCACCAGATGCCCATCTGCTTGGACGCTTCCGGGGTAGCCGGCATCACCGACTCGATAAAATCGACGGCGGATTCCTGGAGCTGCGCCAGGGAGGATTGCAGCACACTGCCGCTCAGGTCCAGGACGAGCAGGGTGGTATGGTTGAAGACCTGTTCCCGGCCCGAGATTTTCCGTTTCGCTTCGAACCGGGAAATTTCCCGGTGGCACTTGTCGTTGATCCCTTTCTCGAAGATGACGAAATTGTCCTCCGTGAGGTAACCGACCGGATTGTTGTTGGCGTCCTGCACCTTGAAGAAAATGGACACCTTCGAGGGCAGGGAGATATCGGGCCCCTCCAGGAGGGTCAGTTTCAACTGGTCCCGGTTGGGGGAGGTCCAGCAATCCACCGGTTGGTCGTCGTCTTTTTTACAGGAGGGGACGACCAGGAGGGACAAAGCGAGGAAGTACAGGAATCGGTTGATTTTCATAGCAGATGAATTGGTGAAGGCGTATTCCGGTGCGGAAGGATTCCCGAGGGACCGCACCGGAGGGCGGTTTTATCAGGAACGAACGGGATCGACGGAAAAGTATGAGGCACCGGAAAAAATAAGCCGGCGGGACCGGCGGACCACCGGCGCGAAAAAAAGCCGTGGACCAAGGGTCCGCGGCTTTTTTCAGGTACCGGCCTTGCCGGGTAAGGCGTTGGGCCGGATGCCGGCCCAACCCGTCTCTTGAGATAGGCAGGGCGATCAGCGGCCGCCGAGACCTTTGCTGCCGGCGGGAACACTTTCCTCGCTGGGTTTCGGATTGACCTTGCCCTTGATCTTGAGCGTGTGGGTCGGGGTGGCCTCGTTGGTGGTCAGCGTCACCGTCTTTTGGAAGGGGCCGATCCGCTTGGTGTCGTAACGGACCTCGATGTTACCGGTTTCCCCCGGCAGGATCGGGTCTTTCGGGTAGCTCGGGACCGTGCAACCGCAGGAGCCTTTGGCATTGCTGATGATCAGCGGGGCGTTGCCGGTGTTGGTGAACTTGAACACCCGCAGCGGTTCGGAATCCTGGAGGATCTCCCCGTAATCCACTTCGGTGGATTCGAATTTCATGACCGGTCCTTCCGTGGATTGCGCGAATGCGGAAAATGCCAGGAGGGCCGTCATGGACAGGAGCAAGCTGAGTTTTTTCATCAGTGACTTTTTTTATGTTGAAAATGGAATAGGTTTGACAGCCACAAAAGTACCGATTCCCGCAAACAAATAAAAACCGGCGGATCACCTATTCCGTTAACGACATGTTAACCGGCGGTGTCCCGTTTCTTTCCCTTCCAAATTCGGAAAGCCGCCGACCTCCCGTGGGCATCGTATCGCGGGCGGTTTCGGCAGACCGGCTAAAAGCCTTTTATTACCCTGAAAACCAGTTCTTTGTCTATGCAACAAGCCAAACAGGGCACACGCACGGATTCACTTATCCGGTGTACCCTTCCCGGAAAATGCCATGGGGAGCCGGGAAGACTGTCTGTCGGACTCTTTATCTTTGTAAGACAAAGGGTTGATTGAAGTCCCGCCTAATCCCGTGTCGTCCTTTCCCCCACCGGCCCGCACCCGCGGCCGTAGCCCGGTATATCCGAAAACAAAAAACAATATTTCTTGTTTTTATTAATTTTTAGTTTTAACTTCCGCTCAAAACACGTTTTCACATGAAATAAAGAATATTATTTTCCTTAATTGCATACACTTCCTTCACACCATCAATCAAAAGCAACATTCGGGTATGATAGAGAATCTGACCAAAGGCACCAGGAGCGTAGCGGGCGGGCAACCGGACGAGGCATACCGGCAGCAAGTCCTGGAGGATTATTGGATTTGCTGCATCAGTCGGGAAGTGAGCATCCAGGGGCGCAAGGAGGTATTGGGCGGCAAGGCGAAGTTCGGGATATTCGGGGATGGCAAGGAAGTGCCGCAGGTGGCCATGGCGAGGGCTTTCCGCAAGGGGGACTGGCGTTCGGGCTACTACCGGGACCAGACGTTCATGATGGCCCTGGGCCTGGCGACCGTGGAGGAGTTTTTTGCCCAGATATACGCCGACGCCGAGCACGACCCCTGGTCGGGCGGCCGGCAGATGAACAGCCATTTCGCCACGCCCAGTTTCGACGGGGAAGGCGAGTGGTTGGAGCAGAAGGCCCAATATAACGTATCGGCCGACATCTCGTCCACCGGAGGCCAGATGGCCCGGGCCCTCGGCCTGGCACAGGCATCCCGGAAATACCGGGATTTTCCGGGTTTGGACCCTTACGCCCAATTTTCCTACAACGGCGAGGAGGTCTGCTTCTGTACCATCGGGGACGCCTCCACCTCGGAAGGTGTCTTTTGGGAATCCATCAACGCTGCCGGCGTCATGCGCGTACCCATGCTGATATCGGTATGGGACGACGGGTACGGCATCTCCGTCCCCAAGAAAATACAGACCACCAAAGGCTGTATTTCGGAGGTATTGGAAGGTTTCCGGGTCAACGAGTACGGGGAAGGCATCGACATTTATCGGGAGAAGTGCTGGGATTACCCGGCCTTGGTGGCCCTGTACCGGAAGGCGGCGGAAAAGACCCGCACGACCCATATTCCTGCCCTGGTCCATGTGGAGGACTGCACCCAGCAGTTGGGGCATTCCACCTCCGGTTCCCACGAGCGTTACAAATCGGCGGAACGGCTCCAATGGGAAAAGGAATACGACTGCCTGCGCCTGATGGGCAAATGGATGGTGGAATCGGGCCTGGCCACCGAGGAAACCCTCAAGGGCATGCGCGACAAGGCGAAGGCCCACGTCCGGGCCGAACGGGAAAAGGCCTGGAAAGCCTTCCAGCAACCCATCCTCGCCAAGGTGCGGGAAATGGATGCCGTGTTCGCCGCGCTTCCGTCCGACCATCCCGCCGCCGCCAAGATCGGGGCGTTGCGGGAGGAACTCAAATCGCTGCACCATCCGGTGCTTTCGGATATCTACCGAATCGGCCGGCAACTGTCCTACCTGTTCCGCAGGGATTCCGCGCCCGAGATCCTGACCGATTTCCTCCGCCAAATGCGTACCCAGGGGGAAGACCGGTATCGGACCCACCTGTACGCAGGCGGCAAGTACGCCGCCCTCAACGTACCGGTCGTGCCGCCGGTCTACTCGGAACAATCCCCCCTGAAGAACGGCTATGAGGTACTGAACACCTTCTTCGACAAGGCATTCGAGAAAGATCCCCGGTTCTTCGCCTTCGGGGAGGATGTCGGCAAGATCGGCGGCGTCAACCAGGCGCTGATGGGCCTGCAGGACAAGTACGGGGAAAAAAGGGTGTTCGATACGGGCATCCGGGAATGGACCATCATCGGCCAGGCCATCGGCCTGGCCATGCGGGGGCTGCGGCCCATGGCGGAAATCCAGTACCTCGACTACCTGATCTATGGCCTGGAACCCCTGGCGGACGACCTCGCCACCCTCCGGTATCGCAGCAACAACCTGCAACGGGCCCCCGCCATCATCCGCACCCGCGGTCACCGCTTGGAGGGCATTTGGCATTCCGGCTCGCCTATTGGCATGATCCTGAACGCTTTGCGTGGCATTTACGTACTCGTGCCCCGGAATTTCGTCCAGGCGGCCGGGCTCTACAACACCATGCTCCACTCCGAAGACCCCGCCCTGGTCATCGAATGCCTGAACGGCTACCGGCTCAAGGAGAAAATGCCGGACAACATCGGCGAGTATACCGTCCCGATCGGCGTGCCGGAAATCCTCACCGAGGGCAAGGACCTGACCCTGGTCACCTACGGCTCCTGTGTCCGGATCGCCTTGCAGGCGGCGGAACGCTTGCTGGCCGACGGGATTTCGATGGAAGTGGTGGACGTCCAGACCCTCCTGCCTTTCGACCTGGAGCACCGGATCGTGGATTCCCTGAAAAAGACCAACCGGGTGATGTTCCTCGATGAGGATGTCCCGGGCGGCGCATCCGCCTACATGTTGCAGGAAGTGTTGGAAAACCAGGGCGGATACCGGTACCTGGACAGCCCGCCCGTCACCGTAACGGCCCAGGCGCACCGGCCTCCCTACGGATCGGACGGGGACTACTTTTCCAAACCGAATGCGGAGGACATCTACGAGGCCGCCTACCGGATGATGTCGGAATCCGCTCCGGACGCATTCCCGGGCTGAAACTTATCGGAATCGGCACCGATTCCCCGGGAGGTTAAACCTTTGGGCCGCCTGCTTGTTCTCTAGGAAGAACCGTTTGGTCCGCCCTGTCGGAACAGCCTGAGGCACGTCGACCCTGTGCGCTCCCGGTGCGTACGCAGACCCGGCGTCATCCTGGTCTTTCCACCGGCCTTCGGCATCCACGCCACAAACGGCCCGCACGGTTCGGTCCGGTTGCAAACGAGGTGCCCGTCATGTTGTTATTCCTGATTACATCGCTTTCCTTATTGGCCTATTGGGTGGTTTGCCGTTCGCATGGGTGTGTCCTGGCGACCGTAGCATGCACAGGTCCTTCCGCCTGCCGCTCCGGGTGGAAAGAAACCGCGCCGATCCGCCGCACGCTTCCGCGCAGGCAGGTATCCCGGTTCCCGCTGCATGCCCGCCATGGGGTCCGGTACGTCTCCGTCCACCACAGCCTGGATTCCGCGGAGAAGGTATGGCGCGCCCTGGCGGATGACCGGAACCTGTTCCTGTCCGTGGATTATATGCGGGCCCTGGAAAAGAGCCCGCCTGCCGGCATGCGGTTCCGATACCTGGTTTTCGAGGAGGAAGGGGTTCCCGTCGGGCTGGCCTACTGCCAGGTTGTGTCCCTGCACCCGGCCCGGGACATCTCCTTACCAAACCTGCGTGCACACTACGGTCGGCAGCCGTTGCGGAACTGGCTGCTCCGACTGGTCGTCCCGACCCTGCTGGACAAGGAGTACAAGGTTCTGGTCTGCGGAAACATGCTCTTGACAGGCGCCGCCGGTTATCAATTCAAGCGCTCCCTGTCGAGGAAGGCGGCGGCGGACCTGCTTTCACAAGGTCTCCAGCGAATCCGCCGGCAATTGGCGGCGGAAGGCATGGCGGTCGCGGCCTGCCTCATCAAGGATTCCTCCGGGAAAGGTGAGCCTGCGCCTCCCTTCCCTTCCTTCGGTTTCCGGACCCTCCATTTCCAGCCGAACATGGTGCTACCCCTGGACAAGGAATGGCGGTCGATGGCGGATTATGCCCGGTCGCTCAGCTCCAAGTACCGGGTCCGCTACCGGAAGGCCATGCGGAAAGCGGAACCGCTGGCTTTGCGCGAGCTCTCACTCGGCGAGACCGTCCGGTGGCAACCCCGACTCCGGGAATTGTTCCTTTCCGTCTCGCAACGCCAGGATTTCAACCTGTTCTCCCTGGGCGACGCGTATTGGACCAGCCTCCTGCGGGACTTGGGCGGCCGTTTTCGAATCTTCGGGTATTTTTCGGAAGATTCCCTGGTCGGGTTCTTCACCACCCTGCTGAACGGCGACACCCTCGAAGGTCATTTCCTGGGTGTGGACAAGGAGACGAACAAGGAGCACCAGCTGTACCTCCATATGCTTTATGAAATGATCCGCATCGGCATCGAATCCGGTGCCACCCGCGTCCACTATGCCCGGACGGCACCGGAAATAAAAAGCACCGTGGGCGCCGTACCCCAGGATCTCTGCAACCATTTGAAAATCAGCAATCCGCTACTTCATGCCGTTTTCCCCACCCTCCTCCGGCTCCTGATGCCGGAACAGCCTTGGGTGCCGCGCAACCCTTTCCGGTCCGAACAGCCGGAGGAAGTGTCGGCGGATCCAGAATGACCGTCCGGTCCCGAGGCGCCAGGACGCCGCACAAACCGTCCCGTTCCGGGCGCGGCGGCGCGGTCGCCGGCATCAAGCCGGCTTACACCCGAACCCGCTCCTTTTTTTTTGTCCCATTCCAATAAATCCCCAAGGATACGTATATTTCGGGCAGGTAAACGGCAGCGCGCAACCGGCGTATGGATATGCTCGGCGGAAAGGAATCAAATCGACCCGATCCCTTCACAAATCGGCACCAGACGTACCGACCCCATCAGCTGACACCGTGAAACAATCACTTCCGCCAACGGAGAAGCCATGCTGGAATTCCTGCAACCCATCGTCACCTTTTTGAAAGAACGCTTCAACCTGTCGGAGGACCGGGTGAACGAGGAACAGGTCGTGCAGGAGATCCGTCGGGCGGTGGAGTTCAAGGGCGTCAACGTCTGGGTCTTGATCTTCGCCATCATGCTCGCCTCCATCGGGCTGAACGTCAACTCCACCGCAGTCATCATCGGTGCGATGTTGATTTCGCCGCTCATGGGACCCATCGTCGGAATCGGCCTGGGGGTCGGCATCAGCGACCTGGAGCTGATCAAGAAGGGCGCGAAAAACCTGGCCATCATGGTCGTCATCAGCGTATTGACGTCCACCCTGTACTTCCTGCTCAGCCCGTTGCAGTATGCCCAATCGGAGCTCCTCAACAGGACGACGCCGACCGTATACGATGTGTTCATCGCCTTTTTCGGCGGACTCTCCGGGATTGTCGCCACCTCTTCCCGCGAACGCGGCAACGTGGTGCCCGGCGTCGCCATCGCCACCGCGCTGATGCCACCGCTCTGTACCGCCGGCTACGGCCTGGCCACCGGCACCCTGCGCTACTTTGCCGGCGCTTTCTACCTGTTCAGCATCAATGCGGTGTTCATTTGCTTTTCCACCTTGCTGATTGTCCGGTTCCTCCGTTTCCATGAGGTGAGCTTTGTCAGCCAGCAGATGCGGGACCGGGTCCGGACCGCCATCTGGGTCATCTTGGCGGTCATTGTGATTCCCAGCACCTTCATCGCCCGGAAACTGGTGCTGAAGTCGATTTTCGAAAAAAAGGTCGGCGAGTTCGTCTACCAGGAATTCCGCTTCGCGGAGACGGATGTCATCAAGTTCGAAAGCACCTACGCCCCCAAATCGATCTCCATCTCCCTGTACGGGAGCCCGCTCGACAGCAATACCCTCGACAACCTCCGGCAACAGCTGTCCACCTATGGGTTGGACCAGGTCGCCCTGCATATCAAGCAGAACGAGCGCTTGCTGGACGAGGAGGATATCCGGTCCCAGGTCATGCAGACCTACCTCGAAATCAACCTGGACAGCATCCGGAGCAAGGACCAGCGGATCGCCCTGCTCACCAACGAACTGATGCGATACCGGATGCAATCCTACCCGACGGACAAGATCGCCCTCGAGGCCAGCAGCCTCTACCCCGCCATCGATGAATTCAGCCTCCAGTCGGTGGTCAACTACGACAACAAAGGCATACCCATCGATACGTTCCAGCTGGCGCTGGTCAAATACAACAAAAGGCCCAGTGCGCAACAACTGGAAACGTTCCGCAACTGGCTCCGGGTCCGCATCGATGCGGATCAGCTGGAAATCATCGTGCAGTAAGAGCCCCTGCCACCTGTCGGTTACATCGCCCCCGCTCCGATACACTTCATTTACAAAATATCACAAGCATGAAACCCATTCAAATCGCAACGACGGCCCTATTGGCCCTGCTCTCCGTATCCTGTTCCGACAACCGGATACAGTCCCCCGTGGAAACGACCGCCGAAAAAGACGAACGGATGTCCTGGTGGCGGGAAGCCCGCTTCGGGATGTTCATCCACTGGGGGCTCTATGCCGTTCCGGCGGGGGAATGGGACGGCGTCACCAACTACGGCGAATGGATCCGCAACAACGCCCGTATTCCGCTGGATGTGTACGACCAGTTCCGGGAGCAGTTCAACCCCACGGCATTCGATGCCGACGCGTGGGTCCGGATGGCCAAGGACGCCGGCATGCAGTACATCGTCATCACCACCAAGCACCACGACGGATTCTGCCTTTTCGACAGCCGGGAGACGGACTTCGACATCATGTCGACCCCGTTCCGCCGCGACATCATCGCGGAACTCGCCGAGGCCTGCGCCGCCCAGGGCATCCGGCTGGGATTCTACCACTCCATCATGGATTGGCACCATCCGGATTACCTCCCGCGTCGTCCCTGGGAGACCGACCGCCCCACGGAAGGAGCTGATTACGACCGCTACGTGCAATACATGAAGCACCAACTCGCGGAGTTGTGCCAAAACTACGGCGAGGCCCCGGCCATCCTGTGGTTCGACGGGGAGTGGGAAAGCACCTGGACCGGCGAACGGGGTGTCGACCTGTACCGGTATGTCCGGAACCTCAAACCGGACATCCTCATCAACAACCGGGTGGGCAACGCCCGGGAGGGGATGGCCGGACTGACCCGCGAAGGGGAATTCGGCGGCGATTTCGGAACCCCGGAACAGGAGGTACCCGCCAGCGGCATGCCGGGTGTGGACTGGGAAAGCTGCATGACCATGAACGGCAACTGGGGCTACAACCGGGCGGACAAGCAATTCAAATCCGTCGGGACCCTGCTGCACCACCTGGTCGACATCACCTCCAAAGGTGGCAACTTCCTCCTCAATGTCGGGCCGACCGCCGAAGGGCTGATCCCTCCGGAAAGTGTGGACCGGTTGGCGGCCATCGGCCGTTGGACCCGTGCCAACGGCGAGGCGGTCTACGGCACTTCCCCGGCCGTCTTCGACCGGCCGGCCTGGGGCCGGATCACCCAGCGCCGGACGGAAAAAGGTATCCGCATGTACCTGCATGTGTTCGAACGGCCGGAAAGCGGCGTCCTGCGGCTGAACGGTGTGCTCAACGATCCGGAATCCGTCGGCTTCCTCGCCGCTACCGACCTTCCCGCACCGACATGGTCGCGGGAGGCGGACGCCCTCCTCATCCGACTTCCGGAGACCTTGCCCGATTCCCATGTGTCGGTCGTTCGCCTGGACCTGACCGGCAGCCCGGAATTTTACCTGCCGCCGACCCTGCAGGCCGACCGCCCGGGCTTCCTGACGGAAAGTGTGGTGACCATCCAGGCATCCGGCGGACCGGAGCTGTCCATCCGCTATACCGTGGACGGCGAGGAGCCGACCGTCGCCAGCGAACTTTATGCCGGACCGCTGACCTTCCGGGAGAGCACCCTGGTGCGGGCAAGGGCCTTCCGGGCGCAGGATCCCGTCAGCGGGACCGCCGACCTGACAGTCACCCGATGGGATCCGCAAGCCGCTTCCGGGGAACATGCCCTGGCACCGGGATGGTCCTACCGCTACTTCGAAGGCGCCTGGAACGTTTTGCCCGAAATGGATCGGCTGCAGCCCGTCCGGACCGGCACCGTCAAAGGACCGGAAATGCCCGTCATCCCCGCCGACGGCGAAAATTTTGCGTATGAATACCGCGGCTTCCTGGAAGTCCCCGCCACCGACCTGTACACCTTCCACCTCCGCTCCGACGACGGAAGCCGCCTATGGGTCAACCAAACGCTCGTCATCGACAACGACGGACCACACGGCTCCAAGACCGTCGGCGGATCGGCCGCCCTTGCGGCCGGAAAACACGAGGTCCTGTTGCGGTTTTTCCAAGCCTCCGGGGGCCACGAACTGGGGCTGGAATGGGAATCCTCCCGCATGGGGAAAGTGCCGGTCCCGGCAAACGCCTGCTTCCATGTCCCGCCGAAATGACCGAACTGATTATTGTCAACCGAAGGCGTGACCCGGGTCATGCAGGTAGGCGGCGCAAATGGTTTAGTTTGCGGTTCAACAAAACTTGATCCATATGACAACTCAGACTAAATCCCTGCCTACCAGCGACCTCCACTTCGAACACAAATACTGGCTCAACGAATTGAAATTCGCGGCCAGTGAGCTCCTGCTCTTCCAGCAATACCTGGAAAGGCTGGTCCAACAAGAAGGACCGGTCGATTTTTTTGCCCAGATCGAACAATACCAGAACCAGTTCATCCGGGAAAAGGAAGTCATCGACATCATGCAACGCGATATCCGCCGCCATGAACAGAAATTGGCCGAGTTCACACGCAACCATCCGGTCACATACGACCTGTACGAAATGGATGACCACGACGAACTGCGCGAGGGCATGGATCGGTTCCGAAAGATATTCGGGGAGCTGAAATCCAACTTCTTCCACTTTTATTACCAAGGTCGGGCGGCGGCATAGCCCCTACCCCACCCCCGCCGCCGGACCGCCTTGGCGAGGGTGGCCGAACCGGGTCGCCGGCCATGCAGGAACGGCGCCGCCACCCCGGCGGCGCCGTTCCTGTATGGCCGGGTGCTTGGCTTATCCCTGCGGTGACCCGGCAGGGAAGCCGGGTCGACCGGTGAAAAATCAGGCCTGCTGCCGTCCCACAGGTCCCGATTGGGTGCAAAGTCCTTACCTTTGCCTGTATGCGGCCGTCCCCCGGCGGACAGGTCGTCCTGCCCACGGCCCACGAACGGCAGGGATGTCACCCATCGGACAAAGGCCGTGGTCGGCCGGCGCTCCCGAACCATCGGCTGCTGGTCCGCCACTAAACAAGCGCAAATGATACGAATCCGACCTACCTGGATGTTCGCCTTGCTGGGCATGTTGTCGCCCATTCGTTCCGATTCGCAAAACATCAGTCTCCCCACCGGCTTCGTGGCCGTCCAACTGGCGACCGGCCTGGATCCCGTCGGCATGGCCCTGCTGCCCGACGGCCGCCTGCTGCTGGTTGAGAAATACGGCCGGGTGCTGCTGGTCAAGGACGGCACGCTCCAGCCGCAACCATTCTTCGAGTTGGAAGTGGACAACTTCAGCGAACGGGGCCTGCTGGGTATCGCCGTAGACCCGCAGTTCGACACACAACCCTTTGTTTACCTGTATTACACCGTACCCGGAGAGAAACACAACCGCGTCGCTCGGATTACGGCATCCGGTGATTTCGGCCTTCCGGGCAGCATGGAGCCCCTGCTCGACCTGGACGAGTTGAGCGGACCGTACCACAACGCCGGCGCCATGGTCTTCGGGGCGGACGGGATGCTGTACATCGCGGCCGGTGACGGCACCAATTCCGCCAATGCCATGAGCCTGTCGTCCTTGTTGGGAAAGATCCTTCGGATTCATCCGGACGGCAGCATTCCCGCGGACAACCCATTTTACGATGCGGCGGAAGGAAAATACCGGGCCATCTGGTCCATGGGGCACCGCAACCCCTTCGCTATGACCGTCCAGCCGGGTACGGGAAAGATATTCACCACCGATGTCGGCAGCGACCAGTTCGAGGAAGTCAACGAAATCACCAAAGGTGCCAATTTCGGCTGGCCGGCGGTCGAAGGCTTCCTCAACGGGCAGGCACCGCCGGACAATTACCGGGACCCCCTGTACGCCTACGACCATGGGCAGGGCTGCGCCGCGGTGGGCATCGCCACCTATAATCCCGCCGAACCCGTATTTCCGGCCGCCTATCACGGCCGGCTTTTCCTGACGGAACACTGCAAGGGAAAGATGTGGACCATCGACCCGCAGACCGGCGAAGCCACCCTGTTCGCCGGCAACCTCAACACCCCGGTCGGAATCCTGACCGCCCCGGACGGGTCCCTGTACCTGTTGGACCGAAAAGGGACCGGAACGGATTATGCCACCAACAGCGGTTCCCTTTGGCAAATACTGTACACCGGCAGCGATGCCCCCTTCATCTCCCAACATCCGCGCATGGAGCTCAGCCCCGTCGGCGAGGATGTCCTCCTGCAGGTCGCGGCACTCGGGGCGGCGCCCCTGACCTACCGATGGCAACGCGACGGACAGGACATCCCGGGTGCCACCGAGGCATCCTTCCTCCTGGAGAACCCTGTGCTGGCGGACAGCGGCAGCCTGTTGCGGTGTATCGTCCAGAACAACCTCGGCGCAGACACCAGCCATTCCGTCCGCTTGCGCATCACCAGCAGCCAACGGCCGGTTCCGGAAATCATCAGTCCGCCCCCCGGCGCCCGGTACCGTGCCGGTGAGACTCTGACACTGACCGCCACCGCTACGGATCCCGAAGACGGCCCCCTGCCGGCGCACACCGCCCGCTGGCGCATCGACTTCCACCACGACAGCCACTCCCACCCCGCTTTCGGCCCCGTATTCGACGGCTGGGAAACCTATTTTCCCATCCCGCAAATCACGGAGGTGGCTCCCACCGTCTGGTACCGGATCTACCTGACCGTCACCGACCAAAGCGGCTTGTCCAACACGGTCATCCGCGACGTGATGCCGGAACTGACCGAAATCCGGCTCCACTCCGATCCGCCCGGGTTTCCCGTCTACGTCGACAACCACCCCTACCGCACCCCGGATACCGTCCTGAGCGTCGTCGGGGTATACCATGAGGTGCGTGCACCGAAGTCCCACCAAACCGCCGACTCCCTGTTCCTCTTCGACCGCTGGGCGGACAACGCCCAGGAACCCTTCCGCTTCGAAGCCCCCGACACCACCGGCCTGACCTTCCGCGCCCGCTACCGGCCGGCAAGCGCCAACGGTCAAGGCGAGGGACTGCTCGGGACCTATTTCGACCGGACCAGCAGCGCCTACTATGTCTTTGAGGAAGAGCAACCGCTGTTCACCCGCGTCGATTCGGTCATCAACTTCGACTGGGTGTACCAGTCGCCCGACAATCAACTGTTCGGACCCGACAACTGGCTGGTGCGGTGGGAAGGCGCCATCCAACCCTTCTTCGACGAACGCCTGGATTTTCATGTGTATGCCGACGAGGGTGTCCGGTTATATGTGGACAACAAGAAACTGATCGATGTCTGGTATACCGACCCGAACCGCGAACGGGAAGCCTCCATCCACCTGTTGGGTGGGGTGAAGTACCCGATCCGGATCGATTTCTTTGAAAGTGTAGCCCTGGCGACCTTGCGGCTGAGCTGGAGTTCGGACCGCCTCGAACGGTCCATCGTGCCCAAGACCCAATTGTATCCTTCCTTCGAAGTGGACACCACCGACCAGGATACCGCCGTCTTCCGGTACGGACCCAACCCGGTCCGGGATATCCTCCAGCTCCGGTGGCAACAGGAGACGGAATCGGAAACCACCCTGCAACTGTTCGACGCCGCCGGGCGGTTACTCCGCCATACGACCCTTTCCTCGTTCCCGGGGCACCTTCGTGCCGAACTGGATATGGGCGGCTTCCCCGCCGGCCATTACCTCGTCCGGATTTCCGGGGATGGGATCCGGGAAGCTTTTTGGATCAACAAATCATAGCCGCCCGCATACAAACGGGTCGGGCACCATCCTTCCGACGATATGGAGCTGGACTTTACAGGAAAAAATGTGCTGATAACCGGCGGTACCCGCGGTATCGGCCGCGCGACGGCGCAAGCGTTCGCCGCTTCCGGGGCCCGGGTATGCCTCAATTACCGGCAGGACAGCGATTCGGCACGGGATGCCATCCGGCAGTTGCCGGGCGGGGAGCACCTGGCCATCCGGGCCGACCTGACCGATCCCTCCGCGGCGGAACAGCTGGTAAGTGCCATGGCGGAAAATTTCGGGCGCATCGACGTCCTGGTAAACAATGCCGGCATCTACATCCACCATCCGCTCCGCTCCTCCACATTTGCGGAATGGCAGGAAGCCTGGCGGCGGACGCTAGCCGTCAACCTGGTGGCCGCCGGCAACCTGTGCTACCTGGTCGGCCGGCAAATGATGAAGCAGGGATCCGGCGGACATATCGTGAACGTGTCCTCCCGGGGCGCCTTCCGCGGAGAACCGGAATATGTCGCCTATGGTGCCAGCAAAGCCGGGTTGAATGCCCTGAGCCAGTCGCTCGCCCAGGAATTGGCCCCGTACGGCATCTATGTGAAAGTGGCAGCCCCCGGATTTGTGGAAACGGATATGACCAAAGCGTTGTTGGAAAGTACGAAGGGGGAGGCGATCCGGGCACAAAGCCCGTTGCATCGGGTCGCCACCCCGGACGAAGTGGCCGCGCTGATCTTGTTCCTGGCAAGCGGAGTATCCGCCTTCATGACCGGCGCCGTGGTGGACATCAATGGCGCATCCTATCTGCGGACCTGACCGGCCGGCCTATCAAGTCGCCGGAGCCGCCTGGTCGAGTACTTCCCGGATCTCGTCCACCCGGATATCCAGGTGGGAAGCGTCCAACAGGCATTCCCCGCGCCGGACCAACAGGATTTGCGGGGACTCATGGTGGACATGGAAACGCGACGCGACCGCATCGGACAGCGCACGGAAGGCGATCAGGTCCAGGTAATAAGGCGTCACTTCCTCCTCCCGGAAGTTCCAGTTGGCTTCCAGCCTCAGTTTTGCCATGGCGCTGATGCTGCATCGGGTGGAATGCTTGAAAATAAGGCAACTGGTCTCGTGCGAACGGGCAACCAGTTCATCCAGGCCGGAGGCGCTGTCGAGTATTTTCCAATTCATGTCGGATGGCGTTGGCAGGCCGTCGGTTCCCGGCCGGGCGAATTCCCCGGGGTTGGCAACGCGGGGGTACATCCCCGTCCGGCAGCCTTACTTGGAAAGGGGACATCAAAGAGCGGCTCGAACCCGCTTACCAAATCCTTACCCTGTCGTCGGTATGGGGACCGGCGACAGGATGCGGACGGTTCGGGTGGCACCAGGGCACCCGAGGGCCCGGACAAAGGAGGGAGACCGCAGGCCAGGGATTCAGTTCGAGGAAACCTTGAAGTTCGTCGGACAGCCGTAGCCTTTGTTGCATGCGGTGAAGCTTCCTGCGACCGCCGTCAGCAGGAGCAGGAGGAAGAGGTGTTTCGACAAGTTCTTTTTCATCGTGCTGCAGATTGTATAAGTGCTGGTAAAATCATTTTGGTAGAACAAGACCGGACGGATGAAAGTTGCGGCCCCCGGAAAGCGGCCGTTGCGGCCGTGGACATGGAAACGGGGTGTCCGGAACGTTCGGGGTGCATCACTGGCGCCAATGATTGATTTTTATCATACAACGCCGGTAATCCTTGGTTATTTCAATCCAGCCTATAATTTTGCTGCAAAGATAGGCAAACAGCCATGCATCCCGCACACGTGGAGAAAAAGAAACAGGGTGTCGCGATACAAGTTCCCGCCCCCGATGCACGGCGGTCGCATGGCAGCAGGAGGGCTGACCGGTAAACCGCTCGCCATACCCGGTGGCGGCAAGCCTTCCGCCCCGTGCCCAGACAAACAGACCGGAATAAACGGAACCCGTCCGATGCCTTGCCGTTAGAACCGAAAGCCCGCCAACTTAGCCGAACAGCCACCATCACCGGGGAAAACCGATGCCTTCCCCTGCAAAACGCATACTGATGAGTCGAAATCCCGACATTCCTTTCAGGAAGATCCTGGTTGCCAACCGGGGAGAAATCGCCATCCGGATTTTTCGGGCGGCGACGGAACTGGGTATCCGGACGGTAGCCATCTACACGTACGAGGACCGGTATTCGCTGCACCGGCTGAAGGCGGACGAAGCCTACCAGGTCGGTGCGGACAACGACCCCTTGAAACCTTACCTGGACATCGACGCCATCCTTCGAATTGCGGCCCGGCACGGGGTGGACGCCATCCATCCCGGCTATGGTTTCCTGTCCGAAAATGTGGAGTTTGCCCGCCGCTGTGCCGGTGCGGGCATCGTGTTCATCGGGCCCGACCCAGCCGTAATGGAGGCCTTGGGCGACAAGATCCGGGCAAAGGCGGTGGCTGCCGAGGCGGGCGTGCCCATGATACCCGGCAGCGCCGATTTCGAAACCGTCGAAGCCGTGGCCGATTGGGCCGACCGGATCGGATACCCGGTCATCCTGAAAGCGGCGGCCGGGGGAGGCGGCCGGGGGATGCGTGTCTGCCGCACCCCCGGGGATTTGCGCCACAATTATATGGAGGCCGCCAAGGAAGCGCTGAATGCCTTCGGGGATGAAACCATCTTCCTGGAGAAATTCATCGAGGCCCCCAAACACATCGAAGTCCAGATATTGGGGGACAACCATGGCCAGCTCGTCCATTTGTTCGAGCGGGATTGTTCCATCCAACGCCGTTTCCAAAAAGTGGTGGAGATCGCCCCCTCCATCGGCTTGTCGGAGGAGACCCGTAAGCAGCTCTACCGATATGCCCTCCAGATTGCGAAGGCGGTCGGCTACAACAACGCCGGAACGGTCGAATTCCTGGTCGATGCCAGGGAATCGGTCTATTTCATCGAGGTGAATCCCCGGATCCAGGTGGAACACACGGTCACGGAGGAAGTGACCGGAATCGACCTGGTCCGTTCCCAGATATTGATTGCCCAGGGCTACCGCCTGGACGATCCCGCCTTGCGGATCGGACAGCAGGAGGACATCAGCTGCCAGGGATATGCCATCCAGTGCCGGGTGACGACCGAGCGGCCCGCCCGGCAATTCCAACCCGACTACGGCACCATCATCGCGTACCGGAGCCCGGCCGGATTCGGCATCCGACTGGACGGCGGCAACGCCTATGCCGGGTCTCAGATTTCCCCGTATTTCGACAGCCTGCTGGTCAAGGTGACCGCATGGGGGCGCACCTTCAAAGGTGCGGCGGAACGCTTGTACCGGGCCTTGCTGGAGTTCCGGATCCGGGGGGTGGAAACCAACATCGGATTCCTGGAGAACCTCATACGCCACCCGGATTTCATCGCCGGGGCCGCCACGGTGAATTTCATCGCGGAACATCCGGAACTGCTGGAGATGCCGGTCCGACAGGACCGCGGCACCAAATTGCTGCGTTTCCTGGCCGACGTCATCGTGAACGGGAATCCGGACTTACCCAAAGGCAAGACCAATCCCCGGGAAAGACCACAATTCCGGCGGCCGGTGGTGCCCGGACACCAACAGGTGGCGGCGGTGACCACCGCCGTGCCCTATGAGGCCTTTTCCGTCAAGAAAGGATTGCCGGCCCAGCCGCAGGAGCGCCCCTTCCTGCCGGGCACCAAGCAGCGGTTGGCGGAATGGGGCCCCGACCGGTTCGCCGCCTGGTTGCGGGAGGAAAAAAGCATCCATTTTACCGACACCACCTTCCGGGATGCCCATCAATCCTTGCTGGCCACCCGGATGCGGAGTTTCGATATGCTGCAGGTGGCGGAACAATACGCCCGCCTGCACGGCGACAAGCTCTTCAGCATGGAAGTCTGGGGAGGCGCCACCTTCGATGTCGCCATGCGCTTCCTCCGGGAATGTCCCTGGCAAAGGCTCGAAAAGCTGCGGGAGGCCCTGCCCAACACCCTGTTGCAAATGTTGCTGCGGGGAACCAACGCGGTCGGCTACACCGCATACCCGGACAACCTGGTCCACCGCTTCATCGAAGTGGCGGCGGAAAAAGGCATCGACCTGTTCCGTATCTTCGACAGCCTCAACAATGTCGACGCCATGCGCAACAGCATCCGGACCGTCCGGACGGCTACTTCCAGCCTTGCCGAGGCCTGCATCTGTTACACCGGTGACATCCTGGACCCGGACCGCCCCAAGTACCACCTCGGCTATTATGTGGACATGGCCCGCCGCCTGGAGGATGAAGGGGCACACCTGCTGGCGATCAAGGATATGGCCGGCCTGCTGAAACCGGCCGCCGCTTCCTTGCTGGTCTCCACCTTGCGCGAGCACATCTCCATCCCCATCCACCTGCATACCCACGACACCCCCGGTATACAGGCCGCCACTTACCTGCAGGCCATCGAGGCCGGTGTGGATGTGGTGGATGTGGCCATCGCCAGTATGTCCGGCCTCACTTCCCAGCCCAATTTCAACTCGCTCGTCGCGGCACTTCGCGGCCATCCCCGCGAAAATCCCATCGACCTCAAATCCCTCAACGCGTTCTCCAACTATTGGGAAGCCGTCCGGGAGATGTACTTCCCCTTCGAAAGCGAACTGCGCGCCGGTACCGCGGAAGTGTACGACCATGAAATTCCGGGCGGGCAATATACCAACCTGCGGCCCCAGGCCCGCTCGCTCGGCCTGGAGCATAAGTTCGACCGGATCAAGGAAAACTATCGGAACGCCAATTTCCTGCTCGGCGATATCGTCAAAGTGACACCCAGCTCCAAGGTCGTCGGCGACCTCGCCCTCTTCCTCACCGCCAATGACCTTCGCCCCGAAGACATCCTCACCCGCGGCCAACAACTGGCTTTCCCCGAAAGTGTCAAGTCCCTGCTGCGCGGCGCGCTCGGCCAGGTACCCGGCGGCTTCCCGGAAGCCATCAGCCAAGTGGTGCTGAAAGGGGAAAAACCCATGGACGGCCCCGCCAATGCACACCTTCCCCCCATCGATTTCGAAACGGCATTCCCGGCGTTCCTGGAAAAATTCGGACCCCACAACGGTATCCACGATTTCCTGTCCTACCAATTGTACCCGAAAGTCTTCGAATCCTTCCATGCCCATCGCCAGGAATACGGGGACATCAGCCGGCTGCCCACCTCCATTTTCTATTACGGACTCCAAACCAATGAGGAGGTCCTGATTGAAATCGCGGAAGGCAAGACCCTGCTGGTCACCTATCTCAACATGACCGAACCCGATGCCGCCGGCAACCGGGTCATCTTCTTCCGCTACAACGGCACCACCCGGTCGATCACCGTCCGCGACAACCAAGTCCAGTCGAAAGTCGTCCGTAACAAGAAAGCGGAAAATCCCGGAGAGGTGGCGGCACCGCTCCAAGGCAACCTCGGACAGATCCTGGTGGCGCCGGGGGACCAGGTGACGGTCAACCAGGCCCTCTTCACCATCGAGGCCATGAAAATGGAAACCACGGTCACCGCACCCATCGCCGGTACGGTCACCCAGGTTTTCCTCCGGGAAAAAACAATGGTGGAACAAGGGGATGCGGTCCTTGAGGTGGCATGATATTTATATCTCATATCTACCTGATTTGCCGTCAGCATTCATTCAATCACAAACCACCGAACAATGAAAAAAACGGACTTGCTACTTTCCTGGGCGCTCTTGGGCGCACTCGCCCTACCCTCCTGCCAGCCGGAAAGCTGTGAACTGACCGGCGGTTCCTGGAAGGCCGTCGCCTCCGAGGTCTCCTCCGACAGGTTCCGCCCCTCCATGATCGCCATGACCCGGGCGGAAATCCTCAACACCCGCTACACGTTCCAGCCCGACGGTACGGTCTCGCAATCCGATGCCTCCGAGTTGCAGGCCCCCAAATCGGGCACCTGGAAATGGGAAGAAAACCGCACCCAAATCCAACTGAGCTTCCCCGGGGAACAGGCTGAATCCTTTACCGTCAAATCTTGTGACGGGACATCCCTGGTCCTGACCCAGCGCATACCGCAGGATACCACCCAGGCGGCCCTGCTGGCCATCGAGTCCGTCTTCCAACGGGACGAATGAGCACCGCGGCCGACCGGCGGGAAAGGCGCTCGTCCTGTCCCTCCGGTCGCCCCCGGGCGGAGTCAGGCTGCCCGGGCCGATGGAATTCCTATTTTTTTATTCGACATTTGAATTCGTAAATCCGTTACTCGCAAAGCTTAAGAGTAGTAAATTTTTCCGCGGATAAGCGAAAGCCGGCCGAGCCTTCGAATTTTGGCTTCGTTTTTGGAAATTTTGTATCGTTGACATGATGTTCCCTCCCTACTGGATCCCCCCCCAGCAGTCCGCCCAATCATCGTCCAATCTTGTTTCCCGCTGTGGTCATCGACCACTACCCGCTTCCCGGTCGCTATCGGAAGGCGACTGTCCGGCTTGACGGCCGGCTGTCGCACCGGATGGTTTCATCGGGAACAACATTGTTTTCCATTCCGGAAATGCCACGGCCGTATCCGACCTGCGGAAAGCGGTCCGGGTCGGCAGGTCCTTGGAACATCGGAACGGGAAAGGGGATGTGCACGGGTTGGGATGACCGGAAAGGTCAGGAAAAGGTCTGCGTCAATTGTTCGAAGAACATATCCAACAATATCTGCTTCTATTGAGACCCAGGTTCGCGGCGTTGGGATTACGATACCCAGAAGCGACAGGTGGCGGAGGCCGCCGGAGTTGAGCGCCAATTCCGGGAATTTTGAGGTTTCATTGACGGTGATACGGACCGGGCGAAAGACCCCGGTACCGTTCACCGTTTTTTTTTTGTCAAAACCTGGCCGTCACCCCACCCAACACGTTGATTCCGTAGGTGGGATAAAACAACCAGCGCTCCCGCTGGTTGTCCAGCAGATTGTTGAGGTCGAGGAAAGCGCCGAAGTGTTCGGCGAACCAATATTCCGCACCGAGACTGAGGTCATAGAGACCGCCCAGGTTCTCCCAACGGTTCACCCCGCTCCCGCCACGGATGTTCGAATAGACACCGCTCTCCAGGAAGAGCTGCGCTTTGGCACGCAGTTTCCCGTCCAAGGCTGTGTATTGGCCGATGACATTCGCCTGGAAGGCGGGCAGGTGCCAGGCCTTGAACTCGTCCACCTTGTCGAAGATATTGTAACTGACGAAACCGGTGACATCCAGGCGTTCCAGCAAGGTTGCCCGGAGCGTGGCGGCGAGCTGGATGATGTTGACATCATCGTAGATTACCCGGAATGTCTGGTCCCGGGGATTGGGGTTGAACGTCTCGGTGGCACGGGCGGCGAAGAGGGCGAGGTCGTTGGTCGGTTTGTAGGCGACCCGGGCCGTGTACTCGATGGACTTGACCGCGCCGCGGACACCGGCGAAGGCCTCGAAGAAACGGGTGTTGCGCAGGATATCCGGCTGCAGGGAAGTGTACAGGTACGGGTTGTAGGTCGTCAGGTTCCGGAAATTGTTCTTTTGGAGGTCGCCGGACATACCGACGAACAGCGAGAGGAGGTCGCCGGACATATTGAGGGTGCATTCGAGGTCCGGAAAGAGTTCGAATTCATCCTTGTGGGATACCAACCTGGCACCTGCCCGCACCTTGAACGTCTTGCCATGGTAAGTGAAAGCCGGACGGAGGGTGTAGTTGTGCAGGTCCACGGCGGTCTGGAGGGTATCGTCGTACCAGGAGAAGTCGGTGACCACCGCCAAATCGAAGGCATGCCGTTCCCGGATCCACTTGGTGCCCTCCGCACGGAATTTGAAGCCGGTTTCGCGGGCGGCGAAAGCGTCCCCCATCGCATAGAAATCGATACCCGCCTTGTAGTTGAGGTCGCCGGCCGTCTGTACCCCGTTGAACAGTTCGGCGCCGAAGTCGAAGATACCGAACTGTTGGCGGACCGCCTCCTTCTCCTGGGAGCCCCCCTGGTAAGCGGGGTCGAAATTATAACCGTAGTAACTGTACCGGTTGGCGGTATAGCCCATCTTGGCCTGTACCGCATAACCTTGCGGGAAGTAGTAAGTGCCTTTCCCGGCGGCACGGGTGACGCCGAAAGCCTGGTTCTCCACCTCGTCGGAAGAGAAATCGGCGGCATGATGGAGCAGGTGAAGGCCTATGTCGTAGGCATTTTTCTTGTCCGGCCGGACGAAGGCGTGGTAAGACCCCTCCCCATAGCGGCTGTTGGGCAATCCGCCCCCCAGTTTTCCGAGAAAATGGTACAGGTCGGACACTTCCTCCCCGGACTTGAAAGGCACGGGCCGGATCCTGGGGGCCGGGTACTGGACCGCGAAGGTCTTTTCCGGGACCGCATATTGTTGGGTCTGGATGGCGGTATCCAACGGCAAGGGGACCGGTGTCAGGGAGAATTTTTCCGTTTCGGCGAGCTTGGCCTCGAACACCTTGACCACCTGGACCTGTTCGGAAGGCAGGTCCGTCTGGGCGGTCGCCAGGTAAGGCAGTAGCAGGAGCGGCAGCAGCCGGTAACGATTGGCAGGCATCATATGGGCATCAGTTGTTGAATGTCTGGCAGCATGGTCATGCGGGGAAAAAATCAGTTGTCCGTACCGTCGTCGTCCATGAAATCGTCGTCCCGCTCCAGGCGGCTTTCGCCGGCTTCGAGTCTTTTCAGGGATTCCAGTTTTTGACGGGCGGCGGGCAGGATATCGTCATTGGGGACGGTATAATTCTCGATGAGCAGCTCCAGCACCGTCCGGGCGCTGAAGAGGTCGTTTTGTTCCGCATAGATATCCGACAGCAACAGGATGCTTTTACCGGCCCAGACAGGATAATCGGCGTTGGCGGTATTGTTCTGCATACATTGGTCCTTGGCCTTTTCCAGTTCCCGGCGTTGGTACAGGACCTGGGCGATGAGGTAACGGGCTTCGGCGGACTGTTCGTTGTCAATCAGGGAGATGGTATGTTCGAAGGCGGTGGCGGCGTTGCGATAGTCCTTTCGGTCGAAGGCGAGTTTGCCGGTGAAGAAATGGGCCGTACCCAACTGTGCGTTCGTGGCACCGGGGTTGTTGAGCACTTTTTGGGCGGCGGCGGCGACCGACTCCTGTTTATCCAGACGGTAAGCGGCATACAAGAGGCCGACCTGTGCCTCCAGCTTGTCATCCGCATCGGTCACGATTGCCTCCCAACGGGAGAAATACTGGAAAGCCTTTTCAAAATCCTGTTCGTTGTGATAGAGGATGCGGGCGGCTTTTCCGACGGCATCCACATAAAAACGGCCTTGTCCCTGGTCCACCAGCCAATCCAGGTCCTTGAGGGCCTGCGTGTATTGCCGTTGCAGCAGGTAGCTTTCCGCCCGATGGTACCGGGCCGCCTGGATATGGATGCCGTTGGGATATTTGGCGATGTAATCCGAATAGGCGGAGACGGCGCGGTCGTAATTACCGGACTCGTAGGCGGATTCCGCTGCGGCGAAGGCATTTTCGTCCTTCTGAGCCGTGTCGATCTTGAAGCCGGGCACCGTTTCCAGGAAGCTGTTGAAGCCGTCCGGATCGCCGAGGTCCTTGATGTAGATTTCGCGCAGGGCGGCCAAGGCGGCATCGGCTTCCGATTTTTCCGGACTATGGGAAAAGACCTGTTTGTAGAAACTGATGGCATTCTGGGTGTTCCCCTGGTTGTAGGCGATCAGTCCCAAGCGAAGCAGCGCCGCATTGAAGAGCGGTGTCAGGGGGTATTTCTCCACCAATTCGCGGAAGGCGTCGGATGCCCGGGCCGCCTGGTTCATCTCCTGGTAGACCATGCCCATCTGGTAGAAAGCGTCATCCGCGTAATCGGAAGCCGGAAATTTACCGACCAGGTCCTCGAGGGCCAGGATTTTTTCGGTGGTGTTGCCGCGGAGACCTTCGATGATGGCTTTCTGATACAAAGCGTATTCGAAACCCGGGTAAGCGGCCTGGATGGCTTCGTCGTAGTAACGGATGGCATCCCGGTATTGGTTTTTCTTGAACATGCAGTCGCCGGCACGGAGGGTCGCATCACCCAGGATCCCATCCTTCACCTCCTTGTTCCGGAGCGAACGGCGGTTGCGTTTGATACCGGCGACCGCATCCTGGAAATAGCTTTGCGCCGTGGTGAAATTCCCTTTCTTCAGGTAATTGTAGCCTTGGAGATAATTGGCCGTATGGACGGAGGATTCTTCCGGCAGGTTCTTGACGGATTTGGAGAGTGTGAGGAACTGGTTGAGGAAGTCGATGCTGCGGTTATAGTCCTGACGCTGGTGGAGTACGTCACCTAACCAATAGAGCGTCAATGCCTTCACTTCCTGATTGACGGCGGTCTCGAGGGATTTGGAAAGCGAGGAGGAAGCCTCGGCCAATTTTCCGTCGCGGGCGAACTGGATGCCCTGGCGATAGAGGACCTGCTGGTATGCCTCCTTGAGTTTGCCGGTCTTGTTGGGAATGGATTCCAGGGTGGAAATGGCTTGGCCGTAATCCCGGATACTCAGGAAGAGCTGCCCCATCAGGGCCTGGGCTTCGCCGTAATAGCTCGAGGAAGGACCGAACGATTGCAAAGCGGCCAGGGCTTCCTTCTCGAACCGGAGCTCGTAAGACAATTTGGCAAAGTGCAGCAGGGAAGTTTCCTGGATAGCGGGGTCGAACGACAGGCGGCTGGCGGCGGCGAAAGCGCTCCGGGCGGATTGTTTGTCCCTGAGTTTCAGGTGACAGTCCCCCAGGTAATACAAGGCCATTTGTCCGAGCGGGGACTGGACCTGTGTCAGTTCGTTGAAATTGCGCGCCGCCTCCGCATATTTGCCCATCTTATATTGGCAGAAGGCGAGTTGATAGAACTCCTCCTCCCGCATCCGGGCCGTATTGTCGCCATATTTCTCCAGATAAGGAAGCGCGCTGGCGAAATCCGCCTTTTCGAAGTAGGCCTGACCCACGAGCTGGTTCATTTCCCGCAGGTTCTTGATGGAGGTATCCGCCAGTTTGGGGACGGCATACCGGATGAGCTGGTCGAAATCCCTTTGGGCGAAGTAAATCTGTGTGATATAATAGGGAACGTGCGCCTGGTACTCCCGGGAGTTCTCCACCCGCCTGAACGCGCCGATGGCATCCGGGTAGGCATCCGCGAAGAAACGGCAGAGGCCGTAATAGTAATTCGCGGCGTAGAAGTATTCGCCCTCCATATCCTTGACCTGGATGAAATTGAATTCCGCCTCCTGGAATTGCTTGCGGACGAAATGGCTGTAGCCCAATTTGAAGTGAACTTCCGCCCGAAGTGTGTAGGTGAGGTAATCGGTATTGATCTGCCGGTAAAAGGTGATGGCCTTGTCGTATTCCCTGGCATTGTAGAAATAGTTCGCCACTTCGAGCTGGGCCTGCCCGGCAATGGGATCGGGCTGGTGTTGCCGGATGAAATCCACCATCATTTTTTCCCCGTCGGGCAGTCCGATTCGGATGGCGGCGGTGGCATATCCGAGGGCGGCCTTTGTCTTTAAGGATTGCCAGGCAGGCTCGTTGGCAGGGCCGGCAAGCTCCATGGCCTGCCGATATTCCTGCATGGCTTGGCCGAAGGCTCCGCTCGCAAAAAGGGACTCCCCGCGTTTGAAGGCCGACATGGCATCGGAATACACGGTCGTCTTTTGGGCGCCGCACCAAAGCGGCAGGGCGAGCAAGGTAAGCAAGGCCATGGAGAGCCGCAGCCTCCGGCCGCTCCGGCGCGTAGATCGGCCACCGGAAGGACGCGCGAAAAAGGAGATGTCCATGGACGGGCGGTATTGGTTCATAAAGTCTTTGGTCTGATGCATACGATAACGGACAAGGAAGTCGCTTTATTTCAATCCGGCCCCGCTTCCTGCCCAGCCGATGGGCGGCAGGGGCCCGACTCCCTCATCGTGGCGGTGAAATTAGCGATTTATACGGATTCCGCATCACCCGTCGGGAGGGATTGTCCAGGTGTTCCGGCAAGTGACCGGTGTCCGTCGGCCGGTCCGACCCGGGGTCCGGGCAATTGGCCCCGGCCCTGGAAGCCCCCTTGCGACGGCCGGGAACCCGGATTCCGGTGGCCCTGGATTTTCACCCATGGAAAACAAAAACATCGAAACGGCATTTATATGTCCGACTCACTTCTCCAGGGATCCGGGACAGGATATACCGGCCGTGCCGGATGGAAACATGTCCTTCGTGTTCCCTGGTCACAAAATCAAGGATGATGTTCGGACTGTTCAAGAAAGATCCCGTCAAGGCGCTTGAAAAAGCATATGCCCGCAAACTCGAGGAAGCCCGTGACACCCAGCGTGCCGGTGACATCAAAGGGTACGCCCGGCTGATGGAGGAAGCCGAGGAGATGGCCCGGCAGATCGAGGCCTTGAAGGCATCGGGAAGTTCCCGGTAGCCGGCCCTCCCTTTCACTCTACCTGCAGCCGGGTGGACCGGCTGATACCCGCCGCCTGCTCCACCACCACCTCCAGCGTACCTTTGCGGAGGTAATGCTTCCCGTTGTCCCCGGCATCCACCGTCGTGGCAACCCGATTTCCTTTCTTCCCGGTCGGCTGTCGGGAGGCCGCGTATGCCGCTGCGGCTTCCGCACGTATTACCCCGTTGTAGTCCAGGAAATTGAGTCCCCGTTCCAACAGGACATCCTCCTCGTGGAGGACCAGGTCCCCTGCACGGACCGACCAGGTCGCCGGACCGCCGGATGGGGAGAAGACGGGGATGCGGATGGACGGTTCCCGCACTTCCGTGGACCAGGCATCCCGGATACTTCCCCAATGGTCCCGGTAGGCTACTTTTTCCAATGGGAAAAGGGTCAGGTCCGCCGAACGAATGCTGTCGGTGAGTTGCTGCAGCAGGGAGACATTCCCCTGGTAAACGGATCGTCCGTGGGTACCCATGAGGAGGTCGCCCGAAGCCGGGTGGACCACGAGGTCGTGCACCGGCACAGCCGGCAGCTCAGCGCCCAGGGCCATGGTGGTGTTCCCTTGGTCGAAGGAGGCGTACACCCCATGGTCCGTACCGATATAGATGAGGTCGGGGTGCACCGGGTCTTCCTTGACGACATTGACAGGTTCCAGGGGCAGGTCGGTGCCGATGCGTTGCCAGGTCTGTCCGAAATCGTCGGAGCGGTAGACCAGGGCCCGGAAATCGTCCTGCCGGTATCCGTTGAGCGCCACATAGACCCGGCCCTCCGCGTGGGCGGAAGCCTGGATACGGGCCACCCAGAACTTACCGGCCGGAAGTTGGTCCGAAATCCTGGACCAGGAATATCCGCCGTCCTTCGACACGTGGATCAGGCCGTCGTCGGAGCCGGCATACAAGAGTCCGAAGCGGCGGGGGCTTTCATGGAGGGTCGTCAGCGTCCCGAACGGAACATCGCCCGGTTTGCCGCCCAAGGTGAGGTCGGGGGAGATGACCTGCCAGTCCTTCCCCTGGTTGAAGGAGCGGTGCACCCGTTGGGAGCCCATGTACAGGATATCGGGCTGATGCCGGGACAGGTGGACAGGGGTTTGCCAATTCCAACGGAAGGGAGGCTCGCCGATGTCCCGTTGCGGGGTAATCGGGCTGCGCTCGCCGGTCTGCGTATCGATCCGAAAATAATTCCCGAATTGGAAGCCGGTGTAAACCGTCCGGTTGTCGCGGGGATCCACCGCCACCTGCATACCGTCGCCGCCGAGGATGGACTTCCAGGGGTAATGGCCGCTACCCTGCCAATACGTGCCGGCGCGGTAATCGGAGGGGCCCATCCAGACGCCGTTGTCCTGAAGCCCGCCGTAGACCTGGTAGGGAACGGCCCCGTCGGCGGCGATGTAGTAGAATTGGCCGACGGCCGGGGTATTGCATTTGACCCAATGCCGGCCGTCGTCGTAGCTGATGTTGACGCCGCCGTCGTTGCCCAGGATCAGATGACCCCGGCGGGTGGGATTCAGCCAAAGGGCATGGTGGTCGCCGTGTACATTTTCGCCGTCGATCGAAGTCCAGGTTTCCCCGCCGTCCCGGGAGGTGATGACCGGCACCCCGAAGATGTACAGTTGGTCCGGAGTACCGGGGGCCACCCGTATCTGGCCGAAATAGTACCCGTAGGAGTAGAAAAGGTCATCGTGGTAATCCGCGTGGGTCCGCACCCAGGTACGTCCGCCGTTTTCGGAACGGTAGACCTCCGCACCGACCACTTCTGTGTTGACCAAGCGGTCGTTCGCATTGTCCAGGTAGTCGGCAATCAGGGCGGGCGTGAAAGCGCCTTCCCGCACCCGGGCCTTCAGGACGGCGGCGGAGTATTTCCGGGGATAGCGGTTCTGCTTGAGGAAAGCGTCGAGCGTTTCCTCCGGCAAGGCCAGGAAATCCTGGGCCGACAGGCCGGCCAGTTGTTCCCGGCTGAGACCAGCCGCCGCGGCGGGCGAATCCGGGGCCGGCCGAAGCGATTGGTTGTCGACCACGGCATATATCACGGAGGCCCCGTCCGGGCGGGCTGCGGCGGCCAGACCGATGCGGCCCACCTCCGTGCCCACAGGAAATCCGGCACCTTCGTCGGTCAGGTGGGTCCAGGATTCTCCGCCGTCCGCGCTCCGCCAGATGCCGGATCCCTGACCCGACTCGACGAAATTCCAGGCGGTGCGGGTGCGGGTCCAGGCCGCCGCATACAGGACGGCGGGGTCGGCAGGGTCTGCCAGCAAATCGACCACTCCGGTGGTATCGTTGATGTACAGGACCTTACGCCAGGTTTGGCCGCCATCGGAGGTCTTGTACACCCCGCGTTCCGGATTCGGGGAATAAAGGTGTCCGAGCACGGCCACCCACAGGATGTTGGTATCGGTGGGATGGAGGACAACCCGCCCGATGTGGTGGGACTCCTCCAGTCCTTTGTGCTCCCAGGTGGATCCGCCGTCCCGGCTGAGGAACATACCCACGCCGGCGTAACTGGAGCGGCTCGCGTTCACCTCTCCGGTGCCGGCCCATATCCGGTTGTTCTCCCAATCCGCGGCGATATCCCCCAGGGTCATGACGGCTTCCCGGTCGAAGAGCGGTTCGAAGGACTGTCCGTTGTTGACGGTCTTCCACAAGCCGCCGGAAGCGTAGGCGACCAGGAAGGTCGTGGGGTCGTCCGGGTGTACGTCCAGGTCCGCGACCCGGCCGCCGAATACGGAAGGTCCGATGCTGCGGAAGGGAACCCCGGCGACCAGGGACCTTTCCCGGGATGCCTTCCGTTGTTCGGCCATGTACCGACGGACGGTTCCGGCCGTCGGTTCCGGAAGGATGGTTTGTGCGAGGAGCGGCGCTACCAGACAGGACAGCAGGGCCGGCAAGGCGAAACGGCGGGCGTTCATTGTGTTTGGTCATGTGTTGCCCCCTTCCACGGACACCGTTCGGTACGTTGTGCCCGGATCGGGGAAAGTGTTCGATGCGATGGTCAAAGATAACCCATTCCCGCCAGTTACAAAAAAATGTCTCTTCCACCCCGCACCGGGCAGATGCCGGCGGGGCCGGAGCGGCAACTAGACGGCCTCCTCAGCGACAGGATGAATTTTTAAAACAATTTGTAACTTTGGCGTTTGTCGAAGCACGCCTGAAACTTTTTGTTTTCCAGGGATGCACCGGTACGGAGATACCGGCCGTCCCCACCAAAAAACGACCACATGGAGGTACAAGATGCAGGGCTTTTGTTCCTGGCGCTGGGACTGATCGCCGGAGGCGGAATCGGTTGGCTGCTGGCGAAGAGCCGCTTCCAGCAGCAGCGGATGGAAGACCTACGGGACAACCAACCCTCCGTCTGGCAGGAGCGGCTCTCGCACCTGTCGGCACAGCTGGAACAAACGCGCAAGGCCTTGTCCGACAAGGAAGCGGAACATCTGGAAGCCTTGAAAAACCTCGCGGGAAAGGAACGGGACATCCGCTACCTCCAGGAAAAGTTGGACGGCTGGGAGCAGGAGATGCGTCTCCTGCAGGAACGTTCCCACGCCGTCTTCGAGCAAACCGCCAACCGCCTGCTGGAAGAGAAAAGCCGGACTTTCACGACGCACAACCACGAACGGATGAACGAGCTGCTCCAGCCCTTGCGGGAGCGGATCCGGGAATTCGGGCAAGACATCGAACAGCGGCTGTCCGCGGAGGCCAAGGAGAAGGTCTCCCTCCGCAAGGAACTGGAGATCCTGACCCAACTGAACCAGCAGTTGGGGGAGGATGCCCGCAACCTGGTGGCCGCCCTCAAGGGAGACAGCAAGGTCCAGGGAGACTGGGGGGAATGGCAGTTGGAACGCCTCCTGGAAAAGGCGGGGCTGCAACGGGACATCCATTTCAGCCTCCAGGCATCCTTCCGAAACGAAGCCGGTAGCACGCAACGCCCCGATTGCATCATCCACCTGCCGGAAGGAAGGCAACTGATCATCGATGCCAAGGTTTCCCTGACCGCCTATGAACGGTATTTCCAGGCCACCGAAGAAACGCAACGCAAACGCCACCTGCAGGAACATGTCCAGAGCGTCCGCCAGCACCTCCGCGAATTGGGACGCAAAGACTACCAGCAGCTCTACCAGGTCGGCACGCCGGATTACCTGCTGATGTTCGTTCCCATCGATACGGCCTTCAACCTGGCCGTCCAACAGGACAACAACCTGTATCTGGAGGCGCTGGACAAGAACATCGTCATGGTCACCTCCGCGACCCTCCTGGCCACCCTGCGCACCGTTTCCTATATCTGGCGGCAGGACAAGCAGCAGCGCAACGTCCTGGAGATCGCCCGACAAAGCGGCTTGCTATACGATAAGTTCGTCAGCTTCCTGGAAGACCTGAAACAGGTCGGCAACCGGTTGGAACAGGCCCGGGATGCCTGGGCCGCCGCCTCCAACAAACTTTCCGATTCAACGAAATTCGGGGACACCCTCATCGGCAGGGCGGAAAGAATACGGAATCTCGGGGCTCGGACCTCCAAACAACTGCCGCCGGAACTGTTGTCGCAGGACCCCAACGAACCGGAACCGGACGACCGGAGGGATCCCGTGTGAGCGGAGCCCGCTCAAAGGGACTTCCGGAAGGTCATCCGCCGTTTGTAGACCTCATGGTCGAAGTCCTTCCACAGCGAAAGGACATTGGTATTTGTCTCCAACATCGGATTGACCCGCACCGTACGGATACCCGACCGGACCAGGGCATTGCCGGTTTCCGAAAAGATCAGGGCGTGCACCCCTCGCTTGCGCCACTCCTCCCGGACCCCGATCAGGGCGAGTTCCGCCGTGTCGTTCCAGCGTTTGGCCAGGGCCAGGTGGAACAAGCCCGTCGGGAACAATTTCCCTCCGGCTTTCCGCAGGGCCTCCGAAAGCGAAGGCATCGTGACCCCGAAGCCGATGGGCCGGTCGTCGCCGTCCACCACCACCCGGACCAGGTCCATCCGGAGAATGCGGAGGTATTGGCGGATATAAGTATACCGCTCGTCCGCCGACAGCGGCACAAATCCGGGCAAATGCCGGTAAGTGTCGAGCAGGAGGTCGAACAGGGCATCCGTCATTCCGATCAATGCGCCCTTCCCTTTCGGCGGGAAGACCCGCATGCCGTAGCGCTCGGCGGTCAACCGGGACAAATGGGTATATCTTTCCGGGAATTTCGCCGGCAAGCGCAACATCAATTCCACCCAGCGAAGGTCCGGTTCGAAACCTAAGCCTCGAAGGTATTCCGGGTAGTAGGGATAATTGTACGCCGTGTTCGCGGTGCCCATGGCCTCGAAACCTTCGGTCAGCATCCCATTTCGATCCAGTTGGTTGAACCCGTAGGGGCCTTTCAATTGTTCACATTGTCGGTCGGCCGCCCAGTTCGCCACCGCATCGAGCAACAGGGCGGCCACGGATGGGTCGTCTATGAAGTCCAACCAGCCGAAGCGCGCCTGTTTCACCGCCGTGTGGGCGGTTTCCAAGTGATTGATGATCCCGGCCACCCGCCCGACGACCGCCCCCTTCCGTTCGGCGAGATACAGGACGGCTTCGGAATGGGAAAAGGCGGGATTCTTTTCGGGGGATAAGGTGTTTCGTTCCGCGTGGACGATCGGGGGTACCCAATATGGATGGTTCCCGTACAAAGTGAAGGGGAATTCGACGAATGCCTGCAAGGCTTCCCTGGAATCGACTACTTTTAGTGTTGTTTTCATCGTATGGCGATCCTCCCGCCTTGCCTGCCGGAAGGGCGGCACCCTCGGGAGGCAGGTAGCGACGGATGAACGGCGGCAGGTCGGTGCGGGATCGGGCCGGTGTGCGGGGGCACCAACCTACCGGAATTAAAACAAAAATCCAGATGGCGGCAATCTTTCGGCGTAACAAGACCTATTTTCTGCTCATGGCGGTTTTTCTCGTGGCTGGTGGCTACTTGTGGATCCGAACCGACCGGATGGCTGCCATCCTTTTTTTCAATGGGGAAAGAAGTGGGGCTGCGGACTCATTCTTTCCCTTTATAACACGTTTCGGGGAGGCTTGGTTGTTCGTCCTGGTCGCTTTGGCGGCTTTGGCCTATCGGGTACGGTTGGCGGTGTTGGTCGGATTGACCGGCATCGCCGCGCTGTTGGTGAGCGCCGGATTGAAGGCCGTCTTCCAGGTCGACCGGCCGCTGGCCTTTTTCCGGCAAATGGGCATGGAAACACAGCTGCAGCTCGTCCCCGGCGTCGAGCTGCACACGGGGGCGACGAGTTTTCCTTCCGGGCATACGACGGCGGCATTCGCCTTGTACGGCCTGCTGGCGATCCTATCCGGACCCGGCGTGTTCCGGGCCTTCGTTTTTTTTCTCACCGCCCTGCTGGTGGGCGTTTCCCGGGTCTATCTCATCCAGCATTTCTGGGCGGATGTGTATTGGGGCGGCCTGATCGGGACCTTGCTTGCCATGGGTATGTACCGACTCGACCGAGGGGTCACCTTCCCTGCCGGCAGCCTCATGGACCGTCCGTTGTTGCCCCGGCCTTCCGGATGGTCCGCCAGGAAAAAAAGATGAGCCCGGCGGCATGCCCTACCCTTCCCGATAAAGGATTCCTTTGTCCACGCGGTCCGGCAGGCTTCCGAAGGTAGCGATCTTGAGTTCCGCCATATTCCGGGCGGCCTTGGCACAGGACAAGAGGTCTGCGCCGTCCAACCAGGCCGTCAGGAAGCCGGACCAGAACGCGTCCCCCGCCCCGGTGGTGTCCGCGACCTTGACCGGCCTGGCGGGCAGGAAATGGAGCTGGTCTGCCTCCGCCACCCAGGCACCGTCGCCCCCCAGGGTCAGGCAGACCACCGAAGCCCCCAGGGACAGGAAGTGGCGGCATGCCGCTTCCGGTGCTTGCAAGGGGGTCCCGTACAACCGTTCCCAATCCACCTCGCTCACCTTGACCAAGGCCCCCAGCCCGCAGTAAGCGGCCACCACCTGCCGGGCAGCCTCCTGGTCCGGCCAGACCTTCCGTGCATAATTGAGGTCGATGCTCACGGAGCGACCCGCGGCGGCGGCGGCCTCGGCCGCCGACAAGAGGGTCTCCTGCGCGGGCGGTCGGCTCAATGCGAAACAGGTGGTGTGGAAGATGCTGGCCTCGGCCGCCAGCGCCGGCCCCAGCTGGTCGGGTAATAGCTGGGTGTCCGCCTGCCGGTATACCTCGAATTGCGGCACATTTTCGGAACGGGTGACCAAGACCAGGCTGGTCGGCAGGGAGCTGTGACGAATGTATCCGGTATCCACCCCCAGCCGCTCCACCGCCGCCCGCAGGTGATGGCCCAACTGGTCGTCACCCAAGGTGCAGACCAAGCGGGTCCGGTTCCCCAAGCGGGCCATGTTGGCGCCCAAATTGGCCGGACTTCCGCCGGCAACCGGCCGGAACGCGGTAACCAAGGCAAAATCATCGGTGAACTCGGTGCTGATCAGGTCCAGGAGATATTCCCCGGCGACCAGGATGTCCGTCCCGCCACTTCGTCTGCTTTGCATGAGAACAAGAATTGAAATGAAACGTTATACCAATCGACCGCCACCGGCTTGCAAAAGCGCCGCAGCGGATCTTCGAGCGTATCCATCAAAGACAAAGGCCTCTCGCCCGCACCTATGGTAACTACCCATCGCAATGCCACCCGCCGGGACCTCCCGGCCGAACGGTTCGACCTCCTCGTCATCGGTGGCGGCATCACCGGTGCCGGCATCGCCCTGGATGCCGCCGCCCGCGGCCTGAAAGTCCTCCTCCTGGAAAAGACCGATTTCGCCGCCGGCACCAGCAGCAAATCTACAAAATTGATCCATGGCGGATTGCGCTATTTGAAACAGCTGGAATTCAAGTTGGTACGGGAAGTCGGCCAGGAACGCGCCATCGTCCACCACCTGGCGCCCCACCTGGTCAAGGCCGAAAAGATGTTGCTGCCCATCTTTCGGGACGGCACCTTCGGCAAACATTCCACGGCCTTCGGGCTGTGGTTGTACGACCGGCTCGCCGGTGTCCGCCCGGAAGACCGCCGGCGGATGTTCGACCGCAGGACGACCCTCGCCCAGGAACCGCTCCTGCATCCGGACGGCCTCCGGGGCGGCGGTTTTTATGCGGAATACCGCACCGACGATGCCCGGCTCACCATCGAACTGGTCAAGGCCGCCGTCCGCCTGGGCGCCGGTTGCCTCAACTACGCCGAGGTCCTTTCCTTCCGCTACCAATCGGACGGGACAGTGCAAGGGGTGGACTTCAGGGATATCACCGACGGCTCCCTCCATGCCGTGGACGCCACCCATATCGTCAGTGCGGCGGGCCCTTGGGTGGACCGGCTGCGCGAAAAGGACGGTTCCCGCGAAGGCAAACAGATTTTCCTCTCCAAAGGGGTCCACCTGGTCGTCGCCCGCGAACGCTTGCCCATCAAACAGGCTGTTTACTTCGATGTAGCCGACGGCAGGATGCTCTTCGCCATTCCCCGCCACCGGACCACCTATATCGGTACCACCGACACGCCGTACGATGGCGACCCGGACCAGGTATTCGCCGACGCCGATGACGTCGCCTACCTGCTGGCAGGTACCAACCGGATGTTCCCCTCCGTTCGGCTGACACCCGCCGATGTGGAAAGCACCTGGGCCGGCTTGCGCCCCTTGATTTACGAAGCCGGGAAATCCGCCGGCGAAATGTCCCGCAAGGACGAGATTTTCCAATCCCCGACCGGCCTCATCTCCATCGCCGGCGGCAAATTGACCGGCTACCGGAAAATGGCGGCCCGCGTCGTGGACCTCGTCATGCAAAAACGGAAAGCCGAAGGCCTCGGAGCCTTCCAACCTTGCCGGACCCACCGCCTGCCGCTCGTGGCCGGCGACCCCTTGACGAGCACCGCCCTGTCGCGACTCCGCGCGGATATCCGGACACGGGTCGAATCGGAAAACCTCCCCGATTTCTACACGGATTACCTCCTGGAGAATTACGGTCCCGACACCCCGCTTGTCCTGTCGGATATGCCCACCTTCGATTCCCCCCATCCGGAGACCCGTTTGCTTCGCGCGGAATTGCAATTCTCCGTCCGGCACGAATGGGTGGTCGAACCCGCCGATTTCCTCGAACGGCGCACCGGCCGCCTCTACTTCCATATCCGGAGCATCGAGGACAACCTGCCGGTCCTCCTCGCCGATATGGGCCGGCTGCTTTCCTGGTCGGCCGAAAAAAGCGCAGCCGCCGAATCGGACATCCGCGCGCTGCTCCGGAAGGTCCGGGTCTTCCGATGAGCCGCTTGCCGTCCGCCGGTGAGGCGGGGACGTTCCTCGCGGCGGCGCTACCCTTTTCCGGACACCCGGTACACAGATTCCGGGACCGCATGGCCTGATTTCCCCGGAAAGCGGTTAGCTTTGCCACTGAAAAACATCTTTTCCCCGTATGGATTACAAGCCGCTGATTCTGCTGACCAATGACGACGGCATCAACGCCCCGGGACTGAAGGCCTTGCTCGATGTCGCCACCGAACTCGGTGAGGTGATTGTCGTGGCTCCGGATTCGCCCCAGTCCGGGCAAGGACATGCCATCACCCTCAAAGACCCGCTGCGGCTCCGGAAAGTGGACCTGTTCGAAAAGGTCGAGGCCTGGGAGTGCAGCGGCACCCCGGTGGATTGTGTCAAACTGGCCAAACACATCATCCTCCACCAACGGGAGGCCGACCTGTGCGTCTCCGGCATCAATCACGGGTCCAATGCCTCGCTCAACATCCTGTACTCCGGGACGATGTCCGCCGCGATGGAGGCCTCCCTCGAAGGGATAGACTCCATTGGGTTCTCCCTGCTGGATTATGCCTGGGATGCGGATTTCGAGGCGGCCAAGCCTTTCATCCGGCGCATCATGAAACATGTGCTCCGCCATGGGTTGGACCATTGCAAATTGTTGAATGTCAACATCCCGAACATCAAGCGAGAAGAGATAAAGGGGATTCGCATCTGCCGGCAGGCCGAAGCCAGGTGGATCGAACGCTATGTGGAATCCGTAGATCCGCGCGGTCAGAAATACTACTGGCTGACCGGCGATTTCCTGAACGAGGACAGCGGCGAGGACACGGATATCCACGCCCTGGAGCAAGGTTTCATTTCCGTCGTCCCTTCCGGCCATGACCTGACCCGCTATCCGGCCATTCCGCCGCTTCGGGCGCTGGAGGCCACGGAACAGCCCCCGGATGGCGTCGGGGAGTCCGAGGTCCGGCACACGAGGTAGCCCGCCTAGCCACCTAAATACCCGAAAGCATGAAATGGATGGAAAAAGACACGCTGATGAACGGCCTGCTTGGGGGAATCCTGATGCCTGTCCTGGTGTTCGCCCTCCTGTACGGTGCCTATCACCTGCTGGAACTGTCCGGTCTGCTGCCCACCGCCCGGTTTTCCCCTTATTTCCGGGAGCGTACCTGCAGCATCATCGGTATCGCCACCAATGCCTGGCTGCTCAACCGGTCGCAGCAACATTACCGGCGGCAAGCGGTCCGCGGCATCGTCTTGGCCACCACCGCCTGGGTCGTCGCCTGGCTTGCCGTATTCGGAAAATACGTACTGTAGCGCCGCGTTACGACGAGAAGCCGAGCTGGGACGCCAATCTCGCCGACAGGGTCGGCAGGTTCCTCCGCTCGATGAGAAAGCTGTTCAGGGCGGCCACCTCCCGGAAAATATAATGCTTGTCCAGGGCGGCACGCAGGTATTCCTGACCGGAAGAACCGCCTGTCCCCACCCGGGTCCCGATCATCCGGTGCACCATGTTCATGTGCCGATACCGCCAGGTCGAAAGCAACTCGTCGATCTCCAGCAGAAAATTCAACAACTGGAAGGGCATCTGTAACATCGGATAACCCCGGTAAAGCAGGATGAACAGCGCTGCCCGGCATGCCTTGGGCGACAAGCGTCGACCCTCGGAGGCATCGGCGAGGAAAATCCGGTCGAATTCCGCCAGGTTTCCGCGCTCCCGCTCCTGAAGACCGTTCGCATAGCTATCCCGGTACCGGAACCAAAACGGATGGACGGCACCTTCCCCGGCCGGTGCCGGGTAGGATGGCCAACAGGCGGGATCGTCGAAGAAAGGCATCCTCTCCAGCCAGGTCGCCACCTGTTCCAACAAGGACTGGCGGCTATCGGCCGTTTGCAGGACGGCCACTTCCTCCGGTTTCAGTTGGGACAGGTAATGTTCCTTCCCGAACCTTTCGTCGAATTGCAGACCCAGGCGGGCCTCCAGCAACTTGAATTGCAGACTTTGGAAACCGGATGCAGGGCGCAGGAAATCGCGGAAATCCAGGAAGTCCATGGGGGTCATGGTCTCCAGGATGTCGATTTGGTGGACGGCCACCCGAAGGATGACACAGATCCGGTTCAACCGGTGCACAATGGTCTGCAGGTCCGGGGAATTGTCCGGAATCACCGTCTGTCCCATCGTGGCCAGGATCGCCTCCACTTCGAAGAGGATCTGTTTGAACCACAGCTCATACGTCTGATGGATGACAATGAAGAGCATCTCGTCGTGCGCCGGCGACCCATGCCGGTCGCTTTCCGGCTCCTGGGCGTTCAGTATCCGGTCCAAACGCAGGTAGGTAGCATAATTCACCGCTTGTGTCGGCATGATCGTCTTTGTTGTTTGGTCGTGAATGGCGGAGCGGAGCCCGGAGCCGCCGTTCCGCCGCTTTCCGCAGCGGCCGGCCAGCGGCGGGCGAGCGATGCGGACGCCAAAGTACCACAAATTCCGAACCTTGGCATCCCGTACTGAGAAAAGTCAGCCCCCGCTTGTCCGCCGCGTATCGACAAATCTTTTGGCCGGAATGGCAAAGACTTGTAATTTTAAGGGGTCGGACCATTTGAAAGATCTCCCCTGGCCAATCGGCCGCGGGATTTCCCTGTCAACGGGAAGGCAGGTCGGACGCCACCACAGGCAAGCGGGAAGTCGGCGGCGGATCCTTTCCCGGCAAACCGAAAGCATCCGTATGCAAAGTTTGACCACGCTAAGAAATTTCGGCCCTTACATGGTCCGGGTCATGCAGGAGATCGGCATCTGTTCCGTGGAGGAACTGCTGGCGTCCGATTACCGGGAAATCAGGGACCGGTTGCTCGAAAAGGGCATCCGCCCCCACCTGAACCTGTTTTATTCCATCGAGATGGGCCTGCAGGACAGGGGCTGGCAGGAAATCACCGCGGCGGAAAAACAGGAGATACGAAACTTACTGGCGGCTGACCCGACGCGGAATCCGTCCGGATAAGGGCACCCGACCAAGCCGGGTGCCGGCGATGGCCGGGCCGGCACGGCGGTCACCGTTCGAAACCATACAGACTGCGGGAAAGGATGTCTTTGGCAGCCGATTTCCGACAAACCTGACTTCATCTCAAGCATGCTATGCGATATTTTATCCTTGCGGGGGAGGCCTCCGGCGACCTGCACGGCGCCCGACTGGTAGAAGCTTTACGGACAGCGGATGAAGATGCCGACATCCGTTGCTGGGGCGGGGAGCGGATGGCGGCGGCAGGCGCGAACCTGACGAAACATTACCGGGAGCTAGCGTACATGGGCTTTGTGGAGGTGGTCCGCCATTTGCCGCAGATCATGCGCAACTTCCGGACATGCCGGCGGGAGATCGGCGATTTCGGTCCGGATGCCTTGATACTGATCGATTATCCGGGATTCAACCTCCGGATGGCGCGCTGGGCGCAAAGGCAGGGATATCGGGTGTACTATTACATTTCGCCGCAACTTTGGGCCTGGCACAGCAGCCGGGTCCGCATCATACGCGACCATGTCCGCCTGCTTTTCTCCATCCTGCCGTTCGAGACGGACTTTTATTCGGCACACGGGGTCAATGTCCATTACGTCGGACATCCCTTGTTGGAAACGATCGCCGCACCGGCACCGGGGCGTGGAGCCGCCCCGAAAGGTGCCCGGCCGGTCGTGGCGTTGCTGCCCGGAAGCCGGGTCCAGGAGATCCGGCGGATGCTGCCCGTCATGGCCCAGGTGGCGCAGAAACACGACTCCTGGCACTTTGTAGTGGCGGCGGCACCGGCCGTACCGAAGCAGCTGTATGCCCAGCTACTGGGTGAGGACAGTCCGGTGACGGTCGTATACGACCAGACCTACGGACTCTTGCGGGAGGCGACGGCGGCATTGGTCACCTCCGGGACGGCCACCCTGGAGACGGCGCTGTCCGGTGTCCCCCAGGTGGTCTGTTACAAGGGCGGCAGGATATCCTATTGGTTGGCCCGGCGCTTGGTGAATCCTTCCCTGCGACATATTTCCCTGGTCAACCTGGTCCTCGGCAGGGACCTGGTGCGCGAACTCATCCAATCGGCATGTACGGCGGACCAACTGGATGCGGCGCTCCGGGACTTGTTCCGGCCGGCGGTACGGGAAGCCGTATCGGCGGGATATGCGGAAATCCGTTCGCTGCTGGGGCCGGCACAGGCATCCGGGCGGACGGCCCGCATGATAGTCCGGGACCTGGAAGCACAGCGGCAGGACCGGAATTGAGGCGGCGGCCCCGTTCACGGATGCTTGATGGTGATGTCTCCGAAGGAAATTTTGACGGAGATGTTCGATTGACCCATCCGGGTCGAAAAAACCGCCTTCTTAAGCTGGTCCGTATTTTCCAGGAAATTGAATTTCAGGTTCTGCGGAACAGAGATATTGCCATAATGTGCCAGCAAGGTATAGCCGGATGCCCCCGGCTGCGGGTCGAAGAAATAGACGTCCGCCTTTTCCCCCTCGACATGCATGCGCAACAGGTCCGCCGCGGTATTGGTGAAGATCTTGGTGATGCCGTACTGGGTGAACAGGTCCCAGGTTCCCTTGATGTCATGGAAAGTCAGGTCGGAACGCCGGGCCCGGACAGTGACCGTCCCGTCGATGTTACGACCGGTGACATCCCCGAAGCGGGTCTCCAATCCGACGACGCCGCGGAGGTTCTCGAGCCGGACCTGGGAGAACTCCGATTGGATCCGCAAGCGGTTCTCCAGGTCGTTGACCTGGGTGATGCCGAAGTTGTTCTTCAGGTAGACCGGGCAATCGGCCGGAAGGGTGACGGTGTAGACGGCTTTCCGTTCCACCGCTTCGGCAAGCCCGGAGCTGGGCCGGAAGTAATTCCGGAAATACAGTTTGTCACCGTGGCGGGTGGCGGAAAATTCCATGTCATCCAGGGCTTTGCGGGCGGTTTCCCGATCCGGGTGCCGGGCGACCAACTCCACCGACACCTTCACCTCCCGGCGGGACCAGCTCTCCACGTAGATTTCCGCTTTTTCCCCTTCTATGTTGAGCTCATTGCCCGCATCGTAGGGAATGGTTTTCTCGATGGTCCGGGTCACCACCTGGAAAGTGGTCTGGCCCTGGATGTGGAAGGCCATCAGCATCCAGCAGATGGTTCCGCATGTGATCAGGTACTGTATCATGCGTCGATAGGGTTTTGGCATCCGTCGCCCGAGGTCGGAGACCGGCGGGCGCAGATGAGCCGGTCAGATGAGCATCGCCATCATTTTCTTCAGGATGCCGGTACGTTCCAATTCAATCACCTTGATTTGGCGGATGAGGTCGGCGGACTGTCCGTAGGTGCCGAGCGCCTGCTGGAGTTCGTCCCTGGCCATGGCGAGCTCCGCCAATTCCGCTTGCAGCTGTTGGAAAACGGGTTGTCCGCAAACGTAGCTGCGATGCGCGCACAGGGTATCGAAGGCATCGAAAGCCGCGTCGTCCGCCAGCCAGTCGCGTGCCAGCAGGCGCGGGTCCACCGTCGTTTGCGAATAAGCGATCCGGTCGGTATCCGGAACGATGGCCGATGGCAGGCGGAACAGGTATCCGGCGGCGGACAAGACCGCCAGCACAGCGGCGGCGGCGGTCCACCGGCGCACCGGAAGCCGCACCGCCCGGTGTTCCTCCCCCTCCAATTGCCGCCGGACATTCTCCCAGACCCGGGCGGGCGGGTCGTGCCGGGGCAGGTCCGACCAGGGACCGGCCGCCAAGCGGGCCTGGATCCCGGTCCACGTCGCATCCGGGGGATCCCGCTGCGGGAGGGCCGCCAGGGATCGACGTAAGGTGTCCTTGTTCAATTCCTGCATGGTATCCGTTTATCGGCGGCCATCATCGGCGAGGTCGGACAATACCGACCGCAACCGTTGCTTGGCATGAAAAAGCTGCGACTTGGACGTCCCTTCCGTGATGCCCAGCAGCGTACCGACTTCCTTGTGGGTGTAGCCTTCTATTTCCGTCAACGTGAAAACCATCCGGTATCCGTCCGGCAAGGCGGCGATCGCCTGCTCCAGGTATTCCGCGTCCAGGTCGTGCCCCCAATCGACGGTGCCGACCGACGGTGCCTGTCCCAGGTCTTCCGTAAACAACCTTTTTTTCTTCAGTTGGTTGTAAGCCGTCCGCACGACGATGGTCTTGATCCAGGCACCCAGGGTGGCATCCCCCCGGTATCCGGACAAGCCCCGGAACACTTTCACAAACGCTTCCTGCAAGACGTCCTCCGCATCCTCGAAGTTGCCCATGATCCGGTAGGACAGGGTATACATCGCCCGCTTGTATCGTTCGTACAAGCGGAACTGTGCAGCCGGGTCGTTCCGGAGGCAGGCCTGGACAAGAAAAGCTTCGGTATGGTAGGGATCCGGATGTATCATTTGCAAGACAGGAACGTCGGAATATACCCTCATCGGTAGAAAGGAGGACCGATGCTTATGCAAAAAAGAGCGTCCTGGCCGGCAAATGGTTGGGTCGATCTCTTTTTTTTCAGAAATTCACCCCAAAAGGGATTCATCATCCCGACCTGTGCGCGCTATGCAGAAAGATTTTCCGTTTGCGTCCGGAATGGGCGCGGTCATCCTGGCGGCCGGAAGTTCCAGCCGGATGGGCCGTTGCAAGCAGCTCCTCCGGATCGGGGAGGAAACCCTGGTGGAGGCCATCGTGCGGAAGGTGGCGGCCGCAGGCTATGCACCGGTGGTCGTGGTGATAGGAGCCTACGCGGAACAGCTGTCGCCCGTATTGGCCCCGCTCGGGGTGGAAGCGGTGTTCAACCCGGACTGGGCGGCCGGTATGGGAGGCAGCATAGCCGTCGGCGTGGGCAGGTTGCGGTCGGTCGCACCGGCATGCACCGGCGCCCTCGTCACCTTGTCCGACCAGCCCTTGCTGACCACGGCCCTCCTGCGGACCTTGCACGAGCTCGCCGCGCCGGCACCCGATGCCATCTCCGCCTGCCGGTACGGCGGATTCCCGGGGCCGCCCGCCGTTTTCGGAAGGGAATGGTTCGATACCTTGTGCCAACTGTCCGGCCCCGCCGGTGCCCGGAAGCTGTTGCGCGAACAGCGACACCTGGTGCGATGCGTCCCTTTCGAGGACGGCGCGCTGGACCTCGACACCCCGGAGGCCTGGCAGGCTTTCTTGGATCGGAAAGAGTAGGCAAGAACGGAGAGACGGACGGGTCAGATGGTCTCCAACACGGCACGGGCCATCATCCCTTCCACGGAACGGACCTTCAGCGGCAGGCAGATCAGCTTGTAGATGTTCGGCTCGACGAAGCGGAGATCCAAACCCTCGAGAATGACCACTTCCGACCGCAACAATTCCACATGCGTATCGAAGGGATCGTGAAAACGCTGGATGGAAAGATAATCGATACCGACAAGCCGGATTTTCTGTTCGACGACCCACTCGGCGGCATCGAGGGTCAGGGCGCAGAAATCGTGGTGGAAAGGGTGGGTGGGCTGCGCCCAAAGGCGGGAATTATCCGTCTTGAACAGCAGTTTGTCCACATGGGGAAAAATTCCGGCCTCCACGAGGTCCTCGGCGGAGATATGCCGTTTGCCGCGCATATCCAGGACCTGGCAGGTTCCGACCAGCGTTTCCAGGGGAATCTCCTCCGTGGTCTTTCCCCCGTCGATGAAATGGAGGGGGGCGTCGATGTGGGTACCCGTGTGACTGCCGGTATACAAGCCGGTGATGTTGGCGATGTCCCCGTCCGAAAGACGGGCCAATTGCCGGACCTCCAGCGGCTCGCTGTCCGGCCAGAGGGGCATGCCCGGTTGGATGGGCACGGAAATATCAATCAGCTTCGGCATGGCGTTGAGGCGGTGTGGTTCGATTCCGCAGGTACAAAAATAAGTAACGGCCAGGCAATACTTTCAAAACGCCACATATATTTTTTTTATCTGTTGCTTAAATTCGCCGGTAAGTCGGCCGGTTGGGGACCGCGTTGCCAGTTGGGTGGGAAATGTGCTAATTTGGCCGCCGGCACAGGCGCCTACCCATCCGTCCGGCGGATCGGCAGGCAGCTGTGTACACCCGGCATACCAAACACCATCCGTAACCTATGGGCGTTGTCAAGCGGCAAGGTATCCGGCAGAGCATCGTCACCTACATCGGTGTGGCGCTGGGTGCCGTCAATACACTTTGGGTTTATCCGGCTTTCCTGGCGAAGGAGGAAATCGGCATCATCAATTATGTACGGGAGTCCGCCAACCTCCTGACCCTGCTGACCTTCTTGGGAAGTTCGGAGCTCATCATCCGTTTTTTCCCTTACTTCCGGAACGAGCAGGAACGCCACCACGGCTTCCTGTTCCTGTTGACGGCCATCCTGACGGTCGGCAATCTCCTGCTGCTGGGAACTTACCTGCTGGCCCGCGAGCCCTTGGCCTTGTACTTCGGGGCAAAAGACCAATCGGAGCTTTACCTGGCCTACCTATGGGTGATTCCGGCGCTGACCCTGGTCACTTCCTTTGGCAACCTTTTCACAGGATACGCCTCCAATTTCCATCGGATCGTCGTCCCGTCCGCCATCAACGAATTCCTGCCCAAGATCGGGATCCCTTTACTGGTGGTCGCCTACCAGTTCCAATTGCTCGGGCTGGACGGTTTGTTCCGGGGCATCCTGGCGGTGTATCTCGGCATCGCCCTTTTGCAGGCCGGATACCTGCATTCCCTCGGCCAGTTGCATTTCCGCCCGGACCGCCGCCTGCTCGACCGGAACACGATCAGCGAGATGGGCCGCTACATGCTGTTCGGGTTCCTCGGCGGACTGGGCAGCCGGCTCTCCTCCGAAATCATCAACATCGTGATGGTAGGCACGATGACCACCTTGCGGAGTACGGGGGTTTTTGTCATCGCCTATTTCATCAGCAACATCGTCGACGTTCCGCGCAAGGCCATCTCCAAGATCAGTGCGCCCCTGCTTGCGGAAAAGTGGAAACAAGGCGACCTGGCGGAGATCGCCGTCCTTTACCGCAAATCAAGCCTCAACCAGCTGATTGCCGGAGTCGGGGTTTTCCTGGCCATCTGGATCGGCATCGACCCGTTGTACGCCATCATGCCCAACGGCGAAAGCTATTCGGCCGGCAAAGCGGTCGTCGGCTTGCTGGGTATCGCCCGGCTACTGGACATGGCCACCGGTGTCAACAGTGAGATCATCAGCTATTCCAGCCATTACCGGTACAACCTGTATTTCATCGGCATGACCTCCGTCATCCATGTGACGGCGAACCTATGGCTGGTACCCGCCCTCGGCATCACCGGGGTCGGCGTGGCCACCATCCTGTCCCTGGCCTTCTTCAACCTGGCCAAGCTGGTGCTCATCCGCGTCAAGTTCGGCATGCAGCCGTTTGACTGGCGGACACTTGCCGTACTTGGGCTCTCCGCGGCCGCCTATTTGCCGGCCTCGCTGGTCCCGGGCACCGGGCTGCCCTTCGCCGACCTGCTTCTCCGCTCCGGAGGATTCGCCCTGCTCTTCGGCCTGGGACTGCTCGGTTTCCGGGTTTCCCCGGACATCAACGAACTCGCCGCCGGACTGTGGGATCGGATCGCCGGGCGCCGGGGCGGATGACCGTTGCGGTATTTCCGGGACGGAACGTCGGGGTTCCGGGCAATCGATTTACGAAAAATACGTTAACATTGCAGCCGGAAACGGCCGGGCCGCCCATCCGCCGGCGACACCCGGGGAAACCCGCCGGTAAGATTCCTCCAAACCATTCATTTTCATACTAAAACAATTTTTTCATGAAAAAAGTAAGTATTTCCCTTGTCGCAGGCATCCTCGTCGGGCTTGTACTCGGGGCAGCTTCACTTAACGCACAGACCATGGATACGTACACGCCACCCATCGCAACTAATCCGGCCAATCCGAAAGTGTTCTTTGATATCAGCATCGGCGGACAGGCAGCCGGAAGGATTGTTTTCGAGCTGTTCCAGGACGCCGTCCCGCAAACGGCCGAAAATTTCCGGGCGCTCTGCACCGGGGAGAAAGGAACCGGCAAATCCGGCAAACCGCTCCACTTCAAAGGCAGCGCCTTCCACCGGATCATCCCGCAGTTCATGTGCCAGGGAGGTGACTTTACCAACGGCAACGGCACCGGCGGGGAATCCATCTACGGCGCCCGTTTCAACGACGAATCCTTCGTCGGCAAGGCGGGGATCCATGCCGGCCCGGGCATCCTTTCCATGGCCAATGCGGGTCCGAACACCAACGGCTCCCAATTCTTCATCTGCACCGTCCAAACCCCTTGGCTGAACGGCAAGCACGTCGTCTTCGGACAAGTACTGGAAGGCTATGAGGTGGTCCGGAAAATGGAGGCCGTCGGCAGCCGTAGCGGCGCCACCGCCCAACGGGTCGTCATCGAAGACAGCGGCGCGCTCTGATACGAAGCGCACTCCGCAAAAAAGGAATGTCGGTCCCTGCCGACGTTCCTTTTTTTTTGTCCGATCCCCGCGCTTTCCGTACGCTCCGGCAACCTAGGCAAGCGGATCCTCCTTCCGGCTTGATTTTTCTTTCTCCGGGTCCTGATAATAATCACCCCGCCCCGTCCGGTGCGGAAATAGTTTTGCCGCACAAACAAGACACCACCCACCGTTATCATGGTACACCAACTCGACAAGATCTTCCAGCCGGCCAGCATCGCCGTCATCGGTGCCTCCACCAAGGAAAATTCCGTGGGGCACTCCCTCTTCCGGAACCTGCTTTCCGCCGGTTACAGCGGCAACCTCTACCCGATCCACCCGAAAGCGGGCGAAATCCTGGGCAAGAAAGCCTATCCCCACATCGAGGCCGTACCGGAGCCGGTCGACCTGGCGGTATTGGTCTTGCCCGCACCGGTCGTACCCGAAGTGGCGGAGGCCTGCGGCCGGGCCGGCGTCGGGGGACTGGTCATCATCTCGGCGGGCTTCGTGGAAGCCGGTCAGGAAGGGGAAGCCCTGGTAACCCGCATCCTGGAGACCGGCCGCCGGTACGGCATGCGGATCATCGGCCCCAACTGCCTCGGCATCATCAATCCCGGCCTGAAGATGAACGCCACCTTTGCCAACCGCATGGCCTTGCCGGGAAACATCGCCTTCATTTCCCAGAGCGGCGCCCTCTGTTCCTCCATCCTGGACTGGGCCTGCGAGCAACATGTCGGCTTCAGCCATTTCGTCTCCATCGGTTCCATGGTGGACATCGGGTTTGCCGAGCTGATCGATTACTTCGGCATGGACCCGGACACGGATTCCATCCTGATCTACATGGAATCGCTGACCGATGCCCGGAAATTCATGAGTGCCGCCCGGGCTTTCGCCCGCTCCAAACCCATCATCATCCTGAAAGCCGGCAAGAGCCAGGAAGGCGGCAAAGCCGCCTTGTCCCATACCGGCACGTTGGCCGGAAACGACGCCGCTTTCGATGCGGCCTTCCAACGGGCAGGTTGCATCCGGGTCGAGACCATCTCCCAACTGTTCGGCTGTGCCCAGGCATTGGCCATGCAACCCCGCCCCCGTGGCAACCGGCTGGCCATCGTCACCAATGCCGGAGGTCCGGGTGTCCTGGCCACGGATTACCTGTCCACCCGTGGCGGCCGCCTGGCCCGCTTGTCGGACAAAAGCCTGGCCGCACTCGAAAAGGTCCTGCCGGCCGCCTGGAGCCATGGCAACCCGGTCGATGTACTCGGGGACGCTTCCGCCGAAGCCTACCGCCAAGCCCTGGAGGTCTGCCTGGCGGATGACGGCGTCGACGGTATCCTCACCATCCTGACCACCCAGACCGTGACCGATCCCACCGGTACCGCCGCCGCACTCGCCACCCTCGCCCGCCACAGCACAAAACCGCTCCTCGCCGCCTGGATGGGGGAACGCGATGTATGGGAGGCGCGGGAAATCCTGGAAACCGGCCAGGTGCCGAACTATCGCTATCCCGAGAGTGCCGTCGATGTGTTCCTGCAGATGTGGCAATATTCCCGCAACCTGGAACTCCTGTACGAAACACCTCCGGAAGCCCCCAAACGATTCGTGCCCCGTCGGGACGAAGCTTGGCACATCATCCGCACGGCCCTGACGGAAAACCGTCGGTACCTGCTGGAACACGAGGCCAAGGAACTCCTGTCCTGCTATGACCTGCCGACCGGACGGAACGGCCTGGCGCGCTCCCCCCGCGAAGCGGGGGAACTGGCCGACCGGCTGGGCTACCCCGTCGTCCTCAAGATCGTATCCCCGGATGCCCTGCACAAGACCGACGTCGGCGGTGTCCTGCTCCAGCTCCCGGACCGGCCGGCCGTGGAGTCCGGCTACCAGGAGATCGTCGGGCGCGTCCGGTCCCACCGCCCCGATGCCAATATCCTGGGAGTGCTCGTCGAGCGCATGTACAAGAAACGGTTCGAACTGCTGGTCGGCGCCAAGCGAGATCCCATCTTCGGGCCGCTGTTGGTCTTCGGACAAGGCGGGGTGGCCGTGGAAGTGATCCGGGATACCAACTTTGCGCTGCCCCCGCTCAATATGGCCCTGGCCAGGCACCTCCTCAGCGGCACCCGCATTTACGAACAACTCAAGGGTTTCCGTGGCATTCCACCGGTCGACCTCGAGGAACTGGCGTTCTACCTGGTCAAGTTCGCGTATGTGCTCATGGATTTCCCCGAAGTGGCGGAAATGGATATCAACCCCCTGCTGATGGACGAACATGGCGGCATCGTCCTCGATGCCAGGATCTTGCTCGACGATTTCCAACCCCGCCGAAAGGAAAGGCCCTTCCAGCACCTGGTCATTTCCCCTTATCCGGAAAAATATGCCCGCCGGCTCCCCCTCCAGGATGGCCGGGAGGTCCTCTTGCGGCCGATCCGCCCGGAGGACGAACCGATGGAGGCCGCCATGCTGAAGACCTTGTCGGACCAGTCCCTCTATTTCCGCTTCTTCGGGTACGTACCCAAACTCACCCACGACTTCCTGACCCGGATGACCCACATCGATTACGACCGGGAAATGGCGCTGGTGGCGGAATTGGAGGAACAAGGCGAGAAAAGGATGATCGGCGTCACCCGCATCATTGCGGACGCCTGGGGAGAAACGGCGGAATTCGCCATCCTCGTCGCCGATCCCTGGCAACACATGGGACTCGGCAGCAGGATGTTCGACTACATGCTGGAAATTGCCAGGGACAAGGGAATCCGGAAAATCGTCGCCTCCGTCCTGCGCTCCAATGCCCACATGATCACCATGTTCCGGAGCCGGGGCTTCGTGCTGGAACCGGAGGAGGACAATATCTACAGCGCGTCCCTGGATTTGGAACATGCGATTCCTTTCGCGACGGGACTCCCCTTCCAAGCCTGGTGATCCGGCGGGTGGGTCACACCGGCCGGCCATGTAGGGGCCAGCTATCTCGGTCGAGGGCAGGCCGGCCGGATCCATTTACCGCCGGAGCAGGGCAAGCACCTGCCGGGCGACATGTTCCGCAGTGAACCCGAATTTTTCGTCCAGCACCTGATAGGGAGCGGAATAGCCGAAATGGGAAAGCCCCCAGACCTTACCCCTGGGGCCGACGAGCCCCTGCAGGGTGACCGGCAATCCGGCCGTCAGTCCGAACGTCGGGATATTTCCCGGTAGGACGGACCGCTGATATTTTCCGGATTGTTGCCGGAACAAGCCTTCGGAAGGAGCGGAAACGACCCGGACCTGCACCTGGTGTTCCGAAGCGAGCAGGGCGGCCCCGGCGACCAGGGTAGCCACTTCGGATCCATTGCCGACGAGGACGGCATCCGGTTTTCCCGGCGGATCCAGGACGACATAGGCACCGCGGCCGGCCTGGTCGGCCTGGTGGCGCCGGTCAGGTCCCGGCAGGTCCCGGACGGCTTGCCTGGAAAGGACCAGGCCGGTCGGGCCGTCCGCCCGTTGTATCGCCATTCGCCAGCAGGCGACCGTTTCGGCACCATCCGCCGGACGGAGCGCCAGCAGGGAAGGTTTGTCGTGGTGATTCCGCAATTGTTCGAGCAAGCGGAGCTGGGCCTCCTGCTCCACGGGCTGATGGGTCGGGCCGTCCTCCCCTACCCGGAACGCATCGTGGGTCCAGATGAAAATGACCGGTTGCTGCATCAGGGCGCAGACCCGGAGGGCCGGTTTCATGTAATCGGAAAAGGCGAAGAAGGTCGCACAAGCCGGGATGACACCCCCGTGCAGGGCCATCCCGGTGGCCAGTGCCGCCATGGTGAGCTCCGACACCCCTGCCTGCAGGAAAGCCCCCTGGAAGTCGTGCCGTCGGAAGGCCTTGGTCTTCTTGAGGAAGTTTTCGGTCTTGTCGCTATTGGCCAGGTCAGCCGATGCGACGATCATATTGCCGACCTGGTCCGCCAGGGCCGCGAGGACGGCGCCGGAAGCGTTCCGGGTGGCATCGTTGGGTTTCAGCGGGACGGCCTCCCAGTCGATGGTCGGCAGTTCGCGCCGCAGGTAACGGCGGTAAGTATCCGAAGGCCCTTTGTTTTCTCGGGCCCACTTCCGGAAGATGTTTTTGCGCTTGGTCGCCTCCTTGCGCTTCCTTGCCAGGATGGACTCGTAGTGTTCGGCGACATCCGGGAAGATCCGGAACGGGTCGTCGGGATTCCCACCCAATCCGCGGACGGTTTCCGCAAAGGAAGCCCCTGCACCGGAAAGCGGCTGTCCATGCAGCTCCACCTCCCCTTCGAATAGGCTGCCGTCCGCCTTTCGGACCCCTTTGCCCATCAAGGTCCGGCCGATGATCAGGGAGGGCCGGTCGGTTTCCGCCAGGGCGGCCCGGATAGCCGCTTCGATGGCCTGGTGGTCGTTCCCGGGTATGGTCTGCACATGCCAGTCCCAGGCGCGGTACTTCATGGCCGTATCCTCGCTGGTGACTTCCCCGACCTCGGTGGATAGCTGAATGTCGTTGGCATCGTAAAACATGATGAGGTTGCCCAACCCGAGATGGCCGGCGATCCGGCCGGCAGCCTGGGAAATCTCCTCCTGGATACCGCCGTCCGAAATATAGACATAGGTTTGGTGCGCCACCACCTCGCCGAAACGCGCCGCCAGGAAGCGTTCCGCAATGGCCGCGCCGATGCCGAACGCATGCCCCAAGCCGAGCGGACCGGATGTGTTCTCGATTCCACGGGCGGGATCGAGTTCCGGATGGCCGGGCGTCACGCTGCCCCACTGCCGGAATTGCCGGATGTCATCCAAGGAATACTTGCCCAGCAGGCATTGCTGCGCATACAACATAGCGGACATATGGCCGGCATCCAGGAAGAAGCGGTCCCGCAGGGACCAGGTCATGTCGTCCGGATCGAACCGGAGGAACCGGGAGAACAGGACATGCATGAAATCCGCGCCGCCCATCGGACCACCGGGGTGGCCGGAACGCGCTTGCTCCACCATGGCTGCCGAAAGTATCCGGATGTTGTCTGCGGAACGGAGGGAGCGGTCGCTGGATGAATCGTCTGTGTGTGGGTGCATGGTATTTTTATCTTTTGAATTGGCTCCGGCGGGAAAGGGCCGCCGCGGATGGCTGCTCATTTTGCTTCGGGATATTTCCAGGGGCCCCGGTAGTCACGGCGCAACATGTCATCGGCAGCCGGGTCGTCCAAGACCCGGTCGTGGACGGCATCCCACGTAATGCTGCGGCCCAGGCGGGTGGACAGCATCCCGAGCAGGGCCATGTTGGTTGCCTGCCGCCCTTGCTCGATACCGGCGAAAGGGCTGGCACCGGTCTTGATCGCGGTCATGAAATCCTGCCAGACCAGCCGGATGTTTTGGGAATCCGGCTCGTCCAACGCAGGCGCCTGGCGGATGATTTCCTGCTTGCTGTCGTGCGGATGGAATGTCCAGCCTTGCTGCCAGCCCATGTGGAAAGTGCCCAGGGAGCCGTAAAAGTGGACCCCCACGTTCTCCCCCGGTTGTTGGGGCCGCCTGTTGAACAGCGAATGTTCCCAGGTGCAGGTGAACGATTCGAACGCGTAGGTGACGACCTGGCTGGCGGGCATGTCGCCGGCGGACGACTCCGGATGATAGCGGGCGGTACCGAAGATGGTACGGGGCGCTTTTTCCTCGGTCCACCAGAGGATCTGGTCGAACCAGTGCGGAGCCCAGTCCCCCAGCTGCCCATTGGCGAAACAACCGTATTGGCGCCAGCGGCGCGGATGGATGGCCGATCTGTAGGCGACCTTTTCGGCCGGTCCGCAGTAGAAATCCCAATCCAGCCCGGCCGGGACTTCTTCCTCGGCCAGCGGTTCCGGGCGACTGCCGCTGTAATGGACAAATGCCTTGACCTCGCGGATCTCACCGGCTTTTCCGGCCCGCAGGAATTCCATACCGCTTACGTTGTGCGGAGAATAGCGGCGATGAAAGTCTACGATACAGACCTTGCCGGTATCGACCACGGCCTGTTGGATGGCCGTTCCTTCCTTGACGGTATGGCCGATCGGCTTTTCCAGGAACAGGTGCGCCCCGCTGCGTAGGGCGGCTATGGCGACCAGTGCATGCCAGTGGTCCGGCGTCGCATTGATGACGATATCCGGCCGCTCCCGGTCCAGGCAATCCCGAAAATCCTTGTATCGGCGGGGCCGGTCGGTACAGAGTTTGCCGACCTCTGCGGCCGCCCGGTCCAGTTGCCGCTCGTCCACGTCGCACAAGGCGACGACATCCACCTCACCGGAACGGATGGCTTCCCGCAGGATGTTCACGCCCCACCAGCCGCTGCCGACCAGGGCCAGGCTGTACCGGAAGTGGCGCCGCCGCACCCAGGGACCGGGGATTCCGATGGACAAGCCCGCCAATGAGGATGCCTGGATGAATTGCCGTCGCCGCATGATTCCTTTTTGCGGGCAAGCTACTAAATTTTGCACTTTCCGGTGTCGGATTCCCCTCCGCTTTTTACTTTTGACGGACACAGGGGGCCTGTTTCCGGGGCCGGATTCCGGTACCGAAGCCATACCGCTGCCCGCCCGGTATCCCCGGAAAAGATACCGGGCTTCCGCGCAACCACTTGTCATCAAATTCGGAATATATGAAATCATTTATCTTTTCTCTCCTGGTGTTGGCCGGTTCCGGCACCGCCCGGGCCGGCTCGGCCGGTTTTCCGCCGGCAACAGCCGGTGACACGGCCGTTATCGAACTATTCAACGGCAAGGACCTTCGGGGCTGGATCAACCACGGGAAGGAGTTGTGGTATGTCGAAAACGGCGAACTGGTCTGCGAAAGCGGCCCCTACAAGGAGTACGGATACCTGGGCACGGTGGATACCTACCAGGATTTCGAGTTGACGCTGGAATTCAAACAGGAAGCCAATGGCAACAGCGGGGTCTTCGTCCGGTCCTCGATCGACGGGGTCCGTATTGCAGGATGGCAGGCGGAGGTAGCGCCCAAGGGTTCGCATACGGGCGGCATCTACGAAAGCTACGGCCGGGGCTGGCTGATCAGGCCGGAGGCGGAAAAAGAGGAAGCCCTGAAGGAGAACGACTGGAACCACATGCGGATCCGATGCGTCGGGGACGAGGTCACCACCTGGCTCAACGGGGTGCAGATGATCCACCTGAAGGATGCCAAGATCGGGGAAGCCGGGCCCGGCATGATTGCCTTGCAGATTCATGACGGCGGCGGAATCAAGGTCCGCTGGCGCAACCTGCGCCTGCAGCGTTTCTGATCCGGGTCCGTACGCAGCAGGGGGCTGCCGCGGAAGCGGAGAATCCGCTCAGGAAAGCCAGGTGGCCAACAAGAACAACAGGAAGGCCGCCACGAGGCCGGTCATGCCGGTTCCCAGGGCTATCAGGCGGTAGCCTTGGGAAACGGTCATGCCGCTCATTTGGCTGACGACCCAGAAAAAGCTGTCGTTGGCATGGGAGACCACCAGCGAGCCGGCTCCGATGGCCAATACGGCGAGCGCCCGTCCGGTTTCCGTATCCAGGCCGAGGACGGTCAATACCGGTGCCAACATGGATGCGGTGGTAACGATGGCGACGGTCGAGGAACCTTGGGCGGTCTTGAGCGCCGCCGCCACCAGGAAGGGCACCCAGATACCCAGCGAGCGGATTTCCCCAAGCAAGTCCGCCAGTACCGTCGCCAGACCGGACGACTGCAGTACCTTGCCGAAGATACCGCCGGCACCGGTCACCAACAGGACCAGGGCCGCCTCCCGAAACGCCAGTCCCGCCCATCCGTCGGCAGCGAGCATCTCCGCCGACCGACGCCGCGGCAGCCACATGGCGGCTGCCAATCCGACCAATAAGGCCACCAGCGGGGTTCCGAGGAACTGCAGCGACCGGAACATCCGGCCCGACGGCGGCAATCCGAGATAGGGGGAAGCCGATTTGAGCAGGATGAGCAGGATCGGAAGCAAGATCGGCAGGAAACTGGCAAAAGCCGAAGGTGCGGCCACCGGGGAATCCGCGGCAAACGTCGGCGCCGGCGCTGCCACGCCGGCCGGCACCATGCCAACGGTCCACCGACGGGTGACCAGGTAGGCCGGTATCCAGGCCAGCAGGCTCACCGGAATGCCGTACAATAGTATCATCCCGAGGTCGGCCCCCAGCATGCCGGCCGCCGCCACCGGCCCCGGTGTCGGCGGCACCATCGTATGGGAAGCCATCAAGCCCAGGGCGAGGGCCGTGGTCAGCATGCAGACCGACTGACCGGTCCTGGCCGCCAGGGCCCTGTTCAAGGGGTGCAGCAGGAGGAATCCGCTGTCCGCAAACACCGGAATGGAAACCAACCAACCGGTCAGTCCCATGCCGAAACCGGCCCGGCCCGCCCCCATCCGCCGCAGGACTGCGTCCGCCATCACCCGTGCCGCCCCCGTCTTTTCCAAAAAGGTACCGACCAGGACACCGATGAGGATCAACAGGCCTACCTGTCCGACCGTTGCGCCGAATCCCTCGTTGACCGCCGCCAACAACGCCTGCCCCTCCATACCGGCGGCCAACCCGTAGGCCAGGCCGGCCGCCAGCAGGGCCAGGAACGGATGCAGCCGCCAACGGGTCGTCGAGACGACCACGAACACGATGGCCAGGAACAACAGGATTAACAGGTACATAGGCGATGGATGGACCGGCAGCCCCTAACGGGCCGTGTACTTGTTGACCATGGATTCGAACAGTTCTTGCCGGCCGCTGGTCTGCAGCGGTTCCCCCTGCTTTTCCGCCCAACGGGCAAGGTCCTTGAGTGAGAGCTTCCCTTTTTCGAAATCCTTCCCCTTTCCATGGTCGAAGGAGGCATACCTCGCTTCCCGCATGGACCGATAGGCGGATTCCTCCAACAGGGCGTCCGCCGCCAACAAGGCCCGCGCGAAGGTGTCCATCCCACCGATATGGGCGATGAACAGGTCCGCCGGATCGGTCGAGTTCCGCCGGGTCTTCGCATCGAAATTGATGCCGCCGCCCTGGAAACCGCCGGCTTCCAGGATGACCAGCATGGCTTCCGTCAATTCCGATACATTGTTCGGAAATTGGTCGGTGTCCCAGCCGTTCTGATAATCGCCCCGGTTGGCATCGATGGACCCCAATACCCCGGCATCGGCGGCCACCTGCAGTTCGTGCGGAAAAGTATGGTGCGCCAGGGTGGCGTGGTTGACTTCGATATTCAGCTTGAAATCGTCCAACAGGTCGTACGTGCGCAGGAAATTGAGACAGGTGGCCGCGTCGTAGTCGTATTGGTGTTTCGTCGGCTCACAAGGCTTCGGTTCGATGAAGAAGGTTCCCTTGAAGCCCTGCTTCCGGGCGTAATCCCTGGCCAGCTGCAGGAACATGCCCAAGTGGTCGAGTTCCCGCTTCATCTGGGTGTTCAGCAAGGACATGTATCCCTCGCGTCCTCCCCAGAAGACGTAATTGTGTCCGCCCAGGCGGATGGTGGCGTCGATCGCCTGCCGGACCTGGGCGGCGGCATAGGCCACCACCGCAAAGTCGGGATTCGTCGCCGCCCCGTTCATGTAACGCGGATGGGAAAACAGGTTGGCCGTACCCCAAAGGACTTCTATCCCGCTGGCCTTCTGCTTTTCCAGGGCGTAACCGGTGATGAGGTCGAGCCGACGCTCACTCTCCGCCAAGGTGTCCCCCTCGTCGACCAGGTCGAAATCGTGGAAACAATAAAACGGGATGCCGATCTTGCCGATGAACTCGAAAGCCGCATCCATCTTGTCGCGGGCCCGGTCGATCGGGTCCGCCGCCGTCAGCCAGGGATACCGCTTGGTGCCCGGCCCGAACGGGTCGCCCCCCGTGTTGCAGAAGCTGTGCCAGTAGGCGACGGCAAATCGGAAATGGGCTTTCATCGGCTTTCCCCGAACCATCCGATCTTCCTCGTACCACTTGAAAGCCAAAGGATTGTCGGAGCCGGGCCCTTCGTATTGAATCTTGCCGATCCCGGGGAAGTATTCCACCAAGCCGGTGATTACCGATGTTTTCGAATGGTTTGTTTTTTTCATAGGAACAGATTGATCTTTATTGGTATCGAATTCAGCTGGGAACGGAACCGGTTTCCTGATTCCGGCAGACTCGCAACAGCTGTTGGTCTTGCGGCAAACCCGGTACCGCACCGCCGGCGATGGGGACCAGTTTATGCTTCCCGTCCTCGCCTGCCTGTCGGGTGTCTTTCGGGCGAGCGGCTTCCGCTCCGGACGCAATGTACCACTTTTCCGGAACGGCACACCTACAGGGTGGACTTACGGACCTGCTCACATCCAGGCCCGGTTGTCCGACTCGATTCGGAACAACAACCGGTCCGCCAAATCCTGCGCCAGGTCCTGCGCCAGATACGGCAGGGTCAAGGGACCGGCGGCCGTGACCAAGGTAAGATGGCAATAACCGGCGCGCCGGAGCCATCTGCTGCCATGAAGCCGGACAACCTGGACCTTGTAATCCTTGAGGAGCACCGTGCGACGGTTCACCACCCCCCAGGCAATCCGAAGACCGTCCGGATGGACTTCCCAGTTCCAGGTACGGTGGTAGCGTACCGCCCACCAAACCGACAGGGGCAGCCAAACGGCTGCACCGACCAGGTAAAGGGTCGGAAAATTCAGGGAGGCCGGCCACCAAAGCACGAACAAGGGAAAGATACCCCGAAGAAGCACCTGCCGCAGGATGATGCGGCGATCCACCCCGTGGACGGTACCGGCAGCGGCATCCCAAACCGGCCAATAAGCCCGGACAATCCGTTGTTGGCCCTCCACATGACAACCCGGCAGGCTGACACTGCCGCGGCCGCCCCGTTCCCGGCGAGGGACCGCTTGGGGCAAGTGCACGGCGGCCAACCCGAAGTGCCGGAGCAAGGGCGTGCTCCGGATATCGACCCATTGGATTTTTTCCAGCTCCACCGACTTGACCGTCCGGGCGAACCAACCCGCCTCCATCCGGATATGGCGTCGGTCGAGCCGCACCGTCAGTCCGTGATACACCATGAAAGTCCGCAACAAGGTGGCCAGCATGGCCACCCCCAACAACAGGGGAAGCAGGACCAGCAAGAGGAAGCCTCCTTGTGAAAACACCGCGGTCGGCAACAGGCCCTGCCATTGCGCCACTGTCTCCTTACCCACCGCTTCCATCAGGTCGTTCGCAAAACTTGCCAGGAAGACAAGTACGACGCCGGCTGTGCGCAGGTGGTTCCGGCTCATTCCCACCTTGACCAAATCGGTTTCCGACAAGCGGTAGAGGAAGTCCATCCCCTCACCGCTTGCCTCCTCGGGAGGGCTTGGCCCGGCCGCCGCCACGGCAGGAGCCGACCGTTGTTGCCCGACGTACCGCTGCAAGGCATGGGCCTGGTCGGGCGGAAGTGCCTCCAGCCGGAATTCCTGTCCCAAGGACCCGGCCGTATCGATGTCGACGGCCATTACCCCGAACAACCGATGGACCACCGACTGCTGCAGGGAGACCGATTGGATCCGCTCCATCGGTACCAGGGTCCTGCGGCGACGCAGCCAGCCCGTCTCCAGGATGAGCGCCTGGTCCCGGATATGGAAACGCTTGGTCAGGTACCGTACCAGGGCGTTGCCGACGCTGAGCATCAAAAAAACCGACACCACATCGTCCCACATCCCCTCCCGCCCACCGGATGGCCGCAGGAACAGCAACAACAGCACCGCCCAAAACTGCCGAATCATCAATTTGAACGCCGTTCCCATCAGCAGCACCAAGGCTGCCGGGGATTGCCGGACCGGATTCGGGAATGGATTCGGTTCAGTCATGGGCGGCAGGTTGGACACCTTCCGGACCGATGGACCCGCCGGGTGCCGGCATGGTGCCGGTGCGGACGGCGATGTATTCCTTGATGCGCAGGGCATCCGTGTACGGAAGCCCTACCACTTGCAGGTCCCCCCCGTTGCCCCCGGCGGTATAGATCCGCAGCGTGGCCAAGCCCGCCCATCGTTCCAACGGCCCCCGGGAGATCTCACTGTGCTGGATCCGCAGGTAAGGAACGATCGTCCTGCTGGTGAACAAGACCCCCTCCCGGTACAGGATATCATGTTCCCGCAAGGCATAACCGGCATTTTCCCATTTCTTCCAGGCTATCCAAAGGGAGAAGAAAAACGCGGCCGCCCAACCCGACAACAGGAAAGGCCACCAGGACGCCACCCCTGAGCCGTCATCGGCCGACAGGATGCCCCAAGCCACCGGCAGCGACAATAGGTACCATCCGGCGGTGGAGCTCAGCTCCACCCGGCGCCAAACCGGGGACAGCGGCTGGAAGTCCACGGAAGAGACCTTGGGCAGGTCCGACGGCCGTACTGCTTCGTTTCGGAATTCCATACGTTCATTTTAGCGGGCTTACCCGCCAGGAATGGTCGGGCCCGTGACGCTCCCGGAGGAACATTGTCAAAAATATTACAAAAGGTGTGAACAGGCGATAAAAAAAACGGGAGGTACGCTTGACTTTTTCAGGGGAAAGTCATTTTCTTTGCCAATAATAAAACAGAAGGTCATGGAAGCGTATACGGCTCAACAGACAAACAATTGGTGGTGGCAATTCCGGACATCAAACCCGTGATGAGTCGCTCGCCTGTCGTATACACCTGAAAATCGACCGCAAAAAGGCCTGCCGAATCTCACGGCAGGCCTTTTTGCTTAAGTCCCCCAGAGCGATACCGGCAGACAGGCCGGTCCGGATTCGGGCGGGGATATTCGACCACCATTCACCGGAAGCTGCCGATGATACATACCAAGATAGAGACCATGCTGGCGGATACGGTCACCCCTGTCAGCCTGTACCTGCGCCTGCGGGACCGATATCCCGGCGCCTTGCTCCTGGAGAGCTCTGATTACCATGGGAATGAAAACAGCATTTCCTTTCTTTGCCTCGGCAGCCTGGCCAGTTTCACGGCGGATGGAGACCGGGTGGAGATACAGTCCGCCGGAACCGCGCCCATCGTGGAGAAAGTGGACCGCCCCCGGGAGGTCGGGGAGCGGCTCGCCGTTTTTTTCGACACTTACACACCTGCGGAAGCGAAGGGAGCGACCGGGGGACTCAATGGATTCTTCGGTTACACCACCTATGATGCCGTTCCTTACTTCGAGGACATCCAGCTGACGGCCCGGGATCCGGAGGAACGCCATATCCCCGCCTTGCGCTATCATTTGCCCCGCTTCATATTGGCGATCAATCATTTCAACAACCGGATGACCCTCCTGGAAAACCTGCTGCCAGGCATGGACAGCCAGCTGGCGCAGCTGAAGGGATTGCTATCCGTCACCACCGTCCCGGCCTTTCCCTTCCGGTTGGTCGGGGAGGTCGCCTCCAACATGGCGGACGGGGATTTCCTCCGGATGGTGGAATCGGGCCGGGCGTACTGCCAGCAGGGCGAGGTGTTCCAGATCGTCCTGTCCAGGCAGTTCTCCCAAGCGTTCGAAGGAGACGATTTCAATGTCTACCGGGCCTTGCGGGCCGTCAATCCGTCCCCGTACCTTTTTTATTTCGACTATGGCGCTTACCGTTTGTTCGGCTCCAGCCCGGAGGCCCAGGTCCGGCTTAAAGCGGAGGGACCGGACGCGGAATCGGGCAGGAAGGCGGTAATCCATCCCATTGCCGGCACATTTCCCCGGACAGGCGACGATGTCGCCGACCGGCTTTCGGCGGAGGCCCTGGCGGCGGACCCGAAGGAAAATGCGGAACATGTGATGCTGGTGGACCTCGCCCGCAACGACCTGAACCGCCTCTGCCGGGATGTCCGGGTGGAAACCTATCGGGAAGTGCAGTTCTACAGCCATGTCATCCACCTCGTCTCCGAAGTCACCGGCCGACTCCCGGCAAGCGTTTCGGCAACGGAATTGCTCGCGCAGACTTTCCCGGCCGGCACCTTGAGCGGAGCCCCCAAGTACCGGGCCATGCAACTCATCGACCGCACGGAAGGGGTGCGGCGTGGCTTCTACGGCGGCTGCGTCGGTTTCTTCGCCCTGCACGGAGGCACCAATCATGCGATCTTGATCAGAAGCTTCCTCAGCAAAGGAAACACCCTTTATTTCCAGGCCGGGGCCGGGATCGTGAGATCTTCCGTCCCGGAAAAGGAACTCCAGGAGGTCTACCACAAGGTCGGCGCCCTTCGCAAGGCCATCGCCTGGGCAGCCGGCGGCGAAGCCCCGCCGGCCGTATCCGGAACAAACCGGTAAACAACCGCTGCCATGAAGATTTTGGTATTGGACAATTACGATTCGTTCACCTACAACCTGGTGCAGTACCTCGAGGAATTGACGGGATTCCGGCCCGACGTATACCGGAACGATGCCCTGACCGTGTCGGCAGCCCGAGCCTACGACAAGATCCTGCTTTCGCCGGGTCCCGGCCTGCCGGAAACCAGCGGCATCCTGTGTGACCTGGTGCGCGAACTGGCGCCCACCCACAGCATACTGGGTGTCTGCCTGGGCTTGCAGGCCATCGGGGAAGTGTTCGGCGGCCGGTTGCGGAACCTCGACCAGGTGTTCCATGGAATCGCGACGGAAATCCGTATCACCCGGCCCGAGGAACTCCTCTTCCGGGAACTGCCGCCGGTTTTCCAGGCCGGCCGATACCATTCCTGGGTGGTGGACGCCGATTTGCTGCCGGATTGCCTGGACATCACTTGCGTAGATGCACAAGGTGCCATCATGGGCCTGACCCATCGGCACCACGATGTCCGGGGCGTCCAATTCCATCCGGAATCCATATTGACCCAAGCCGGCCGTACCATCCTGGCGAATTGGCTCACGACGGACGCCCGCCCACACAAGACAAGCCAATGAAGAAGATCCTGAACAAACTGTTCGAACACGAACACCTGAGCCGCGCGGAAGCGTACGAAACGCTGACGGAAATGACACGGGGCGGGACGAACGATGCACAGATCGCCGCCTTCATGACGGTATACCTCATGCGCACCATATCGGTGGAGGAACTGGAAGGATTCCGGGCGGCGTTGCTGGATTTGTGCGTACGGGTACCGATGGACCATGCCGAAACCATCGACCTGTGCGGAACCGGGGGCGACGGAAAGCACACTTTCAACATTTCCACGCTGGCGGGATTTGTGGTGGCAGGTGCCGGTGGCAAAGTGGTCAAACATGGGAATTACGGCGTATCCTCGGTATGCGGTTCGTCCAATGTGCTGGAATCGCTGGGATACCGATTCAAACAGGATGTGGACAGCCTGCGGCGGGAACTGGATGCCGCCGGCATCTGCTTCCTGCACGCACCGCTGTTCCACCCGGCCCTGAAGAGCGTTGGGCCCGTCCGGAAAGCGCTGGGTGTCAAGACTTTTTTCAATATGCTGGGCCCCTTGGTCAATCCGGCGACCCCGTCCTGCCAATTTACCGGCGTCTTCAGTTTCGAACTCCAACGCTTGTACGGATACCTGCTGCAGCGTACCCGGCAACGGTTCCGGGTCGTCCATACCTTCGACGGGTACGACGAACTCTCGCTCACGGCACCTGCGCGGGTGGTCCGGGAGGACGGGGAAGACAACCTCGACCCGGGTCTCTTCGGCGGGACGGTCCGGCAGGAAGACCTGGCCGGCGGCGATACCGTGGAAGCCAACCGCCGCATATTCATCGATATACTGGCCGGCAAGGGTACCCCTGCGCAGCAACGGGTCGTGGTCGCCAACGCCGCCATGGCGCTGCAGTGCCTGTCGCCGGAAAAACCCCTGGCGGAATGCGTGGACGCCGCACGGGAGTCCTTGTCCGCCGGCCGTGCCGAATCTGTCCTGCAGCGGCTGATTTCGATGCAATGAGCGCCGACCGGCGGAGCGGCGCCCAACCGGACCGTCATCCCGACGCACTTGACCAACTAGACCGATAAGGAAAAATAAGGGCAGGAATTGTGCAGGGGGCGTTCCCCTGACCACCAACTATCGGAAGAACTATGAGCGTCCTGGAAAAAATCGTGGCTCAAAAAAAGAAAGAAGTCGCCGAGCGGCAAAAGCAGTATCCGTATGCCAAGCTGGAAAAAAGCTTCCACTGGAACCGGCCACCGATCCGCCTGACCACTGCGATCACCGCGAAAAACAGCTCCGGCATCATCGCCGAGTTCAAGCGGCGATCCCCGTCGAAAGGCATCATCAACGACCAGGTTCAAATCGACCAGGTCAGTACGGGATATGTACGGGCCGGAGCCGCCGCCTTGTCCATCCTGACAGATACACCCTTTTTCGGGGGGCATGTGGAGGACCTGACCCGGGCCCGGGAGATCAACATGGTGCCGATCCTTCGCAAGGATTTCATCATCAGTGATTACCAAATCATGGAAGCCCGGAGCCTGGGAGCGGATGTCATCCTGCTGATTGCCGCGGTCTTGCCGCCCGAGGAGGTTCGCCGGCTGAGTGCATTCGCCGGTTCCCTCGGTATGGAGGTCCTGTTGGAATTACACGACGCCGATGAGACCGGGCATATCTGCGACTCCGTCCAACTGGTCGGGGTGAACAACCGCAACCTGTCGGATTTTACGGTGGATGTCGGCCGGTCCTTCGACCTGGCCGGACAGCTGCCGAAGGACAAGGTCTGGGTGGCGGAATCCGGCCTGCAGGACCCCGCCGTGGTGCGCGAATTGAAGTCCGCAGGGTTCCACGGATTCCTGATCGGGGAATATTTCATGCGGGAAGCGCGGCCCGAGGAGGCTTGCCGCAGGTTTGTCTCCGGACTGCAAGCGGACGAAAAAACCGGCAGGGAACACCCTGCGTGACCATAGAAAGGCCCTATGCTGCAAATTAAAGTCTGCGGATTGAAAACGGAGGAGAACGCCCGGGCGGTACTGCGTATCGGACCGGACTACGTCGGATTCATTTTCGTCGGCCGGTCCCCCCGATGGGTAGGCCCCCCCGATGTCTGCGACTGGATTCGGACCCTCCCGGACAGCGCGCGGAAGGTGGGTGTGTTCGTCAATGCCGAAACGGCGGAGATCCGCCGGCAAGCCCAGGCTACCGGTTTGTCCGTCATCCAGTTGCATGGAGACGAACCGCCGGAGCAATGCCGGTCCCTGCGGGCGGCGGGTTGGGAGGTGTGGAAGGTATTTTCCGTCGGCAGCACGTTGGACCTTGGCCAGGTAGAAAGATATGCGGGCAGTTGCGACCGCTTCCTGTTCGACACCGGCGGCCGGGAACGCGGCGGAAACGGCATCCCGTTCGACTGGACCCTGTTGCACGGTTATGGCGGGGAAACGCCCTATTGGCTGAGCGGCGGCATCGGACCGGAAGCGGCTCCGGCGATCCGGGCATTCCTGATGCGGGCGCCGGCTCCACTCCGCCAAGCCTGCATCGGCGTGGATATCAACAGCCGCTTCGAGACGGCCCCAGGCAACAAAGATGTATCGTCCATCAAACAATTTCAAGATGCACTCAAACGGATCTGACCGCACCGTCCCGACACCGGGCACCGCTGTGACCCCGTTTCCCGACGAACAGGGATTCTACGGATCATTCGGCGGAGCCTTCGTACCGGAGATGCTGTTCCCCAACGTGGAGGAATTGCGCACCCGCTATCTTTCCATACTCTCCGGGGAATCATTCCGGAGCGCTTACCGACACCTGCTGAAGGAGTACGTGGGTCGGGAGACCCCCCTTTACCTCGCGCAACGATTATCCGACCACTACGGTTGTCGGATTTACTTGAAACGGGAGGACCTGTGCCATACCGGAGCCCACAAGATCAACAACACCGTCGGCCAGATCCTGTTGGCGAGGGCGCTCGGCAAACGGCGGATAATTGCGGAAACCGGCGCCGGGCAGCATGGCGTGGCCACTGCCACCGTCTGTGCATTGATGGGCATGGAATGTATCGTGTACATGGGGGAGCTGGACATACAGCGGCAAGCGCCCAATGTCGCCCGGATGCGGATGTTGGGGGCGACCGTCGTTCCGGCCCGCAGCGGCAACCGCACCCTGAAGGATGCCACCAATGAAGCGATCCGCGATTGGATCTGCCATCCGGAGGACACCCATTACATCATCGGGTCGGTCGTGGGCCCGCATCCCTACCCCGACCTGGTGGCCCGCCTCCAGGCGGTCATCAGCGAGGAGATCCGGTCCCAGCTGCAGGAAAAGGAAGGGACCCCGAACCCGGCGGCCGTCCTGGCCTGCGTCGGGGGCGGCAGCAATGCGGCCGGAGCCTTCTATCATTTCATCGACCAACCGGGTGTCCGGCTGCTCGGTGCCGAAGCCGCCGGACATGGGGTCGATTCCGGGGAAACCGCCGCCACCATCGCCCTGGGGACACCGGGCATCCTCCACGGAAGCCTGTCCATGCTCATCCAGGACGCCGACGGACAGGTGACGGAACCTTATTCGATTTCCGCCGGGCTCGACTATCCCGGCGTCGGTCCCCTGCACGCCACGCTCGGCACGTCCGGTCGCGCAGAATACTTGCCGGTGACGGACGAGGAAGCCTTGGCCGCCGCCCTGCTGCTGTCCCGCCGGGAAGGCATCATTCCGGCCCTGGAAACGGCGCACGCCCTGGCCCTGTTCGAGAAGATCCCCTTCGACAAGGAGGAGGTCGTCGTCGTTTGCCTTTCCGGGAGGGGCGACAAGGACCTCGCCACTTACATGCAACATTTCCAATTGTAAACCGGATATTTATGGCGACCAACAGATTGGATACCTTGTTCGAAAGAAAAGCTGGGGATGTACTGGCCGTTTACTTCACGGCAGGGTACCCCCGGCTGGACATCACCCGCGACACCATCCTCCAGCTGGATGCCGCAGGCGCCGACCTGATCGAGATCGGCATCCCGTTCAGTGATCCGCTGGCCGACGGCCCGACGATACAGGCCAGTTCCAAAGCCGCCATCGACGGGGGTATGACCTTGTCCCTGCTTTTCAGACAGTTGGAGGATATTCGCAACCACACCCAAATCCCCCTGGTGCTGATGGGGTATCTCAACCCCGTGATGCGCTTCGGGATGGATGACTTCTGCCGCAGGTGCCGGGAAACCGGGGTGGACGGAATTATCCTTCCGGATATGCCCTTGTCTTTTTTCCTGGCACGTTACCAGCCGGTCTTTGCCGATTACGGACTCCACCCCATCTTTCTCGTGACGCCGCAAACCGGCGATGCCAGGATGCGGGAACTGGAGGCTGCCTCCGGCGGATTCCTGTATGCCGTTTCCATGGCTACCACCACGGGGGGAACCGGCGGATTCGGTGCGGAACAGGTCGCTTATTTCAATCGGTTGAAAGGCTTGGGATTGCAAAAACCGATATTGGCGGGATTCGGTATCGCCGACCACCCCTCCTTTCGGACTGCCTGCGACCACCTGTCCGGCGCTGTCGTCGGAAGTGCCTTCATCCGGGCCCAGGAACAAGGTATCCATCCGGCGGAATTCGTACGCCGGCTGCGGCAACCGGAAAACGCATAGCCACCCGGCGCAAGATTTCCGGACGAGACCGCCCTACCAAACGTATCTTAATTACCGGAACCGCCGGCCGTCCTGCGTATCCAATCCAACAGCAAGGGGCCCCAGGACCCTTCTCCGCTGGGGTGTCGGAGGCCATAGCCATGCCCGCCTTGGGGAAAGAGGTGCATCTCCACCGGGACGCCGTTCTCCAGGCAGGCCGCGTGGAACAGCAGGCTGTTTTGGACTGGGACGAAGTCATCCTGGGTGTGTAACAGGAAAGCGGGCGGCGTATCGGCGGTCACATGCAGTTCGTTGGAGAAAAAAAGCACCTGGGCCTGCCCGGGTGATGGACCGAGCAGCCGTTCCCGGGAACCCGCATGCCCCACTCCTTCCCGCATGCTGACGACCGGATAGATCAAGGCCACGAAATCCGGACGGGCGGATAACGTATCCCTGTCGGTGGGGTCGGCTGCGGAAAGAAAGTGTGTGGCGGCAGTGGCGGCGAGGTGTCCACCGGCGGAGAAACCCATGATACCGATCCTGCCGGGATCCAGGCCCCAAGCCCCTGCCCTGCGCCGCACCAAACGGATGGCCCTTTGTGCATCCTGCCACGGTGCGAGCGAGCGGTCCAGGCAATACCGGTCGTCCGGAATCCGATACCGTAGGACAAAGGCGGCTATGCCCGCCTGCTGCAGCATTTCCGCCACTTGCGTCCCCTCATGGTCCGTCGCCGTACCCGAATACCCGCCACCCGGACAAATGATCATGGCTGCGCCGGTCGGTCGTTCGGCCGGAAAATAGGTCAAGGTAGGAACGGAAGTGCCGGTGGTAAAGGCGACACCCCAGCCGTTGACCGCCTCCGTTTCGAGGTTCTCGGCCGGGATGGCATTCGGTATGCGGCCGGTAGGGTACAGCGCCATGCTTTCCCTTGTGGCTTGTGCCGCCAGGGAGAACGCCAGCGCGGTTGTCAGGATTGTGCAGGTTGTTTGCTTCATGAATAGCCGTCGATTTCAGGTATGGTCTGTCGGGAGGGGCAATGCCCGTCCGCCTCCCCCGATCCTATACGATGCGCATGACCAGCGTCCGGGTCCGGATGGGTGCAGACGGCATTTTCGGGCATCGCCGCCGCATGGGCTGACCACAGACTAAGGAATGCGGTGCGTGGGCCGATGGGCAACAATGCCCGTGTCCCGGAAGGCCGGTTGTTCAGGGCCGAATCCTGGTGGTCGTGTCGCTAATTTATCGCAATCCGGTGAATGTCGAGGATTTTGTGCAGCTATTTTTCAGCGGAAGAAATCGGAATCACGCGCCGAACAGATTGGAAATGCAGGCTGCGCTCCGCAATTAACGAATGGCCGGATGAGGACGGAGGCTTGGGTCAAAGGCTGTTTATGTTTTCGGCAGCTGCCGGTTCGGCAAGCAGGGTCGAGAGCCAGGCCAGACAATCCGGATTCGGTGGCGTGGATGTTGCGTTGGAATTTTGTTTTTCTACCGAGATTTTTCCGGAGGAGTATTTATTTGCTAATTGGCAGCGGCACCGCACCTTAAGCAACCATCACATGTCCGTATCTGCTACGGCCAGCTGGCTGAGGATCATGCCCAGCCGGTGACGCCAGCTGCCAACCGATCCATCAGCGATTGAGGATGGGAGCCCCCACCCCATCCGGGGTTCCGAAGGTGGTGGCTATGGGGATGGGAAGTTGCCAAACGGGATGGAATGGCCGGACGATGGCCCGATATTCAATTTTTTACCGAGATTTTTCCGGAGGAGTATTTATTTATTAAATGGCATCGGCTCCACCCCGTATGCGACCGTCACATATCCGACCCTACTACGGCCAGCCGGAAAGGGGTCATGCCCAGCCGGCGTCCCTACCTGCCAACCGATCCATCAGTGATTGACGATGGGAGCCCCCACCCCATCCGGGGGTCCGTAGATGGTGGCTTTGGGGATGGGAAGTTGCCAAACGGGATGGAATGGCCGGACGATGGTTTGATATCAAATTTTTTACCGAGTTTTTTCCGGAGGAGTATTTATTTATTAAGTGGCATCGGCACTACCCCGTATGCGCCCGTCACATTTACCGACCTTGCCACGGCCAATTAGCTGAGGGTCATGCCCAGCAGTCACTGTCGCCTGCCAACCGATCCATCCCGCGATTGACGTTGGGAGCCCCCACCCCATCCGGCGGTCCGGTGGTGGCTATGGGGATGGGAAGTTGCCAAACGGGATGGAATGGTCGGACGATGGCCCGATATTCAATTTTCTACCGAGATTTTTCCGGAGGAGTATTTATTTATTAAATGGCATCGGCACCACCCCGTATGCGCCCGTCACATCTCCGACCCAGCTACGGCCAGCCGGAAAGGGGTCATGCCCAGCCGGCGGCCCTACCTACCAACCGATCCATCACGCGATTGACGTTGGGAGCCCCCACCCCATCCGGCGGTCCGGTGGTGGCTTTGGGGATGGGAAGTTGCCAAACGGGATGGAATGGTCGGACGATGGCCCGATATTCAATTTTCTACCGAGATTTTTCCGGAGGAGTATTTATTATTTAGATGGCAGCAGCTCCACCCCGTAAGCGACCGTCACATGTCCGACCCTGCTACGGCCAGCTGGCTGAGGGTCATGCCCGGCAGGCGGCGCTACCTGCCAACCGATCCATCACCCGATTGAGGATGGGAGCCCCCACCCCATCCGGCGGTCCGGTGGTGGCGGCTTTGGCTCCTTGAAAACAGCCCTGACAAATAGCCAAGATTTTTACGGAGGAGTAAATAATGATGATTGGGATGCTTGCATTCCCTTCCAGCCATGGCGGTATCCGAAGGTAGCGCAACAAATGGGACGTGAATCAGCGGCGCAGGAAAAGCGCCCGAAGGAGGATCAACACATGGTTCCACAAGTTGGGAAAAAAACCGAAATGCCGTTGCAGCACCCGGAAGCGGTCCCACAGCGATTGTCGGTGCCGTTGGCGGGAGACCCCCCCGGTCAGGTAATCGACTACCACCAAATGGGTATGCACGGCCCTGCGGCTCCGTTTCAAGATACGGATGATCCAATCGATATCCGCTGCGAGATTGCCGGCGATATAGTCCGGCGCCAAGGACCGGCGGGTAAGGAAAGCCTGATGGCAGACCACCATCCCAAGCCGGAGACTTCTCCAATCCAGTCGTTCCGGCAAGTGTTGGGTGGTTCGTTCCGAACGCGTACCGAGCGGTTTCCGGTCGGCATCGACCAACATGGTTTCCCCGAAGAGCACATCGGTATCCGGGGTCCGTTGCCCCATCATCCGCACCAGTGTATCCGGGTCCCGGAACGCATCCCCGGCGTTGAGAAACAACACCCATTCCCCGGTGGCCATGTGCAATCCCTTGTTCATGGCGTGATAAAGGCCCTCATCAGGTTCCGAAACCCAGCGGACGGATATCGGTCCACCGGAGCGGGCATAATCGGACGATACCTCCCGGATGAAGGCCTCAGTCCCGTCGGTGGAGGCTCCGTCCACCAGCACATATTCAAGCGGGGACCAGGTCTGCTGCAGCACGCTTGCCATGGTCACGGGAAGGACCTGTCGGCCATTGAAGACGACCGTCACGATACTGATGGCAGGATTTTCAGCAGCAGCGGACGACATAATTGGAAAGATGAATTGGGACCCGGGAAATCCGGGACGAATCTCCGCGATCGGCCGCCGGAATCAACGGACACCAGGCTTCGGCTGCCGGCACGGAAGCGGGCTGCACCAGGACCCCAGGTGCCTGGTACAGCCCGACCGGCTTGTGCGGCCTTGCGTCCGACCGGTTCAGCCGGGGATGGCCCAACCTTTCCGATACTCCCGGGATACGAACTGATTGGCTTCGTCCAGGTTGGTGATTTTCATCGAGGCACCATCCCATTTCAATTTGTTGCGGCCATAGAACTCGAAGGAGGTACGGCCGTTGTCCCCAGGCACCTCCCGACGGAGCATGTAGCTGCGGATGGCGAGATTTCCCATGAGGACGGTTTCCGTCAAGGGTCCGGAATAATCGAAGGAGGAAGTCAGCGCCTTGTGCTCCGGGCTGTCGAAACCGGCCTTGCAGGCTTCCGTCCAATAAAGCTGGTGGCCGAAATCGGGCAGTCGTTTCTCCTCGCCGCCCTTGGGCGCCATCGGAGAAATCCTGTCGCCGTTGTTGAGGTAAATCCTGGGATTGTTGCCGTACATGTCGATGGTCATCAATCCTTTGCTGCCGTGCAGGAAAACGCCGTTGGCCCCGTCGTCGTCGGTGCTCAAAGGCTTGTCGGACGGCAAGGCATCCGGGTGGAAAGGGCGCAGGCCGCCGTCCATCCAAACCATTTTCATCGGCACCTTGTTCTTTTCCGTGGCGGGGAACTTGATTTCCACCACCGAGGAAGGCGGACATCCCTCCGGAATATACTCCGGCGTCCAGTCCCGCGTGAACACCTGTCCGACGCTGCATTCCACCTCCGTCGGGTATCCGAGTCCCAGGATCCGGAACGGGGAGTCGATGGTATGGCAGCCGATATCCCCGAGCGCACCGGTACCGAAATTCCACCAGCCCCGCCATTTGAACGGATGATAAAGCGGGTGATAATCGACATATCCGGCCGGACCGAGCCAGATGTCCCAATCCTCGGCGGACATGGAGGCCGGGCGCTCCGGCTTGTCCTTCGGAACGGGAATACCCTGCGGCCAAACGGGCCGGTTCGTCCAGATCTCCACCTTGTGGACATCCCCGATAAGCCCCTTCTCGAACCACTCGACGGCGATTTTCTGCGCCGGATTGGACGATCCCTGGTTCCCCATCTGGGTGACGACCCGGTACTTCCTGGCGGTCTCGGTGAGCAGGCGGGCTTCGGCGATGTTGTGCGTCAGCGGTTTCTGTACATAGACATGCTTTCCCAACTGCATGCATGCCACGGCCGCATAGGCGTGAAAGTGGTCCGGGGTGGAAATCGTGACGGCATCGATATCCTTACCGACTTCGTCCAGCATGACCCGGAAGTCACGATACCGCCCGGCAGCCGGAAATTTCTCGAACGCAGTCTTGCAACGGTCCCAATCCACGTCCGCCATGGCGACGACGTTGTTCTTGCCTTCGTTCCAGGAATTGATCAGGTCGGATTGCCCTTTGCCGCCGGCACCCACCGCGGCGATGTTCAGCTTGTCGCTGGGTGCCGTGTAACCCCGGCCAAGTACGTGACGGGGTACGATGAGAAAACCGGCCGCCGCCAAGGACCCGGTCTTCATGAATTTTCTTCTTTGCTTCTGTAAAGACATGACATTCTGTTTTGTTGATGTCGCCAAGATATGGATTTATTCATCGATAGTCTTGACTTCGGCCCAATTTTATTGCCACAACCAACCCGGGGCGGGCCGCCCGGGCCGGCGCTCTTCCACCCGGCAGGCCTACCGCTACGGACCGGATGCCTTACATTTGCAACACATCGGTCAGGACGACGGCTTTCCGCCGCGATTGCCTGTGTCAGGACGGCATTCGGTCCTCCGTCCGGTTTGGCTCCCCGGCATCCCGCCGGCTTTCCTTTCCGGTCGCCGCGAAGGCCGGGCCGCTTCGGGTCACCCGGGGGCCGCATCGCGAATTCCGGTTCGAAAAGGGATGCAATCGTATCCGGCGGCATCCATCCCGGTACGGCCGCTGGGTATGCCCCCCTTTTGGCGAGTATTTTGCCGGTGGCACCATGCCTGTCCACCGACGCGCCGCCCAGCGCATTACCCGGCACAGCCGATAAGCCGCCGGCATGGATTAGTCGGGGCTTTTTATTAAATTTAATTTATGTCTTTGATAAAAAATATAAATAATGACTTATAATTTAAGTCTGCAATTTTGCACCCTTCCATTACACAAACCAAATTATGATGACAAAAAGAATCACAATCGCCCGCGGTGACGGCATCGGCCCGGAAATCATGGAGGCGGTCCTGGAGATCCTCGCCGCCGCCGGTGCGGCGCTGGAGTATGACGAGATCCTGATCGGCAAGGAAGTCTACCTTTCCGGCAATACCGCCGGCATCACCCGGGAATCCTGGGACACCATCCGGCGCAACAAGGTCCTTCTGAAAGCGCCCATCACCACCCCGCAGGGAGGAGGCTACAAGAGTCTCAACGTTTCCATCCGCAAGTTCCTGGGACTGTATGCCAATGTGCGGCCATGCACGAGCCTCCATCCGGTGGTGGCGACCCGGCATCCGAAACTCGACATGGTCATCATCCGGGAAAACGAAGAGGACCTCTACGCCGGAATCGAGCACCAGCAGACCGACGAGGTCGTGCAGTGCCTGAAGCTGATCTCCCGACCGGGCTGCGAACGGATTGTCCGTTATGCCTTCGAGTATGCCCGCCTGTACGGTCGGCGGAAGGTGACCTGCCTGACGAAGGACAACATCATGAAACAGACGGACGGTCTTTTCCACCGGGTCTTCGATGAGATTGCGGCCGAGTATCCCGAGCTGGAAAAGGAACACTGGATCATCGACATCGGTGCCGCCCGAATCGCCGACACCCCGGAACGCTTCGATGTCGTGGTCACCCCCAACCTGTACGGGGATGTCGTATCGGATATCGCCGCCCAGATCGCCGGTTCCGTCGGACTGGCCGGCTCCGCCAACATCGGGGACACCTGCGCCATGTTCGAGGCCATCCACGGCTCCGCACCGGATATCGCCGGACAAGGGGTCGCCAACCCGTCCGGGCTGCTGCACGGTGCCATCCTGATGCTGAACCACATCGGCCAGAACGATGTGGCCGAACGAATACACAACGCCTGGCTCAAGACCCTCGAGGACGGCATCCATACGGCCGACATCTTCCGGGAAGGCCAAAGCGTCGAAAAGGTCGGCACCCTGGCGTTCGCCCGGGCGGTCATCGACCGGCTCGGCCAACTACCCACCCGGCTGCAACCGGCCGTCTATGGGAGCAATACCTTGCCGAATCTTCCGAAATATGTCCGGAAACATCCCGGCCGAAAGGAACTGGTCGGCGTGGACGTGTTCGTCCACTGGCGGGAAAACCGGGCGGATGAGATCGCCCGGAAGCTCCAGCAGATCGACGGCGACGGCATCCGGCTGTCCATGATCACCAACCGGGGCATCAAGGTCTGGCCGGATGGTTTCGACGAGACTTTCTGCACGGACCACTGGCGCTGCCGCTTCAAGGCGGAGGATGGGCAGGTCCTGAGCAACAAGGACATCCTGGCCCTGCTGTCGGCCGCCGTCGAACACGACATCGATGTCATCAAGACGGAAAACCTTTATGTCTTCGACGGCCAACCTGCCTTCTCCCTCGGCCAAGGCCAATGAACCTGCATACCGGCGGTGGGGCCCTTTCGCTTGCGGCGACAGCCCCATGCCCCACCGCCGGCACTTCCGCCGCTCATTCCCCCTTCGCCCCTGCATCGGCCGGATCGGACAGGGCGGACTCATACCGGATGCGCAACGCCGACAGGACCGACGGCAGGGAATCTGCCAGGTCCTTTTGTTGGCCGGGATCCTTCCCCAGGTCGTACAAGCGATATCCTTCCCCGTTTCCGGATTCTATCTCCACATTCGGATAGACCGCCGTCCCGGGATAAGGCGGAATCAGGGACCAATCCCCTTCCCGGTAGGCTGTCCTGCCGGACGCTTCCAAGACCATTCGGGTGCGCCCTTCCACCGACTTACCCGTCAGCGCCGCCGCCAATGGCTGACTGTCCAATCCTCCCGGTACCGGCAAGCCCAGCAGCTGGGCGAACGTCGCCAGCAAGTCTGTCTGGGATATCATCGCTTCCGATACGCCCGGCGGGACCTCTCCTTTCCAATGCACCAGGAAAGGGACCCGGGTACCGGCCTCGAACAAGCTGTACTTGCCGCCTCGGAATGGCCCCGTGGGCCTGTGCGTGCCCACCCGTTCGACCGCATCATCGTAGTAGCCGTCGTTGAGCACCGGTCCGTTGTCGCTGGTCAGGACGATGAGGGTGTTCGCCAACATGCCCCTGGCCGCCAGGGTATCTAACAGGCTTCCGATGCAGGCGTCCGCCTCCGCGATGGCATCCCCCCGGGGCCCCATGCCGGTCAGACCGACAAACCGGGGATGCGGGGTGCGCGGCACATGGGGCTGCTGGAGGGCGTAGTACAGGAAGAACGGCTGGGTGGACGGCCGGGAAATCCACTCCAGCGCTTTTTCCAGGAAATGGTCGGCCATGTCGACATCGGACCAAAGCGCCCGCTTGCCCCCCTTCATGAATCCGATCCGGGAAATCCCGTTGACAATGCTTTGGTCATGGCCGTGATGCCATCGCATGGTCAGTTGTTCGGGATGGTCCCGTCCGGTCGGCTCGCCCGGGAAATTCCGCTGGTAGTCCACGAGAATCGGGTCCGCCGGATCCAGCCCCACCACCCTCCCGTTGTGGAGGTAGACTGTCGGCACCCGGTCCTGTGTCGCGGCCATGATGTAGGATTCGTCGAAGCCGAGCTGGTTCGGGCCGGGCGCAATGGGTTGGTTCCAGTCTATCCGACCGCTTCCCAATCCGAGGTGCCACTTGCCCACCACCGCCGTCCGGTAACCGGCATCCCGCAACAACCGGGGCAAGGTCGGTTGCAGGGTGTCTATGATCAGGGGCGCGGTGCCCGGCAGTACCTTGGCTTCGCGGTTCCGCCAGGGATACCGGCCGGTCAGCAGGGCAAACCGGCTCGGTGTGCAGGTGGCTGCGGCCGCATAGCCCCGGGTGAATCGCAATCCTTCCGATGCCAGGCGGTCCATGCGGGGGGTTATCGACGCCTCCTCCCCATAGGCACCCACATCCCCGTAACCCAGGTCATCGAGGTAAATGATCAGGATGTTCGGCCTGGAAGGATGGTCCCGGCATCCCAGTACCAGGAAAGGGAGCAGCAGAATCGTCAATAATGGCTTCATCGTTTCGCTTTTGAATAATTATTGTGCGCAGCCGGCGGATCGGTTCCGGCCGTCCGGGCAAGTTACGAAAACAGGTCGGGGAGCCCCTGTCGCCGCCCGACTTCCTCGTCCGCTGCCGCTGTTATTTCTGCGTAAAGAAACAACCATGACTGGATTCCTGCGATTACTTAGACTATCTTTATTCATTCGTTGTATTTCGCTCCACCCGGATTGCCCGTAAAAAAGGTCCTGCCCTCGGCAACCAGGCGACATACTCCGATCAGGCGCCGGCCGTTCGTACCCATTCCACAAGAAATGAAACCTGTACACCGACCGGAACCAGGACCGCCGACCTGAACCGTACGGAACACCCGACACGGACACCAGACCAATGATAAACAAACCTGCCGCCCGAGGCCCTGCCTGCTGCCCAATCAAAAAAGGTTCCCGGTCGACAGGCACTAAAACCAAAGACCATGTGTGGAATCGTCGCCTACATCGGGCACCGGAAAGTGCTTCCTTTACTAGTGGAAGGGCTGCTGCGGTTGGAGTACCGCGGATATGACAGCGCGGGAGTCGCCATCCTGCAGCATCGGGAAATTCAGGTATTCAAGAAAGCAGGCAAAGTGTCAAACCTCGCGGCCAGCTTGCCGGATGCCGACGGCACGACAGGTATAGCCCATACCCGCTGGGCCACCCATGGCTTGCCCAACGACACGAACGCCCACCCTCACCTCAGCGGCAACGGTCGCCTGGCCCTGGTCCACAATGGTATCATCGAGAACTACGCCGGTATCCGGCAGGTATTGCAACAGCGGGGACATACCTTCCACAGCGATACGGATACGGAAGTCCTGGTCCACCTCATCGAGGAAATGCAGGAAAAGTACCGGCTGCCACTCCTGGAAGCGACTCGCCGGGCCCTGCAACAAGTCCACGGCGCCTATGCCATCGTAGTGGTCGACCGAGAACGACCGGACACCCTGGTCGCCGCCAGGCAATCCAGCCCGCTGGTCGTCGGCTTAGGGAAAGGGGAATATTTCGTGGCATCCGACGTATCCCCGATGGTGGAATACAGCCAAGGTGTCATCTACCTTGAAGACCGGCGAATCATCTCCCTCACCCCCGGGACGCCCCCCTTTATCATCACCCTGGAAAACGAACCGGTGGATGCGGATGTCCTGGAGATGAAGGCGGAAATCGCCACTTGGGAAAAACAAGGCTACGACCATTACATGCTGAAGGAAATTTTCGAACAGCCGCTGTCGCTGAAGGAATGCATGAAGGGCCGGCTGGTCGACGGCCAAATCTTCCTGAGCGGTATCCGGGACCACCTCCACCGCTGGCTGTCCGCCCGCCGGATGATCATCCTCGGATGTGGTACCTCCTGGCATGCCGGATTGGTCGCCGAATACCTGTTCGAATCCCTGGCGCGGCTCCCGGTGGAGGTGGAATATGCCTCCGAGTTCCGATACCGGTCCCCCATCCTTCGGCCGGATGACATCGTGCTGGCCATCTCCCAGTCCGGCGAAACCGCAGACACCCTGGCCGCACTGGAATTGGCAAAAGCCGCCGGCGCCTTCACTTATGGCATCGTGAACAGCGTAGGCTCCTCCATCGCCCGACTCACGGATGCCGGTTCTTACATCCACGTCGGACCGGAAATCGGCGTCGCCTCGACCAAGGCTTTCACCGGACAACTCACGGTCCTGGCCATGCTGGCCCTGCGTTTGGGTCTGGAAAGGAAGGAATTGCAGCCTTCGGCCTACCGGGATCATTGCCTGGCCTTGACCCGCCTACCCCAACAAATGGAAGGCCTGTTGGCCGGTTGTGCGGAACAGGTCCGGCAGATCTCCGCGGCATGCGCCGGATTTTCCAATGCCCTCTACCTGGGCCGTGGATTCAATTTTCCGGTCGCCCTGGAGGGTGCCCTCAAACTCAAGGAAATATCCTATATACACGCGGAAGGTTACCCTGCTGCGGAAATGAAACACGGACCAATCGCCTTGATCGATGAACATATGCCCGTTTTCGTTATCGCAACCAATCAAAGTGCCCGGGATAAAATCGTCTCTAACATCCAGGAAATTAAGGCCCGGAAAGGACAGGTCATCGCCCTTGTCAACGAGGGAGACCACGAAATCACCACCCTGGCGGACCATGCCATCGCGCTCCCTCCCATTGCGGAACCCTTCGCTCCTTTGCTCGCCGTCGTCCCGCTCCAACTGCTGGCCTATCATGTCGCCCGCCTACGAGGCTGCGATGTCGACCAACCGCGTAACCTCGCCAAATCGGTCACGGTAGAGTAAGATCCCAATACCCCCTCCTGCCCGACTTCCTGCTCAGCGCGACCGCTCTTTTTCAAATTGTAAATTATTTTTTACATTTTGTATATTTTATTTTACATTTGTAGCCCTAAACATCACCCAAACATGGAAAAACTGTTGTTCCCGCATCGCTACCAACGCATTTCCGGCATCCTGTTTTATTCAGCCCTCCTGCTCGGTGGCTGGTTGTATGTTTGCCAGCGGTTGGAAGACCTGGCGTGGCTGACTTTCACGGTGCCCAATATATTCCGCTCCGGCGGCACCTTGTTCGGAGAAAACGGTTTCTGGATAACGAACAATATCTCGGACGAGCTCCTGACCATCCTGCTCATCCTCTCCGGCGTCGTCCATTCCTTCAGTGCGGAGCGGGTGGAGGACGAGCTGACCGGCAAGCTGCGGATGGAGGCCCTGACCTGGTCTATGTGGGTGAATTACGGCCTCTTGCTCCTGGCCACCCTGCTCGTCTTCGGGATCACGTACTGGCACGTAATGGTCTTCCAGATGTTCAACCTGTTGATCTTATTTAACTTGAGACTACGATACCAATTGTACAAACACTATCGGGGATGACCAACAAGATCAAGATTCACCGGACCGTCAAAGGCATGACCCAGGAGGAGTTGGGCAATAAGGTGGGGGTTTCCCGGCAAACCATCAACGCCATCGAGAACAACAAGTATTTCCCTTCGCTGGAGTTGGGGCTGAAACTTTCGCTGGTGCTGGAGTGCCCGGTGAACGAGCTGTTCAGCCTGTAGGCGGAGACCTTGAACTTTGCATGCGGTGCCTGCGCATGGCCTGCAACCGGCAAGGACATCGATGGTACCGGATATTTTTCATGGCCAAAATAGCCCTACCGGTTCTTCCGGACCTACCCCTGTAAATCCGATTAAATTGACTGGTCAAGTACCTCCATTCCGACACGTGCCTTCTTTCGCCATGTCGCTTAGCCTCATCCGGTACAGCTTATCGGCTCGGTATCACCTATCATCCCGGCCTCGGCTTCCGTTCCTCGCAAAGTCGCCACCATATCCGGCAGTCCTGTCCGACCGGCCTCCCTCCAAGCTGGCCAACCTGTCCGAATCGCTTTTCCTGGCCTGTACCATGCACCGGGAACAGACGGACCGCCTGCAGGTAAGAAAGACCGTTTCCCGGGAACGCTCCCGTTTCTCATCCGGGCAGGACACCGACCCGGAGGACGGCGACCGGAAGCACATCGCTGACCATGCCCTGTATCTCATCTTCCGCAACTCAAACCTAAAGTATAATTAATTACAAAACATTGATTTTCTGTTGTTTTAGCCATTAAATCCGCTGATGTGCTACGCCCCGCCCCGAAAAGGGCGCGGGGGGGCGCCCCGCGCCCCCAAAAATTTTCATGACGGCCGGCGGC
>CAZNLJ010000016.1:0-118964 GCA_964573725.1 uncultured Saprospiraceae bacterium
TGGTTTTTTGGTAAACCAAAGATAGGGAAAAAGCAGGGTGCCGTCAAGGGGAAGGCGATCGGGCAGCGGCAGCGATTCACGGGTTACAGGAAGGTCCGGGAGGACGAAGGTCATTGCCGGTATCTCGGTCGGGAGCCTGCATCGTGTGGTGGGAACGGGTTGAAATACCATGTTTAATATCCGCTGGTCTTGACTTTGGTTTATTTTGATTATATTTAAACTAAAAAATATTGACCTGCCTGGTTCATGCATGGCCGGCAGGTGATAAATCCTTGTATTGGGACATGAAGTATCGGTGGTACCTGTTCGGGATGATGTGGACGGCATTCTGGTTGTATGGATTGCACAGCCTGGCTGCCCAGCGTTCTTATGTCCCTGATTCCTTGCTTCGGGATCGGATTGTCCGGTACAAGGCGGATCTTCGGGGGCCTTACAAGGATATCCGTTGGTTCTGCACGGACGGCAGTTTTGCCATACCCCGTCGGGAAACCTGTCCGGCACCGGGAGGCGTGCAGCGTGCCCGGTACAAGGACGAGGTGGCGGCCTGGGGGGAGCAGGAACATCTCTTCATCGGGCAGATTCTTTCCACTACGGACCGTGTGGCGTTTTGGGACGAACCGAACTACCAATCCAGGCTCAAGCAGTACTTGCTGGAGAAGTATCTGAGGGCTGTCGATGACGGCTGGGTACTTCGCCGTGCCCGTTATTACCGGGGCGCCTCGCAAATCGAGGACGAGGAGGCATGGGGTTACGACTTTCTGGTTTGGGCCTTGTCCGACCGGGACCGGGTGGAGCGGTATTTCTACCTGTTGCGCGAAGCCGTCCGTGAAGTTCCGCACCGGGCAGACGACCGGCAGACGCAACAGTTACGGGCCCTGTCGAAGTATATAGCGGACCGTTACCCGCCGTTCGGAGATTTGCGGGTCAAGTTGCACGGGTTGCCGGAATCGGGTGACGTCCGCAGGGTGGCCGATTTCATCGCCGAGCATCGCAACCGGCTCGATCCTGCGTTATCGGACCAGTTGGAAGCCTTGTTACAGGGTCTGGAGGAACAATACAAGCCGCCGGATATAGCGGTCATTCGCTCCTACCTGGACCGGATCCCGACATCCGTCGGAATCCGGGAGGCGGTGCAGGCATTCGTATCGAATTTTGGCCGACCTGCGACGGGCAGCGCCCGAGCCGTGGCATCGGCCGAGTTATTGTGGCAGTTGCGGGAGGCCTTGTCCGGCACCGCCGACGGCGAGGTGCGGCTGGCCTTGTTCGATTTGTCCCTTGATTTGGAGGAATGGTATCGGATGGCCTTGGAGGAATGGGACGACAACGACCTTTCTGCCCGGATGAACAAGGTTTGTCATGGTGCCATGGCGGCAGCGGGAACCGGCTTGTTGGAAGCATGGGAGTGGCGAGCGGTGGAGGGAGACCTGGCCGTGCCGCTCCGGGATTCCATTTCGTTGCAGGAGTTGCGGGAATTCCAACAGCAAGCCGCCCGGATTACACGTTGGGGGGCGGCACAGGTCCAGGCCGTCTTTCGGGAAGAGGTGCGGTTGTTCAGCGGTTTCGAACCGCTTGCGGAGGGCTTTGCGGACGACCGGATCCGGTCGTCCGTATTGTTGGCGCTCGGTCGGGAAACCGATATGCTGGGCCGTCGGATTGCCTTGGCTACCGGGGCTCCACCCGCGTTGATGGACGGACAGGTGCAGGGAACGGTCCGGGGCTTGCATCCGGGCTTTGCCAAGGGGAAGCTGGTGGTGGTGGAATCAACGGATTATTCCGGTGGCATGGACAAGGACAAGATATATTGTTTCCGTCGTCCGCCCACACACCTGCAACCCGTGGCCGGCCTCGCCGCCGTGGAGGCTGGCAACCTGGTGTCCCACATCCAGTTGTTGGCCCGTAACCTGGGCATCCCGCTTGCGGAGCTGTCCCAGGATGCCTTCGATGCTTTGCGCCGATTCGACGGACAGGAAGTCTTTCTTGCGGTCACGCCCATGGGGAAAGTCGTGTTGAAGCAGGTTGCCGACATGACGGAAGCGGAGCGGCAGCTTTTTCACGCACCGGAAAGAATCCGTCGCTTGGTGGAGGTGCCGACTGACAAACTGGATCTTTCAATCCGTTCCCTGCTGTCTCTCCGGGCAATCGGTGCATCGGCATCCGGCCGGACCTGCGGACCCAAGGCAGCCAACCTCGGTGAGCTAAAACGGCTGTTCCCGGAGCAGGTGGTAGAAGGTTTGGTCATCCCATTCGGCATTTTCCGGGAGCACATGGACCAGCTGATGCCAGGAACGGATGGCTCCTACTGGGATTACCTGCAGGAGACCTTCACCCGCCGGGAGTCCCGTGCCGCAGAAGGTCGTCCGGCGGCACAGACCGACAGCCTCATCCTGACGCGGCTGGCCCGCTTGCGTGCCGCCATCCGCACAATGGAATTGCGGCCTGCCTTTACGGATTCCTTACGGCGGGCCTTCGGCGAGACACTTGGCAAGGAATGGGGGCGTCTGCCGGTTTTCCTGCGCAGCGATACCAACATGGAGGACCTCGAGGCTTTTACCGGAGCCGGCCTGAACCTGACCGTGTTCAATGTAGTGGATGGTGCGGAGATCCTGCAGGGAATCCGCGACGTGTGGGCGTCCCCTTTCTCGGAAAGGAGCTATCGCTGGCGGCAGCTTTACTTGTCCAATCCTTCCCAGGTCTACCCTTCCATCCTGATTGTTCCCAGTGTGGACGTAGATTATTCCGGGGTGATGGTGACCACCGGCTTGTCGGGAGGACAGGCCGACGACCTCACCATCGCCTTCAGTCGCGGTGCCGGTGGCGCCGTCGAAGGCCAACTGGCGGAATCGTACCGCATACACGCGGACGGGGTGGTGGAGCTTCTCGCTCCGGCACGGGAACCTGTCTATCGCCGATTGCCGGAAACGGGCGGAAGTGCCAAGGCATATACCTCCTTTCACCGGCCGATGGTGACGCAAGGGGACATACACGCCCTTCGCAACCTTGCCGCGGTGCTGGCGCACAAGTTTCCCGGTATGCACCCCCCCTTTGATGTGGAATGTGGCTTCCGCAACGGCCGATTGTGGTTGTTCCAGGTCCGCCCCTATGTGGAAACCACACCCTCGGCCTCCTGGCTCTCCGGTGCCGATACTCCGGATTCCCGTATCGACCGGCTGCTACCGATGACCGGCGAGGGGTCCGACCCTGCGTCAGGAAGCTGACCACCCTTTGCGGAGCAAGGATATCTGTCCCGTATGGTATTGGGAATGTTCGAGGAGGGTCAGGATATTCCGAAAGATATCACCGTATTTCCCGTCGGCGAACGGCGTCGAGAGTTGTTCGTCCGACCAACCTGACAGCAGGTCCGACAAGGTGCGGGCGTCGCGCCAGGCGGTTTCTTTCAGGGCCGCCCAGTCCGATGCCCCCGCGACAGGGGGCATATCGAAACTGTATCGGTCACTTGCTTCCAGCGGACCTCCCTGCACGACCTGCAGGACGGCCGCCACATAGTAATGGATGTGGTATAACAGCTCGGCGATGGAATGGGTATCCCCTTTTTTTCGGACGGCCTGCTGCCAGTCGACATCCGCGAGGAGTTCCGAAAGGGACGGACCGGTGTAGCTTCCTCCAAAATGTAATTTTTCCAGATGGAGGGCCAGTTGTTTTGCGATGGACATATGTTGGGTGGATTGGTCGAACGGAACAGCATGCAGGCGCAATCCGTCCGGTCAACGGGTATACGGCTTGCGGCGCAGCGGACGCTTCGCAATAAATCAAAGCTAAGTAATTTGTCGCTTGATTCAAATGGCCGGCAGTGGGAACCGAAGTCATCTCCTGAACGAAACCTTTTATGAGAAAATCGATAACCTATAGTTTCCTCGCCCTCGCGATGCTTATGGCGGGGCGTCCGGAAGTGGCCGCCTATCCCATCGACGGCTACCGATTGACCGGTATCCGGCGGTTGTTGCGGCTGGAGTGGATCCTGTCCGGCGAAATCAAAGGAAGCGCACCCTTACCGGGTGCGACCAAACGGCTGGCCGATATCCGGCTTCACCTCGCGGGTACGGAACAGGGCGCGCACCTGGCTGCGGAATGGCCTGCCCCGGACCCGGATTTACAAAAAAAACTCGGCCGTTTGTTCCCGCAACTGGACGAGAGCTATTCCATCGCCCTGATGGACATCTCCCCCGGGAAACCCGTGCGGTATGCCGCCAGACAGGAGAACCGGGGCTTTCAACCGGGTAGTGTAGGCAAATTGGCGGTGATTTCCGCCTTGTTCTGTGAACTGGAGCAGATTTACCCGGATTCATTCGCCCTGCGTCGTGCCCTGCTGAAGGACAAGCTCGTCCGGGGTGGTCCCTGGGTGGTCCATGACGAACATACCGTCCCCTTCTTCCATCCGGAGACGCGCCGGTACTTCCGGCGGCAAATCCGGGAGGACGATGTGTTCTCGCTGTACGAGTGGGCCGACCATATGCTCTCGCCCAGTAACAATGGGGCCGCTACGGTCGTCTGGCGGGAGGCTATCCTCATGCGGGTGTTCGGCGAAGCTTATCCGGCGCTGACCTACGAGGAAGGGCAGGCCTATTTCCGGTCGACGCCGCGTTCCGTCCTATCGGACATAGCTGTTTCCGTGGTCGGCGACCCCTTGGTGTCCGCCGGTATTTCTCCGGAGGAATGGCGCCTGGGACAAATGTTCACCCGGGGCGGGACGAAGTTCATTCCCGGAAAGGGCGGAAGCATCGGGTCGCCGGGCGGCTTGATGAAGTGGATGGTTGCCTTGGAGCAAGGCAGGGTGGTCGACGATTCTTCCAGCTTGGAAATCAAGCGGTTGCTATATCTGACCGACACGCGGATCCGGTACGCGGCCAACCGGCAGCTGCGCACCGCCGCCCTTTATTTCAAATCCGGCAGTCTGTACAGCTGCCGGGCGGAGGAAGGCTTCTCCTGCGGAAAGTACCAGGGCAACGTGGTGAATTACATGAACTCCGTTGCGATTGTCGAGCATGGCGACAGCACCGTGTACCTGGTGGCGCTCATGTCCAACGTCCTGCGCAGGAACTCCAATGCCGACCACAACGCCCTGGCCGGCCGCATCGATGCCTTGGTGCGGGAGTAGGACCTATTTCTTGTTGACCGGTTGCCGGATACTGCCGGCATATACGGTGTCGCCGTCCAACACCACGGGCCGGCGCAGGAAGGTGTACTCGCGCAGGATCAGGTCCCGGTAATCCGTCTCCGTGAGTGTCTTTTCATGAAGCCCCCAGGCCCGGTATTTCATGGCGCGGCGGCTGAACAGGGATTCGTAAGAGCCTGTCCGTGCCCGAAGGGCGTCGAGGTCATCGGCGGAAATGGGTTGCTCCTTGATGTCCTGTACCTCGTATTGGGGGAGGTCCGGGATTTCCGCCAGCATACGTCGGCAGGTTTGGCAGGTGCTCAGGTGCCAGATCTTTTTCATAGGCTATCTTGTGGAAGCTTGGCCGGCAGCCGCAGCTCCGGCTGCCGGTTCGTCTTATCGTATCGGTTCCTGTCAGGGGCAGGTCTTGGTGGCGGTGCCTGTCTGCCTGCCGCCCCCTTCTGCCTGCAGGAGGTAGTGGTACCAGCCCGGTGGCAAAGTATGGGTATCCAAGAATCCGCCTTGGAAATGGTTTCGTTCCAGCACCAGGACTCCGGCCTGGTTGTAGAGCCGGAGGGAAGTGTGCAGACCGGCTGGCAGCCGGATCGACAAACGGTCGCAAAAGGGATTGGGAGAGACCTCGGCTCCCAGGGTTTCCCGCAGCGGCGCTGTACCGACCGGGCAGCCCAAGGGACAGGTCTGTTGGTAGGTGACGGCCGAATCGGTGGGCAGCATGGCATCGAACATATCGCCGGCGGTGCAGTCCTGCTTCAGCACGGCTTTCAACCAAGGCAGCAGGTACCGGTTGATGACGGCATGCTGGGCGGCCCGGCTGATGTCGGGGGGCGGACTGCAGGTCGTTTCGCCGAAGGTGCACAGGAAGTTGCTCTCCGCCATCTGGCAGTGGCTGCCACCGGTAATGCTCAGGTAGGTGCGGCAATCTCCGGCCAAGGATTCAAACAGCGGGACTTGATGTTGCGAAGGCGGGGTGACGCAATCGTGGCTACCGGCAAAGATCAGGGCAGGTTGTTCGACCGATCCCGCCGCAGCGATGGCGGAAGGGTTGGTTTCCGCCGGAGCCAAGGTTACCAAAGCCTGGATTCCGGTATCCAGAGCCGCCGCCAGGAACGCGGCACCGCCGCCCATGCTGTGTCCCATGACGCCGGAGGCATTCCCCACCCGGCCGTAGAAAGGGGAGGCCGCATCATCGGCGAGGGCGGCGATGCCTTTCAGCACAAAGGCCAAATCCCTTCCCAAGGCTTCGTGCGAAGGGGCGAAACTACCTTCCGTGGTCGGAAACAAGAGGATGAACCCTTCCGGGACCACCGCCTCCCAAATATTGGCGTAGGCGTCCCAGGTCATGACGAACCCATGTCCGAAACTGAGCACGGGAAACGGGGCGACGGCATCTGCGACCGGTACGTCTTCTCCGGCGGATAACGACGGATAATAGACTTCGCAGGGGATGGTCCGGTTGTTACGGTCCGGATCGGTGAAGGTCAGGCTGCGGTGGCCGACCTGGTAAGGTTGTGCCCGGAGTGCCGAAAAGGCCGGCAGCAGGAGGACGAGAAGGAACCGGCACACGGTCAGGAAGTTTCGGTCGGGCTTTTTCATACAACTAGATGCTTTTGAATGGGAAGGGTTCGACTTGCCGCCGCAGTTCGGCGGACGGCAGGTTCTTGCAATGGTTGCCGTATCTGGGTTGTGTGGGTAAAAATCGTAAAAATCCGACCATTTTTCCGTCCGTCTGCCTCACACAGGTAAAACTTCAGGTATATGTGGATATTTTTGTCCACCCGCACCTGCTGCTGTACCGGCCGGCAAATATCAGATATGACCGGCATTGGGCGAAGCCGGCGTCGACGGACCATCGGTAAGGCCTTTTCCGACGGCCGCCATTCCCGGGCTAAATGTATTGATAGATTGAATCTCAAGACATCCGAACTGATTCGCAATGCCGACGGCAGCATTTATCACTTGCATCTCCATCCGGAGCAGCTGGCGCCGACCGTGTTGCTGGTCGGAGACCCTGACCGGGTGCCGATGGTTTCCCGGTATTTCGACCGGGTGGACCATCGGGTCCGGAAGCGGGAGTTCGTAACCCATACCGGGTGGGTGGGGAAGCAACGGATGACCGTCCTTTCCACCGGCATCGGAACCGATAACATCGACATCGTCCTGAACGAGTTGGACGCCCTGGTCAACATCGACCTGGCTGGGCGGACGCTCCGGGAGCCCCGGACCTCCCTGCGACTGGTCCGCCTGGGTACGGCCGGAAGCTTGTCGGATGACATTCCCGTCGACAGCCTGGTGCTTTCCGTTTTTGGCATCGGTATGGATAACCTGCTGACCTATTATCCGTATGAACCGGATACGGCGGCGCTTTCCCTTCGGGCCGCATGGACCGAATGGTTTGTCGGGCAGGGTGTCCCGTTCATCCCGGCAGTAACCGTGGCGGATACGGAGACCGTCCGATTGTTGGCGGAGGGGATGACGCTCGGGATTACCCTGACCAGTCCGGGATTCTACGGGCCGCAGGGTCGGTCCCTCCGTTTGCCCACCCGCTTGCCCGCCGGTTTCTTCGAGCGGGCCAGCCGGTTTCGGCACGGCGGCCTCCCCCTGGCCAATTTCGAGATGGAAACGGCCGGTATCTACGGATTGGCCACCCTGTTGGGACATCGGGCGGCCTCCTGCAACACCATCCTCGCCCACCGAATCCAAGGGACGTTCAGCACGGACCCCGACGCGGCCGTGGACCGAATGATCCGACAGGTGCTGGAGCGGCTGTCGGGCTCCTCCTGACCCGATGGAACCGGAAGACCTTCTTTTACATTTCAATAGATAAACACCATCACCATGACTGATGAACGTAGGAAGCCGGTGTCCCGGCTGGTCTCGGATATGAAGGAAAGCGCCACCATCCGAATGGCGCAAATGGGGCGGGATCTCAAGGCCAAGGGGTTCGATGTGATCAACCTCAGCTTGGGGGAACCTGATTTCGACACCCCGGCACACATCAAGACGGCAGCCAAGGCCGCCCTCGATGAAGGGTTTACCAAATACACGCCGGTTCCCGGGCTGTCGGAACTCCGCGAAGCCATCGTCCGCAAGTTCCGGCGCGACAACGACCTGTCTTTCTCGCCCGCCGACATCGTCGTCTCCAACGGTGCCAAGCAGACCATCGCCAACCTTTGCCTGGCCTTGCTGGATCCCGGAGACGAGGTCATCCTCTTTTCACCCTATTGGGTATCCTATTATGAAATTGTAAAAATGGCCGGTGGGGTGCCGGTGGAAGTCTACGCCGGAGTCGACAAGGATTTCAAGGTGTCACCGGAACAGGTCGCCGCCGCCGTGACCGACCGGACCCGGGCCGTGATTTTCTCTTCGCCCTGCAATCCGACCGGTTCGGTATACAGCCGGCAGGAACTGGAAGCGTTGGCTGCCGCGTTGGAACCTTTTCCGGACGTGGTCGTGATCTCGGACGAGATCTACGAATACATCAACTTCACCGGGCAGCACGCCAGCATCGGTGCCGTCCCGTCGATGAGGGACCGTACGGTCACGGTCAACGGTTTCGCCAAAGGGTATGCCATGACCGGCTGGCGATTGGGCTACATGGGCGGTCCGCGGTACATTGCGGAGGCATGTGCCAAGATACAGGGGCAATTCACTTCGGGAGCAAATTCCTTCAGCCAGAAGGCGGCGGTCTACGCCCTCGATGCCGACCTGGCGCCGACCTGGCGGATGCGCGACGAATTCCGACACCGGCGTGACCTGGTGGTCGGCTTGCTGGGGGCAATCCCCGGATTCAAGGTCAACCATCCGGAAGGTGCTTTCTACAGTTTTCCGGACGTATCCCATTATTTCGGAAAATCGGACGGCGAACTGGTCATCCGGACGGCGGACGACTTCAGCGCCTTCCTGCTGCTGCGCGCCCATGTGGCGACGGTCGGCGGAGATGCGTTCGGTGCACCGGATTGTTTCCGGATCAGCTTCGCCGCATCGGAGGAGGAAATCCGCAAGGCGATTACCCGGATTTCGGAGGCGGTCCAGCTGTTGAAATGATTGGATGACGGGGGCTGCCGGCCTTTTCAGTATTTTTCCAGGATGGCTTCGGCTACGGCCGCTCCCGACAGGAAAGCACCTTCCACATGGCCGGTCGGCCCGAATCCGTCCCCGCAGCAGAACAGTGCGCCCGGCTCGTCGTGGTGCAAAAAGGAGGCGGGATAGCGGCGAAAGGCCAAGCTGTATCGCCAACGGTGTACTCGGAAGCAGAGAATGGTGGCCGGTGCCAGGTAAGGGCGGGCCGCATCGACCAGGTGTTGTCCGACCTGTTCCAGGTCGCCTTCCAGGTGTTCCGTACTGAAGGCAGGGGTGGCGTGGATGGTGAGCGTCGGTACTGCGGAGACGCCTTTGGCCGCATGGTCCGCCATCCAGGCGATGGGCTGGTCTTGCAGGGCCAGCCCGCCCGGCGGAGGAAGACCGGCGGGCCGGTCCAGCCAGGCGAGTACCGCCAGGCAAGGGTGATAGGCTACCTGTCCGAGGGCGGCCCGGACCTCCGGCAAATCCAGTCCGCTCGCCGTCAGGAGTTCCGCAGCCTGCGGGGCCGGAATCGCCAGGACCAACACCCCGGCGGTGTACGTCTCTCCCTGGGCGGTGTACACTTCCCAACCTGCATCATGCCGTATCCTTTCGACCCGCTGCCCGCAGCGGAGGTCCAGGCCCGCCGCGAGGGCCTTTGGGACGGTATTCATACCCCCGACACCGATGTAACGGGGGTGTGGGTCGCCCAGATGGCCGGGCTTCCATTCCCGTACTGTCTTCGCCGCCAACCAGTCGTCGGCCAGTTCCCGGAACGCAGCGGTCCGGGTGGAGAAATATTGCGCGCCGTGGTCCCAACGGGCATCCCCGTCGCGCCGGGTCGCCATCCGGCCACCCGGTCCGCGGGATTTGTCCAATAAGAGCACCCGGCGGCCCGCAGCCGCCAACGCCCGGCCGGCCGTCAGGCCGGCCATGCCGGCACCGATGATCAGGATATCACTTCCGGTCATTTTTTCCCTTTTTTCGCTCCCGCAATTCAGCCTGCCGCATCGGCATGCCGTCGATCAGTCCGAACAACTCCCGCAGCGGTACGGGTTCGGTCGAACGCAGTTTTTCCGTACCGTCTTTTCCCAACAGCACCAGGGTGAAACCACCATGCCGGATCCCATGGTGCTCGTACATCCGGCGGAAGGTCCGCGGTTCCGTAAACACCGCGATCCAGATGTCCCGGTCGATGATGCCCACGGAGTCTGCCTGCAACCATTGGCGTTGGGTGACCAGGGCGGTATCCGCCGCGTCGGACGCAAACAGCAGCAGGCGCCGGATGCCCTGGGCCAGGGTGGGTGGCATCGGCGAAAACTGTAACAGCAACAGGAGGGGCAGCCAAAGTCTCATCCTACAAAGGTAGGACAGGCCGACTTGTGATGGGTATTCCGCCGGCTGTTTTTAGCAGGACAAACCGCCGGACCTTCGCCCGCCCGGTACGGGGCGACCTGGGCCGGCACAGGCGGCTTTCCCGTCCGGTCCTTTGGTGCGGCCGATAACCTTTTCTTCGGAAACTTGTTTGCTTTCTTATGAAAATCCTATTGACAGGAGCGAACGGTTATATCGGCCAAAGGCTGCTCCCCGTCCTGCTGGCGCAGGGTCACCGGCTGGTCTGTTGCGTCCGGAACCGGGAGCGGTTCGAAGCGGACCGGCAACATGCCGGCATCCAGGTCGCGGAGGTGGATTTCCTGGCGGAAAAGGCGGATGCCGTCCTGCCGGCGGACATCGACGTAGCCTTTTACCTGATCCATTCCATGAGCAGCAAGGGGGATTTCGCGGAAAAGGAATCCCGTGCCGCCCGGCGGTTCCTGGCGCTATTGGCGCCGACACAGTGCCGGCAGGTGATCTACCTGAGCGGCATCGTCAATGAATCCACCCTGTCGGACCACCTCGGCAGCCGGTTCGCGGTGGAGCAGATATTGCGGGCGGGCCCCATTCCGACCACCGTGCTTCGGGCCGGCATCATTGTCGGATCCGGCAGTGCCTCTTTCGAGATCATCCGTGACCTGGTGGAAAAATTACCGGTGATGGTCGCTCCGAAATGGCTGAACACGAAATGTCAGCCCATCGCCATCCGGAACGTGATCCAGTTCCTGTCCGGGGTGATGTTGCGGGAATCGACCTACCACTGCGATTATGACATCGGCGGTCCGGAGGTGCTGACCTACCGGGAGATGCTCCTGCAGTTCGCCGAAGTGCGTAAACTGAAGCGGCTGATCCGGACGGTACCCGTCATGACACCCCGGTTGTCGTCATACTGGTTGTATTTCATCACCTCCACGTCCTATTCGCTGGCGGTCAACCTGGTCGACAGCATGAAGGTGAATGTCATCTGCCGGCCGAACAGCCTGGCGCAGGAGCTGGGCATCGACCTGTTGTCCTATCGGGAGGCGGTATCCCTGGCTTTCCGCCGCATCGAACAGAACATGGTCATCAGCAGTTGGAAGGACGCTTTCAGTTCTTTCGATACCAATCCCTTGTTGTTCCAATACATCGCTGTTCCGCACCACGGCTGTTTCCGGGATGTCAAGACCCGGGAGGTGACGGGGATCGAGGCGGCGGTGACGGACGGGATCTGGCGGATCGGTGGGGAGAACGGCTGGTATTACGGCAATTTCCTTTGGCAGCTGAGGGGTTTTCTGGATAAGTTGTCCGGCGGGGTCGGCTTGCGGCGCGGCCGGACCAGTCCCGACCGTATCCATGCCGGGGATGCATTGGATTTCTGGCGGGTCTTGTTCGCCGACCGGGCGGAGGGCCGGCTGCTGCTGTTCGCAGAAATGAAACTGCCGGGGGAAGCCTGGCTGGAGTTCCGGCTTTACCGGGAGGGGGCACGCACGTATCTGCGGCAGACGGCGACCTTTCGTCCCCGGGGCATCCTGGGGCGTTTGTATTGGTATGGCGTGCTGCCTTTTCATTTCTTCCTGTTCGGCGGCATGATCGACCGCCTGTTGCTGTATGCCCGTTCCCAAGCGGCCAAAGGCCTTCCGGAGGTATCGTAGGCTGGCCGGACAGGCTGTGCCCGGCGACACGGTCCGGGGCCAGCGCCCTTTTGCTGTCATCCTTCCGCATCGTTCAGCATGGAATTCGGAAAAGTACACACACTGACCGACATAGACTTCCGCCTGCCGTCGGAACCGCCGGGTAACGCCGCTTGCCTGTCGGGCGCCTCCGGTCGGCCGGAGACCGGCACCTTGTATGTAGGTGCGACAGGTTGGTCGGTACCGGCATGGCGGGGCGGCCTGTATCCGGCCCGCTGCCGGCCGGCCGAGTACCTGTTCCATTACAGCCGGCAGTTCAATACCATCGAGCATAATACGACGCACTACCGGATTCCGGAGCGGGAGACAATCCGCCGGTGGGTGGAGCAATCGACCGATGACTTCCGCTTTTGCCCCAAGGTGCTGCAACGGATTTCCCATGCAGCGGACCTGGGCAGCCAAGGGGACTTGCCGGAACGGTTCGCAACGGCGCTGGAAGGATTGGGCGTCTTGCTGGGGCCCTGTTTCCTGCAGTTGCCCCCGTATTTCGGGCCGGAGCGGCTGCCGGTGTTGACGCGCTTTCTGGCGGCGTTCCCGCTTCCCTTGGCGGTGGAGGTGCGGCATCCGGGTTGGTTTGCCGATGCCGGCCATTGGGATTCGCTGACCGGTATCCTGTCGGCGTACGGGGTGTCCACGGTCATTACGGATGTGGCCGGCCGGCGGGATGTCTGCCATATGTCGCTCACGACACCGACCGTGCTGATCCGCTTCGTGGGCAATGACGGCCATCCGACCGATTCGGTTCGGCTCGACGATTGGGCGGACCGGCTGGCCGCCTGGTTCGGAAAAGGGCTACGGGCGGCTTACTTCTTCGTCCATTCCCCCGACAACCGGCAGGTACCCCGGCAGGCGGCTTACTTTTGCCGGCAGGTGGCCGGGCGTTGTCCGGGCCTGGTCCTGCGCGGGCCGGCCGTCCCGGCGGCGGACCCGCCGCCGGAACAGTTGTCGCTGTTCTGAGCGCCTGCGCCGGCCGTCGCCGGAACGCTTCCTGTTTTCGGACTGTTTTTTTTCTGTTAAATGTCGGCAATCAGGGCGCCGGGGCAGCCGGCTGGAAAAAAGATGGCCAAATCCCTGTATCTTAGCGTTTCCGGGTAGTGTTCGACCCCGCGGGCAAGCATTCGGCCCCCCGCGCCTGGATAAGGTCGCACCACCGGCAGGACCATGGTAAACAAGGGAGAAAACGACAACATACAGCGACCGGAGGGAAGCGCTTACCCCTTTGTCCATCGCGACATCAGCTGGCTGTCATTCAATTACCGGGTGTTGCAAGAGGCCAAGGACCCTTCCGTCCCGCTGCTGGAGCGGATCAAGTTCCTCGCCATTTATTCCAGCAACCTGGACGAGTTCTTCCGCGTCCGCGTAGCCAACCACCGCAATCTCATGCGGGTCGGCAAGAAGACCCGCCAGGTCTTCGATTACGACCCCAAGGTGGTGCTGCACCAGATCCTGGGTATCGTCAACCAGCAACAAAAGGCCTTCAGCGACATTTTCGAACGGCAGATCGTTCCGGAACTCGGCAAACACCGCATCTATATCAAACGGCGGTTGGACCTCGGCGGGAAGCAACGCGCCTTTGTCGAACAATACTTCAGCGACAATATGTTGCCGTATGTACAGCCGGTTCTCCTGGTCAAGCGGAAAATCCGCCCCTTCCTGAACAACGCCTCCCTGTACCTGACGGTGCACTTGCGCGACAAGGAGGACGGTTCCAACCAATACGCCATCGTCAAGGTCCCTTCCGACCACCTGCCCCGCTTCATCCAGCTTCCGTCGATGAACGGGCTCCGGGAAATCATCCTCCTCGACGATATCGTCCGGCACAGCCTTTCCCGGATGTTTCCGGGGTACCACATCGAGGATACCTACTCGATCAAGCTGACCCGGGATGCGGAGTTGTATATCGACGACGAATATTCCGGCGACCTGATCACCAAGATCAAGGGCAGCCTCACCAAAAGGCATGTCGGGCCACCTTCCCGTTTTGTCTATGACCGGGAAATGCCGGCGGACCTGCTCCGCTTTCTCATCGAGACCTTCAACCTCAAGCGGGAGGACATGCTGGAGGAGGGCCGCTACCACAACAATTTCGATTTCTTCAGTTTTCCGGATTTCGGTCTCCAGCACCTGAAGAACAAACCGCTGCCTCCGTTGCCTTACCCGCCTTTGTCGGAGGCTGATGACCTGTTCGACCGCATCGCGCGGCAAGACCACCTCATCTGTACCCCTTACCATGCCTATGAGCCGGTGATCCGCTTCTTCGAGGTGTCCGCCCGGGACCCCGGCGTCACCCATATCAAGGTCACACTCTATCGGACCGCCCGCCGGTCCCGCATCATGGAGGTGCTCATGGACGCGGTCGCCGCCGGTAAACAGGTCTTCGTCTTCATCGAGGTCAAGGCACGTTTCGACGAAGCGGCGAACCTGGAGTGGGGGGAGCGGCTGCAACAGGCCGGTGTCAAGGTCGCCTACAGCCTGCCCGGTGTCAAGGTCCATTCGAAGATGGCATTGGTCAGAAGGAAGGAATCGGACCAATATTCCTACTACGCCTACCTGAGCACCGGTAATTTTCATGAGGATACCGCCAAGGTATACAGCGACTTCGGCTTGTTTACCGCCGACAACCGCCTCACCCTGGAAACGGCCCGCCTGTTCGCTTTCCTGGAAACCGGAAGCAGGACCAACCTGTCGTTCGACCACCTGCTGGTCGGCCAATTCGCCATGCGCGAGAAAATCGAGGAACTGATAGACCGGGAAATCAGCCATGCCGCCAACGGCCTGCCCAGCGGCATCACCCTCAAGGTGAACAGCATCCAGGACGACCAGGTCATCCGCCGACTGTACCGGGCCAGCCAACAAGGGGTGCCTGTCCGCCTCATCGTGCGTGGTATCTGCTCCCTCGTACCCGGTATCCCGGGTGTGAGCGACCGCGTGGAAGCCGTCTCCATCGTGGACCGCTACCTCGAGCATGCCCGCGTCTTCGTATTTCACAATGCAGGCCAGGAATCCGTCTACCTCTCCTCCGCCGACCTCATGACCCGTAACCTCAGCTGGCGGGTCGAAACCGTCTTCCCGCTCTTCGACCCGGCAATCCGGCAACAGGTACGCGATATCATCGAGCTGCAATGGCAGGACAACCGAAAAGCCCGAATCATCGATGCCACCCAGTCCAACCGCTACCGCACCAACGATGCCGAGATTCCCCTGCAGTCCCAATTGGAAACGTACTTCTATTTCAAACGCCTGGGGGAAGGCCAGGAAGGAGGGCGCAGTGGTGCCGTCGCTCCCTCCGACCGGGAATGATCGGCCCCGGACCGAAGCGGTACCTTCCGGATGCGCAGGTCCACCGTACCGCCGGTTTCCCTTCCCTGCTTCCCATACCGTCCGGAAAGAGGGTACATTTATCCAACGATTCCCGTCGACCTGAAAATCGCCCGTCATCAACCGGCAGGTGTCGCGATGGGTTCATTTTGATTATATTTGCGTCACTTCCATCTTGTTCCATTCAAATACCCATCAAATGATTGATTTCCTATGAAAGCGAGAACGTTTCATTTCCTGATCACCTGTTTGGTCATTGGCGGTCCGCTGTTGTCCGCCCAAACCATTTCCCTCCATTTTCCTCAGTTTTCCGGCCGTGACTGGGACTTGGTCCTGCAGCGGGGCCTGGGCAAGGATACCATCCTCAGCGGGCAGATCCCGGAGGACGGCCGGGTCGTGCTGAACATCCCGGCCTCCCACCGCGATTATGCCGGTATGGCCCGCTGGATGCTCCGCAACGGGGGCGGGCTGGATTTCGTCCTCAACGGGGAATCCTTCTCGGTGGAATGCCTTTCCGACCAGCCCGACGAGACCAACATCATTTACACCGGTACGGTCGAGAACACCTTCCTGCGCGACAACTTCCGGGAGCAGGAACGGATGCAACGCCAATACGAGGCCGTCCGCATGGGGCTCAGGGCTTTTCCGGAAGACGCGCCCCTGTACCCGCAATTTGTGGCGGAACGGGAGCGGCTGGAGGCCGGTTATGAGAAATTCATGGACGACCTGGCGGCATCCCCGCTCTATGCGGCACGTTTCCGGGAAATTGTGAATTTCACCCGCGGCATCGGTTCGACGTTCGAGGACGACGAATATGCCCGCGCGTTGGCGGCCGACGACTTCCTGCGCAACCGGATGTCCTGGCCCGCCCTTTACACCAGCAACCACTGGAGCGGGGTCTGCTTCAGCTGGGTCCAGCTGCATGTCATGGTGCTGCAGAACGACAGCCTCCTGCTGGCCAGCGCCCGGGACATCCTGACCAAGTTCGACGACCGGCAGCGTTACACCGACCTTTGCGAACAAATTTCCCGGTACTTCACCAAGAACGGGAAAGACAGCCTCCTGCAGGCCCTGGCTCCCGAGGTTTCCGCCTCCGGCAAGCTGTTGCACTACAGCGGCTTGTTGTCTCCGTTCAAAAGCCTGCCCACGGGTGCCCCCGCCCCTCCGCTCGTCCGCCCGGACGGGGAACGGATGGACTGGTCCGGTACTCCCGCCCGCATGCACCTGCTCATCTTCTACCAATCCGATTGCGGCCACTGCGAAACGACCCTGACCCAGCTCACCGCCAATTATCCCACCCTGCGCGATGCGGGGGTCAACGTCATTTCCGTCAGCGGGGATGTGGACAGGGCTACCTACGAGGGGCTTTCCGGCAAGTTTCCCTGGCGGGAGAAGTACTACGACGGCAAAGGGTTCGACAGCCCGAATTTCCAGGCTTTCGGTGTCGTCGGGACACCCACGCTGGTCGCCATCGACAGCAAGGGTACCGTCCGGCAGCGGGGTGCGCAACTCCCGGAAATGATGATGTGGATGGAACAGCAGGCCGGCCTCAACGCCTCCCCGTCCGGTAGCAAATGACCCCGGAACCGACTGGACGTCCGGTTTTCCGGCAAGTCCTGTGTACCGGCAGAAAAAACCGATCCGTCCTGAACGGATCGGTTTTTTTTGTAGCCTTCCAGTCCGGTACGCTTAATCCTTTTCGGTGGAATCCGACAAGAGGGGGGCCAGGATGGTCCAGACGTTCTCCAGCAGCAACAGCTGGCCTTTTTCATTCGGATGGATACGGTCCGCCAGGTTCAGCTCCGGTACGCCTCCGACGCCATCCAGGAAAAAGGGGATGAGGGCGGCGCCGGTTTCCCGGGCGATGCGGGGGTACAGGTCCCGGAAGGCGGTGGCGTATGCCGGCCCGAGGTTGGGTGGGGCCTGCATACCGGCCAGGACGAGCCGGGCCTGCGGATACCGGTCGCGGACCGTTTGCAGGATGGCGCTGAGGTTGGCGTAGGATTCCGTAGGGTCGATGCCGCGCAAGGCATCGTTGCCGCCTAGTTCCAGGACAAAGATATCGACGGGATCCCGAAGGACCCAGTCAATGCGTTGGCGTCCGCCGGCGGTCGTTTCCCCGCTCAGGCCGGCGTTGACGGCAAGATAAGGGAGTCGCAGGGAATCCAGCCGGTGTTGCAGCAGGGCCACGTAGCCGTCGTCGGGGGCGATACCATAGGCGGCGGTCAGGCTGTTGCCGAAGAAGACGATCCGCCGGCGTCCGGTCGGTACCGGCTCGGCAAAGGCCACCGGATCGTCGGGGGACGCCGGCCGGACGGCCCGGCCCGGATCGAGGGAGGCGTCGGCGCCACCGGAACCGCAGCCGGTGGACGCCGGCAGGACCAGGAGCAGGCCGCAAAACAGGATGTAGGAAGAAAAAAAGGGAACGGGAGCCATCAAGACGGATTGTTTTTCATGCCGGCGGCGGTATTTTTCAAAAAAGACAGGTTGCGGGTCAAACCTTTGAATCCGGCCCGTCGGACGGCCGAATGGGCGAAGAGTCGGTTGAATACATCTTCGGTCATATCCATCCAGTCTGCCCGGGTCAGGTCCAGGAGGTCCGGCGACGGTTCGAACGACGGTTCCTCCTGGGGGGTGGAGAACCGGTTCCAGGGACAGACTTCCTGGCAGATGTCGCAGCCGAAGGCATTGTCCGCCAGCTGTCCGCGGAAGACTTCCGGGATTTCCTCCCGCAGTTCGATCGTGAGATAGCTGATGCAACGGGATGCGTCGAGCAGGTATCCCTGGGGGGCTATGGCCTGGGTGGGACAGGCGGTGATGCAGCGGCGGCAGGTGCCGCAATGATCGCGGAGGGGAGGATCGGGCGGGAGGGCGAGGTCCACGACCAGGGTAGCCAGGAAGTGGTAGCTGCCGGCACGGGGGTGGATCAGGAGGGTGTGCTTACCCGTCCAGCCGAGGCCGGCGTATCGGGCCCAATCCCGCTCCATGACCGGGGCGGAATCGGTGAAGCACCGGCCGTCCACGGCACCGAAATGTTCCCGGAGAAAGGCCAGCAGCCGCCGCAGCTTCCGTTTGAGCACCTGGTGGTAATCCGCTCCGTAGGCATAGCGGGCCAGTTTCGGGGCGGTCGGGTCGCTTTGTGTCCGCCGGGGGAAGTAATTGTGCATCAGGACGATGACCGTTTTGGCACCCGGTACGAGCCGGGTCGGGTCGATGCGCAGGTCGAAGTGCCGTTCCATATAGCCCATCTGGCCGTGGTAGCCCCTGCGGAGCCATTCCTCGAGACGCCGGGCCTCCTCCGACAGGGGGGCCGCCCGGGCGAAGCCGGTGAAGGAGAACCCCAGGCGGGCGGCTTCCCGTCGGATCCGTTCCTTGTCACCGATCATTCCAGGATCTGCAGTTTGGCGAACTTGAGCATGATGCGTTTCCGGTTTTCGGAATCCAGCTGCGGAAAAAGGATGGTCGCCATACGTTTGTCGCGTTCGCCGTCGATGTCCATGACTTCCCCTTCGCCGAATTTCTGGTGCAGTACCTTCATGCCGGGGCGGATGGATTCCGGCGGGCTGGGCCGGAAGTCGGCGGCATGCACGACGGGTTGGGCGGCGGGCCGGGCCGGCCGGAAATTGCCGGTCACCCGCGAAGTTGTCGGCGCGGTATCGCGGTCCCGGGAGGCGGATGCCGGTTGCGACCGTCCCAGGGCGAAGGACGCATCCAGGTGCTCCGGATTGATTTCGTCGAGGAAGCGGCTGGGCTGGTTCTGGCGCTCCTGGCCGTAGCGGTACCGTGTATTCGCGAAGGTGAGGGTCAGGAGCTGTTCGGCCCGGGTGATGGCGACGTAGAAGAGGCGGCGCTCCTCGTCCAACCCCTCCGGCGATTCCCGGCTCATGAAGGAGGGGAAAAGGTCTTCCTCCAGGCCGACCACGAAGACACTTTTGAACTCCAGGCCTTTGGCGGCGTGGACGGACATGAGGGTGACCTTGTCGTCCTGTCCGTCGTTTTCGTCCTGGTCCGTCATCAGCGCCGCCTGTTGGAGCCAGGCGGCGAGGGACTTGTCGAAGCGCAGGTCGTCGTCTTCCTCGGTGGTATCGGGGAGGACCGTATCATCGTCGACGAAGGCGCTGATGCCGTCGAGCAGGGAGGTGATGTTGTCGAGTCGGCCGATGCCTTCCATGGTGGTATCCGCCTTCAGTTCGTCCAACAACCCGGAATGGCGGGTGATGTAGTTGGCGGCGACATAGGCGTTGTCCTGTCGGGCCTTGGCGGCGAAATCCCGGACCAAGGCGGAAAATGCCTGCAGGGCGGCCTGGGTCCGGCCCGTGAACATCGGTTGCTGCAGAGCATCCCACAGGGAGATACCCTGGGCGGTGGCCACCTCGGCAAGCTTGTTGACGGTGGTGTCGCCGATGGCCCGGCGCGGATAGTTGATGATCCGGCGGAGGGCTTCCTCGTCCTGTTGGTTGAGGGAAAGCCGGAGGTAGGCGATGAGGTCCTTGATTTCCTTGCGTTGATAGAACGACTGGCCGCCGATGATGCGGTAGGGGATGTTGAAGCGGCGCAGGTTTTCCTCGAAGATCCTGGATTGGGCGTTGGTGCGGTACAGGATGGCGATTTCCCGGTTGGAGATGTGGAAACGGTTCTTGTGTTCCAGCAGCAGGTCGGCGACCCGCCTTCCTTCCTCGGCGTCGGAAATGGCCCGCAGGACGCGGATCCGTTGGCCTTCCCCCTTGTTGGAGAAGATGGTCTTCTGGATCTGCCGCCGGTTGAAGGAGATGACTTCGTTGGCGGCCTTGACGATATGGCTGGTGGAGCGGTAGTTTTCCTCGAGCTTGAAGGTGCGGATCCCGTGGGGTTGGAAGTCGCGTTCGAAGTCCAGGATATTCTGGATGGTGGCGCCCCGGAAGGCGTAGATGCTCTGGGCATCGTCTCCCACCACACAGATGTTTCGGGGGCTGCCGTCGTAGTTGACGAGCTTCCGGACGATGGCGTACTGCAGGGCATTGGTGTCCTGGAACTCGTCGACCAGCAGGTAGCGGAATTTCTGGCGGTACTTGTCCGCCACTTCCGGGTGGTTCTGCAACAGTTCGTAAAGCCGGAACAGCAGGTCGTCGAAATCCATGGCGCCGGCTTTCTTGCAGCGGGCCACATACATTTCGTACAGCTTCGCGAAATGAGGCCGTTGGGACATGCGGTCCTCCTCGATGAGTTCGGGTCGGTTGAAGTACACCTTCGGGGTGATGAGATTGCTCTTGCAGGAGGAGATGCGGTTGCGTACGGCGTTGGCGTTGTATTGGTCCTTGTGGAGGTTCAGTTCCTTGATGAGGTTGTTGACCACATTCTTGGTGTCGTCGGTATCATAGATGGTGAAATGGGCGGGGTAGCCGATGTGTTCCGCCTCGATCCGGAGGATACGGGAGAAGAGCGAATGGAAGGTGCCCGCCCAGACCCGTTGGGCTTGTGGACCGACGACCTTGCCGATGCGGGACTGCATTTCCCGCGCGGATTTGTTGGTGAAGGTCAGGGCCATGATCTCCCGGGGCCGGGTCCCCTTTTCGATGAGGTGCGCAATGCGGTAGGTCAAGACCCGGGTCTTTCCGGACCCGGGTCCTGCGACGACCAGGACCGGCCCTTCGGTTTCCGTCACGGCCTTGCGCTGGATGTCGTTCAATTCGTCCAGATACGTGTTTGTCATCAATGTTCGCCTGGTTTACGTGGGTTCAACGGTTGGATATTGGGACACAAAGGTAAGAAACAACGGCCGGTTGCCGGCATTTTTTGCGCTGCGCAGGCGGAATCCTCCGGGTACGGTCGAGCGGAAAATAATTATCTTTACACGCGACGATACCATCCGGGAGGGGGGGGACGGCTTGGTCCGGCCAGCCGAAGGATGGTCCCCGAACACCCGCACCCTAATATTGTCGACGCGATGAAAATAAGATTGCTGGCCTTGTCCTGGTCGCTTGCGGCCACCCTTTCGCTGAACGCCCAGGCGCCGGCCGCCCCGGGCGAACTGGCCGCATTTGTGGAAAGGTATGCCGCCTCCATCAATGCGGCCGATACGGTGATGGCCCGGAGCCTTTGGGCGGATACACCGGAGCTGTCTTTCATCCATCCCCGGGGAACGGCCTACGGCTGGACCGGCGTCCTGGGCGTGTACCGGATGTTCGGCGCGCAATTTTCCCAGCGGAATCTCCAGCCCCGCAACGTGACGGCCCAGGCATACGGGGATGTAGCCTGGCTGACTTTCGAATGGGTGTTCGATGCCGTATTCCGGGAGAACGGGGCGCCGATGCAGTCGCAGGGACGGGAAACGCAGGTCCTCCGGAAGGTCGACGGGGAATGGCGGTTGGTGCATATCCATTACTCCGGTCCGCCGACCGTCCGGGCGCGGGAGGGGTTCTGAGCAATCCGGGTGGTGACCGACCGGATATTTTTCCGGCATGACAAGCGGGGATGTCGTATGCTTTCGGCCGCCAAGCCCTTTTCATCGGAAAAGGGAACAGCGTCATGAAAGCGAAAGTCCCTTCCGGAAAAAGGAAGGATAAGAGGTTTTAGGAAAATGCAACGGTAAGGAATTCCGGCCGCGTATCCGGTGGTTGGGCACAGCCATCCCACCGGGACGCGAAGCGTTCCGGTGCTGCGGACGGGAGATTGCCGGCGGAAAGCGGATATGAGATACCTGACGGAATATCGCCGGACGGACCTGGTGGACCGCTACGTGGCGGAGATCCACCGGGAGGCCCGTCGACGCTGGACCTTGATGGAGGTCTGCGGCGGGCAGACCCATGGTCTGTTGCGGGGAGGGCTGCTGCCCATGTTGGCCGGAGCGGTGGAGATGGTGCACGGGCCGGGATGTCCGGTCTGTGTGACACCGGTGGACCTGATCGATGCGGCGATTCGGCTGGCGGAAACGAAGGGGGTGGTGTTGTGTTCCTTTGGGGACATGCTCCGGGTGCCGGGCAGTGGGCGGAGCCTCTCGGATGCCCGGGCCGCCGGTGGGGATGTCCGGGTACTCTATTCCCCCTTGGATGCGGTGCTGCTTGCCGCCGCCGAGCCGGAGCGGGAGATTGTCTTTTTTGCGGTGGGGTTCGAGACGACCGCGCCGGCGCATGCGCTGGCGGTCCTGCAGGCCCAGCGGCTGGGCCTGCGGAATTTTTCCCTGCTGGTGTCCCAGGTCCTGGTTCCGCCGGCCATGGAGGCGGTGCTGTCCGGAGGTTCCGCCGGTATCGACGGATTCCTGGCGGCGGGGCATGTCTGTACCGTCATGGGGACAGCACCGTACCAAAGGTTGGTCGACCGGTACCGGTTGCCCATCGTGGTGACGGGATTCGAGCCGGTTGACCTGTTGCAGGGTATCCTGATGGTTGTCCGTCAACTGGAAGCTGGTATCTACCGGCTTGAAAACCAATATCATCGGGCTGTTCGGCCGGAAGGGAACCCGGAAGCGCTGCAGGCCTTGGAGCAGGTATTCGAAACAACCGACCGGTCCTGGCGCGGTATCGGGACATTGCCGGTAAGCGGGCTTCGCCTCCGTCCGTCCTTCGCCGCCTTCGATGCCACCTGCAAATTCCGATTGCTGCCGGGGCCCGTCGACGTCCCGCCGACAGCCGGAGGCTGTATAGCCGGTGAGATCCTGCAGGGCCGTCAGAAACCGGTGGATTGTCCGCATTTCGGGACCACCTGCAGTCCCCGCCACCCGATGGGCGCCCCCATGGTCTCCGACGAAGGGGTCTGCGCCGCCTATTACCATGCACTTCCAACCCTACCTGCCGATGCCACCGCTTGACCAAGCCGAAGAATCGCCCCACTGCCCCTTGCCATCCTCCGGGGAAGCGCGCATCACCCTCGGCCATGGCAGCGGGGGTGTCCTGAGTGCCCAATTGCTGGAAAACGGCGTTTTCCGATTGCTGGACAATCCGCTGCTTTCCCGCCGCCACGACGGGGCCATGCTCCCGCCGAGCGCCGCCGGACTGGCTTTCACGACCGATTCCTTTGTGGTTTCCCCGCTTTTTTTTCCGGGCGGGGACATCGGTTCGCTGGCTGTCCACGGGACGGTCAACGACCTGGCCATGTGCGGTGCCATCCCCGAATACCTGTCGCTCGCTTTTATACTGGAAGAAGGACTGCCGATCGCAACGTTTTACGAAATACTGGAAAGCATCCGCAAAGCGGCCGGGGGCGCCGGCGTTCAGGTCGTCACCGGTGATACCAAGGTCGTGGAACGGGGCAAAGGGGACCAGCTGTTCGTGAATACCAGCGGGGTGGGTCGGATCCATCCGAAAGCCGACATCGGCGCGGATCGGGTCCGTCCCGGCGACGCCGTCCTGCTCAGCGGCCCGATCGCCAGTCATGGTATGGCCGTCCTCAGCGTCCGGGAGGGGCTGGCTTTCGAGTCGGATATCGTCAGCGACAGCGTACCGCTGGCCGGAACCGTCCGGGCGCTGCTGGACAGGTTCGGTGAGCAGGTGCGTTTCCTGCGGGACCCCACACGGGGAGGACTTGGCGCCGCCTTGTCCGAACTGGCCCGCGACAGCCGGTTAGGTATCCGGCTGCAGGAATCCACCTTGCCCATCCTGCCGTCCGTGTCCGCCGCTTGTGAGCTGCTCGGCCTCGATCCGCTCTTCGTCGCCAACGAAGGGGTCTTCCTGGCCGTTGTCCCCGCCGAGATTGCGGCCGATTGCTGTACTTTCCTCCGGACACTGCCTTTTGCCGCCGCTGCCGCCGTGGTCGGGGAGCTCACCGACGACCATCCCGGCCGGCTCCTGCTCCGGACCCGGACCGGCGGTACCCGCGTCATCCATCCTCCCGTCGGGGAACAGCTGCCGCGTATTTGCTGAACGGAACTTTTGCAATCCCTGGGCAATCCCGGTGGTCACCGGGTTAGTGGCTTTCCGGAAGCGGAAGCAGCTGCACGGCTCCGCCGCCATCCAAATCCCGGCAATGCCGGATTCCGGGTCGGCTGACAGCTGGAATCATCCGGATGGCGATACCGCGCCGCTTGACCTTGCTTCCTGCAACCCTTTATTTTTTCCTTCCTGTCTCCTGCCCCCGGACCGCATTCCTCCCTCCCCGGAATGCTTGGCCAACCGACGGCAGCGCCGGGTTTTCTTCTCCACCTATCGGCTTATCCGGAAATCCCCATCCGCCGGCATGAGGGCCAAGCCTCAGGTTGCGAAACGAGACCATGGGCAGGACAATAAGTGTCAGGAAGTTCATATGTCCGAACCCGACAGGAACCGGCCTGGTCCCTTCCTGTCCGGGTGATTTTCCCGTACCAGGTCGCCTGCCGGGAGATCGGGTGTCGGATCAGGTAAAGCCCTCCGCGCCGGTTCCACAGCGGATTTGTCCCTCATGTTCCTGGAATAAGCCCGCTTCATGGGGCCTCCATTCATATATTGTCAGCCACATTGCCGAAATTCGCAACCAGTAATTTGGTTTTTCGTTCAGCAAAGAAGCTTGTGCATCCGGCCATTCCTAATTATTCCGAGGAAATCCGTGCACGCCTATTACCTGCCGACCCGACCTGTCTGGACAACCCCTCCCGTTCCCATAAGGTCACGAAAAGGTTCCCGGGTCGGCCTTGCCTGAAAAATTACCTGCAAAGTGTCCAGCCGGAACGCGACGCAGCAGGGGTCCCGGAAGGTGCGACAGCAATTTCCGCATCCTTGGCCGGACGACCGAACAACCAGGGACACGATCCGATCTTTCGGACAAACCGAAATTAACCGGCTGCCGGCGGCAGGGCGCATGCCAGCCCTTGTCCGTCCGGTACCCATCCTCGACCAGGACATGAAGAAGGTATTCTCCACCAGAAGCAGGAAACGGCTGTACCACGGCCTGTTGTGCGCATGTATCATCTCCGCTTGTTCGGAAGCACACCGACCCCCACCGCTCCCGCAGGACCGGCCACCCCTGGAATCGTTTACAGGAGCGGAACCGGTGCGGGAAGCTTCGCAGGCCCTGTTGCGGCTGGTCCCTCCGGCGGAAAGCGGCCTCAGCTTTGTGAACAACATCCGGGAGACCATTGACAACAATCTCATTACCAATGTAAATATCTACAACGGCGGCGGCGTTGCGACCGCAGATTTCAACAACGACGGCCGGACGGATATCTTCCTGGTGGCGAGTAACGGCCCCAACGCCCTCTACCTCAACGAGGGGGGGCTCCGTTTCCGGGATGTTACCGAAACGGCGGGCTTGCTCGCCCCCGAAGGATTCAAGACGGCCGCCGTCGCAGTGGATATCAACGCGGACGGCTGGATGGACCTCTACCTTTGCCGGGCCGGTACCAATATCGGGCCTGAGGACCGGCGCAACCTGCTGTTCGTCAACAACCGAAACGGTACGTTCACCGACCGTGCCGCGGCCTATGGCCTGGACAATCCTTCCCTCTCCGTCGGTGCGAATTTCTTCGATTACGACCTCGACGGGGATCTCGACCTGTATCTGTTGAACACCCCTACCACCCAATCCTACATCAGCCAGCTCAACCTCAACCGGGATAACGTCACGGGGCAGGTCCGGCCCAACATCCTGCCGGTGGACGAGCTCGATTCCGACCGGCTTTTCCGCAACAACGGAAACGGCACCTTTTCGGACGTCTCCCGACAGGCGGGTATCTGGAACCTGGGCTACAGCCAGAGTGTCGCGGTCTCGGACATCAATCGGGACGGGTATCCGGAAGTATACGTCGCCAACGATTACGTACAGCCGGACCAGCTCTACCTCAACAACGGCGACGGTACCTTCACCGACCGCCTGGCCGATTTTTTCCGACACACGGCCCAACATACCATGGGGACGGATATCGCCGATTTCGACAACGACGGTCATCTCGACCTCGTATCGCTGGACATGGCACCGGTCCGACACTACCGAAGGAAGACCACCACCAACACCAATTCCCAGAGCCGATACAACACCATCATCCAATACGGCTACTTCGAACCGGTGGTGCGCAACACCCTGCAGCGCAACAACGGCGACGGTACCTTCAGCGATATTGCCTGCCTGGCGGGTATCGCGCACACGGACTGGAGTTGGGGTTGTCTGCTATTCGACATCGACAACGACGGCTTCAAGGACCTCGCCGTCTCCAACGGATTCCGCCGCGAAGTCACCGACGCCGATTTCATGAATTTCACCTACCCCCAGCTCTCCGCCCAAAGCAAGGTGAAGCCGTTCCGGACGCTCGATGATATCGTCCGCTACATCCCGGTCTACAAGGTCCGCAACTTTGTCTACCGCAACACGGGTGGCTGGAAGTTCGAGGACAAGACCGGCGAATGGTTGACCGTTCCGCCTTCCTGGTCGAATGGTGCCGCCTATGCCGACTTCGACGGGGACGGCGACCTGGAATGGATCGTCAACAACCTGGAGGAACCGCCTTTCCTGTATGAGAACCTCAGTGCCGGCCGGCCGGATGCCCATTTCCTGCAGCTGCGGCTGTTGGGTCGGGGTGCCAATCCTTCCGCCATCGGGGCGGCCGTTACCCTGAAGGCGGGTTCCGTCACCCAGTTCCAGGAGCTGCATACGACCCGGGGGATCTTTTCGACGGTGGAACCGCTCCTGCATTTCGGCCTCGGGACCTACGAGGGGCCGGTCGATTTGGAAATACGCTGGCCGGACGGGACGCAGATCCGCCTGGACGGGGTGCAGGCCGACCGACGGATGGAAATCCGACAGCCGGCCGATGCCGTTCCCGCGGCTCCGGTTACCGTGCCGGTGGCGGCCTTTCTCCCGGACACGGCAAGCGGGCTTTTGTTCCGACATCTGGAAAACCCATACGACGACCTGGATTATCATTTCCTGCTTCCCTGGCGCCTGTCCGAGTTGGGGCCCGGCATGGCTGCCGCCGATGTCAACGGCGACGGCCGGTCGGATGTCTACATCGGAAACGCTTTCAATAGTCCGGGGGGCCTGTTTCTCCAGGAGGAGGACGGCCGCTTCCGGCCGTTCCCATCTCCCGACCTGCAGGCCGACGGTATTTACGAGGATAACGACGTCTTGTACTTGGATGCCGACGGGGATGGGGACGAGGACCTCTTCATCGTCAGCGGCGGCGTCGAAGGCGATACGTCCATCGCCTGGCAATCGAGGTTGTACCTGAACGACGGTGCCGGCCGCTTCACCAAGGCGCCGGCCGGTGCCCTTCCGGATATACGGACGACCGGCAAGGCCGCGCTCGCGGCCGACATCGACGGGGACGGCGACCTGGACCTGCTCCTCGGCGGGCGGGTGCGGGCCGGACAATATCCCCTTCCGCCCACCAGTATGGTATTGCGCAACGAGAAGGGCCGTTTCGAGGATGTGTCTGCCGCTGTCGGTTGTGACTTCATCAATTGCGGGATGGTGACGGACCTGCAATGGGTCGACCTCGACGGGGACGGTCGTTCGGAACTGGTCGTCGTCGGTGAGTGGATGCCGGTGTCCGTCTTCGAATGGACCGGAAGCCGATTCCGGGACCGGACCTCCGCCTACGGATTGCAGGGCAGCAACGGCTTGTGGAATACCCTGGCCGTGGCGGATCTCGACGGCGACGGCGACCCCGACCTCGTCACGGGCAATTTCGGCCTGAATTCTCCCCTCCGCGCCACCGACGAAGCCCCCCTGCGATGCTTTTCCGCCGATTTCGACAGCAACGGCAGCATCGATCCGGTCCTGGCCTACTACGAGGACGGCTACCTGTTCCCTTACCGCCATCGGGATGTCCTGATCAAACAGTTGCCTCCGCTCAAGAAGAAATTCGTCACGTACAAGGACTACGGTGCCGCCGTCCTCACCGATGTATTCCCGGCGGAAGTGCTGTCCGCCGCCCATCAATCCCTCGCCTATACCCTGGCTTCCTGTTGGTGGGAAAACCGGGACGGCCGCTTCCTCCGCCATGAACTCCCCATCCAGGCCCAATCGGCACCCGTCCAGGATATCCTGGTCCATGATATCGACCGGGACGGCCGCCCGGACCTTTTCCTGGTCGGCAACAAATTCGCCGTGGAGGTGGAAACCGGCCGTTGCGATGCCGGGACGGGCTGTGTGCTGATAAGCGAAGGGAAGGGCGGATGGTCCTGGCTGCCCAATCCAAAGTCCGGCCTTTGGGCGAGGGGTGATGTCAGGTCCGTCCTGGTTGTCCCCCGGACCGAAGGCCGCGAATCCGTCCTCGTTGCCGAGAACAACGGTCCGGTCACCGTTTTTACCCGTCGCGATTAGGCGGGTTTCCCAGCGCCGGTATGCTGCGCCGGAAGGCCGGGCGGAGGAGCTTGCCGGTCGGAATCTTCCCTCCCCGCCGCGCGGCTCCAACCGGGCGGGCGATTCAGGGAAGTACCATTGCCTTCCCTCGGGTGCCTTGTTTTGTACAATGCTTGTCAAAAGACCCAAAATATCCCTCCGACGGTTGACAATTATCCTTCATTCGTTTATATTTGTTTTCCACTATTGATAATCGCCCAGCCAAGGCCGGTTCCACCCGGCAGCCTACCGACAATAGACGCACTACTTTTCCTACTGCCTTTCCGGAGATATCGACTGTTCGTCAAAGTACCCCTGTACCCATTTATGTACGGTTTTGATTTTTTTAACACCATAAAACCAACACCATGTTTACCCTTACCTTACCGGTCGCTGTCCGCAGGGACGGCAATTCTTTCCCGCCATTGCTTATTTGTTTGATCTGGCTGTTTTGGGTGTTTCGGGCCAACCTGGTCGCCCAGGTCGGCACGCCTGCCGTCCTGCGACAATTGGCGACGCAGGCCGTCACACAGCGCCTGGCGGCCGCAGACCCGACTTACCACCAACGCCGGCAGGCCCTGGAAGCCCAGCTGGCCGGTCACCGGCTCCCGGCGGAGCGGGAGGTGGTGACGATTCCGATCCTGTTCCACCTCTTGCATCCGGCAGGGCGTCCGATCGTCGGGGAAGCCCAGGTCCGGTCCCAATGGCAGTCCCTGGAGCGGGATTTCGGTGCGCCGCTCACCGATGCACGGCACCCGGCGGATACCCTGGAGGGATTTCTCGAACGGGCGGCCGACCCCCTCATCCGCTTTTGTCCGGTGTCCGGCGGCCCCGCATCGCCGGCCGGCATCCATATGGTCCCGACCGGTCGGACCGACTGGCGTACCGACGATGCGATGAAGTTCGACCACCTGGGCGGTGCCGATGCTTTCCTGCCGGGATTCGTCCTCAATGTCTGGGTGGTGGAATTGGCGGATGGCATCAGCGGCTATGCGCAAGTGCCCGGCGGCCCGGCGGCCACCGACGGCATCGTGATCGATCACCGTTTCTTCGGTACTACCGGTACGGCAAGGGCGCCTTATGACCAGGGCAAGACCCTGACCCATCTCATCGGCAACTACCTCGGCCTCCAGGAGCTGTGGGGGCAGGGGTTGTGCACCGATGACGGGGTGGCGGATACGCCCTTGGCCAATGCCCCGAATGTGGGCTGCCCTGCCTACCGGCATCTCAGTACCTGCGATGGCCATCCTGTCGAAATGACCATGAATTTCATGGACAATACCGAGGACGCCTGTATGTACCTGTTCACCCGCGACCAAGTCCGTCGGATGCACGCCGTCCTCCGAGAGGGAGGTGTCCGGGCCAGCCTGCGGCAGGGGGGCGGCTTTGTCTGCCACGAACCCGCCGGTCCCGGGCCGCACGACCCGGTGTCCCCACCTCCTACCGAAGACTTCGACTTGTCGGTTTATCCCAATCCGACCAGCGGGGTCCTGCATTACCAGATCCGTTCCCGCATGGGTGCGGCCGGTGAGCTGCAGGTCAGTCCCGCCAACGGAACGGTATGCTTCCGGCAGTCCGTCAGATGGCCGGCCGGTGAAATCCGCGGGGAAATCGATTGTACCGGTTGGGCCGCCGGCACCTACTTCGTGCAGGTCTCGGTCGATGGCCGTACGCTCACCCGGCCGGTATTGGTCCGCCGGCCCTGACCTGCCGCGGTTGGTCCGCCGCCGTAATTCCCGGCCGTGGCTTCCGGCCCTGGTCCGGCGGGCTACCGTCCCGCAGCTCCCTTACCCTGGATACCCGTGAGAGATCCGGAGACCGATTCCGTAGCGTCCCCCCGGCCGTATCGCCGGGACCGGTGTTCCTGTGGCCGCCGCCGACCCTGTTTCGCATTCACCACCCCAAAAAACCGTTCGGCCCGCAGCCCATACCGGCTGTGCGTCAGGTGCGCTGTCTTTTCGTGTGATGCGACTAACCGGTGGAAGGACATGGTCAGCCCCGCCCGTTCTCGGTTGGAAAGATGCCTCGTCGCCGGCTCCGGTCTCTCTTTTCATTAACTCCTAAAACCTGCAACCATGACAAACGTCGCCCATCGGTGGCGCGCCCTCGTTTGGTCGCTCTGCCTGCTTCTGCCGGCCCTCATCCTGCCGGCCCAGCCCCGTAACAACCTGATCGGGGATGTCTCCCTGCCCGCGCCGCAAGTCGGTTCCCTGGGAAAGTTCGGGGATATTCCGGTCAGCCCCTTCACCGGTGTTCCGGATATCTCCCTGCCCGTCCATACGGTTTCGGAAGGCCCGTTGGCCTTGCCGTTGACCTTGCAGTACCATGCCTCCGGTATCAAGGTGGCGGAACTAGCTGGCTGGACCGGCATCGGATGGACCCTCCAGGCCGGAGGAGCCATCTCCCGGACCATTCTCGGCTACCCCGATGAAAACAGTCCTTACGGCTACTATACCATGGGTGCCGACCTGACCGGAAGCACCCAGGAAATGATACAAATCCTCGAAGGACAAGCGCTCGATACGGAGCCGGATATATTCCAGTTCTCCCTACCCGGCTATTCGGGCAAGTTCTACATCGACCAGGACCACCAGCCGCAGTTGGTCCCCCGGCAGGACCTGCAAATCAGCTGGACCGGTACCTTCGATCAGTTCGTCATCCGGACACCGGACGGCACCCGGTACTATTTTGGCCAGCATCCCGTCAGCGGATCGGATGCCACCGACCGTACCCGCTTCCAGGGAGAGACCTTCGATGTGGTGACAGCCTGGCACTTGGTCCGGGTCAGCAGCTACGACGGGATTTTTGCCATCGACCTCGCCTATGAGGCGGAGCAATATTCCTACCACCATCCGGCCTCCTGTTGGTACGAGCAGTTCGAATGCATCGGCACGAGTGGCGGGAGTTCCCAGGTTTCCCTGGCGTGCGCCGCGGCGACGACGCTGGTTGACGAATACCATCCCGTGCACCGGACAAACGTCCGCGGTCACCGGCTTTCCGCGGTCACCACCACCACCTCCGAGGTCCTTTTCGTGGCGGAGACCAGCCGCGAAGACCTCTGGCCACACGAGGACGGTGGGGATCCGGCCCGAAGGCTGGACCGGATCGAAATCCGATCCGGTGACTTCTGCACCCGTTTCGACCTGACCTACGATTACTTCCAGGACTTGCGCCAGTTGGGGGATTTCCCAATCCATGAACTGCCGGAATCGAAGCGGCTCAAACTCCTGCAGGCCCGCTTGTCCAGCTGCGACGGAAGCCTGGTGCAGCCCCCTTACCGCTTTACCTATTCGGGCGAGGAGACCTCCCGGGTCATCCAGGGAACCACGGTGACCCGCCAGTTCCTGCCGTACCGCCTGAGCAAGGAAATCGACCATTGGGGTTTCTTCAACGCCCGCAATGAAAATGAGTCGCTCCCGGTGAATGTGCCCCCGACGACGGTCACCCTGCCCTTCGGCAGTACGGTGTCATACGGGGAAGCAAACCGCGATGTCCGCGAAAACGCCATGATGTCCGGCATCCTCCGCCGGATCGATTATCCCACCGGAGGGCATACCCGTTTCGATTACGAGGCCAATACCTATCACAACGAATCCGTTCAACATGATCCGGTCTGGAAACTGGAGAACTACCCCTATCCGAACCCTGCGGAAGTCTGCGGGAGCACCGAGGCGGAGCAGGTCTTCACCTTTGACCCGGGGTTGTTGTCCCAGGCGACGTACCGCCTGACCATCGGATATCCCGGCGGTGGATGCCCGTATGCAGGTCCTTCCGTCAGCATGTGGGTGGAGGCGTACGACGACCTGACGGGTGCCTTCATCGGCCAGGTGGGCCTGAACACGGTTCCGGTTCCGGGGATGACCACAAGCACTGCCCACCTCCCCTTGCAGCCTTTCGGTACCGGTCAGCTGCCCGCCGGGTCGCCGGTTCGTTTTGTCCTGAAGGCACAGGACGCCTGGGCAAAGTTCGAAGTGTACAGCGCCACGGCCATTTCGGTCAGTGACCTCGCCGGCGGCCTCCGGATCCGGAGCATCAGCAGCCATGATGGTATCGATCCGGAACGCGACATGGTCCGGACTTTCCATTACCACGATGAGGACGACCCTTCCCGGTCCAGCGGGGTTCTCCTGGCCACGCCACGGTACGGGACCGTCCACCAGGCCGTCGTGCCGGCCGGACAATCCATGAATTATCCCTTGGTCGGTGTGCAGTTCGTCAGCTTCCATGCGGACAGCCAGGTACCGCTCGGCGGGTTTGACGGGGTCGCCGTCGCTTACAGGCATGTCGAGGAAAGGCAACCCGGGAACGGTGCGACCCACCACCATTTTTTCCTGGATACGGCCGGTACCTTCGCCGCTTTTCCGCAACCGCCGCCCCAGCTCCTCTACCGGAACGGTAAGATCCGGCGGGTGGTCATGCAACGGGAGGACGGGTCGACGGTCGGCGAAACCACCCACGGCAGCCCCCACAGTGCCTACGCCCTCTCCGCCGGAACCATCTACAAGTATGTCCGCCGGCCGGCAGCCTGCCCCGGGGAAGGCGGCACCCCGATGCCCGTCCTGTTCACGACGCCATACCGCAACCGTACCAACCACTTCCGGATCATGAACACGACCCGGGTGCTGGACGGCGTCACCGCCACCACCACCTATGAATATGACCCTGCCGCCAGGCATACCTTGCCGATCCGGGAGGTCTTCACCAATAGCGACGGCAAGGTCCATGACACCCGTTACCGGTTTGTGTTCGACCTCGCCGACCCTTGCCTGCGCGATGAGCTGGTCGGCCGGAACCTGACCGGACAACCTACCAGCACGCGGGTGTTTGTGGACGGGGTGTTGGTCCTCGGCGACAGCGTCCGTTGGTCAAATTATGGAAACGGGCTCCCCGAGGCCGCTTGCGGTTCCGCCGACCCTCCATACCCATGGCGGCACTATGCCTGGGAAGTCGCCCTCGACGAGAATGACCAGCCGGTCGGTTCCGGTCAGTGGACACTCCAGGGTACGGTCTCCGAACGTCATCCCGGCTCCGGGCTGCCGAAGGTTTTCCTGCGGGCCGGCGGCTGGGAACCGGAATCCTTCGAGTGGACGGCCGGCGGCCTGCTTGCGCGCCGTTCTTACAGCAATTTCACCTGGAAATTCGATTACCTGCCCGGTACCCGGCTCCTTTCCGTCGCAACCGATGTGGACGGACAAGAGACCAGCTACCAATACGACGGATGGATGCGCCTGGAGTCGGTGCATTCCCGCAACGGAGCGGTGAAGACCGCTTACCTGTATGATTTCGGAACGCCCGCGGAATGGAAAGGCGGCAACCGCATCACCACCCTGACCGAAAGGTCCGGGCTGGAGAGCCGGACCGTAGTCGAATACTTCGACGGCCTCGGCCGTCCCGCCGATACCTGGTGGATGGGCCACGGCCCGCAAGGCGAGGATATCGTTGCGGAAAAAAGATGGTACGATGCCGTCGGCCGGACCGAACGCCGGGTTTATATGCCGGATGTGAAGAATGCCCTTTCCTATGCCGCATTGGAATTCGAACCTTCCCCGCTGAACCGGGTGGTTCGGGAAACCTTCCCCGACGGTCGGCAGGTCGGACTGGGATATTCGAACCATGGCAATTATTTCCGGTACACCGCCACGGATGAAAACCAACATACCACCGCCACCTTGACGGACCTCTTGGGCCGCAAGACGGAAAGCCGGGATGCCTTCGGACATCCCACCCACTTCCGATATGATGCCAAGGACAACCTGGTCCGGGTAGTCAATCCGGAGCAACAGGAATACCGTTACGTTTACGATGCGCGCAACCGCGTCATCCGAAAGATGGTCCCCGGCGCCACTTGTGAGGAATTCGCCTACGACGGCCGGGACCTGATGGTCGCTTCCCGGGACGGCAACCTATATGCGGGAGATGATCCGGCAGGGACCCCGTCCGACCAATGGATGGTCTACGCGTACGATGCACACGGCAGACTGCTGCAAAGAGGCCTCGGCCAGCTTTCCGACGGACCGGCCGGTCCCTTGTGTGCCGGCTTGCCGCCGGCGGATGCCTCCTTTGCGGTCACGGAGGCGCTGCTGGTGCAAACTTTCGATGTCCAAGGCGATGCCACCTGTGCGGCGGGATATGTACCCATCGGGAAATTGGGCATGGTATCGGCCAGGGTGCTGCTGCCCGATGGGACGCTGGGCGACTTCCTCCATACGAAATACTGTTACGATGAATACGGGCGTGTCGGCCGGACGATAACAGACCTCTTTGAGGCGGGACAGGACGAGGTGCAGTCCGAATACAATATGGCCGACCAGGTCGTGCAAAACGCCCGGCAGTATAACGACGGGGAGTTGCAGGTCACCGAGCAGTATGCGTACGACCATGCCGGACGGCTGCGCAATCATCTCCATTCGCTCGACGGTGTCGCGGCCACTCCCGGCTGGCAACCCCTCGCCAGCTTCCGGTACAATACCCGCGACCAACTGTCCGACAAGGTACTGGGCAACCTGACCGGTATGTCCTACCTCTACAACCAAAGGGGTTGGCTGACGCACGTCAACCTGATGCCTTTCGACCAAACCGCCGGCACCATGACCTGTGACCCTCAAGACCCTGCCGAGCCGGACCTGGCCCGCTGCGCGGAATGCGGAGACCATCGGTTCAACCTGGAGCAAGTGCTTCAGGCGCGGTTCCGACGCAATTTGTCCGTGGATTGCTATATCGACTGCGACTGTGCGGCCCGTTGCCAACCGGGAACGCTGCCTCCCTGTACGGATGGTACGGCGGCCGAGCTGCCCATGGCTTCGGCGGAAGGTTTGTTGCTTCCGGCCTGGCTCTATGCTGTTTGGCCCTGCCAGGATACACAGGCGCAGGTATTGGAAAAGGACCTGGTCTCCTTGGCCGGCCCTTACGCCGTGTTTTCCCGGGTGGCGCTGGAAGACCCGGACCAAACGTTCCGGATCCGCAACGGGGAAGGAGAACAGGAGCTGGTGGACCTGCAGGGGCTGTTCGACCGGGTGAACAGCGGGGAGTCCATGTCCGTCCGTTCCGCCCGGGAGGGGAAGTGCCCGGATTGCCCCCTCGGCCTGCCGGATTGCTCACCCGCCGCCGCCGCCGCCCAGTCGGCATCGCTGGCCGCGCTTTCGGCCAATCTGGTATCCTCCCTCTCCGGCTTGCAACTGCCGACCAACCTGCTGCGGATCCGCCTATGCAGCGGAAAGGAAGTGTATCTCTTCGAAGAGGAATCGGAGGCCCTGACCGGCCCCCGGCAAATCCTGCAGCTCATTCCGGTGACGGAAGGGAATCAACAGCTGGCGTGGGAGAACGGTACGGGAACCGTGTCGATCTCCCTTCCGTACTTCCTTCAGATCCGGACCCTGGAGCCGGGTTGGACCCTCCAGTATTACCGTCCGTGCACGGAAAACCGGTGCGCCGAAACCGGGGTCCGGCAGACGGCCCGGTCCGTCGGCGAAAGCACGTATTTCTCCTCCCTGGCAGGTCAGCCGGCTTTCCAGGACCTGACCGCCGTTTGTCCGAACAGCCAATGGTCCCTCGAACGGGACGGACAAGCATGGGACATCACCGTCACCGGCGGTAGCGGCGAAGCGGCCTGGGATATGGCCACGCATCTGCCGCTCGACGCAGAACTGCTGGCTTTCCGTGTGGTCGTCCTGATTCCCCAGTTGATGGCCGTCCATGGCCGGGTCGGGCTCCATGACGGGAACCAGTTCGTTTCGGTCAACGGGGGGCAGCCCTACCTCACCCTCGACGGAAGCACTTTTCCGGGGCTCCCTTACCTGGTGCTGACGCCGGACAGCCTGCCGTCCGCCCAGACCCTGTCCAATCTGCAGGTATTGCTCGCCATCGACCACCGGAGCATATCCATCGATGCCGTATATGCCGAAGCGGATTACCGGGTGCCCTGCGACCGCTGCGCCTTGCCGACGCCGGCCTGCTCCGCCGCCGAGCAAGCGGCCCAATGGGATGCTTATCTGGCCATCCGCGCCGCCGCCGCCCAATTGTCCACCACGGATATATCGGTCCCCACCTTGCTGTACCGGGTGCGGTTGTGCAATGGGCAGGAAGTCCATCTCCTGCACCAGGAACTCCTCCAGCTGACCGGCGGCTACGTCATCCTGCAGACCATCCGGATCGGAAGTCTTGCCCAGACCTTCGCCACGGACATCCTGCCTGTCAGCCCATCCGAACCCTTCCCGGGGCCACCCCCTCCCCGTTATGACCTCTTCGCCCTGGAGCTCCGGTATTACCAGAACGACCCGCAGATCCGCCAGCAGCAGCAAGGATACGGCAATGGAAATATCGCGGCCTTCTATTGGCAAGTCCATGGCCGCGACCGGCAGGCCTACAGTTTCGTGTACGACAAGGCCGATCGGATGCGGCATGCTTTCTATGCCGAAATCAATCGGCAGGGCACTTATTACAACCGGGGATTGTACGACGAGTGGGGCATCGCTTACGATAAGACAGGCAACATCACGGCCTTGCGTCGGGATGGTGCCTGGGGGGCTTGCGGCGCCGACGGTTCGTTCGGGTACCAATACGGTACCATCGACGACCTTTCGTATGCGTACAGTCCGGATCGGACCCACCTGCTTTCCGTCACGGATGCGGCTTTGGGAGATGCCTCACCCCACGGGGTCCGGTCGTCCGCAAACAGTTACGCCTACGATGCCAACGGCAACCTCCGACACGATACCGGAAAAGGGCTACAGTTGTCCTATCATTACCTCAACCTGCCGCGGGAGGCCCAGTTCGCCCCCAATGATACCCTCCCGGGCGGCACCCTCCGATGGGTGTATGACGCCACCGGAAGAAAGTGGAAAAAATGGTCGTCCCTGGAAGGGAGCACCTGGTACCACGACGGCATCGAGCGCCATGACAACATCCTCTTCGTTTACTTTCCCGATGGCAGGGCGGCCGCTTATCCCGCTGCCGATCCTGCGGCCGAAGCCGCCTGGCAGTACGAATATGCCTTGCGCGACCATCTGGGCAATACCCGGTTGGTAGTCGCGGACCGCAACGGCGACGGCTATATCCAGGCCGCGGCCGGTGACTGGATGGGGGATGGCACCAAAGGTTCGCCCCAGGGCTACAGTGAGGTCCTACAGGAACACCATTACTATCCCTTCGGATGGCACTTGGAAGGGATCGGGAAAATGCCCGCCTATCCCACCGCTGTGAACCGATACCAGTTCAACGGCATGGAAAGGGAGCGGACACCCGGGGTCGGGCTGGACCTCGCCGATTTCCGTAGCTATGATGCCGCCCTCGGCCGTTGGTGTCACATCGATCCGCTGGCCTCCGATTTTCCGGAATGGTCCAACTACAACTTCGTCGTCAACAACCCGCTCCGTTTTGCCGATCCCCTCGGGTTGTCGCCCGAGGACATCATCATCCGGGGAAAGAACCGGTCCAGCATTACCTTGAAGACGACGCTGATCGATATTTCCGTCGATGCCTCCCGCCTGGGTATCGATTTCCAGGGCCAATACACCCTGGAAGGGGAGGCGGTCCTGAGCGCCGCCCTCGATGTCGTCGGCATCATCGACCCGACCGGTGTGGCGGATGCACTCAACGCCGGTCTCCAGGCCCGGAACGGCGATTGGGTGGGCGCGGCGGTCAGTACCGCCAGCCTTGTTCCTTTCGTGGGAGATCTTTCCAAGGTCTTCAAGTTCAAGAAAGACTTGAAAATCATCCAGGAAGCCATCGAGGAGACCCGCATGTACCGCGTCCAGGGCGGCAATATCCCGAACGCCAGCAAGGAACGGATCCGTTTGGTGGACGGCAGGTACCAGATCGACGGGGATGACATGCTCTATGTCGTCTTCAACGAAAAGCAGCGGGCCATGAACTTCCTGAACAAGCGGGGAGACGGCTCCTACCTCTTCGACGTGAAGGTCAAGACGGATTTTTACCAGAAGATCCGGAGCGAAGCGGTGGACCAACGTGTGGGCAGGAAGTTTCCCGGAAAGCCGCAGCAGGTGGACAGGAACGTAAGCCAGAACTCCTTCGGGATTCCCAAGGAGTATTTTGACGAATTGGTCCGGAGCATCGAAAGGTAGACCGATGCCATCAGGAACGGGCGCCTGTCCGGCGGACCGACCATACCGCGCCACGCGGTCCGTTTGCGGTCGGCTGCAGGGCAGGCGCCCCCCCTGCGGCCACAGGCCCGGGGCCTGCGGCCGCTTGCCGAACGCCATTCCGACCGGCCGGGAAGAGGATACACCGGGTCGACGTCGCCCGCTTCGGCCGATGGCGGGGCGGCTTTCGAAACCCTATTGCCCGGCGGGTGCGAAAAAGAAGTCCCGGTTGTCCGGAATCGGCGTTTGCCGCGGTGGCATCTAAGCTTCCGAAAGATTATATTTGTCTGCCTCAATTGATTGCCGGGCGTGATGCGCAATGTCCTGCTTAAATGCTCAACCCATGTCGACCCCGACCGTCCAACCACTCCGGCCGCTACCCACGCAGCGGGAAGAAATATTTACTCGTCACCCTGCTGTGGCGGCACTGCCACCATCTCTATTCAGCCCATTCGACCGAAAGGAAAAGGCTGTGATGCACCCTGTTCACGTCCCGGCCCCACCGCGGGACGGTAAAGCGCAATTTCGCCGCTCCCGTGGGCATGCAGCATGGTCCATCCATTGTTTGGAGGCAGGCTCCTGCGGTCTGTGGCCGGCCCGGAAGGTGTCGGTCCGACTTGGTTCGAATGGTGCCCGACCGGCTTGCCACAGCGGCCTGTTGGATAATCTCCACCATCCCATGCTTCCGTCTTGAGAAATCCGTTACAAACATCCGTCCGGGACGGGTACCCGGCAAGCCGGTCACCCAACCTGACACCAAACCACCCAACCCTTATGGCATCCTTCATAGACTTCAACATCTGCAGCGACCAGCATTTCGAGCGACTGACCGCCGCCTTCGAAGCGCTCCGCACCGATAAGGAGCAGCACAGGCTCGACCCGGATGATCCCAAATGGCGCCGGATCTTCGGAGAAGAGGCCTTGCGTCATTTCTGGTGGCCGACCGAACAGGAGCTGGCGGACTACCAGCAACGGAACCGACGGACCCCGCCGGAGGAAAGACCGGCCCGGGAGGACCTGCAGGTGCCCTGGGAGTTCACTTCCTTCCTGGATGCGATTCGTTCGGGCAATTATTCCCTCTTGCAGTGTACCCGCAGCGATGCGTCGACCGGCAGGTTGTCGTATGAAATCTGGTCGGTTCCGTTCGGCGGTACCGACAGCCTGGAGGAGCTGGTCCGATGCTTCGGGCATACGGTCACAACCGTCTCGCCGGCGGATTGAGCGGCTGCAGGCCGGCGGACCACGATGGGTACTGGGTATCCGCGTTCGGTTAATTCCATCGGTTTCGGTACATTTGTCTGGCGGACGGATGTCGCCATGGCTGTCAAGGGGCAGACTCATGGTCTTCGACGGACGGAAGCCGCCCCTGTAGCCGGGCAGGCGGTTGGAACGCTTGTCGGCCTGGCATACAATTCAAATCGATGAACGACCAAACCATGGAAATCGGAATTGCCGGCCTGGGCGTCATGGGGCGTAACCTGCTCTGGCAAGCCCGGGAAAAGGGCATTTCCGTCGTCGGATACGACAAGGATCCCGGGCAGGTGGCCGCCGCCGGGCGGTCCGATACCGGGCAACCTGTCCCGGTGGCCGATTCGCCGCCGGTTTTCATCGGAATGCTGAAGCGTCCTGCCGTCCTCTTGCTGTTGGTGCCGGCCGGGAAAGCGACGGATGATTTGTTGGCGGAGCTCGAACCGTTGCTCCGGCAGGACGATATCGTGGCGGACCTGGGCAATTCGTATTTTCGGGACACCGAAAGGCGGCAGCAGCGTTTGCGCCGGGCAGGAATCCGGCTCCTCGGTGTCGGAATCTCCGGCGGGGCGGCCGGAGCCCGGACCGGTGCGTCCATCATGGCCGGCGGAGATTTCGCCGCATTCGAATACCTGCGGTCCTACCTGGAACGCTTGGCCGCCACCACCGCCGGCCGTCGGCATGCCGATTACATGGGGGCGGGCGCAGCGGGTCATTACGTCAAGATGGTGCACAATGGCATCGAATATGCCATGATGCAGCTGTTGGCCGAGACCTATGACTTGTTGCGTCGGGTAGGGGGGTATACCGCCGGTGATATCCAACGGATTTTTCGAAAATGGGACAGCGGACGGCTTCATGCCTATCTGACGGCGGTCACCGCTACGGTTTGCGGTCGCCGGGATGACTTCGGTGCGGGATACCTGTTGGACCGAATCAAGGACACGGCCGGTCAGAATGGTACCGGAAGCTGGACTTCCGGGGAGGGATTGTCCCTCGGGGTGCCCATTCCTACCATTGATGCCGCCGTTTCCCTGCGGATCTTGTCATCCTACCGTTCCCTGCGGGTGCAGTTGGCGGCCGGGCAAGTCGTTGGAACGGAGCAGATGGAGGCGGGGACGGGGATATCCCCGGACCAGCTGGAGGCAGGCCTCTATTTTGGATATCTGACGGCATTCCTGCAAGGGTTGCACCTGCTGTCCCGGGCATCGGAAGCTTATGGCTTCGGGGCGGACCTTCGGGTCGTCCTCCGTACCTGGCAGGGGGGCTGCATTATCCGGGCCGCTTTGCTGACGGACCTCGAAGCGGCCTGCGGCCGGCAACCCGGGGCATCCCATCTGCTGGCGGACAGCTTGTTGAGACAACAGGTGGAATCGGCGGCCGCCGCCGCCAGGCAGGTTGTCATGCGGGCGGTTTCCCTTGGGATTCCGGTTCCGGCCTTACAGGCTTCGGTCGCCTATCTTGATGGCATCACCAAGGAGGACCTGCCGGTCAACCTGATCCAGGCGCAACGGGATTGTTTCGGGGCCCATGCCTTCGAACGGACCGACCGGCCCGGATGGTTCCGGGCGGATTGGACGGACGGGCGGCCACCGGATCCGGTCGACTGACAAGCGGGGCCGGCGCAGGTGTGCCGGGGCGCTTCCGGTTTGCAGCGAAGGATTTACCCCGGCGTGCGGACCAGTTTTTCCGCGAGATATCGGCCGGTCCAGCTGGCCGGCACCGCCGGCAGGCCTTCCGGCGGACCTTGGTAGAGGAGGGAACCGCCGCCTTGCCCCCCTTCGGGCCCCAGGTCGATAATCCAGTCGGCCGTTTTGATGACCTCCAGGTTGTGCTCGACCACCAGTACGGAATGACCGTGCTCCACCAGGGCCGAGAGTGCGTCCAGCAATTTGCGGATGTCGTGGAAATGCAAGCCGGTGGTCGGTTCGTCAAAGATGAACAGCAATGGGGACTTGCTCGTGCCACCCGTCAGGAAACTGGCCAATTTAACCCGTTGCGCTTCCCCGCCGGACAAGGTGCTGCTGCTTTGTCCGAGTTGGACGTACCCCAAGCCGACATCGTACAGGGGCTTTAGCCGGGAGATGATGTCCGGTTGGTCCCGGAAGAAGGTCAGGGATTCCTCGATGCTCAGGGTCAGGATCTCATGGATGTTTTTCTCCCGGTATCGCACGTCCAGCATCTCCGCCTTGAACCGTTTGCCCCGGCAATCCTCGCATTCCAGCCGGACATCCGCCAGGAACTGCATCTCGACCACCTGTTCCCCTTCCCCCTGGCAGGTTTCGCAACGTCCCCCTTCCACATTGAAACTGAAATGCCCCGGTTTGTAACCCCTGACCTTGCTCAGGGGTTGTTTGGCCATCAGGGTACGGATACTGTCGTAGGCCTTGACATAAGTGACCGGGTTGGAGCGGCTGGAGCGGCCAATCGGACTTTGGTTGACCATTTCGACCTGGGTGATCGCTTTCCCGTCGATGTGCAAGGATTGGTAGGGGCCGGGGGATTGGTTGGTCGGCTCGTCGAAATAAGCTTTCAGTGCGGGGTAAAGGATGCTCTTCACCAGGGTGGTCTTGCCACTCCCGCTCACACCCGTGACGACCGTCAGGCCCTGCAAGGGGATCCGCACGTCGATGTTCCGAAGGTTATGGTGCCGGCAACCCTTCAGTTCCAGCCAGTGTACCGCCTTCCGCCGGGATGCCGGCAAGGGGATGGACATCCGTCCGCTCATGTATTGCGTGGTCAGGCTGTCGGCGGCCTCCGAATGAATTTGGGAATAAGGCCCGGCAAATACGACCTCCCCGCCGTGGATGCCGGCGGCGGGGCCGATATCCACGAGATAATCCGCATGTTTGATGATATCCTCCTCATGCTCGACGACGACGACGGTATTGCCCAGGTCGCGCAGTTGTTCCAGGACACGCACCAAACGGCCGGTATCGCGCGGGTGCAAGCCGACGCTGGGTTCGTCCAGGATGTACAAGGAAGCCGTGAGGTTGCTGCCCAAGGTGCGGGTGAGGTTGATCCGCTGCGTCTCCCCTCCGCTGAGGGTGGAGGACAAGCGGTTGAGCGTCAGATAAGAAAGGCCGAGATCAACCATAGAGCGCAGGCGGTTGCCCGATTCGAGCAGCAACCGGGCAGCCACTTGGCGCTCGGTTTCCGACAAGCTTTGCGGCAGCGATTCGAACCAAGGCAACAAGTCACCGACCGGCATTTCCGTCAATTCCGTGATGGCCTTTCCTGCGATGCGGACATAGGTCGCCTCCTTGCGCAGGCGCCCGCCCCGGCAATCCGGACATCGGGTCCGGCCCCGGTACCGGGCCAGCATGACCCGATTCTGGATCTTGTACAATTGGGACTCCAATTCCCGGAAGAACGCATGAATCCCCTGGAAATGCGCATTCCCCTCCCAGACCAGCCGCTGCTGGTCGGCCGACAACGCCTCCCACGGACGGTGCACCGGAAAATCGAAGCGGTGTGCCTGTCGCAGGAACTGTTGCTGCCACTCCCCGTACTTGTCTCCGCTCCAACAGGCGACGGCCCCTTCGAACATGCTCTTGCCGGGGTCCGGAATGACCTTTTCCTCCGAGATGCCGATCACGAGGCTGAATCCCTCACAAGTGGGGCAAGCGCCGTAAGGATTGTTGAAATTGAACAGCTGTGGGGTCGGTTCGAGAAACTCCATCCCGTCGGCCTCGAACCGGGTGTTGAAGCGATGGGCGGTCCATCCTCCGGAAACCTCGAGCTCCACCACCGCCTCCCCTTCCCCTTCGTACATGGCCGTCTGGACCGAATCCGCAATGCGTTTGCGGTTTTCCTCGTCCTCGGGCATGACGACGAAGCGGTCGACCAGGACCAGCAGGTCCTGCCCCTGGAGCGGCTCTGACAGGTCCACGGCCACCTTGCCTTCCAGCAGGTCCTGGATGTTCCGAAGTTCCTCGGCCCATCGCAGGCGGGTGTAGCCCTTCTGGAGCAGGAGGCCGAGTTCCTGCCCGAGGCTCCGGTCCGCATATTTGGCCGGGATCGGGACGAACAAACGGATACGGCTTTGCGCAGGCTGTCTGTGGATGAAGTCGACGATATCGGAGACATAATGGCGGCGGACTTCCGCTCCGCTGTGCGGGGAGAATGTCCGACCGATCCGGGCGAACAGCAAGCGGAGATGGTCGTAAAGCTCCGTCAGGGTGCCGACCGTGGAGCGGGCATTCGAGGTGCTGACTTTTTGCTCGACGGCAATGGCCGGGCAGATCCCCTTGATGAAGTCCACCTCCGGTTTCTTCATCCGTCCCAGGAATTGGCGGGCATAGCTGCTGAGACTTTCCACATACCGGCGTTGTCCTTCGGCGAAAAGGGTGTCCATGGTCACGGATGATTTTCCGGAGCCGGATACCCCCGTCACGACCACCAGCTGGTGCTTCGGGATTTCCAGGTCGATATGCTTGAGATTGTTGGCCCGGGCTCCCTTGATGAACAAGGTGTCCCGGTAGGGATGCCTGACGTCGGGCTCGGTGGCGGCCTTCGGTGCCGGCTTTTTCTTTTTGGCCATCGGTTCTAGCGCATTATTGTGTCAATCCAGGTTGAATCCCGCCGGATGTACCGGCACAGCCTGCACCGGGATATCCGCATTCCCGCAGGGCCGGCAGCCTGGGTCCGGCACGCCGGACTGCTCCGGCTACCCTGAAGAACAAACCAATCCGGGGTAGGTTTTGGCTCCCCGTCCGACAGAAAAATAAAAAGAAGACTTTGCATGCAACTTTTTTAATCCGTCGCTGTTAAATGTATGATTTAGATTATTGTTCTTTGAGAAATTTTCTGTCCTGAGCAAGAAATTGATAACCGACAAGTGGTTCGTCGGTAGAATTGCAAGTATATGTCCGTCAGTATGACACCCGCAAATGCCTTTCAGTCTACCTACCTTTTCACTTCAACCAATTATTCCTCACTTTTTTTGTTAAGCCAGGATTTCTCATTTTTTTCACATTTCAATTTCAGTGTATGAACATCTTCGTAGCGAAACTGAACTACGACACGCAGGAGGACGACCTCCGTGCTGCATTCGAGGAATTTGGCGAAGTAACATCCTGCAATGTTATTACGGACAAATTTACCGGTAAGTCAAAAGGATTCGCATTCGTGGAAATGCCGAGTGACGAGGAGGCCCACAATGCGATCAACGCGCTGAACGATACGGATTTCGACGGCCGTACGATCGTCGTGAAGAAAGCGGAACCCCGTGAGAGCCGCGGTGGCGGCGGCGGTGGCAACCGTGGCGGCGGCGGCTATGGCGGCGGCAACCGTGGTGGCGGCGGCTATGGCGGCGGCTACGGCGGCGGCGGCGGTCGCAGAGGCGGCGGCGGCGGCGGCGGAAGCCGTGGCGGCGGCTACGGCGACAGCCGTGGCGGCGGTGGTTACGGTGGCGGCTGGTAATAGCCGGTCCGAAGTATCGTCCGTATAAAATTACCCGGCGGTTTTTCCGAGTGGAAACCTGCCGATGCAAATGATGTAATCCGGGAAAGCCGGAACCATCAGACAGACCGTTGCGGTCGGATCAATCCGGTTCCGCAACGGTTTTTTTATGCGCTTCCGGGACGGCGGGAATCCCTCCCTTTTCCAGGACTCCGTGGCATCCGCCGGGTTGCCGTTCCATCTCATCCCGAAAGGCCGCCTGGACATTCATCTTCCGCACCTCAAGACTCAAATCGAATTCTTGATTGCAAGGTTCGCAGGCTTAAGTTAGGACGTAACCTGTTCATAAGCAAGGAGTAATTAGCTGCGCTGCCCGCTTTTTGGAAAGGCGGTCGGCACCGGTACCGGCCGCCCCGAGCAGCCATTTCAGGGCGCGGGACGCCGCCCTGCGCCCTTTCAACTCATCTTTCGCCCTTCAAATACCAAATTGAATATTTTGGTTGTAAGGTTCGCATGATTGTCTAAAAAGGTAAGCTACCCATAACCAAAGGGTCTTTATGGCGCTTCCCGCCTTTTGGACAGGAAGGCCGGCGGCGTGGCCAAGCACGCAGCCGGCCGTCTTGAAAAACTTCTTGGGCGTGGGGCGCAGCCCCGCTCCCTTTTTAGTGCAGGGTGCAGCACATCAGCGAGTTTTATGACCAAAAAAAACAGAAAATCAATGTTTTGTAATTAATTATTTTAGGGTAGAGGTGCGGAAGATGAGTTTCAGGGCCGGTCGCAGCACATTAGCAAGTCGGAATACTAAAAAAAATTGAAAATCAAGTCGTTATAATTACTGGATTTGTAGGGATGCGAGGTGGAAGACGGGTAGTAAGGCGTGCCGGAAGGGGATTGTCCGCGGGATGGGTGGAAGCGGTCACCGGCGGTCGGTGCATGCCCGTCGGAGCCCGCCCATCCGGAGGCGGACGGTGTTTCCGAAACGGTTCATTTCCAGAAACTTTCCGCTCGAAGCCGGGCATTTTCCCGGATGTTCAGGTAAAAAAGATTGTAATCCGCGATGTGGTAATTCCTGCGGACGAAGAAGATGCTACCCGGAAAACGCGGTTTATGGACCCACAGCACACCATTGACCGCACGGGCGTCCGCAATTCCCGGGAGGAGCCGGTCGAAACGCCGCAACAAGGTGCCCCGGTTGAGCGAATCGGGTGCCGGATTGGAGTCGGTGACCCAGGTCAGGGGATTGGTGACGAGCACACTGTCTCCCAGCGGCGCGTCCTTTGGGAAATGACCGTGTCGGAAACTCCGCCAAGTGCAGATACACCCCGTTTGTGCGGCCGATTCGCAAGGAGGAATGGTAGGGAAACTTTTGCGGGACACGGGCCAGCCGACCAGGTATGCGGCGACCAGCCTGCGTCGCAAGGGCTGGTCCTCGAAGAACTCCCGGAGCAGTCGGTAGGCATGGAGGGATCCCTGGCTGTGGGCAGCCAGCAGGATGGGGCGCCCTTGGTTGTGGACGGAAAGGTAGTACCGGAACGCTTCCCGGACATCCGCATAGGCTAGTTCCAGCGCTTGCCGCGCGGAGGCCGTGTCGCGGGTGTAGAAACTCCGGAGATGGGCTTGCCGGTAGCGTGGGGCGAATACCCGCCCGGTACCGTTGAAAGCACTAGCCTGATAGCGGATGGTGGTCTCGTCCACCGTTCGGTTCAGCCGCGCATCCGCCAGGGAGGCGTTCCAAGGCAGGTCCCGTTTCCGGGTGTAAAGGGTGGGGTGGAGGAAAAAGACATCCACCTGGGCGTCCGCCTGCCGGTCCTCCAAGGTGTCTACCGGCACCTCATCCGCCGCATCGGCCCGTTCCGGCCATGCCGCCCAGGCGCCCGTATCGCTGTAATCCGGTGCGGCCGGTGTTTCCGCGGACCGGAAAGCCGGTAAATTCGGGTGACAGCCGGCAAGCAGTCCTGCACAGCAAAACATCAATGGAATCCGGTTCATGTCAGTTTTTACCAAAGTTAGGCAGAAGCCCATCCAAATGGAGGGGAATATGGGGCCACGCCGAAAAAATCGCAGGTATGGACTGATATGGCAAGTTTTATGCTAAGGTCTCTGCATCCGCCCCCCTTTCCGTACCGAGGCGGCACCGGACCCGACCCGGTATCAGCGGTCCGGCCGTCCGAACAGGCGGTCGGAGGAAAGCGTTCCGGTCGTCGTGTTCCGCGGTCCGGAGGTGCTCACACCTGTATCCGGATTGTCCTAACTTTGTCTCGACAATGGCTTCTACGGCGGCCACCGGGGGCTCCGATGTTTGAAGTGCCGCCGGCATTCCGGTCTGTCGACCAACGCCTCCTCCCTTTCGGGTGCGCCCCCGTGCCCCGCCGCCGACCGGCCCGTACACCAGGGCGGCACTACCCGCAAATATTCCCGAAACACAAGTATGTAGTTTATTTTTACATATACATTATCCAATTTTTACATCAAACCATTGCAAACATGAATATCGCAGTTGTAGGAACGGGTTATGTCGGGCTGGTTACCGGAACCTGTTTTGCCGAGACCGGCAATCAAGTCATCTGTGTGGACATCGACAAGAAGAAAGTCCAGCGGATGCAAGCGGGGGAGATCCCGATTTACGAACCCGGCCTGGATGTCCTGTTCGAGCGCAACACCCGACAGGGGCGGTTGCATTTCACCACCGACTTGGCGGAAGGGATCCGGGCGGCGGAAATCATCTTCCTGGCATTGCCGACACCGCCGGGGGAAGACGGTTCGGCTGACCTGAAATACATCCTTGGCGTGGCGGCGGACCTGTCCCGTCTCATCACCGATTACAAGGTGATTGTGGACAAGAGCACGGTTCCGGTGGGAACGGCCGAGAAGGTGCATGCCATCCTGGCGGAAAACCTCGGGGAGGACTTGTTCGATGTGGTGTCCAATCCGGAGTTCCTGCGGGAAGGGGTGGCGGTGGAGGATTTCATGAAACCCGACCGGGTCGTCGTGGGTACTTCCTCCGAACGTGCCCGCAAGCTCATGAAACAACTGTACGAACCCTTCGTGCGCCAGGGGAATCCGATTTTCTTCATGGACGAACGTTCGGCCGAGATGACCAAGTACGCCGCCAATTCGTACTTGGCCGCCCGGATTTCCTTCATGAACGAGATCGCCAACCTGTGCGAACGGGCCGGTGCCAACGTGGACGCCGTCCGTGTCGGCATGGGCAGCGACAGCCGCATCGGCAAGCGCTTCCTTTTCCCGGGCGTCGGGTACGGGGGGTCCTGTTTTCCCAAGGATGTGCAGGCCTTGGCCAAGACGGCCGAGGACCACGGGTATGAATTCCGGATCCTCAAATCGGTCATGCACGTCAATTCGCTCCAGAAACACCGCCTGACGGAAAAAATCAAGCGGCACTTCCAGGACGACCTCGCCGGAAAGACCATCGCCCTGTGGGGCTTGGCTTTCAAGCCGAATACGGACGACATCCGGGAGGCACCCGCCCTCTACCTGATCGACGACCTGCTGGCGGCCGGCGCCAAGGTCAAGGCCTTCGACCCGGAAGCCATGCACCACGTCACCGCACTGTACGGGGACAAGGTCCAGATGGTCCAGGACCAGTACGAGGCGCTGATCGGTGCCGATGCCCTGGCCATCGTCACCGAATGGAGTGTCTTCCGCACCCCGAGCTTCTCGGTCATGAAGCAGTTGCTGGCCCGGCCGGTCATCTTCGACGGCCGCAACCTCTACGATGTGGACAATATGACGGACAAGGGATTCCACTACGAAAGCATCGGTCGCCGGACGGTATCCTGACCGTTTCGACCCGCTCGGTGCGTCCGCCGCCTGTCGACGGGCGCACCGGGCTTTTTCAATGCCGCTCCCGCTTTTTCCAGACCCTCCTTTCCCTTCCCGGGTTTTCCTTCCGGACCGACATCGCCTGCGCCGGCCCAAATGTCGTTTTAATAACCAAAGATTAGGTTGTTACCGTTTTATTCCATCCCAATCCAGCTTACCTTTGTTTTCTTTGTCAGTCGGCCAGCGCCGCCATAGGTTCATTTCGAAAACAAAATAAAATTCAGCATGGTGATGAGAATCCTGCGATTAGGTCTGTTCCTGATTTCCGCTACCGCCGTAGGCGTTGCCCAGGAACCGGCAAACTTTTGGAAACAAGTGTCTTACGGCGAGGTTTTCCTTCCGGAAAACGCCGAGACGGTGGCCTTGCCCGAAAGCCATGTCCTGCTGAGCCTGGATTTTCCGGCCATGGTCAATGCCCTGCGCAACGCGCCGGCCGAAGGGTCCCCGGCTGCCAGGGCCGGCAGCCTGCAGGTCCAATTGCCGATGCCGGACGGCAGCCTGGAAACCTTCCGGGTCTGGGAATCCTCCGTGATGCATCCCGATCTGGCGGCGAAGTTCCCCCAAATCCGGACCTTCGCCGGCCGGGGCCTGTCCGACCCCTCCCGAACGGTCCGCCTGGGTTATGGCCCGGACGGGTTCCACGCCGTCGTCGCCGGTAGTGCCGGCGGTTCCCTGGTCATCCCCCTGGCTTCCGCCCAGACCCAATACTATGCCTGCTTCCCCCATTCCAATTTCATTTGGGAAGGACTGGACCTGCCGCAGCTACCGGTCAAGGTAGCCATGGAATCCGGCGACGGCGCACCGGCGGCCGACCTTCCGACCGGCCTTTCCGGCAGCGGGCTGCGGGGTGGGGGAGAAGGGGAACTGACCGAACTCCGCGCCTACCAGTTCGCATTGGCCTGTACCGGCGAGTATGCCGTCGGCCATGGCGGCACCCTGGAACTGGTCCTCTCCTCCCTGGTGCTCGCCGCCAATACCCTGAACAGCGTCCTGGAACGGGACATGGACATGCGCCTGGTGCTCATCGCCAACAACGACCTCATCGTCTTCCTGGACCCGGACGGCGACCCGTACAACAACTCGACAATCGGTACCGCCCTGCTCGGGCAGAATGAGAACGTCCTCAACCAGGTCATCGGCCTCTCCAATTTCGATGTCGGCCATGTCTTCACCGGCGCCTGCAGCGATGTGGGCGGGGTGGTCAGCGGTTCCGTCTGCAGCGCGGGGAAAGCACGCGGGGTGACCTGCCATTTCAGCAGCAATGTCGTCGCCACCACCCTGTCCATCGCCGCACATGAAATGGGCCACCAGTTCACCGGCGGCCATACCTTCAACAACTGCCCCGGCCAGGAAGGCCAGTTCCACTCCGGTTCCGCCTACGAACCCGGTAGCGGGAGCACCATCCTTTCCTACCAGGGTGCCTGCGGACAAAACAACATCCCCGGACCCGCCAATATCCATTATCACGGCGGTACCATCGAAGAATTCTGGACCTACACCCACAACGGCGGCGGTAATGTCTGCCCCAGCAAAATGGTCACCGGCAATCATTCGCCCGTCGTGGAACTCAGTTATCAAAACGGCTTTTACATCCCGATCGGCACGCCCTTCGAGGTGAGCGCCACCGCCTCCGATGCCGACGGCGACCCGCTGACCTATTGCTGGGAACAGGTCGACCTGGGCCCCAATTCCACCCTCGGGACACCCATCGGCGAATCCCCGCTCTTCCGCAGCTACGACCCCACCGCTTCCCCGCGCCGGGTTTTCCCCCGGATGGCCACCCTGCTGAACAACGGCTCGGAAAATACCGAAGTGCTGCCGAGCTATTCCCGCAAGATCAAGCTCCGGGTCACCGTCCGCGACAACAATACCGACGAAGGGGCAGGCGGCGTGACCTGGAAGGACCTCTCCTTCCAAGCCACCGCCTCGGCCGGCCCTTTCCTGGTCGAATATCCCAACACGCCCGATGTGAGCTGGAAAGCCGGAGAGGAGGTGACCGTCACCTGGGATGTCGCCCAAACGGATAACGCCTTGGTGGATTGCAAGGCCGTGAATATCAAACTTTCCGTTGACGGCGGCCTCACCTTCCCCTACCTGTTGGCCGCCGCCACCCCGAACGACGGCACCGAGTCCGTCTTCGTACCGGATGTCGCGACCAGCACCGCCCGCATCCGCGTGGAAGCGGCCAACAATATCTTCTTCGACATCTCCAACCATCCCTTCAGCATCGCACCGGCGGACGAACCTTCCTACACCCTCGTCGTCGGCCCCCAATACCAACAGACCTGCGTTCCGGATATCGCCGTCTTCTCCCTGGAGACCGGCAGCGTGTTGGGCTTCGACCAACCGGTCTCCTTCGCCGTCACCAACGGGCTGCCGCCCGGGGTGTCCGTCCTGTTCTCCGAAAATCCGGTGCTGCCCGGCCAATCTACGCAACTGGACCTCGATATGACGGCCGTGTCGGCCGACGGTTCCTTCGAGGTGGAACTCCAGGCTGTCTCCGGGACGGATACGGTCTACCGCTCGCTGTTCCTGAACGTCGTCTACAGCGACTTCTCCGCCTTGCAACTGGAGGGCCCGTCCGACGGCCAGTCCAGCCTCGGCTTGTTGCCGGTCTTCACCTGGACCGACCTGCCGCAAGCGGATGCCTATGATTTCGAGCTGGCCTCCAGCCCGACCTTCGAACCCGGTACGCTCATCGATGCCGCCTCCGGGCTGTCGGAGGCTACTTATACGCCGACGGTGGCGCTGTTGGAAAGTACCATCTACTACTGGCGGGTCCGTCCTGCCAACGAGTGTGGGAAAGCGGATTTCATCTCTCCCATCTCCTTCCAAACGCGGACGGTCAGCTGCGAGACCTTCCTCAGCAATGACGTGCCCAAGCAGATATCCGGCATCGGCCTGCCGGTCGTCTTCTCTTCCCTGCCCATCATCCAGAACGGGGTCATCTCCGATGTCAACGTCTCCAAAATCAAAGGGAACCACGATGCGCTGATCGATATCAAGGCCTCCCTCGTCAGTCCCCAAGGGACGGAGGTCGTCCTGTTCGACCAGGCCTGTGGAAACACGTCCCTGTTCGACCTGGCACTCAACGACGAGTCGCCGTTCGAAATCAATTGCCCGCCGCTCAGCGGGCTCGCCTATAAACCGGAGGAACCGCTCGCCACGTTCATCGGGGAAAACACCCTGGGCGAATGGCAGCTTAAGGTCGCCGTGGTGGATCCCGCCGGACAAGGCGGTGCGCTGGAGACTTGGAGCCTGCAGTTCTGCGCCAGCGTCACGCCGAAATCGCCTTTTCTCGTCCGCAACGATACGATTTACTTGAAACCGCTCGAAACCAGGACAATCCATAATTACGAGCTGGCGGCGGAAGACGAGGACAACACAGGCAATCAATTGTTTTTCCGAATCGTCGATGACACCGACGCCGGCTTCCTGTCCCGCAACGGTCTTCCGCTCGGCGTGGGCGACCAATTCAGCATGACGGACATTCACCAGCAGAAGATCACCTACACCCATACGGATTCCGCCGCCGACCGGGATAAGTTCTCCTTCATCGTGGAGGACGGGACCGGCGGATGGCTCGGCACGCCGGTGGTTCATTTCGTCATTGATGCGGATGCCGTCACGGGTACCGGACCGGCGGTTCGGGAACCTTGGTCGGTATCGGTCTTCCCCAATCCCGCGAATGACCAGCTGCAGCTGTTGCTCCCCCGGGTGCTGGAGGTTCCGGCCACCTGTACGGTGCACGACCTGCAGGGCCGGCAGGTCCGGCAGTCCATCTTGCCGGCCGGCCAGTTCCGGTATGCATTGCCGCTGCAGGACCTTCCCTCGGGCAGCTATTTCCTGCACGTGCGGACAGACGAGCAGGCGACGTCCCGGCTCTTTGTCGTCCAGCACGGGTGGTGACCGGCCGGCGTAGCTTGCGGGTGATTTCCGGACCCGGATAGCCGGCGCCCCTGCAGGGGCTCGGTACCGCGGTATTCCATCCCGTGCCGTCGTCCATCCTTTCACCCCGCCGGAGGAAGGGGCACGCCGGTAGCTGCGCTTCCGACGGCCGAGGCCCTCGACCGGGGTCGGGCTTTTTCGCCCGACCAAAGGGGCGCCGAGTGTCGATCGCTGAATAAAAAATAATTCAAATGAACAGGTGGCACGGGTATCCCGCCGATGTCGGTCGGCCGGTGCCTCGACGATCGCCACCGAATCGCTAAGGTAAGCTATGAAACGTCTGATCCTCCTTTCCGGCTTTTGGGCCGCTACCCTCGTGCTCTTCGCACAGTCCTCCGCCGCGTTCTGGCAAGCTGCCCCCGCACCTGCCGGGCTTGCTCCCGCACAGGAGGTGGTTTTCCCGTCATCGTTCCGGAGCCTCTCCCTGTCGTACGGGGAGATGCGTAATTACCTGCGGCAGGCGCCCGTCTCTTCCGACGGGCCGTCGCTTCCCTTGGAGCTGCCCACGCCGGACGGCGGGTGGGAGTCGTTCGAGGTGTGGGATTCGCCGGTGATGGAACCCGGACTGGCGGCGCGCTTTCCCCAAATCAGGACCTATGCCGGACGGTCCGCCGCTACCGGCGCCACCCTTCGGTTGGCCTGCACCACCCTGGGCTTCAACGCGATTGTGCACGGCGGCCAAGGGGTTTGGTTCATCTCTGCCCAAATCACCGGCGACTTGTCCCATTACATGAGTTATTGGTTGAAGGATGCCCAGCCCGTCGACGGGAGTTCCGCCGCGGATTTCTGCGGGCTCCATACGGCGGGAACGGACGAATCCCTGACCGAGGACCCCGGCCTGGGCAGTCCCTGGCGTGCCGGGGACCCGGTGAACCTCCATACCTACCGGCTGGCCGTCGCCACCACGGCGGAGTATTCCAACAATGCCGGCGGAACGGTCGCCAACGTACTGTCCTCGGTCACCAATGTCGTGAACCAGGTCAACAGCGTATTTGAGCGCGACGGGGGCATCCGGCTCCTGCTCATCGACAATACGACGGAGACATTCTTCTTCAATGCCGGTACGGATCCCTACACCAACGGCAATACCCAGAACATGCTCCAGCAGAACCTCGACGTATTGAACGCCGCCTACACCAACAACGGCTATGACATCGGTCATGTGTTCGGCACCAATGGCGGCGGCCTCGCCGCATTGGCCTCGGTTTGCTCCGGCGGACTGGACAGCGGGCACAAATCCAGGGGCGCTTCCTGCCGGTTCGGCCCCTACATGGGCAACCTGTTCTACCTGATCGTCGGACACGAGGTCGGACACCAATTCAATGCCACCCATACGTTCAACAAATGCGACGACGAGAACGAGACACCGGCCACCGCCTATGAACCCGGTAGCGGCAGCTCCATCATGAGCTACAACGGCAACGGGGTCTGCGGCCCCAACCACCTGCAGGCCACCAGCGACCCCTATTTCCATATCAATTCGATGGAGCGCATCCGGGCCTTCAGCCGGAACCTGAACACCGGCGGCACCTGTGCCACCATCGTCTCCACCGGAAACCACGACCCCGATGTCGCCATCCCGCTCGCCGGCGGTTTCAGCATCCCCATCGGCACGCCTTTCGAACTCTCCGGCTCCGCCACGGACATGGACGGCGACAACCTTTCCTACAGCTGGGAACAGTACGACCTGGGGCCCCCGGTCCTGTTGGGCACCACGGCCGGTACCGCGCCTTTGTTCCGGTCTTTCCCGCCTTCCCCCTCCCCGGTCCGGGTCTTCCCGCGCATGGCTACCATCGTCTCCAACTCGAACGACCCCCAGGAGCTGTTGCCCTCCCTGTCGAGGGCGTTGACATTCCGGTTCACCGCCCGGGACAACCATCCGGCCGGCGGCGGATACGGCTCCGAGGAAATCCAGTTCAACGCCACCAGCCAGGCAGGCCCCTTCGTCGTGACACAGCCCAATGGTGCCGGTGTCGAATGGGAGGTCGGACAATATGTCGAGGTGACCTGGGCGGTCGCCCAAACGGACCAGGCTCCGGTCAATTGCCAAACCGTGAATATCCGGCTCTCGCTGGACGGCGGTTTCACCTACCCGCTGACCCTCCTCGCGCAAACGCCCAACGATGGCAGCGCTTTCGTGGTCGTTCCGGATGCACCCGGAGCAATGGCGCGCGTCCGGGTCGAGGCCGCCGACAATATCTTCTTCGATATCTCCAACCAGGATTTCTCCATCCTGCCGCCTTCCCAACCGGGCTTCAGCCTCTTCGCCAGCCCCGAGACCGGGTCGGTCTGCACCCCCGAACCGTTCGAAATCACCCTGCAGACGGATTCCCTGCTGGGCTTCTCCAACCCGATCAGCTTTTCCGTCGACGGACTTCCGCCCGGCGCGACGGCTTCCTTTTCGGAAAATCCGGTCGTCCCCGGCAGTTCCACCACCTTGACCATCCTCACCGACCAAGTCGACGACCACGGTGTCTTCGACCTGCAAATCCTCGCGGAAGCGGATGATGCACCTTCCGCCACCCGCCAGGCCAGCGTGTTCTTCCTCAGCCGTGATTTTTCCGCACTGGCCGCCCTCAGTCCGCCCGATGGCGCATCGGGCCTGTCCGGTCTCCCGGATTTTTCCTGGACGGACCTGCCCAATGCCGACCGCTACGATATCCAGATCGCTGCCGACCCGGCCTTTTCCGATATCGTGGACGAAGCCTACGGGATCGGTTCGGCCACCTATACGCCGGCTTTGACCCTCTCCGACAATACCGTCTACTACTGGCGCCTGCGGGCCTCCAACGCGTGTGGAACCGGGGACTTCCGGGATCCCGCTTCTTTCCATACCATCGCACAGACCTGTGAGACCGTCGTCCGTCCGGATACGGTCTGGCAAATCTCCTCCGCCGGATTGCCTTACCTGCAAGACAAGATCTATATCCCGGAGAGCGGAATCATCTCCGATATCAATGTCCGGAACATCAAGGGGAACCACGATGCCGTGGGGGATATGGCGTTCCGACTCAAGAATCCCGCCGGCGATTCCGTCACCCTGTTGTCCGCGCCACCTTGCAACAGCGCCGCGTTCAACCTGGGATTCGACGACCAGTCCCCCCTCACCAGCATTCCCTGTCCCCCCAACACCGGCTTCCAGTACCGGCCGCAGCAGGAATTGGCCGCTTTCAACGGCGGGAATGTCCAAGGGACCTGGACGCTGGTCGTCGCCATCGTCAACACCCTCGGCAGTGGTGGTGCCTTCAACGGATGGGCGCTGGAATATTGCGCTTCGCTCTTGCCGAAAGACCCCTATCTGGTGAGGAACGATACGCTCGCCGTCCCGCCCGGGGATACCCGCCTCATCTACAAGGACCATCTGGTAGTGGAGGATGAGGACAACCTGCCATCCGAACTGACTTTCACCGTGGTGACGAACACCCAGGCCGGAACCTTGCTGCTCAACGGGCAACCGCTGGGTACCGGCGGACAGTTCACCATGCTGGATATTTATTCCAGCTCGTTGCAGTACGCCAATACCGACCCCTCGGCAACAGCCGATTATTTCACCTTCGGGGTCAATGACGGGAACGGCGGTTATTTCGGGACGCCTCGGTTCCATATCCGGATGGATCCCAACGCTGGTCCCTCCGCCACCGGGGAAAGGGAAGCCGGCAAGGCGCTGGCCGTTTATCCCAATCCGTCGGTCGGAGCGGTGACGATTTCCTGGGGGACGGCGTTGCCGACGGACGGTGTGCTGACCTTGACCGACCTGCAGGGTCGCCTGCGCCGCCGGATTGTCGTGCCGGCTGCTTTGACGCAGTGGGAACTGGGGCCGGAGGCACTCCCGGCAGGCATGTATGTCGTCCGCCTGCAAGCGGGTAATTGGACCCGCACCGGGAAACTGGTGGCCAGACAGGCTTACTGATCCGGTCGGTGGGACAGGCGTACCGCTGCGGAAGGCCCGAAAAACGAAAGTTATGAAATACCTCGTGACGGGTGCCACCGGATTCATCGGAGGTGCACTTTGCAAGGCCCTGGCCGGGGAAGGCCATGAGGTGAGAGCCCTGTACCGGGATGCCTCCCGGGTGTCGTCCCTGCAGGCTATCGAGGGTGTCCGCACTTTCCAGGGGGATATCCTTCATCCGGAATCCCTCCGCCTGCCGATGCGCGGCTGTGACGGCGTCTTCCATGTGGCGGCCTATGCGAAACCGTGGGCCCGGAATACCGATACTTATTTCCGTTTCAATGTCCGGGGCGCGCAACACGTCTTCCATGCCGCCCGTGCCGCAGGTGTCAACCGGGTGGTCTTCACCTCCACGGCCGGTGTCATCAATCCCTCGCAGGAACCTGGTACGCCGACGGATGAGCGGACGCCCCGCACCGTACCCTACCTGACCGATTACGATCGTTCCAAGTCCGAAGCGGAAACCTTGGCGTCGGATATGGCAAAGGCAGGGTTGGAGGTCGTCACGGTTTGCCCGTCCCGGGTATTCGGACCGGGCGAGCTAAGCGAGAGCAACGGCGTTACCCGGATGATCCGCTTTTTTTTGCAAGGTCGGTTCCGAACAATCCCGGGCGACGGTCGCAGCATCGGGAATTACGTGTACATCGATGATGTCGTGCGCGGGCACCAGTTGGCGATGGAACGGGGGCACAACGGGGAGCGGTATATCCTGGGAGGGGAAAACGCCAGCTTCAATGCGTTCTTCGACCTGTTGTCCGATATCAGCGGCCTACGGATATCGATGGTCCGTTTGCCGGTACCGCTGCTGTGGATGGCAGCTTATGGGATGGAAAGTTGGGCAAAGCTGACCGGCAGGCCACCCTTGTTGACCCCACCCTGGGTACGGAAGTACCTCTATCACTGGGAACTGTCCATTGAGAAGGCGAGATCGGGACTCGGCTACCGCCCGCTACCACTGGCCGACGGATTGGACCGTACCATCGAATGGTTGCGGACAATCGATTGACCCGCCCTGTAACCGGGGAGCCTCCGGCCCGGGCAGGGATGGACAAGGTGTCCTGCAACCGTCCGCATGTCAAGCCATCGACGGTAAGGCGACGGTGTTGAGCCAAAAATCCTCGATCTTACGGATGGCATGGAAAAACAGGTCGAAATCCACCGGCTTGCGGATATAGCAATTGACATGCAGGTAATAACTGGTCTTGATGTCCTGTTCCGCGAAGGAGGTCGTGAGGATAACCACGGGAATACTGCGGAGCACATCGTCTCGTTTGATTTCCGCCAGCACTTCCTTTCCGTTTTTTCGGGGCAGATTGAGGTCCAGAATGATCAGGTCCGGCGTTTGGACCGTCTCGAAGGGAGCATTTTTCCGCAGGTATCGGATGGCCTCGACCCCGTCGGTTGCTACGTCGAGGTTTATTTTTATTTTTACCTCCTTGAAGGCTTCCTGGGCTAAACGGATATCTCCGGGGTTATCTTCAACAAGCAAAATGTTTACAGGTCTGGATTTTCTCATTGACGAACGATTGGTGGTTGGTCAAGATGCAACGATCGGGGTTTCGGGACAACCGGTGGTCCGGCGGCCGGACCTTCCACTTCCGGCCGGATGGCAGGGAATGGCAATCGCCGCTGGCGGTTCATCCGGCTACGGATACCTGCCGGAGCGCCATTCGAAAAGAGGAAAGCGGCGGGTGTCGCCGTATTGAATCGGAAATGGGAAAGAAGCTGAAAATCTGAAACATGCAAACTCTGCACCAATTACAGGGCTTGTTCGGAAAATATATGGCGGAGCAATCCTTCCGCACCGCACCGACGACCTTATACGAACCCATCGAGTACATTTTGTCCCTGGGGGGGAAGCGGTTGCGTCCGGCGATGGTCCTGGCCGGCCATTCCTTGTTCTCGGCGGATGTCCGGCCTTCCCTGCCGGCGGCCATGGCAGTGGAGGTCTTTCACAATTTCACCTTGGTTCATGACGACATCATGGACGAGGCGCCCTTGCGAAGGGGGCATCCGACGGTTCACCACCGGTATGGTCTGAACAACGGTATCTTGTCCGGAGACGCCATGCTGATACTTGCCTACCGGTACCTGTTGCTGGAACCCCATGACCGCCAGAGGGATATCCTCCGTATCTTCAATGAGACGGCCTTGGCTGTTTGTGAGGGCCAGCAGTACGACATGGACTTCGAGAACAGGCAGGATGTCACGATTCCGGAATACCTCGGGATGATCCGCATGAAGACGGCGGTGCTGCTGGCCGCCGCCCTCCGGATCGGAGCCTTACAGGGTGGCGCTTCGGACGAGGATGCCGCCGCCCTCTACACCTTCGGGGAAAGGATGGGCATGGCCTTCCAGTTGCAGGATGATGTGTTGGATACCTTCGGAGACCAGGTGAGGGTCGGCAAGCGGGCCGGCGGGGATATCGTCCAGAACAAGAAAACTTACCTGTACCTGTATGCCCTCGAACAGGCGGATGCATCGACGGCCGCCCGCCTCCGGCAATATTATGACGGGAGGACCTACGACGAGGCGGAAAAAGTGGCTGCCGTCCGTCGGATTTTCCGGGAAATCGGGGTCGAACAGGCGGCGGTAACCTTGCAACAGGACTATTTCGGGGAAGCGATGGCTGCTTTGTCGGCCGTGGATGGGGACGAGGGGCAAAAACGCATGTTGCGGCAATTTGCGGAGGCACTGCTGAAGCGGGACGGGTGAGATCTTTCCGATCCGGCGGATGCCCACAAAAAAGGAGCAACTACCGAAGCAGCTACTCCTCACACTATGAAACACTATAATCTTTGTCCTGCCGCCGGCAGGGGAATTATTCGGGACCGGGTCCTCAGGCGGAATGAAACCAAATGATGGACACGCCTAATACCACTCAAAGATAAATGTTTGTACATTTTTTCCAAAAAATGTAACCATAATATTGCCAGGCAAGGGCCTGTTTGGCAATTCCATGGCAAATTTGCAAGGGTGGGCCGACAGGACTTCCGCCCATGGCTTCCAATTTCAATTTAACTTAAATACAAAAGCATGAAGAAGACAGTGATCATCTGGTTGGCGCTGGTCGTCACCGGAACGGGACTCCGGGCGCAGGATGCCAGGGAGGAGGCGCTCCGACAATTGCAGGTGGATGTCGTTTACCTGGCATCGGACCTGCTGGAAGGCCGGGAAACCGGTCGGAAGGGGGAGGAAATGGCAGCCGCCTATATTGCAGGTCGGTTGCGGCAGGTCGGGGTACAGCCCGGCGGAGCCGACGGCGGTTGGTACAAATCTTTCGACTTTCGGCTCGGAGCCAATCCGCACACCTCGGAAGGCGGCGATTTGCGTACGGGCCGGAACGTACTCGGTTATATCGACAACGGGGCGCCGCAGACGGTGGTCATCGGGGCGCACTACGACCACCTCGGCCTCGGGATGCCCGGTTCTTCCCTGCATGCGGGAGGACCGGCGGTACACAATGGTGCCGATGACAATGCAAGCGGGGTCGCCGCCCTGCTGTTCCTCGCGGCTTACCTGAAACAGTCCCCCGCCACCGCCAACAATTACCTGTTCCTGGCTTTTTCCGGAGAGGAACTCGGCTTGTTCGGCTCCAAGAAATTCGTGGAACAACCCACCATCGACCTGGGGAAGGTCAATTATATGCTCAACATGGACATGGTCGGCCGGCTGAACGAAGAAAAGGTGCTCGCCGTCAACGGTGCCGGCACCTCCCCCGTCTGGAAGGAGGCACTGGGCAAAGTCCAGGTCGGCGGTATCCGGCCCAAGACTTCCGACAGCGGGGTGGGCCCCTCCGACCATACCTCGTTTTACCTGGCCGACATTCCCGTCCTCCATTTCTTTACCGGCCAACATGCCGATTATCACAAGCCCAGCGACGACAGCGAATTGGTCAACTACGAGGGCCTCTATGACGTAGCCCTGTACATCGGCCGCCTGGTGGAAGCGCTGGACGGCTCCGGAAAAATCGCTTTTACCAAGACCAAGGATGAGAGCCAGCAGGCCGCCAGCTTCAAGGTGACGCTCGGTGTCATGCCGGATTACGTCTTCGACGGGGTGGGGATGCGCATCGATGCGGTCCTCGACGGCCGGCCCGCCCAGCGCGGCGGATTGGAAAAAGGGGATGTGATCCTCCGTATCGGGGACAAGCAGGTAGATAATATTTACGATTATATGGAAGGGCTCAGCCGCTACAAGCAGGGCGATACCACCGTGGTGCGCTTCCTGCGGAAAGGAGAGGCCTTGGAGCGGGAAGTTCAGTTCTGACGGATCCGGATGGCGCCGTCCTCCCCGATCAGAAGCCCACTATCAGGAAAGTCGGCCTGGGTGAGCTGCCGGATCAGGCGGACCGCCTCCCGGTTGGGATCCGGGTACGGGCCGTGACTTTTTTGTTGGTGGTATGGGACGATGTTGCCGTACAGGAAGGCACCTCGCCGGTCCGTGAACACTTCCAGGAGCGGTGCCGCACCGGCCGGCCCTTGCAGGCTGAAACGGCCGTAGGTGCAGAAGTTGCCCAGGCTATAGGCGACGAGCCTGCCCTTGTACAGTTCCATCGCCCGCGGCACATGGGGGCCGTGCCCCAGGACCAGGTCCGCGCCGGCATCGATTACGGCGTGGGAAAAGGCATGCACGTCGCCGCGATTTTCCCCCAGGTAGGTCTCCGTTTTTCGCGGCACGTGCTGGTTGCCGGCACCTTCCGCGCCTCCGTGGAAGGAAACGACCACTACGTCGCACCGTTTTTCCAGGTCCGCGACAAGGGCAGTCGCCCGTTTGATGTCGCGGATATCACAGGTGCCGCTGTTGGGGGCGAATGCACAGAAGCCGATCCGCAATCCCTTCCGGGTAATCACCACCGATTCATGGGTGCCGGCCCACCCGGCGAAGGCGATGTCATGGGATTGCAAGACCGCCTGGGTGCCTTTCCGACCGGCCGGACCGAAGTCACCGGAATGGTTGTTGGCCACACTCAGCAAGTCGAATCCGGCTTCGGTCAGGTGCGCAGCATAAGCCGCCGGCGAACGGAATACATAGCATTTGGTTTGGTCGCGGCATTGCTTGGGGGTTCCTGTCCCGTCGAACATCGTCCCTTCCAGGTTTCCGATGGTGACATCCGCCGCCCGGAGCGTGGGGGTGGCCTTGGCCAGCAAATCCTTGCCGCCGTGGGGCGGAAGATGGTTCGGGGAAGGATAATTGGTGCCCAGCATGATATCCCCGACGCCGATGAGGTGCAGGGTATCCGTCGGTTGCGACCGGAGGGAGGAAAGCGCGGCCAGGACAAGGAAAGAAAAGAGAACCGGTAGTTGCAAGTGTTTCATGTCGGACGTTCGGGTTGCTCGCGGGGAAGGAAGGGGAACGGCACCGGCCGCGACCCAGTTTCCACCGGAAGAGGAAGCCGGGAAGGCCGATACCCGGCTCCAAGGGCGGGTTGTCCGGCTCATAACCCCGGTGTGGCGTATGTAGGAGAAAAATGCGGGGGATGCCCCATGCACGTGATTTCCAGGACGAATCCGGGCGCTCGTCGCTTTACCCAAAGGGATGTGGTTCACCGGCCGAAGCAGGGGGATGAAGGGACTTAGCGGCGGCGCAGACGATTATGTCGACCGGGAAGGTTCAGTCGAACGACTGGTTGTCGATTTCCGACAGGCGGACCAATTCGTCGTATTCGTTGGGAGACAAGCCGTCCAGCACGAAATCGATCGGATTCACGGCCTTTCCCTTGTAGTGGACCTCATAGTGGCAATGCGGGGCGGTCGAGGTTCCGGAACTGCCGACGGTGCCGATTTGGAATCCTTTCTTCACCTTTTGGCCGACTTTTACACTGACGGTGGCCATGTGTCCGTAAAGGGTCTTGTAGCCGAAACCGTGGTTGATGACGACGTGCAGGCCGTAGCCGCTCCGTTTGTTCTCCACCTCTACGACCACACCGTCGCCCGTGGCCTGGATCGGTGTACCTTTCGGGGCGGAGAAATCGATGCCGGTGTGCATCCGGATGATCTTATGGATCGGATGCATCCGGAACCCGAAGCCGGAGAGCAGCTCCACCCCGCGGTTCAACTTGTCGGACCGGATCGGTTTGATGGAAGGGATGGACGCCAACCGGTCTCCCTTCTTGCGGGCCATCTCCTCGATTTCCTCCAGGGACCTGGATTGGATGACCATCTGTCGTTTGAGCTTGTCGACTTTTTGCCGAAGTTCGGCCATGATGTTGCCGGTTCGGTTGAAGTTCTGCAGTTCGGTGTATCGTTCCGAACCTCCGACACCCCCTTCCCAAATGTTGTTATCGACGGGATCCATTTCCAGGACCACCCGGTGGATGGCCCGGTCGCGCTCCCGAAGGTTCTCCAGCTCGCCGGACAGCAGGCCGAAATCTTTTTCCAAGAGGACCAATTGGCCTTTCAATTGCTCGATTTCCTGCATGTACAGCCGCTCCTTGATGCTGGGCAGGAAACGCCAACCCGCCGCCACCAACAGCAGGCTCGTGACCAGGATGGCCGATTGCAGGCTGAGGAAACGCATGAACCGCTCCGTGATGGACAGGGTGCGGCGTTCGAACTGCAAGGTCACATGGTTGTAGACGATTTCCTCCCGGTGGCGGAGGAACAATAACCGCGGAATATACAACAACAGGTTGACCGGTGCCATCAGGATGGATTTCACCCACCGGGCCATTGGTCGGAGTATCATGGAGAACGTGCCTTTTCGTGGTGTATGTTTTTTGATGTCCGAATTCTGTCGTCTCATACGCATGGTGATGTTTCAATAAGCTACTTTTGCAACTCCCTGCCAGCCCCGTTCCTGAAAATGCGAAAATCCCCTGCAACCGCGCAGGTTGACGCTGTTTCCCTTCCGGCTGGCCATGTCTTGGATTCAATGTTCAAAAGGAGCGACCGAAATACGGCCTAAGCAGTAGTGCTCTCTGAAATGGGCGGGCGCAACTCGGTCCCAGGAACCGTCCGCGCATTCGTTTTCTCGCATGTTCGCAATCATTGTGCGGAGACAATGGGCAAATATGAACATTATCCGTTGAAATTAGGGCAGGCCTACGCAAAAAAATTATACCTTCCGGAGATGGAAGTCATTGACGGGTGTGTATGTTTTTGATTTACAAAATTTAGTGAATTGGAATATATATTATTCGATATATAAAAATTGGTATAAATTTGATTGAAAACATATTGAAAATCAATCATCCTTCTTTTTGAGTGCTAATTGTAAAAAAATAACTATATATGACAGCCAGGGAAATCCGCCAAACCTTCCTTTCTTTTTTCGAATCCAAGCAGCATAAGATTGTGCCGTCCGCACCGATCGTAAACAAGGACGATCCCACCCTGTTGTTCACCAATGCGGGGATGAACCAGTTCAAGGACTACTTCCTGGGTACCCAGGTCCCGGTTTCCCGACGGGTGGCCGATACGCAGAAATGCCTGCGGGTGAGCGGCAAACACAACGACCTGGAAGAGGTCGGCCGGGACGGATACCACCACACGATGTTCGAGATGCTGGGGAATTGGTCGTTCGGGGATTACTTCAAGCGCGAAGCCATCGAATGGTCCTGGGAATTGCTGACCCAGGTCTACGGCCTGCCCGCCGACCGCCTCTATGCGACCGTATTCGAAGGCAGTGCCGCGGATGGGCTTGCCGCGGATACCGAGGCTCTGGCCTTTTGGAAACAATGGCTGCCGGAAACGCATATCCTCTTCGGGAACAAGAAGGATAATTTCTGGGAAATGGGGGATACCGGTCCCTGCGGCCCCTGCTCCGAAATCCATATCGACCTGCGCAGCGAGGCCGAGCGCAACCGGATACCGGGCGCCACCCTTGTCAATACCGGCGACCCGCTGGTGGTGGAGATCTGGAACAACGTCTTCATCCAGTTCAACCGCAAGGCGGACGGATCCCTGCAAGAGCTGCCGGACAAGCATGTCGACACGGGCATGGGTTTCGAACGGCTGGCCATGGCCATCCAGGGAAAAACCGCCACCTATGATACGGATATCTTCACCCCCCTGCTCCTTTTCATCGAAAATGAGACGGGCATCCGCTACCGGGGCTGGTATCCGGCCACGATGGAGGAAATCCCCGACCCCGAAGGGATGTCGGACATCGCCATGCGGGTGGTGGCCGACCATATCCGGGCGGTCGCCTTCACCATCGCCGACGGCCAACTGCCCGGTAATTCCGGTGCCGGCTATGTCATCCGGCGCATCCTGCGGCGGGCCGTCCGCTATTACTACTCCTTCCTCCATATCCGCGAACCCTTCCTCTGCCGGATCATCCCCCTGCTGTCGGACCTGTACGACGGGGTGTTCCCGGAGCTGAAAGCACAGGCGCAACAAGTGGCCAATATCATCCGAGGGGAGGAAAAGGCCTTCCTGCATACCCTGGAAAACGGTCTCCGCCGCTTCGCCGACCTGCCTGTCCACCAGGATACCATCGCCGGCGCCGATGCGTTCGAACTCTATGATACCTTCGGGTTCCCCATCGACCTCACCCGCCTCATGGCCGCCGAAAAAGGTTGGCAGGTGGATGAGGCCGGCTTCCAGCTCGCCATGCAGGCCCAAAAGGAAAGGGCCCGTGCCGCCGCGGCCAAAGAAACGGGTGACTGGCAGGTGCTCCGCCAAGGGGAGGACGTCCTCTTCCTCGGTTATGACCAACTCGAGGTCGAGGATGCCCGCATCCTCCGCTACCGAACCGTGAAGACAAACAAGGAGTCCCATTTCCACCTGGTGCTCAACCGGACGCCTTTTTATGCGGAAAGCGGCGGCCAACACGGCGACGCGGGTACCCTCACCGTCGGTGCGGAGACCATCCGGGTGCTGGACACCAAAAAGGAGAACGAACTCGTCGTCCATGTCGTGGACCGCTTCCCGGAAGACCTGACCGCCCCCGTGACCGCTTCGGTGGATGTGCTGCGCCGCCAACAGGTCTGTTGTAACCACTCCGCCGCACACCTGCTGCATGCGGCCCTCCATCAGGTCCTGGGCGCCCATGCCCTGCAAAAGGGACAGGATGTGGACGATTCACGGCTCCGCTTCGATTTTTCCCACTTCCAGAAGCCGTCGGACGACGAACTTCGCCGCCTGGAGGAACTCGTCAACCACAAGATCCGGGCTAACATCCCTTTGCAGGAACACCGCGAGGTCCCCATCGCCGATGCCCGCGAGATGGGCGCCATGATGCTGTTCGGTGAAAAATACGGCGAACAGGTCCGCATCATCACCTTCGATCCCGACTTCAGCCGGGAACTCTGCGGCGGTACCCACGTCCGCGCCACCGGGGAAATCGGCCTGTTCCGCATCGTCTCCGAGAGCGCCGTGGCCGCCGGTATCCGCCGGATCGAGGCGGTGACCGCCGCCGGCGCCGACGCTTTCCTCCGGGAACGCCTCGACACACTCGCCGATATCCGCCAACTGCTCAAGGGCGCCCAGGATCCCCTCAAGGCCCTGCAATCCTTACAGGAGGAATTGAAAGGCCTCAAGAAACAGGTGGAGCAACTGACTGCCGCCCAGACCCAGGCCATCAAGGCCGAACTCAAGGAACGCGCGGAATCCGTCAACGGCATCCGGCTTGTCGCCGCCGTTGTCCCGCTGCAGGACAGCAACGCCCTCAAGTCGCTCGCTTTCCAATTGGAACAGGAACTGGACCGCGCCTGCATTGTGCTCGGTGCGGTCGTCGATGGCAAACCACTGCTGATGGTGGCCGTCAGCAAGGAACTCACCGGGGCCGACCACGGCGTACATGCCGGCCAAATCGTCCGGGAACTCGCCAAGGAAATCCAGGGCGGCGGCGGCGGCCAGCCTTTCTTCGCCTCCGCCGGCGGCAAGGATCCGGACGGCCTGCCCCGGGCTGTCCGCAAGGCCGCCGACCTTCTCGCCGGCTAATCCGTCCCCGCTTCCGGGGGCACTCCCAAGCCGCGGGGGCGGCGCCTTCCGCAGGGGGGACCGGGCCGTATCCGATTGGGGCCCCGACCCGGAATGCCGGTCCGCCGGCCCACAGCCGGCATTCCTTCCGCGGTCGGGCCCGGCCGGATAGATTGGCATGATATTCTTTGCTGGAGATGGTCGGGGACAGGTCGGACGCCATCCGATTCGCCGCGTTGAAATCCCGCGGCAAGCGGCAGCCGACCCTTGGAAACGGTTGGATCCAAGGTCTGCCGGAACAGCCCGCTTTCCCGTGGAAGACGGTCCGTTTCCCTTACCGGGATTGGACTTGCCGGCATATGCGCCCGATCGGCTTCCGAATACCGGAAAGACCGGCTTCACCCCCGCATTTCCGGCTTCGGACCCGCAGGGCCTTGTCCCGGCAAGCTGGTATATGTGATGCCGGCTTCCGAACTGGTGTCGCGAGATTTCAGCCCGGTCAGATTTCTCCAGATTCCCTGGATTTCCTAATTTTGCTACGTTTCTTTTTGCTGCTCTTCGACGGCACTTCCCCCGGATAATCCCTCGGGGAATACTCCGTGTCTTTTTATTAATACTTGATAATCAGGAAAATAGGAATCCCTTGCACGGTTCATCTGCTCTGTTTTGAAACAAAGCCGTGTAAGGCTTGCTTCTTTTCCCGATTGTCGTCCAGGCGATTCGATCCCGTACCTGCTTACCCGGGTAGGGTCCCGTAGTCGCTTTCCCACCCAAAAGCACAATTTTTAAACCCAAGTCCGCACCTGTGGATGCGACGTGGGAGGTCGGCTTACGCAGTCCCCTATCCCGAACGGAGGATACCCATCCCCGGGCGGGTCGGTTCGATGGGCTGCGGAGCAGGAATTCCGGAACAGCCTTGCTTTCCGGGTAAAATCATCGTGATGTCTGACGTCATTACACAAACCGGTGCATTCCTGATCCGGGAATTGCGGCTGCCCTTGGAGGAATCCGAATTGCGGGAGGATACCCCGTTGCTCAGCAGCCGGTTGATCGATTCCATTTCCACCCTGCTGTTGGTGGAGTTCTTGGAAAAATCATTCGGGATCTCCTTCCAGCCGCACGAGGTGAACAACGAAAACCTGGACACCTTGGCAGCCATGGCCGCTTTTGTGGCAGACAAACGGAAGCCCGGTGCAAAGGCTGGATGATTCCCTGCGGCAGGCGGCTGCAGCATGGCCGGACCGGCCGGCCTGTATCGGGGAGGACGGCACCGTCCTGCGGTACGGTCCGCTGGCCGTAGCGGCGGCCCGGACCGCCGACTTGCTCCGGCAGGCCGGTGCCCGTCCGGGAGACCGGGTCGGGATTTGCCTGCCCAAGACCGGCCCGACCGTAGCGGCCCTATTCGGTATCCTGATGGCGGATGCCGTCTACGTCCCTTTGGACACGACGGCCCCGTTGTCCCGCAACCTGTTCATCCTCTCGGATTGCAGGGCACAAATGGCCCTGGTGGGTGCCGATCAGGCGGAGCGGTTCGCCCGATCGGCCGGTGTGCCGACGGAAATCCTGCCGACGGAAGACCCGATGGTGGTCCTGTTGTTCTTTCGCCGGCCACCGGCGGATGAACCGGTGTGGCCGGAAGGCCTGGCCTACATCCTGTACACCTCCGGATCTACCGGCCAGCCGAAAGGGGTCTTGCTGCGGCATGACAATGCCTTGTGTTTTGTGGAATGGGCCGTCCGGGAATGCCGGATCGGCCCGGAGGATATCCTTAGCTCCCTGGCTCCTTTCCACTTCGACCTGTCGGTCTTCGACCTTTTCTGTTCCGTGATGGCCGGTGCCGCCCTGCTGCTCATCGACCATTCGACCCTGAGGAACCCGATGATGTTGGCCGAACGGCTCCACCAACACGGTGTCACGGTTTGCTATGCGACGCCGACAACCCTGAAGCTTCTGCTCCGGTTCGGAAAGTTGTCCCGATTCGGGAGGCAGGCGCCGCGGCTGGTGCTGTTCGCCGGGGAGGAGTTTCCCATCGAACCCTTGCGGATGCTGCAACAGGGGTGGCCCCGGACGGAATTCTACAACCTCTACGGGCCGACGGAAACGAACGTTTGTACCTATTTCAAGCTGCCTCATCCTGTTCCGGAGGAACGGGTCACGCCTTTTCCCATCGGCCGGCCTTGCCCCTATGCGCAATGTATGCTGATGGCGGACGAGGTTCCGATGCCCCTGCGACCCGGTGCGGAAGGGGAGCTCCTGGTCGCCGGTCGTTCGGTCATGGCCGGTTATGTCGGTCCCGTTTCCGGCTCGGAACAACGGTGGGTGTACCACCATGACCGGACTTGGTACCGTACCGGCGACCGGGTGGTCGTCGACGGATCGGGGAATCTCGTCTTCAAGGGGCGTATGGACCGCATGGTCAAACGGCATGGATACCGGATCGAGCCGGGGGAGGTGGAGGCCGCTTTGCTGGAACATCCGGCCATCGGGGACGCCTGTGCCGTGTGGGTTCCGGAAACGGCGGGAAAGGAGGGGCGGATGGTCCTGTTCTATACCACCCCGGCAGGGGAAGGTTCCCTGCCCTTCCTGGAATTGTCGACATTCCTTCGGGACAGGATTCCTGCTTACATGTGGCCGGACCAATACTGCCATTTACCCGAAATACCGGAGACGAGCACACAAAAGGTGGATTACCGGCGATTGGAGGCTTTGGCCTCGGCTGCCGGTTCCTTCAGGCCGGCATGACGGGGAGGAAGCGGGATCTGCCGTTTCCGCCGCAAGTCGGCATTCATGCAACAGAAGCCCTGGCGGCGCTAACCGCCAGGGAGAAGCCGATCACGATACGGGCGCCTGGAATATGTACGCTTTTGAACCGGATCCTACACATCAGGTCTTGCGGGAAGAGGTCATCGCTTTCGCAAAGGCCCACCTGAACGAAGGTGCCGCCGGCCGGGACCGGGACGGGTATTTTTGCCGCCGCTGGTGGCAGGAGGCAGCCCGGCTCGGCTTGCCGGGCCTGGCCATTCCGGAGCGGTACGGGGGGCGCGGCCTGGATCCGCTCGCCGTGACCCTGGCGCTGGAGGCCTTGGGCTATGCCTGCCGGGACAACGGGATGAGTTTCGCCATCGCCGCCCACCTCCTGGCCTGTGCCGTACCGTTGTGGTTGTTCGGCTCGGAGGAATTGCGGCAGGAGTTCCTGCCGGATTTGTGCGGGGGCAGATGGGTCGCCGCCAATGCCATGTCCGAGCCGGCGGGTGGATCCGACGCCTTTTCCATGCGGACGGCCGCCGTCGAATCGGAAGCCGGGTTCCGCCTGGACGGAACGAAGACCTTCGTCAGCAACGGGCCAGTGGCGGACCTGGTGCTGTTGTATGCCGCCACCGCGCCCGGTAAGGGTCAACTGGGAGGAATCACGGCCTTTTGGCTGGATGCCGCCCGCCATCCTTTCCGCCGGAGCAGCCCGCTGGATACCATGGGTCTGCGCAGCTGCCAATTGGGGGAGCTTTACCTGGACGGTACCGTCGTCGGGCACCGCTTCGTGGTGGGCGCACCGAACCGGGGAGCCTTGGTCTTTCACCGGTCCATGGACTGGGAGCGAACCTGTCTGGCGGGCTATCACCTGGGCTCGGTACAATGGCTGCTGGAATGGGGCGTCCGCCAGTTGCGCGGTCAAACCGCCGCAGGTGGCAGGGTGGGGCAGGAGCGCCAGGCGGCCGCCCATGCATTGGCCCGGCTCCGGGCCAAATGGGAGGCGGCACGCTGGCTGACATTCGCCACCGCCTGGACACTGGGACAAGGGAAAGTGGTCAGTCGCGAGGCGGCCATGACAAAATGGACGGTCAGCGAATTGCTGAAGGAAACCACCGCAACCGTGACCGGCCTGGCCGGTCGGGAGGGTGCGGCCGAGGGCGACCTGGAACGGATGCTGCGGGATGCCGTCAGCAGCACCTTGTATTCCGGCACCTCCGAAATCCAATTGAATATCATCGCCCAGGCCATGGGCTGCTGAGGGCAGTCCGGTTAAGACGGGCGATTTCATTCTTACAAAAAAAAAAACGGCGAATCCGGATGCGCAACCCGCTCCGGATATGGCCGTCATCACCAAAACAAGCACGTCCGCGTATGAAAACATCATTCGACACCATCGTCATCGGCGGCGGCCCCGCCGGCTCCACCATGGCCACCTACCTGGCCAGGGCCGGCCGGGAAGTCCTGGTCCTGGAAAAGGAGAAGTTCCCCCGGGAACACATCGGGGAATCCATGCTGCCCTTTTGTTACGACCTGTTTGAGGACCTCGGCGTCTTGCCCGACATGAAAGCGAACTTCACCCGCAAACCCGGTGTCACCTTCGCCAATATCGATGGCAGCCAATCTTCCCATTGGTGCTTCAACCGGGTCATCAAAGGGCCCCAAAGCCTTTCCTTCCACGCCCGCCGGGCGGAATTCGACGACCTGCTCCTGCGCAACAGCCGCCGGGAAGGGGCAACGGTCCTGGAAGAAACCAGGGTGACGGCGGTGGACCTCGGGCAACCCGGCGACCTCGCCACGGTGACCGCGGAATCCGCCGGCGGTCACCACCGGGTCTTCCAGGCAAGATTCGTGGTGGATGCCAGCGGTCAGGATGCCTTCCTGCCGCGTCAACTGGGCAGCCAACGACCTTTCCCCCGGCTGAATGTCCGGCTCGCCCTCTCCAGCCACTGGAAAAATGCCAGCCTCGACGATTCCCTCGCCAACGGCAACATCAAGATCGTCCACCTGGGTGGGGAAAAACTGGGTTGGATCTGGATGATTCCCCTACGGGACAATCGACTCAGCATCGGCCTCGCCCTGAACATGAGCTATGCACAGGCACAACGGAAGTCGCTCCAGGCCGTCCATGGTATCCGCCACTGGCAGCAGGCGCTCTACCTGCAGGAACTCCGGTCCTCACCCTTGGTACAAGGGATCGTACAGGATGCCGAAATGTACTGGGATGTCGTCAGCAATGGGGACTTCTCCTATTTCGCGGAGCAGAAGTACGGTCCTAACTTCGCCATGGTCGGTGATGCCGCCGCTTTCCTGGATCCCATCTTCTCCAGTGGGATCTATCTGGGCATGTCCGCCGCCAAAATGGTGGCTGGGGCCATCGACGCCTCGTTGCGAACCGGCGACCATAGCCTGCTGAAACAAGCCTACGACAACCTGGCCGGCGGCTACCGCGTCGTGGAGGAACTGATCTGCACCTTCTACGAACCCGATGCCATCGCCTTGTCCGACTTGTCCGACAACAGCCCTTTCAGTTATGAAAAGTTCGAATCGGCCTACAGCATCCTGCACCTGCTGCTGGCCGGTGATTTCTTCACGGACCATGAACGCTACCTCAAGGCGATCCAGGCCCTGCGCAGCCGGTCGATGATCGATAAATTCAAGCAGATCGCCGGCCACCAGGATGCCTCCCTGGCTAACCAGGTCTGCGAAATGCCCGAAATGGCATACGCAGGATGAATTACCGGGAACACTGGGAGGCATTCTACCGGCGGACGTACCACGCCGGTGATGGAAAAGCCCTATGGGATGTGGCCCCTGGGCTGGCGGTGGAAACCGACCTGCCCTTGTTCCGGGATTTTTTCTCCCCGCATATCCCGGTGCTTGACCTGGGCTGTGGCACCGGTGGGCAATCCGTCGCCCTGGCCAGGCATTTCCCGGCCGTCATCGGTGTCGATGTGTCGGAAAAGGCCTTGTCCCTGGCTTCCGCCCGGGAATCGGCGGGGAGGCTTTCCTTTTCCCTCCTCGATATTACGGACCGGGAGGGCTGCCGGCGTTTTTCGCATGCCCGGGGTGATGTCAACATCTACCTGCGCGGGGTCCTGCACCAGTTCGAGCCCGACCACCTGTCGCTGGCCATCGACCATCTCTCCCTGCTGATGGGGCGGATGGGGACTACTTTTCTGGTGGAGGTGGCCGACGGTATCCGGGATTATTTCGGTACCCAGGTGCCCGCTTTCCATCACTTGCCGCCGCCGGTGCAGCAGGTTTTTGTCAGCCACCTGCCGCCCAAAGGGCTTCGGCTGGAACAATTGCCCGGCCTTTTTCCGCCGGACCGGTTCCGGTTGTTCGGGTCGGGGGCTTCCGGGTTGGCGACCAATCTGCGGTTCGCCGATGGTACCGCCGTGGCGATACCGGCGGTTTACGCCGTCTTTCGCAATGCAGGACTGCCCTTGCCGCTGCGGCCTGTTTAAAAAAATATTTATCGTAACTTATTGAATGACAAATTTTAATAAAATTATCATCCATGAAAATGAAATACTACCTCTTGTGGCTGCCCTTGTTCCTGCTGTTGGTCGCTTGTTCGGAAGAATTTTCTTCCGGTGGTAAGGGAGGGCGAGGCAAACAGAACGCCATAGAAATTCCCAACAACCTGAGCGACGCGGAATTCAAGGAAAGGGTCGTCAGCCAGGTCCTACAGTTCACCGAAAACCATGGCATGGAACTGGACGAGGAACAAATCGCCGACATCCGGGAACTGGCGGATGGGATGGACTGGTCGGGTGACCGGAACCAGTCCACGGTGAAGCGGTTGCGCATCGAGTTGTTCGAACAAGCCCGCCGGCAGGTGCTGAAGGAAGCGCAACTGGATAAAGTGCCGGCCAGCGTACGTTGAGATGACCGGAACCATGCTTGTTTTTGTTCAACTGACCGGCACTTGGGGTGCCTGACCAATCTTTGACCGATGACAGACCGTACCTGGGGTGTTCGATCCCTTTTTACCCGATTCCATGCGGTCGGCGGGAACGCCGCTTTGTCCTTCCCGGAATGGATGAAACTCATGTCCGTCCTGCTGCTTTGCACGGTAGCGGTCAGATGGTTGCATCTGGAGGAGGAACTGCTCTTGCCGACCCTGATGCCTTACCTGGTGGGGGGGATGGCCATCTACACATGGTTGCCGATTTCCTGGCGTATGCCCTTTATGTTTTGGCTGAACTTGGCGGCCATGGTCGGGCTGTTGGGATGGTCGGACGGGCTACTACTGGCCGGTTTGGCCCTCGGATTGTTCGGCATAGCCCACTTGCCCTTGTCGATCGCTTACCGGATTGGCGCCGTTTTGCTGGCCGCGGGGCTGCTGGCCCTTTTTCGCGCCGGTTGGCTGACCTCGGTCGACCAACCGCGTGTCCTTTCCATCCTGGGTTCGATGTTCATGTTCCGGATGGTCCTGTACCTGTACGAACTGCGGTTCGAGCGGCAGCCGGTATCCATTTGGCATCGGCTGGCCTACTTCTTCATGCTGCCCAATCTTGTTTTCGTCATTTTCCCGGTGGTGGATTACCAGACATTCTCGCGGGGATACTACGCCCGGCCATCCTTCCAGGTCCAGCGGACCGCCTTGTTGCGCATGGCCAACGGTATCATCCATCTGCTGGCATACCGGTTGGTCAATTATTACCTGCTGCCGGATCCGACCGAGGTGGACGGCCTGCTGGATTGGGCGCAATACCTGGTGGTCACCTACCTGTTGATCATCCGGCTGGCCGGCATCTTCCATTTGTCGGTTGGAATCCTGGGGCTGTTCGGATTCGACCTGCCCCCTGTTTTCCATCACTATTTCTTTGCGGACAGCTTCAGCGACCTTTGGCGCCGCATCAACATCTATTGGCGTGATTTTGTGGTGAAGGTGTTTTATCTTCCGCTTTATTTCAGATTCAAACACCGTGGGCAAGTCTTCGCGATGACGACAGCCATCCTGCTGGTCTTCGTCGTGAATTGGTTCCTGCACAGCTACCAGTGGTTCTGGGTACGCGGGGATTTTCCGCTGACCGTACAGGATGCGGTATTCTGGTCGGTCTTCGGTGCCGTCGTCGCCGTCAACAGTGTCCGGGAGACGAAACGGAAAATCCGACCGCCCCTGCCGGGTCAATTCTCCCTCCCATCGGCCGGCCTCCGGATGCTCCGGATCATGGGGGTGTTCTTTTCCATGGTCCTGCTTTGGTCTTTCTGGACGTCTGCGTCCGTCCGGGAATGGGTGTTCTTCATGGGCTTGGCGGGCCGTGCCTCGGCCGGTGAAATCATCCGCTTGTCGGCATGGCTGCTGGCCGTCTTCCTGACCGGATTGGCGGTCCAGTATCTCCAGGCCAGCTGGGATCGCCGGCGCGACCTTCGGTATGCGGGTACGGATTATCCGTTGGCCATCGTTTCCGCTTTGTTGTGCTTGCTGGTGGTGGGCGCACAACCGGCCGTTTACCATACGCTGGAACAGCAATTCTCCTTTTCCATGGATCCCGTCCTGCACACCAGGCAGAACAAGCCGGAAGCGGAAGCGGAATTCAACGGTTATTACGAGCAACTGTTGGTGGGCAACGGTTTGGGAGAACGCCTGCCGACGGCACGCCCGGCAAGGAAGCGGACGGCTGCCATACACGTGCTTTCCTACGAGCAGCAGGATAACTTGCGGGGAAAGGTCCTGACGCCGCTCCAACGTGCTTTTTTCAAAGGGGCCTGGCTCACGACGAATGAATTCGGGATGCGTGACCGTACCTATCCGCTGGAAAAATCCGCCCGTACGGTGCGGATCCTCCTGTTGGGTACCTCCGTTGAGATGGGAACCGGGGTGGAAACCATGGGAACCTTCGAAAACCTGGTGGAGGAGGAAATGAACCGAAGCAACCTGTTGGGGGAGGATATCCGGGTGGAAATCCTGAATCTTGCAGTCTCGGGAAACCAACTCTACCGGAACCTGGCCAGGTTGACAACGGAAGGGGAACGGTATGATCCGGATGTCATCCTATATTGTGCCCATAGAAATGAACGGAGTGTCATCAAGTATATTGTCGGTGATATAAAAAATGGCAGGGACCTTATGTTCCCATTCCTGGACTCCCTGCTGGCTTCAAATGGTATTTCCGCTGATTTGCCGAAAGCGCAAATACAATGGATAGGCAGCAAAGTCGGACCGGATGCGTGCCGGATGGGGTATGAGCACCTGACAACCTACTGCAACCGGCGAGGATGGGTGCCTGTCTGGTGTTTTGTTCCGGTTCCGAAATCCATTGTCTCCGTCGCGGAACAAGTGGAGGAGTCCAAGGAATTATCGGTATTGGCGGAAGAAACCGGATTCGGGTATTGCCTGGACCTGTCCGCTGCGTATGATGGCCATGATCCGGAACTGTTGCGGGTCGCAAAGAATGACATACACCCCAACGCCTTGGGCCACCGGCTGCTCGCCGATGCCTTGCTGGCGCAGCTTCGGTCCGATGAGTCCCTGCTGTCGGCTTTGCGTGATTGCGTCCGGGAGGGGAGCCATTGACCTCATCTTTCGCACCTTAAAACCAAATCGAATATTTTGGTTGCAAGGTTCGCATGATTGTACAAAAACGTAAGCTACGCATAACCAAAGGGTCTTGATGGCGCTTCCCGCCTTTTGGACAGGCCGGCCGGCTGCACGCCCAAGCGCGCAGCCGGCCGGCCTAAAAAATTTCTTGGGCGCGGGGTGCCGCCCTGCGCCCTTTTTAGTGCGGGGTGCAGCACATCAGCGGGTTTTATGACCAAAACAACAGAAAATCAATTTTTTGTAATTGATTATTTTTTAGGGTCGAGGTGCGGAAGATGAGATTGACCTTCCGTAATGACTGTATTTCATAACGGTACAGCGGCCAAGTTGCACCGGCTCGAAAAGGATAGGCGGTGGGGAATCGTGGTTGGGGCGGCATCTATGTTTCGGCGGACATACCGGAGGATGGCTGCTTTTGTTGGGTACCGGTCCATCACGTTTCGGCGCGCAGCCGATGGCGGGGGCAGCGGTGTTGCCTCAGCGGCAAGCCCGCAAGGCGGCCATACATTCCCGGGCGTAGGTTCCCCAGGAAAATGTGGCCGCCCGTTCAATGGCGGCCGCCCGGACGGCCGCCACCGCGCCGGGAGATGCCCGGTACAGGTCGGCCATCCCCCCGGCGATGGATGCCGGATCCAGCGGGTCCACGTACCGCGCCACCGGACCGCCCACTTCCGGCAAACTGGCCACCTGGCTGCAAATGACCGGACAGCCACAGGAGAATGCCTCCAAGACCGGCAATCCGAATCCCTCGTACTCGGAGACATACAGCAATCCGAGGCTGTGGCTGTACAGGCTCGCCAGCGTTTCCCGGGTGACATAGCCCGGCAACTCAATGTCCGCCCGGTATGGATGTCGCGCAAGTGCCTCGAAAAAAGCAGCCGCCTTCCATCCCCGTCGGCCCACCACCACCAACTTCACCTGCGCGCCGGTCTCCTCCCGGAACCGCCGGTACGCCTCCAGCAGCCGGACGAGGTTCTTACGGGGTTCGATGGTTCCCACCGATAACCAATAGGCATGCTCTTCCATGTCCGCCGGCCGCGCCGCCACCGGTGCGAGTCCGCCCGGTGTGCCCAGGTGCAAGGTCTTGATCCGGTCCGAAACCTGCGGTTCGAAACGCCGGATATCCGCCGTGGTATGGTTGGAATTGGAAAGGACCAGGTCCGCCCGCCGCAGGATCCGCCGGAGAAAAAGCCGCTGCAGCCGCTGGCTGACGTATTGGTGGTGGTGCGGGAACAACACCGGCGTGAGGTCGTGGATGACCGTGATGCGCCGGATACGCCGGGGCAGGTTGAACGGTCCGAAATGGGCGGGCTCCACCACCGCATCCACCCGGTGCCAGCGCAGGACAAGCGGCACCAACACCAACAGCCGGAAGGCGGCGAATACCAGGCCGATGCGGAGGTTGGGTATCACCACCTGCCGGACGCCGGGAATCCGGGGCTCGTGCCGTTCCCGGACCAGGATGTATTCGTCATCCCCAGCAAGTTCCGCCAGGGCCCGGACGAGTTCCACCGTGTAAATATGGATGCCGCCGCTTTGTGCATCGATGGCATCCCCGATGATTCCGATTCTCATATCCTCGCGATTGCCCGTTTCCGACGTTGATGCCGCGCGTTCCGGGTGTGGCCGGCGCATCCGGTACCGATCACGCAATGCCCCGTCGGATGTGGCGAAACCGTTTCCGCTTTCCTGTCGGGCTGGGGCGGATATCCGGTCGGTATGCCCGGTTGCCTCTCATTTTCCGCACCCAAGAGCCAAATCGAATATTTTGATTGTAAGGTTCGCATGATTGTATAAGGACGTAAGCTACTCATTACCATAGGGTCTTTATGTCGCTTCTCGCCTTTTGGACAGGACGGCCGGCGGCGCGCCCAAGCGCGCCGCCGGCCGTCCTGAAAATCTTTTGCGCGCGGGGCGCCGCCCCGCGCCCTTTTTAGTGCGGGGCGAAGCACATCAGTGGGTTTGATGACTAATGACAACAGAAAATCAATGTTTTGTAATTAATTATTTTGTTGGGTTGCGATGCGGAAGATGCGTTGCCTGCGTAAAATAAGCGAATTTCATCGAATCCGGCACCGGATATGGTGGGGGCGGTCGGTACCGCTTTACGGCGACGACGGGTACGATGCTTGCATCGCCGGGGAGGGGGACGGTAATCCCGGATAGGATCGGAGCTTGTGCGGTACGGTGCGCGCACCGTACCGCGCAGGCTTTTCCGTCCTTTCGTGGTTCGGGGTGCCGGCAGGGAGGCCCGGTTGCCGGCGGGAGGCTGGCCCTGCCGGAAGATCAGATGGCGGCCGTCGGCCGGTCGGCATACCGCTTGCCGTAGGCGACCCGCAGCACATCCGAGAATTGCTCGGCGAAATGGACCTTGAGTCCGCTGCGGATATACTCCGGCAGCTCCTCGAAGTCCTTCCGGTTGTCAGCGGGGAAGATCAGTTCCTGGATGCCGACCCGCCGGGCGGCGATGGTCTTTTCCTTGACCCCGCCGATGGGCAGCACCTTCCCGGTCAGGGTCAGTTCGCCGGTCATGGCCAATCCGTCCTTGACCGCCTTGCCGGTAGCCAATGAGTAAAGTGCCAAGGCGATGGTGATGCCGGCGGAGGGGCCGTCCTTCGGGGTGGCGCCGGCCGGCACGTGGAGGTGGATGGCATGGTCTTCGAAAAAGCCGGCTTCCGGCCGGTCTTGGGAGAGCAGGGAGCGGACGTAGCTGTAGGCGATGTCGGCGCTCTCCTGCATGACGCTGCCCAGCTGTCCGGTCTGCTTGAAGCCGCCGCCGGATTTCTTGATGCCGGCCGCCTCGATGTACAGGGTGGCGCCGCCGAAAGCGGTATAGGCCAGGCCGAGGACGACCCCGGGAATCGGATGGTCGTACAACTTTTCCGTACTGAAGACCGGTTTGCCGAGGTATTTCTCGATGCTGCGCGGTTGGATGGTGAAAGTTTTCTGGCCGGTTTCGGCGGATTTCATCGCCAGTTTCCGGATGATCTTACGGATTTGTTTCTCCAGGTTCCGGACGCCGGCTTCCCGGGCATACTTGTCGGCGACCAGGGCGATGGCCGCTTCGCTGAACCGAACGTCGCTTTTTCCGAACCCGTGCTCCTGCAATTGGCGCGGGATGAGGTATTGCCGGGCGATCTGCACTTTTTCCTCCTGGATGTAACCGCTGAGCCGGATGATTTCCATCCGGTCGAGCAGCGGTTCGGGAATCGTGTCCAGTTGGTTGGCGGTGGTGACGAACAGCACTTTCGACAAGTCGTACGGGATGTCGAGGTAATGGTCCAGGAAGCTCATGTTCTGCGCGGGATCCAGGACCTCGAGCAAGGCGCTGGCGGGATCCCCCTGGTAACTGACGCCGATCTTGTCGATTTCGTCCAGCATGATGACCGGGTTGGAAACGCCGACCCGCTTGATCGCCTGGATCAGCTTGCCCGGCATGGCGCCGATGTAGGTCCGCCGGTGCCCCTTGATCTCCGCTTCGTCCCGCATGCCGCCAACGGAGAACCGGAAGAATTCCCGTCCCAGGGCTTCCGCAATGCTCTTGCCGATGGAGGTTTTCCCGACACCCGGCGGCCCGACCAGGCAGATGATGGAACCACCGATGCTGCCGCGTTTGATGACGGCGGCAATGAACTCCAGGATGGCGCTCTTGACATCCTTGAGGCCGTAATGGTCCCGGTCGAGGATTGTCCTGGCACGGGCGATGCTGTGGTTGTCCTCCGAATAGACCCCCCAGGGCAGGTCGGCAATCAGTTCGAGGTAGTTGCGTGTCACGGCGAATTCCGGCGACTGGGCACTCAGGGTCCGGAGCTTGTCCAGTTCCTCCTCCACCACCTTTCGGGCTTCGTCGGACAACTGTTTGCCTTCCAGCTTCTTCATGACCTTTTCCAGCTCCGTCTCGCTTTCCTCCTTTTCTATGCCCAATTCCTTCTTGATGGCCCGAAGTTGTTCGCGCAGGAAGAATTCCTTTTGCTGCTTGTTGACCTGGGTATCGATTTCCTCCTGGATTTTCTGTTGGATGCGGGCAAGCTCCAGTTCCTCCCGGATCAGCCGCAACAGGATGATGGCCCGTTCCTGCAAGTCGAATGTCTCGAGCAGCCCCTGCAATTTTTCCGCATCCGCCGTCAGCAGGGTGGAAATCACGTCCATGGTGAGCCCCGGTGCTTCGTAATTGAGCTGGGATACCACCAGGTTGATCTGTTCCTTGAAAAGGGGGTTGAGCTTGAGCAGCTCCTTGAGGGCGGAGCTGATGGCCAGGAGATAGGCCTTGAGTTCCGCCGGCGGTTTCTCCCGGGAATCGTGCCGGTAGGCTACCTCCCATTTTTGGTAAGGTTGGACGAACAGGGTTTTCACCCGGGTGAAACGGCCGTATCCCTGGCCGATGACCTGCATGACGTTCGGGGTCAGTTGGGCGAACCGCAGGACCCGGAAGACGGTGCCGACCTCGTACAGGTTGGGGGGGGCGCCGTCGGTATCCGAGGCTTCCTGCCGGGCCAGGACCAGACCGATGTAGCCGTTTTCCTTCTCGATGGCCTCCCGGATGGTCTTGATTTGCATTTCCCCACTGAAGGTCAAGGGAATCGGAACGCCGGGGAAGACCGGTTTCTGGTACAGGGGGATGATGGTCAGGTTGCCGGGCAGCGCCCGCTCCAGGGGCTGCAGTTCCCGGCTGAAGGCCGCTTCCTCGATGAAGTCTTCCCCGGTGATTTCGTCCGGTTGTTCGATGATCTCCCCGTTGTCGTCCGGGAGGGTGGAATCGTAATCATTTTGGTTCGATGACATCTCGTTGCATTTTGGCTGGTTGGACCGGGTAGGAGCCCCCTTTCCCGGCAAATCCGGACGGGACCGGCTGGTGGGGCCGGGACGTACCGGTTCCGTCGGGAAGTGGTTCGCCGGTGGAACCGGACATCGTCAAATAAACAACCGAGAAAGTAGTGGGTTTAACGGGACGGACAATTGAGGGGAAGAAGAACGGGGCGGGCCCGGCCCTACCGGTTGCCGCTCCGGACGTAGCGGAGTAGCCCGCCGCAGGACGGGCAGCCGCCTAAAGGCCGCGTCGGCGCACTTCGGTCAGGAGCAGTTGCAACTCCCGACTCAGGTCGCCGGTTACGGAGGTGTTCTCCCGCGTCCGTCGGATCAGGTAGGGGATGACTTCGTGAACCTGGCCGTAGACCACATATTTGGAGGCGTTGAAGCCGGCGGCGGCCAGGTTGAACGTGATGTTGTCGCTCATCCCGTACAGCTGGGAGAACAAGATATGCGGATGGTCCCGCGGGATGCCCTTGCGCTGGACGAGGGAAGCGAGCAGGTAGTTGCTTTCGGCATTGTGGGAGGCGTTGCAGCAGGCGATATGCCGATGGTTGTCCACACAAAAACGGAGCGCCAGGTTGAAATCCTCATCCGTAGCGGTCTTGGTCGGCTGGATGGGGGAGGGGTATCCCATGGCCTGTGCCCGGTCCCTTTCCTTGTCCATGTAGGCGCCGCGCACCAATTTGGCGCCCAGCCAATAGCCGCCGGCCCGGGCCTTGTCATGCGACTCCATGAGGAACGCGAGCCGGTCGGTGCGGTACAACTGGAAGGTATTGTACACCACGACCTGTCCGCGGTTGTACCGTTTCATCATGTGGTTGGCCAACTTGTCGATGGCCGGTTGGATCCAGGATTCCTCCGCATCGATGAACAGGCGCACCCCCGCATTCCGGGCGCTGTGGCAGATATGGTCCAGGCGTTTGACGACATTGTGGAACTCGTCCTTCTCTTGTTGGGACATCAACTCCCCGTTGCTGACCTTTTCCAGCAGGTCGAACCGCGCCAATCCGGTCACCTTGGTGCTGATGGTGCTGATCCCTTTGATTTGCGAGGAAAATTCGATGGCGCGGATGTTCTCGTTCATGGTGAAGTTGAAATCCGATTCCGAGGTCTTGCCCTCCGCGCCATAGTCCAGGACGGTCTGCACGCCATGCCGATGCAGCCGGAGAATGGTGTCGCTGGAGCCCAGTAGGGTTGTGCCGCCGCAGAACTGCTCGAAAATTGTATCCCGGATCAACTTGTCTATCAGTGAAATACGAAGCCGGGAAGCAACCATGCCGGCTGCCGCTCCGGCCTGGACCAACAAGGGGCTGTTCATGAGCCGGAACAACCAGACCGCCTTGCGCAGGGCGGTATCGGTCTTGTCGACAAAGGCGCGGGCCGTATCCTGGAAGTCCAGGGCCAACCCTGCCGCAGCGGCAGGGTTTCCGGTGGCTGCGGTGGCAGGGTTGGCGGAGGTTTTCGGAACCTGTCGGGCCCGGTGTTTGCTTTTCATGGAAAAACGGGTCAATTTGGTTAACAGGACACTATCCGGCATGCACCGGTGGCAATCGGGGTTCGCACATCCGTTTCAAGGGCGGGACGGCAAGGGGTAAAGCCAGTCCCGTCGGCGTTGGCTGACCGATGAAGCGGCGGGCCGAGGTCCCTCACAAAAAAAACAAACCTGCCTCGGGCAGGTTTGTTTTCCTGGTTGAAAAAAGCACCGTTGAGCATGCTGCCGGCCACAAGGCGGACCGACGGCGAGCATCCTCAGCGGAACGGGGCGAAGCGGTTCTCCAGGTCCGTCCGGAACGCCTCGTCGTCCTGGCTTTCGACCGACCGCATCAACAAATCCATGACATTGGCCGCCAGCTCGTAATCCTGATTGAAATCACCGTTTTCCCCGATGAGTTCCGGCTGGGAGGTGTAGAAGTTCAGGTGGTCCGCCGTGGAGGCCGCCAGGGTTTCCAGGTGCGGTTTCGCCTGTTCGTACCCGCCTGCCTGGATCATGACCGACAGGAGCTGCATGGTGTTCCAGTCGTATGGGAAATTGTAGTGGGGGAAGGAAGCCAGGTATTTTTCCACCAATTCGATGGCTTTATCGTTTTGGCCTTTGTTGACCAGCCGCCGGGCCGTCCGCAGGATGACGATCCGGATACTCTGGATGCTGGGGCCGTAGCTCTTGTCGATAAAGGTTTCGTGCGTATCGAAGTTGCCCCACCGGAATTTGTTCATGACGTTGTCATAGACCTTCTCCGTATCCACCCGGCCATAGCCGTAGACGAAGAGGCCTTGTTCGCTTTGGGAGCGGATGGGGACGATGCGGAGCGCCAACCCCTCCAGCTGCATATAGTCCTGCAGGCCCATCATCTTTTCCGGTCGGCAGGTGACGGCGAAATAAACGGGACGGTCCTGGATATTGGAGGCGATGACATCCATGATGGCCAGTTCGTCTTTCGTGATATAGGACACGCCCTCCTGTCCGGTACGGTGGAGCGGTGCCCGCATCGGGATGGCGGACAGGATGGCGGCGGTATCTTCCGGACCGAAACCGAAGACTTCCGCTGCGCGGGCGCGGTCGATCGGAATGGAGAGGCTGGCCGTCGGCAGCAGGGCATCGATACGGGAGCGGCCACCGGGGCGGTCGGCACCGGCGGCTTCCAGGGCCCGGGTGGCATCCATTTCCCCGCGGTCATTGTCCGCCAGGTAGTAGACGGCATTCCGCTTCCTGCCGCGGTAGGCTTCCGGGGAGAGGGTCAGCTTGATGGGGTCGGAATCGTTCACTTTCCGACGCAGCAGGTTGATGTACCAGTCCACCTGGATCAGGGACAGGTTCACGACCCGGACGTCGCGGCGGATACCCTCGACCTCCTGGGCATACCAGAGCGGATACGTGTCGTTGTCGCCGTAAGTGAAGACGATGGCGTTCGGGGCGCAGGAGTGGAGGAAGTTGGCGGCATAGTCACGGGCACCGTGGTGTCCGGCGCGGCTGTGGTCGTCCCAGTTCTCACTGCCCATGATGGCGGGTGCGCTCAGGGCCAGCAGGGATCCCAGCCCCGCGGCGGCGATACCGCCGGTCTTGCTGCGCAGCGATTGGAAGATGAAAAGGACACCCATGCCGATCCATATGCAGAAGGTGAAGAAGGAGCCGACGAGCACGTAATCCCTTTCCCGGGGTTCGTTGGGCGGTTGGTTGGAGTAGATGATGATGCCGATCCCGGTGATGACGAACAGGGCCAGCAGGCCGATGAATTCCTCGGACCGGTGCCGGTAATGGAACAGGATGCCGAGCAGTCCGAACAACAGGGGCAGGAAGTAATAATGGTTCCGGGCCTTGTCATCCTTCATGGTGGCGGGCAATTGGTCCATCTTGTACAGCCGGGCCTCATCGATGAAGCGGATACCGGATTCCCAGTGGCCGCTTTTCTTGTCCCACGAATAATAACCCTGCTCCGCGTTTTGGCGGCCGATGAAGTTCCAGGCGAAATACCGCCAGTACATCCAGCCCAGCTGGTAGCGGAAGAGGAATTTGAGATTGTCCGCGAAATTGGGGGTTCCGACCGGCTTGTCGATCCAGGCGCGGTACTTGTCCGGCCGGCCTTGCGTATCGTCGGTCATCCGGGGGAAGAACTGTTTGTCGCTGTTGTTGTATTCGTAGGACACTTTTTCATCCACGATCTCGTACCGGTGGTCTCCGGTGGCCGTGACCACCTGCCCGTAACGCTCCTCGATCTTGTTGCCGACGGGCCTGGCCTCGAAATGCTGTCCGTACAGCAGGGGCCGCTCGCCGTATTGTTCCCGGTTGACGTACGACAGGAGCCGGATCGGGTCCGACGGGCGGTTCATGTTGATAGGCGGGTCGACGTTGGCCCGGATGATGATGACGCCGATGGTCGAGAAGCCGATCAGCGACATGACGGCGCCCATGGCCAGCAGCTGGACCAGGCCGTTCTGCTTGCGGTGTGCATAGCGAAGGGCGAAGAAAAGCAGTGCACCGACAATGAGCAGGGTCGGTATCAAGCCGGAGTTGAACGGCAAGCCCAGCCCGTTGACCATGGCCATTTCCATCGACCGCCACAGCTTGGCTACGCCGGTAATGACGAGCGACTGGACGGCGACGATGATGGCGGTCCCTACGCCTGCGGCGGCCAACATGCCGAGCACCGTGTGCCGTCCCTGGTATTTCTTGAAATAATAGAATAGGGCCAGGGCCGGGAAGGTGAGCAGGCTCAACAGGTGCACCCCGATCGACAGGGCCGCTGCGTAGACCGCAAAGATGAGCCAGCGGTCGTGTTCCGGCTCGTTGGGCAGGTGGTACCACTTGATGATGGACCACATGGTCAGGCAGGTGAAAAAGGTCGACAAGGCGTAAACCTCCCCTTCCACGGCGGAAAACCAAACGGAAGAGGAAAATGTCATCGCCATCCCCGCAACCAGTCCCGCGCCGGCCAAGGCCAGGTTCTGGGCGGCATCCGGCTTCCCTTCCCGGGAGACCAAGGCCAACTTGCCCAGGATCATGGTCATCCAGGCCAGGAACATGGCACCGAAGGCAGTCGATATGCCGGACATCACGTTGACCGCAAAGGCGATTTTCTCCGGATGGGCTTCCGTATCGTTGAACAATTCCGCCAACCAGATGAATAGTCGGCCCAAGATCATGAATAGCGGGGCACCCGGCGGATGCACCACCTCCATCTTGTAGGCACCCAGGATGAATTCCCCGCAATCCCACAGGCTTCCCGTCGGTTCGGCACTGAAATAATACACGGTGGCGGACAGGAGGAATACCAGCCAACCGGTCACATTGGTCGTCAATTTGAATGAATTCATGTCTCACGCTTATGTATCCGGCGCACGGGGCCGCCGCTTTTACCGGATAGGGTTCTTGTTTGGCACATCGGGCCGCGGCAGGGCTTGCCGGATCCGTCGGCACCTGGGCACCGACCGGGCATGCCCGGGACGGACCGGGCCCGTCCGAAAGCGGGACAAAGGTAACAAAATCAATTTGTCCCCCGCCCATTTTACCCCTGCCCGGCCTGCCGGGCGGCGACTAAAGTTCCGGCACCGGCCGGAAAGCCACGAAATTGACGCCGAAAAAGAAGTACTCCCGGAGCACACCGTAGCGTTGCCAAAGTTCCTGCTCCTTCGACACGAGCTCCTGGGAAGGCTGCCGGAGAAAGAACAAGGGAGGGAAAAGGCGGATGTAGTGCATGCTCCGCTCGTCTATCTCGAATCCCGCCCGGATGAAGGCGGCCCGCCAGGTGGCATACGACCGGATGTTTTCGTTGCCCATGGTGACTTCCCGGCCGAGTCCTTCGTCGAAGTAGGTGATGACCCGGCGGTTGCCCCGCTGCCGGTACAGCTTCATGCGCTGGATGATGTTGTTCCCGTTCTCCTCGATGGCGATCAGCTTTCCGCCGGGCCGCAGGGTGCGGTGAAATATCGAAAGGCTCTTTTCCAAGGGCTCCAGGTGGTGAAGGGTGTCCTGCACGATGATGAGGTCGGTGTTCCCTGCCGGACGGGTCGTCTCGAAAACATCCTCGTAGCTGGTCGTGAGCAGCCCCATGTCGCCGTATGCCGACCAATAGGCCAACCGTTCGGGTATTTCCCGGAAATAGAACTCCAGGGTCGTACCCCGGCTGGGTATCCCGTTCAAGGCCAGGAAAATCTGTGTCGTGGCGTATCCACAGCCGCAATCCCAGATGTCCAGTCCGCCCGCCCGTGTCTCCATGGTCTCCAGCACTCTGTCGTACACGTAGTGCAGGCGCTGGCAGAAGTAGGCCTTCCGGAAGGAAAGCCGGCTCGGGTCCTCGTGAAACTTGTAGTAACTGCGCAGTTGCTCCCGGTGTCGCAATTCCTCCAGGAATAACTCGAAAAAGCGTTCTACGGTCATGCCGATCGGTGTTGTTTTCCCTATGCTCGTACGCCCTTGCACGGCCCGTGAAAAAGGCCGGTTCCGGGCATTGCCGCCGGGCGGCCTGTCCGTTCGGCCCGGTGGCGGACAAATCCACTGTGCCGGAGATATTCCGGTCGGACCGCCCACCGACAAAAATAAGAACCTTTTGTTCAGTTGGACCCCGTCCTTTCGATGGGACAGCCCCAAAATTCTGTCGCAAGGGCGGCAGTTCGGTGCCTGCCGGCCGGTGCCTGCCGGCCGGCACCGCTGTTCCGGTCGGTAATTTTAACGTTTTGCACGTCTTTCCTGCGCAACATCCACCCCCCGCCGCCTTGTTATTACAAATAGGAAGGAAAGGAAATACCAACGGATGTCGACAGCTATTCGCCCATCGCAAACCAGCTGGCTATGTATAGATCATTTCTTTCGCCGCTCTTGGCGCTGGCCGCCATCCTGGCCGGCTGGCCGCCGCTGCAGGCCCAATATTTCGGCCGGAACAAGCCGAAATACGAGGACTTCGCGTTCACGATCACCCGAACGCCGCATTTCGACCTCTACCACTACCTGGATAATCCGGATCGGGAACAACTCCTGGCCAGTGAAGCCGAACATTGGTACACCCTGCACCAGGCGGTCCTCCTCGATACCTTCCATTCCCACAATCCGCTGATCATCTATAACGACCATCCCGACTTCCAGCAGACGAACGCCGTCATGGGGGAACTCGGCATCGGGACGGGCGGCGTGACGGAAGCCTTCAAGAACCGGGTCGTCCTTCCCGTCGCCTTGTCCAATGCCCAAACCCGCCATGTGCTCGGGCATGAACTGGTGCATGCCTTCCAGTACCGGATGATCCTGGACGGTGATTCCACCGGCCTGCGCAACCTGGCCAACCTGCCCCTTTGGATGGTGGAAGGACTGGCGGAGTACCTTTCCCTCGGCCGGGAAGATCCCAATACCGCCATCTGGATGCGTGATGCCGTCCTGCACGACAAACTTCCTTCGCTGCGGGACCTGCAGGACCCACAATGGTTCCCCTATCGGTGGGGACATGCCTTCTGGGCCTTCGTCACCGGCTGGAAAGGGGACGGGGTCGTCCGACCGCTCTTCCTCCAAACGGCCCGCTTGGGCTTCGATGCCGCCTGCCGGCAAGTACTGGGTGTCGGCGAAAAGGAACTGTCCGTGCTTTGGGAGACCTGGCTTCGGGATTACTGCACGCCTTTCCTGTCGGACAGCACCCGCCGGCGGGAGGTCGGCCGGCCTTTCGTCCGCAGCGGGAAGGGCGGGGGCCACCTCAACGTCTCCCCGGTCCTCAGCCCCGACGGCCGCCGGGTGTTGTTCCTATCCGAAAAAGATGTCTTCAGCGTGGATGTCTACCTGGCCGATGCCGCCACCGGCAAGGTCATCCGGAGGGTCCACCATGCCACCCGCGGCGGACACATCGACGAAATCAGCTTTGTCGAAAGCACCGGCACCTGGGCTCCGGACAGCAAACGTTTTGCCATCACCGGGGTGAGCCGCGGTGACAACATACTGATCATAAAAGACGTCAATGGAAAGACCCTGCAAGTCTCACCCATTCCCGGGGTGCCGGCATTCAGCTATCCGGCCTGGTCGCCCGACGGCCGCCATATCGCGGTGTCCGGTCAGGTGGAAGGGCAGACCGACCTCTACCTCTTCGAATGGTCGACCGGCCGGGTCAGCCGGCTGACACAGGACCCGGCCTCGGAAATCCAACCGGCCTGGTCGCCCGACGGCCGTTTCCTGGCTTTCGCCACCGACGGGCCGATGCCCGGGGAACCTACCTGGTCCGGCTTCCGCCTCGCCGTCCTGGACCTCTCCGCCGGTTCCCGCTCCGTACTACCCGTCTTCCCGGGGGCGGACAACCTGCAACCGCTGTTCGATGCACAGGGCAACCTGCTGTTCCTCAGCGACCGGGACGGCTTTCGCAACCTTTACCACTATGACCTGGCTGTAGGAAAGGTGTTCCAACTGACCGACCTGATGACCGGTATTTCCGGTATCACTCCCTATGCGCCGGCCTTTTCAACCTCCTGCCGGGAAAACAACGACCGGGTGTTCCTCACCTTGCACCTGGCCGGAGAGCATGCCATCTATCGGGCCCGGAGCAAGGATTTCCTTTGGCGCGAGGTGCCCGCCGACCAGGTCGACCGCCGCCCGGCGCGCCTTCCGCTGCGCAACCCGACCGTCCCGACCGTCGTCGAAATCAACCTTCCCCTGCTGGACAGGCTTCCCGTGCTCGCCGCCGACAGCCTGCATCACTTGGATTACGCGCCCCGTTTCAAATTGGATTATATCGCCGGCGGCGGGGGAATCGGGGTGGGAACCGGTACGATGATGGGCGGAACCACGACCGGAATGGCCGGTGGGATCGACATGATTTTCAGCGATATGCTCGGTGACCACCAGGTCTTCGGCAGCTTCTTCCTCAATGGGGAAATCTACGACTTCGGCGGAGCGGTCGCTTACCTCAACCAGTCACACCAACTCAAATGGGGACTTGCGCTCTCCCACCAACCCCTCCGGAGCGGATGGACCGGGTCACCGGTCCTCGATACCCTCGCCCTGGCGGGCGGCCAAACCGCCCAAGTCATCCGCCAAAGCACGGATATCGCCCGGATCTTCGAGGAAAAACTGTCCGTATTTGCGCAGTTTCCCTTCTCCCGGACGCTGCGGGCGGAGGCCGGTACGGCCTTTTCCTTCTATTCGAACCGCCTCGACCGGTACGACAATTATTACGACCTGGATGGTGCCTTCCTCCTGCAGGAACGCTACCAGGTCGACCAGGAGGCGGAAGGGACGAGCCTGTTCCACGGTGCGCTCGGCTCCGTTCAGGCGGCCCTGGTAGGCGACAATTCCCTGTTCGGCATGGCATCCCCGGCCACCGGAAGCCGTTTCCGGATTGGTGCGGAACAGTTCCTCGGCGATTACCGGTTCGCCAACCTGACCCTCGATGCGCGTAAGTATGTCTTCCGGAAGCCGGTGACGCTCGCAGGAAGATTCCTGCACACCGGCCGTTACGGCCGGGACGCCAATACCTTTTATCCCATTTTCCTGGGATTCCCGTGGTTTATCCGCGGTTACGACTATAACCATGCGGTACAGGTACTGCACCGGAACGGAAGGAGTGTGGAGGAATTGTTCGGTAGCAAGCTGGCGGTGGCCAATGCGGAGCTGCGCCTGCCGTTCACCGGCCTGGAACAGCTTTCCCTGATCCGGTCCCGGTATCTCTTCAGCGAACTCGCCTTGTTCGTCGATGCAGGCCTGACCTGGGATGTCTTTTCCGGCCTTGCGGACAGCTATCTCCGCGAATTAGCCTGGGACCCGCTGTACAGCGTCGGTGTTTCCCTGCGTATCAACTTGTTCGGCGCTATGGTCCTGGAACCCTACTACGCATGGCCGCTGCTCCGGGAAACGGCGGGCACTTTCGGCCTCAATATCGTTCCGGGTTGGTGAGGAGCGCGGTACAGGGCGCAAGCCGCCGCCTGTACCGCAACGGTCGTACCCGCCTACAGCTCCCGGATCCAAATGTTTCGGTAACTGACCAGGTCCCCGTGGTCCTGCAGGGATAGTGGCGCCTTGTCGTGGGCCTCGTAGCCGGGCAGGCCGATGTATTCGGAAGCCCCTTTGATCTCGAAATTGTTTTGCACGAGGATGCCGTTCTGCAGGACCGTGACCCGGGCAGGCCGGACGACCAGTCCGTCGGCGTTGAAGCGGGGCGCGGTGTAAAGGATGTCATAGGTCTGCCATTCGCCGGGCGGTCGGCAGGCGTTCACCAGGGGAATGGACTGTTTGTAGATCGAGGCGGCCTGGCCGTTGGAGTAGGTACGGTTCCCATAGCTGTCGAGAACCTGTACCTCGTAGCGTTCCTGCAGGAACACCCCGCTGTTGCCGCGCCCTTGACCTTCCCCTTTCACGACGGCAGGAGCCCGCCATTCCAGGTGGAGCTGGCAATCGCCGAAAGATTGACGGGTGGAGATCCCGCCGCTGCCTTTGGCCACGGTCATCGCACCGTCCGCTACCGTCCATTTGACGGCGGAACCGTCCGCATGCTGCCAGGCATCGGTGTGACGGCCGTCGAACAGGATGATGGCGTCCGAGGGTGGGGCCGTCCCGATGCCGGGTGTCACCACCCGCGGTTCCGGCTCCCAGGCTTCCGTGAATTCCGGTTTCCATTTGTCGGCGGTGCGCGGGTCCGCCACCTGTGCATGAAGGGACGCGTGGACGCACCCGATGCACAGCACCACCGGGAAAATCAGCTTCTGTACCATGATGTCGTTAATTTTGATTGGTGAGGAATGAATACGGCTATGCAACCGTTCCGCCGGCATCCGCTGCCTGGCTGGTGCCGGTCGGCCTTCCTGGCAATGATAGGAAATAAGCCCCGGATTTTCATCGCCGGGCCGAAGCGGTTTGCGGGATTCCATCCGATCCCATGCGTCAGCAAATCCGAAAGGGGGCGAATCCTCACACAAAACGGCGGTGCCAGCTCTTGGACAAGGGCTTCAGCCATCCGTCCGTCCACTCGCCCCGGGTCTTGACGAGGTTGTCGAAGACCAAGGTGTCGGCGCTGACCCTGCCCTCCCGGTAGAGGTCGGCGAAGGACCCGCTGTCGGCGGTCCGGACGCCCTCCCCTTCCCACCAGGCGAATTGCATCCGGTCGAACAGGGAGACGCCGAATGCCGCTTCAATCTGCTTGAGAAAGTGGACGCTCTTGTCAATCGAGCAGCCGCTGGCACCGGATTGGGTTTCGTCCACGGCCAGGATGATGAACTGCCGGTGTTGCAGTTCCCCACAGGCGGACAATTGCCGCTGGTGGCTGGTCCATCCGGCTATAAATTGTTCGAGGGCTGCTTCCACGCGGGCCGCCTCCGCGGGCGTAAAAGGACGGTCCGATTGGTATATCCATACCCGGGCATGGGAAGGAAGGGCGGTCAATGTCGTCATACCTGTTTTTTTATGGAACCATAACAAATAAGGCGGGCTTTAGGTTGGCTCGTTCGGAGCAGGCATCGGCCGGAAAAAGGGGGCGTATGGTCGGTGTATCCGCAGCAGGGGCCATCCCCGGAGCGTTTGCCTCCGCATTCGGCGGGGCGGGCATACCTCCCGTCGGATGGTCGGAAAAACAAACGCCACCGGGCGGTGGCGCTTGCAAAGACCAACTTTAATGATAAAAAAAACGAACAGAATATCTTTCAGGCATACGCCGGGCAGAGTGGGGTAGGTCCCGCCGCCGCGAAGGCCGTAACAGGATCAGGGCGTGTCGGCGGAAGCAGGGTTCCGTTTCATGAAACATTCCTTGATGACGGTCACCTCCCCGGATTCGACACTGTACATGGCACCGACGACCCCGATTTTCGATTCGTAGTACAGGTGGCGCAGGACGGTGCTTTTTTCCAGCACTTCATCGACCTGCCGCAGCACGTTGTCATGGGCGACCGATTCCACCAGGTCTTCGGTGCCGGTGCCGGCATCGGCCCGTTCGCGGACGCGGGTGACGGACGGGCGGACCTTTTCCAGCAATCCGGTCAGGTGCCCCATCTCCACGGCGGCACAGGCACCCTTGACCGCTCCGCATTTAGTATGGCCCAGGACCATGACCAGGCAGGAGCCCGCCACCTGGCAGGCGAATTCCATGCTGCCCAGGATATCGTCGTTGAGGACATTGCCGGCGATCCGGACGGAAAAGATATCCCCCAGCCCTTGGTCGAAAATGAGCTCCGCGGAGGTACGGGAATCGATACAGCTCAGGATGATGGCGAAGGGGTACTGCCCCTCCGACGTTTCATTGACCTGTTGCAGCAGGTTCCGGTTGAAGCGGAGGTTGCTGACGAAACGCCGGTTCCCTTCCAAAAGGATGTCGAGTGCCTTTTCGGGAACGAGTTGCCGTTGGGATTCTTTTGTTTGCGTACGCATGGTCATTCCAATTTGATTGAATGCAAAGGGGGCCGGGTCGCGCCGTTGCGCTCATTTTCCGCCGTTGGGCGGACAGGTACCCGGTTGCCCTTGCCGGTTCATTTCGCCGTCGTCAGGTCGGATGCTTTCGTTTTCTTGCGGTTGGCCATGACTTTCATGACCTGTTCCGGGGCATCGTTGCGTTGGCGGAGGGCCAGGCCACGGACCTGGAGGTCGATGTCCTGCATGGCCGCCCGTTCCTCGAAGTCCCGGATGATCTCATAGACGTCGTAATCGATATTGACGGATTTGCTGGCATCGATCAGCACCTTGGTATGGGGTGGGATGGTGTCGAGTGTTTTCATGATGATGGCCCTGTTCAGGAAGGAAACGTCTTCCGACAGCCGGAGCGTCAGGGTATCCCCTTTTTCGTCATGGGTTTCCTCCATCAGGAAATACGGGTTACGCAGGTTGTTCAGCAGGATGAAGAAGATGGCGATGGACATGCCGATGCCGATGCCCATCAGCAGGTCCGTCAGCAGGATGCCGACCACGGTGGCCAGGAAAGGTATGTATTGGTATTTACCCAGGGAATACATCTGTTTGAAAATGGCGGGCTTGGCCAGTTTGTACCCCACCATGAGCAGGATGGCGGCCAGGGTGGCCAGGGGGATGCGGTTGAGCACGGCGGGAATGGCCAGGGCCGCAACCAACAACCAGGCACCGTGCAGGATGGCGGCCGCCTTGGTACGGCCGCCGCTCTGGATGTTCGCGGAGCTGCGGACGATGACCTGGGTGACCGGCAGGCCGCCGACCAATCCGGACAAGATGTTGCCGACCCCTTGGGCCTTGAGTTCCCGGCTGGCCGGTGTCACCCGCCGGAACGGGTCGAGCTTGTCGGTGGCTTCCACGCACAACAAGGTTTCCAGGCTGGCGACGATGGCCATGGTGAACGCGGTGGTCCAGACGGCAGGATTCAGCACTTGGCCGAAGTTCGGAAAGGTGAACAGGCCGAGTATCTCCGACCAGCCTTCCGGAACGGGAAGGCGCACCAGGTGCTCCGGCTGGATGGCCAGGGAAGGGAGGCTCGCCGTGAAGACCCCGTTTACCAGGATGCCGGTGATGACCGCCACCAAGGGACCCTGTATCCAGGTGAAGACCTTTTGCCGTTTCATGAAAGGCCTTTCCCACAGGATCAGTATGCCGAGGGAAAGCAGGGTGATCAGGATGGCGCCCGGATGGATGTAGGCCATCATGTTGGACAATTCCGAGAATGTATTTTGCGTGTCCGGCTGCCGAAACTCGTAGATGCCCTCCGGTACCGCATCATAACCCACCGCATGCGGAATCTGTTTAAGGATGATGATCAATCCGATACCGGTCAACATGCCCTTGATGACGGAGGAAGGGAAGTAGTAGCCGATGATGCCCGCCCGCAGGTAGCCGAGCGCCAGCTGGATCAGTCCCGCCAGCACGACGCTCAACAGGAAGGTCTCCCAGGATCCCAGCGTCGCGATTGCCTGCAGGACGATGACCGCCAACCCGGCGGCCGGTCCGCTGACCCCCAGGGGGGAACCGCTCAGGATCCCTACCGCCAGCCCGCCGACCACACCGGAAATGATACCGGAGAAAAGGGGCGCCCCCGATGCCAGGGCGATTCCCAGACACAACGGGGTCGCCACAAGAAATACCACGATGCTGGCGGGAAGGTCGTGCCTGAGCTGGCTGAATAAGCCGGCCCGGAGGGAAACGGAAGGTTCTGTCGGTCGGTTGGTCGTCATGATGTGGAACTTGATGATCCATCCCTTCGGAAAGGAAAGGTGGCGGAGTCGGCGCCTTCAACGCCGTACGTTCCGGCTGTTGCACAAATTTCGAGGGAGCCGGTCAGAACTGTTAGGAACTGTCATTAGATTACCATTAGAATGCGTCCGGGCAAAGGTTTTCCCACCGGCAGACGTGGTACCGAATGGACATACATGGCTATTTTTGTGGACGGTCCCGCGGTGACGCCCGTCCCGTCGTGCCGGATAAAAGAACAATGCGATGCACATCCTGGTAGTCGAAGATGAACCGGCCATTTCGAATTTCATCCGTAAAGGACTGGAAGAGAACGGTTTTTCTGTTACCCAGGCCTTCGATGGGGAAAGCGGACTGGATTGGGTCAACCGCCAGCCCTTCGACCTGGTGCTACTCGACCTGGTATTGCCGGGCATCGACGGATTGGAATTCTGTGCGCAATTGCGGCAGGAACACCGGGTATCCTGTCCGGTACTCATGCTGACTGCCCTGAGCACCACGGAAGATATCGTGACCGGCTTGGATGCGGGGGCGGACGATTACCTGGGAAAACCGTTCAAGTTCAAGGAGCTGCTCGCCCGGATCAGGGCCTTGTCCCGGCGTTCCCCCCAGCTGGTCCCGCCGCCCGGTAACCTGCTTTTCGTGCAGGACCTCGAAATTGATATGGATATGAAACTGGTCCGCCGGGGAGGAAAGGAAATCCGGCTCACGCCGCGGGAGTTCTTCCTGTTGGAGTACCTGGTCCGAAACCAGAACAAGGTGGTCAGCCGCATGGATATCCTGCAGCACGTCTGGGATATCCAGTTCGACATCGGCACCAATGTCGTGGACGTATACATGAACTATCTCCGCAACAAGATCGACAAGCCCTTCGAGAACAAATTGATCCAAACCGTCGTCGGGATGGGCTATATGGTGAAATCCGGATGACCGGCAGGCCGGTGGTCCGCCTTCCCTTCAGGTCCCCGCCTTCCCTTTCGGCAGGGAAATGACCACGGTGGTGCCCAGCCCGGGCCCGGATTCCACGGCGATGTTGCCCTCGTGCAGGAGGATGATTTTCTTGGCCAAAGGAAGCCCGATGCCGTGGCCGCGGATGTTGCGGGCATTGCGTGCCCGATGCATGGGGATGTAGATGTTGGCCAGGTCAGGCCCCGGGATGCCGATGCCCTGGTCCCCGACGGTCAGGTCGATTCCTTTCGGATGGGCCGAGAGGGATACCGAAACCGGCTGTTCGCCGGAATATTTCAGCGCGTTATCGATGACGTTGGCCATAGCCGTGTGCAGGAGGTGCCGGTTGGCAAATACGGTCAGGTCCGTGTCCGGAGGGGGCAGGGTGAGCTGGATCCGATGCAGGGGGAACTTCTCCAGGACCTCCAGGAGGCAGAGGTCGAGGTGTTCCGGTTCCGGCTGCGGAAGACTGGCCAAGGATTCCGCCTTTGCCAGGGCCAGCAGTTGTTGGGTCAGTATCTTCAGGCGTTCCGCTTCCGAGGCGATGATGCGGAGCGTGTCCTCATAAGCTTCGACGGACCGTTTCTTCTCGAGGGTAAGTTCCGCTTCCCCGATGATGGCGGTCAGGGGGTTGAGGATCTCATGGCTCGCATTGCTGACAAAATGCTTTTGGGCCAGGAAGCTGGCCTGCAGCCGGTCCAACATGTGGTTGAAGGCGATGGCCAGCTGTTGGATCTCATCCTTGCCGGACCCGGTCTCCAGCCGCAGGTCCAGCCGGTCGGCGGAGATATGGCGGGCCTTGCGTATCTTGTTTTCCAAAGGCTTGAGCAATCGGCCAGCAAATAGCCAGCTGACGGCCACCAGGACCGTCACACACAGGAAGACGCCGATCACCAGGATCCGTTGCAGGTGGTGCAGTTTGGATTGTCCGAACTTGTCCACGGCCGTCACCACCACCGCAAACTCCCCCTCGGGCAGGAAATACCGCCGGCCCAGGCCTTGCCGGTTCCCTTGCCAGAACCGAACGGCACTGTCCCGCGACAGTTGCCGGGAGATACCGGGATAGAACAGCTTGTCCAAGGAGTCCGGCCCGCCTCCGGTCAGCGGAATGACGAATTCCTCCTCCTCATCCAGGGTATGCAGGAAGTTTTCCCGCACCGCTTGGGAAACCTGTAGGTTGGGTTCCAGGAAAATCTGTTCGGTGAGCTGTACCCGTTCCGCCAAGCGGGAAAAAAATTCCTGCTTGTGGAAGCGCGCAGTGAAGACGTTGATGAATATGCCCAGCCCCGTCACCACCAGGAAGGCGGTGAGGCTGAGCACCAGGGCCATGCGGTCGCGAATCTTCATGTTCTTGGTGGTCTCATGCCCCGTCGCCGGACGCCAGGTTGTTCAGGATGAGTTCCGACAGGTCGAACACGGGCATTTCCGATTGCCGGCCTCGGGCGGTCACGCCGTCCGACAGCATGGTCATGCAGAAAGGACATCCGACGGCCAGGACTTCGGCGCCCGTGCCGAGCGCCTCCTCCGTCCGTTCCTCGTTGATGCGGCGCCGGCCCGGTTCCTCCTCCTTCCACATCTGGGCGCCGCCGGCGCCGCAGCACAGGCTGTTGCTCCGGCAACGCTTCATCTCCACCAAGTCCGCTTCCAAGGCCTGGACCAACGCACGCGGCGCCTCGTATTCGCCGTTGCCCCGCCCCAGGTAGCAGGGGTCGTGCAGGGTGACCCGGCGACCCCGGTACGCGCCGCCTTCCACCCGCAGGCGGCCTTCCGACAGCAGGGCCTGCAGGAACTGGGTATGGTGCAGCACCTCGTAATGCCCGCCCAGGGCCGGATACTCGTTCCGCAGGGTGTTGAAACAATGCGGACAGGCGGTCACGATCCTGCGGATCCCGTATCCGTTGAGAACCGCCACATTCTGTTGGGCCAACAGTTGGAAAAGCAGCTCATTGCCCGCCCGGCGGGCCGGGTCGCCGGTACAGGCCTCCTCCTGCCCCAGGATGGCGAACGATACGCCGGCACGCAGCAACAAGTTCGCAAACGCCTTGGTGACCCGTTGGGCCCGGTCGTCGTAACTGCCGGCACAGCCGACCCAGAACAAGACTTCCGGCTGCCGCCCCGCGGCCGCCAGCTCCGACATGGTGGGAATTGCTGACATGTGCTTCTTTTTTTAGGCCGCCGGTGCGCCCCGACGGCAGGGTGCCATGCGGTACGCCCGATGTACGTTGACCGCTTCCGGGAACAGAAATATCGCCCGGAAACGGAAAGTTTTTTTGCGCAATCAACGGGTGGACAACAATCGGCCGGATGGGACACGGTACGGCCGCGCTCATCGGTTGAACAACTCCCAGGCCCGGGCCGCCTGCCCGTACAACATGCCCAGTCCGTTCCTGGTACGGGCACCCGCCGCCGCCGCCTGCGCCAGGAATCTGGTCTGCGCCGGATTGTAGACGAGGTCGAAGGCGTAATGGTCCGGGGTGAAGGCACCGTAGGGCAGCTCCGGACAGGCTTCCGTCAAAGGATGCATCCCCAATGGGGTGGTGTTGATCACCAGCCGGTGCGCCGCCATCACCCCCGCATCCACCGACCGATAGTCCGTCGCCGTCGGCGTCGCCTTCCGCGATACTATCGTGAACGGAACACCCAGCCGCAGCAGGACATGGACCACCGCCCGGGATGCACCGCCTGTTCCCAATACCAGGGCCCGTTCCGGACGGTCCGCCCCGAGCAGGTCCCGCAGGGAAGCCTCGAAGCCGTCTACGTCGCTGTTGTGGCCGGTCAACTTGCCGCCCGCTATCCGGATGACGTTCACCGCTCCGACCGCCGCCGCCGTCGCATCCACCGCGTCCAGCCGTTCCATGACCCGCACCTTGTGCGGTATCGTGACATTCAATCCCTCCAACCCGGGATGGGCCGCCAACAGGGCCGGCAACTCCGATAAAGAAGGCAAGGGAAACAACTCGTACCGGCAATCCGCCAAGCCTTCCCGCGCAAACTTCTCCCGGAAGTACTGCCGCGAAAAGGAATGGGTCAACGGATAGCCGATCAAACCGAACAACCGGCCTTCCCAGGTCGCTGCTCCGTATTTCTCCATCATGCTGGCTTTTGAAAGCCAAACTACGCTTTTCTCCGCTTTTTTTACGCACTTCCGGTGGTATCGAACCGTCTTTTTATTGCGGTCAGCTCCTGCGTTGACCCGGACGCCGCAGATCAGGGACCACTGCGGCAGCCTGTCAGGCAGGTAAGCCCGACCGCTGGGATAACGGCTCGACATCCACGCGCGGAACGGACTGCCGGTCTCCCCGCCTTCCACCGTGCCACGGTAACGCCGGTATGGTGATTCTCCGGAACAAAGCCGTTGTCAGGATTTCAATTGCGCTTGTATCCCCCGGCAGGGAAAGCGGCGGCAAAGCCGTGGGGATGATGCGCCGGGGGCTTCTTCCCGCCCGGCTTGACAGGGCCTGCGGTTCGCCGGCTTGCCTTCAACCGATGACGCAACACGACCGCCTGTTTCACAATTTTTATGTTTTTTTATTTTTTATTCAACAAGCTAAATATTTTAAAAAATTAACATGCAAAAGGAAATAAATATTAAAAAACATAAATAATGAAACCGTATTCCGGGATGGCTGCCATGCCGTATTTATGGGCGATTCTGGCACGGTTTTCTGTCCATTTTAGGAAACTGCTTGTCGGCCTGACCGGGCGGAATTTCGGCACCTGGATCGGCGACCAACTCGTCCGCGTCGTTTGCAAGGGATTACATACGTTGTGAGAGTTGGCCCGCTCCGGAAAATCCTGCCCGGGAAACGGGGTCTGCGCTTGCGGCAGACTCCGGTACCTCCGGCGATAAGACTGATTAACAAATTGCAATGACCGTCGGCAGCCTCCGTGTTGTCGGCGGTTTTTTATTGTCGGGACCTGTCCGTCCGGACGGGAAAATATCCGCGGCTTCACCGGACCGCCGTTTTCCTTATCTTTGCCACAGCAGCATTCCCGATACCGACATCCTTGACCATGCGGACATCCCTCCTTTTCCTGTCGCTTTCCGTCGCCCTGGCGGCCGCCCGTTCCCAAGGGACCTACCATCCGGAACTGGCGTCCCTGGTCGATCGCTCCCTGCATCCCTTCTGCTTCGGCATCGCTTCCGGAGACCCCCTCCCGGAGGCGGTGGTGATCTGGACCAAACTCTACCTGCCGGAGGACACCTCCACCCAAGCGGTCTTCTGGGAGGTCGCCCGGGACGAAGGGATGGAACGGACGGTCGCCTCCGGTTGGGTGTCGGCCCTGGCCGCCACCGCCCATACGGTCAAGGTGGACGTGGGCGGCCTGGCGGCGGGTACCCGATACCACTACCGGTTCCGATGGAAGGACCGGCTCTCGCCGGTCGGGGACACCCGTACCTCGGCCGCCGGCTCTCCCGACACGATCCGCTTCGCCGTCGTCAGTTGTGCGGATTACGTCCGGGGATATTACAATGCCTACGCCGACATCGCCCGACGCCGCGACCTCGACGCCGTGCTCCACCTGGGGGATTATATCTACGAGTACGGCAACTGGAAGGGCGTGCGCGGTACCGGGGTGGTCCGGCGGCATATCCCGGACCACGAGTGCCGGACCTTGCAGGATTACCGGACCCGGTATGCCCAGTACCGTTGTGACCCGCAGCTGGCGGCCGCCCACCGACACCATCCGTTCATCGTCGTTTGGGACGACCACGAGATCGCCAACAACAGCCATGTCGACGGCACCGACGGACAGATCGGTGCCGCCGGCTGGGAGGAACGGAAAGCCAGGGCCATCCAGGCCTATTTCGAATGGATGCCCATCCGCGAGGCCGGGACCGACCGACAGGTGATGCGCCGATTCTCCTTCGGCGACCTGGCCGACCTGTGGATGTTGGACGGCCGGATGGAAGGCCGTAGCCCCCAGGCGTTCGGCAAGGACGACCCGCGCTGGCAGGATCCGACCCGTACCATGCTCGGGTCGGACCAGCGCACCTGGTTGCTAGACGGCATGGCTTCCTCCCCCGCCCGCTGGAAGGTGCTGGGCAACCAGGTCATCTTTTCCCCGCTGAACGACAGCAAGGTCTTCGACCGCCGACCCGCCATCGCCATGGACCGCTGGGACGGGTACCCGGTGGAACGGCAGCTCATTTTCGACAGCCTGGAAGCGGCCCGGGACCCCCATGTCATCATCCTGACCGGTGACGTCCACACCGCCTGGGTTTTCGACCTCACCGCCGACCCCTTCGACAACCGACGGTATGACCCCGACACCGGAAAAGGCGTGCTCGGCGCTGAATTCGTCACCCCGAGCGTGACTTCCTTCAACTTCGATGAAATCCTGCCCCGTCCCCTTACCCTCGAAGCCCGTCGTCGCTTTACCCGGCCTTCCAACAACCCCCACTTGCGCTATGTCGACCTGGTCCGGCACGGCTACCTGACACTTACCTTGTCCCGGGAGACTGCCCGCGCAGATTACTTCTACCTGCCGATCAACCGGAGGACGGACGAACCCGCCGTCCACCAGGTCGGTTTCTATACCGCCTACGACCGACCTTGGGTCCGGAAAATCCGGATTCGGTCCGAGAACCGATAAAGGTCCGGACCACCCCGCACCACCACCGGTGCCGCGGCCGGATACCATTTTTTTACGACCTGCAACGAACCATCGGCTCTTTTTCAACCTTATGTTTACAGGTGCCGGTCGCAACCGGCCCGTCGACCGGGTTCCCGGCATCTTTTTTCGCCGCGTTCCAGCAACATCAAGCGATTCCAACCGCGTTTCGCCGCCGGCGAAACGGACCTCGGCGACCGGATTGCTGTCGCCGCCCGCACCGTCTTGAACGGACCCGGAGGGTGCAACCTTCCCTACAAACCAGCCGCTATGGACCATATACTCCCGATCCTGCTGAGCGCCCTGTGGGCATTGTTTTCCTCCCCCGGCACCGGTAAGGCCCAGTGCTTCGATGACGCCGGCCTGCCGCTGACCTGGACGGCGGGGCCACCGCCCCTGACCGCATGGGCGGACCCCGGCCTGCAGGCCAGCCTCGAGCGGGAACTGGCCGCCCGTCCGGCTTGGAAAGCCCTGGTCGACCGCAGGAAGCTGGCGGTTGGGCTGGTGGACCTCTCCGATCCGCAGCATGTGCGGTACGCCAGCCTCAATGGGGCGGAAATGATGTATGCGGCCAGCCTTCCCAAAATCGCCGTCCTCCTGGCGGCGGAAGATGCCATGGAAAGCGGAAAATTACCGGCCAGTCCGGCCGTGTTGTCCGACCTACGCCTCATGATCAGCCGGTCGGACAACCAGGCCACCACCCGGATGATCGACCGGCTCGGGTATCGCCAGATCGAGGCGGTCCTGACAGATCCCCGGTACCGGTTGTACGACCGGCAGCACGGAGGCGGCTTGTGGGTTGGCAAACGCTATGCCGCCGGCGGGGAACGGTATCCGGACCCGCTCCGGGGCTTGAGCCACGCCGCTTCCGTCTCGCAAGTGTGCCGCTTCTATTATCTCCTGGCCATGGGTCGCTTGGTCAGCCCCGAACGTTCCGCGCACATGCTGGAGATCATGGAGGCCCCGGAACTCAAGCACAAGTTCGTGAATACCTTACAGCAGACGGCACCGGGCGCAAGGCTCTTCCGGAAATCCGGTACCTGGCGGCAATGGCATGCCGACTCGGTGCTGGTCTGGGGGGAAGGATGGCAACGCTACATACTGGTCGGATTGGCGGAGGATGCCCGGGGGGAACAGGTCATGCGTGACCTGGTGCGGATCGCGGAGAATGCCTTGCAGCACCGGACCACCCTCGCCCGGCAGCCGCTGCCCGGCACACCGGCCGCTACCGTCCGCTGACCACGGCCGACCCCTTACCACCGCGCCGTACCATGACGACCGACTTTTTCCGAAGGCCCCGGTATTTCCTGAGCGGAACGGTCCGCACCTTGTTCCGCCGGGCTTTCGATATCCGGGAAGGGGAATTGGGTCGGGCGTTCCCCATGCAGGCGGTCATCTTCCTGCTCATTTCCACCCTGCTGATCGTCAAACCGACGGTAAACGCCTTGTTCCTGGACCGTTTCGGGGTGGAACAACTGCCGGTGGCCTTCCTGCTGGTCGCCGTCGCGGCGGCGGTGGTCAGTTCCCTGTACACCCGTATATTGACCCGGTACTCCCTGTACACCATCCTGCGCGGCACCCTGTACGGCTCCATGTTGTCCTTGTTGGGCTTTGGCTTGCTCCTGTACGGGGGGATCCAGGAATCGCTGGTGCTGTACCTTTTCTATTGTTGGGTGGCGATTTTCGCCCTTTTGTCCACTTCCCAGTTCTGGCTCCTGGCGAACCTGGTGTTCAATGTCCGCGAAGCCAAGCGGCTTTTCGGGTTCATCGGGGCCGGCGCCATCGCCGGTGGCATCGCCGGCGGCTATCTCACCTCCGTCCTGGCCACCGCCATCCGCGTGGAGTGGCTGCTCTTCCTGGCGGTCTTCCTCCTGGGGCTTTGCCTGCCGTTCCTTCGACGGATCTGGGAGCAGGGCGTGTTGCCCGCGCAGGCGCAGGAACAGGTCCGTTGGCGGACGGGCCGATTTTCGGCGGACGAACATCCTTTGTCGCTGATCCGCCGGTCCAGGCACCTGAGTTATGTGGCGGGCATCGTCACCTTGAGTGTGATGGTGGCGAAACTGGTCGACTACCAGTTCGGCGGGGTCGCCGCCGCCGCCATCGGGGATCCCGGGGAGCTGACCGCCTTCTTCGGTTTTTGGTTTTCCACCTTCAACGTGGTGTCGCTGCTGTTCCAGTTGTTCCTGACCCGATGGGTGGTGGGGCTGGTCGGGGTAGGGGGGGCACTTTTCTTCCTGCCGGCCTTCATTGCGGGCGCCGCCGGCCTGCTGCTGTTCTTTCCGGAATGGTTGCCCGCCGCCATCCTGCTGAAGATGTCCGACGGAAGCCTCAAGCAATCGCTCAACAAGGCGGCCATGGAGCTGGTGGTCCTGCCCGTACCCGCCGACCTCAAGCACCGGACCAAGACCTTCATCGATGTCTTCGTGGACAGTGCCGCGACGGGCCTGTCCGGGTTGGTCCTGATTTTCCTGGTGAAAGGACTCGACCTGCCCGGTACGGCGGTGGGGGCGCTGATGATGGTGCTGATCGGGGGCTGGCTGTTCCTGATCGTCCAGGTCCGGAAGGAATACCTGCGGGCCTTCCGCCTGCGCTTGCGAAAAATCCAGCAGGACCCGGTCCTGCGGAAAGGGAGGCCGGACCTCCGGGACCACGAGGTCGCCGCCAGCCTGCTGCAGGTCCTGCGGGAAGGGAGCGAACGGCAGCGCTTGTTTGTGCTGGACAGGTTGCGGGAATTGCCGTCGAAACCTTTCCTGCCGGCCGTGACCGACCTCTTGCATCACCCGGCCGCCCGGATCCGGGCGGCCGCCCTGGATGCCTTGTATCCCTTTGAGGGTATCGACTGCCTGCCCGCCATCGACCTCGTACGCGACGAAGACCCGCGGGTGCGGCTGGCCGCATTCCGGTGCCTGCTCGCCCACGGCCCGGAAGCGGCGGCCCAAGCGGCTTTCCGGCAGCTCTGCGATTCGGCGGACACTTCGTTCCGGGCTGCCCTCCTGGCCGTCCTCGCCCGGGAAACCGGCAGCAACAACTACCGGAAGGAGACCTACCAATTGAAGGAAAGGCTCCGCACGGCCTTGACATCCGACGAGACTCCCGCCGATGCCCGCGCCAAGCTCCTGGAAGCCGTCGGCTGGGCCGCCATCCCCGACCTGTACGAGCAGCTGTTCCCCCATTTCAACGACCCGGACCCATGGGTGGTCAAGGCGGCTATCCGGGCGGCGGGCCGGACGGAACATCCGATGTTCATTCGCCAGCTGGTGCGCTTCCTACCCCTGCCCGCCTTCCGCCGGGAAGCTGTCCAGGCCTTGGCCGGGTACGGCCGCCCCTTGCCTCCTTTCCTGCGGGAACTGCGTCTCGAATGGGCCGGTACCCGGCCGGAGCTGGTCCGCTGGTTCCCTTCCGTCCTCCGGGAAATACCGTCGCCCGCCTCGGTCCATGTGCTGCTGGAACTGCTCGACATGGAGGATCCCGTCCTTCGGGAAAACGCCCTGCATGCGCTCAATGCGCTCCGCAACCGATACCCTCACCTCAAACCCGAGAACCGCGAAGTCGTACGCCGAATCCTGCGGGAAGCCCGCCAGTATCAGGATATGCTGCCGGTCTTGTACCAGTCGATCTACCAACGGCTGGTCCACCCGCCGGACCACCTTTCCCCATCGGAGCGTTCGGTGCTGGAGGCCCGGATGGGACTCGCCCGCCTGCTGGAACAACGCCTGGACCGCAGCCTCGAGCGTATCTTCCGCCTGCTGGGACTCAAATATCCTTCCGAAGATATCATGGCCGCCTACGCGGATTTCCGCAGCCCGAAGGAGGAACTCCGCGTCAATGCCCTCGAATTCCTCGACAACCTGCTCGAACCCAATCTCAAGAAGGTGCTCGTACCCATCATGGAATCGGCTTTGATCAACGGTGTTCCGGAATCGGGTGCGCAGACCGGCCTGTTCCGAAAGATTCCCACCGAATACGATTGCTTCAAGCTGCTCCTGCGGGGCAGGGATGTCCGCCTGAAATTGGCGGTGCTCTATCTCATCCGACAACTCGGGGATCGTAAGTTCCTGCCCTTGCTGCTTGAAAGGATGGAAAACGACCAGGAAAAGGTCCGTACGTATGCCGCTGCCGTGCAGGCGGCCCTGCAGGCACCTTCGCCCCGATGAAGGCCGATGCACCTGGCCAGGGCGGATACCGGGGAAAGACCGGCACCGCCGGAAGCACCTGCTGGGCCTCGCATGCCGACCCCAGCCGATGCGGCGCGTCGGGCCGCTCCCCGGAACAGCGCTGTCGGCACCCGGTTCATTCGAAACAACGGATGAATATCGGACCTACCGGAATCGTGTTCGACGCCTGCCCGGAACGGTCCCGGATGAAAAGTTCGTAGGTGACCTGGTCATAGGGCATGAGGGGTGTTTCGTCCATACAGGGATTCAGGCCCAGGTCCGGTGGGAAAATGCAGCAGGTCGGCAGCAACCGGACCCTGATTTCCCCTTTGATCCCGTTGGAGGCGCCCAATTTGGGGACCGCCGGGATCCGAAACTGCCGCTCCAGCACATTGGTGCGCAAATCGGTGAGGAAAAGGTCCAGGGTATCGTTGTTACCGATGTCGCCGTCCCCATCCGTGAACCGGAAGGTCACGAAAACGGAGTCCTCCTGGTTTTGTCCCCGTTGCATGGTGTCCTTGGACAAGCTGACGAACTCGATATAGGGTTCCAGGGGATAATCCGGGGGGGTGGCGCAGGACGGCAGCCCCCCGATGGCGGCAGCCAGCGGCCCCAACAGGAAAAGGAAATAGGGAAACCGTTTCATGGACTGTAATTTTGTGGAAAATTACATTATTTTTCGGGATGACGGAAGTATCCGGCCTCCTCCGGAACGGTTTCCGGATACAGGTGGCACAGGCTTCCGATGGTGGCAACGGCATGACGTACGAACAAGAAAGAGAACATTTGATGCGGCGCCTCCAGGCAGTCGGGGAGGCCGACTTCCCGGAGCTGGCCCTGGCCGTTTTTCGCTTCCAGTGGCGCTACAACCCTTTGTACGCCCGCTACGGTAAGCTGCTGAGGGTGGATGCGGACAGGGTGGATACCCTGGACGACATCCCTTTCCTGCCCATCGAGCTGTTCCGGCGCTACCGGGTCCGTACGGGCGATTGGACACCGGCGCTGACCTTCACGAGCAGCGGTACGACCGGCGACCGGACGAGTCACCACGACGTCCGCGACCCCGGAAACTATCTGCGGAACGCCCGGCGGGGATTCGGCCAGTTTTACGGGGACCCGTCCGAATACCTGGTCCTGGCCTTGCTGCCGTCCTACCTGGAGCGGTCGGGATCTTCCCTGGTCCATATGGCGGCGGATTTCATCGCCTGTTCCCGGTATCCGGAAAGCGGTTTTTTCCTGGAGGATACGGCGGCCTTGCGGGCCTTGCTGGCGGCGACCGCCGATTCCGGCGCTGGCGACATTCGCCGGGTGTTGTTGCTCGGGGTTTCCTTTGCGTTGCTGGACCTGGCCGAGCAAGGCCCCCTGCCGATGTCGGACCGGGTGGTGGTCATGGAGACGGGCGGCATGAAAGGCCGCCGCCGCGAAATGATCCGGGAAGCGCTGCACGGACGGTTGCAGGAGGCTTTCGGCGTGCCGTCCATCCACTCCGAGTATGGGATGACGGAAATGTTTTCGCAGGCGTATTCCGATGGCGGCGGGCGGTTCCGGCCCACCGCCCTGCTCCGGATCGCCACGCGCGAGCTGACGGATCCACGTTGCCCCCAACGGCCGGGCAAGACCGGGGCCGTCAATGTCATCGACCTGGCGAATCTCGACACCTGTTCCTTCCTGGCGACCGACGACCTGGGAAAGGTCTGGGAGGACGGTAGTTTCGAAATCCTGGGCCGGGTGGACAATACCGACATAAGAGGTTGCAACCTCCTGGTCTGAAGGCCGGCGGAATGCACCTGACAAAAAGCCGGAATACATGTCCCGGAAGGGGGGCGGTCATGGCACGCCTGCCCGGATAAACCGAAAAGCTCAACCGCGCGATCATGGCGAACCGAAAAGAGAACAAGTCCGGAACCGGCCGACGGAAAACGACCGGTCGGGCAGACACCGCCCGTCGGGGACCGCTCCCTTGGCTGGAAGGGGGGCTGGTCCTGCTGGGCTTTGCCCTGTATGCCAACACCCTCGGGCACGGGTATGTCCTCGATGACTTTTCCGTCATCAAGGAAAATTTCCTGACGATGCGGGGAGTCGAGGGGATTCCGGAATTGTGGCGGCACGACGCGCGCTACGGTTACTGGAACAGTCCCGGCGAATTGTACCGTCCCCTGACGATGACCTTTTTTGCGGTCGAATGGGACCTCGCCGGCGGAGCGCCCTGGCTGGGGCACCTGATGAATGTCCTGTTGTACGCCTTGACGGGGGCGCTCATGTTCCGGACGCTGCACCGATGGATGCGGGGTTACCACTGGGTGGTGCCCTTCCTCACGGCCTTGTTCTTCCTGGCCCATCCGGTCCATACGGAAGTGGTGGCCAACATCAAGAGCCGGGACGAGATCCTGATGCTGCTGTTCAGCCTGACGGCACTCCTGTGGCTGGCGAGGTACCTGGACGGTGGGGGGAAGATGTGGTGGGGCCTGTCCCTGGCCGCCTACACCGCGGCCATGTTCTCGAAGGAAAACGGCATCACGTTCCTGGCGGTCATCCCGTTGATGATCCATTTTTTCCGACCCGAGGGCGGCCGCCGTGCCTGGACGGCGGCGGCGGGCTACCTGGTCCCCGTCGGCGTGTACCTGATTGTCCGCCGGCTGGTCATCGGCGAACTGCTCCATCCAGGGGAGATCTCCGTCCTGGACAACTTCCTGGTGGCCGCCGGCGACGACTTTGCGGTCAGGACGGCCAGTGCCTTGCTGTTGTTGGGGAAATACCTCCTCGTGTTGTTGTTCCCGCATCCGTTGGGGAGCGATTTCGGATACGACCAGATTCCGTTGACGGATTGGTCGGACATCCGGGTCTGGGCCTCCTTCCTGGCCTGGGCAGGCCTGCTGGGTTGGGCCTTGGCCGGCTGGCGACGGCGGCGCCTGCTTTCCTTCGGCCTCCTTTTTTTCGCCGTCAATTTCTCCCTGTACACGAACCTCGTGGTCACCATCGGCACCTCCTACGGGGAACGGCTGCTTTATGCAGCATCCCCCGGATTCGCCCTCCTGCTGGCCCTGGCCCTGGTCGGCGCGTTCCGGGTGCCTGTGGTCGTACCGGGCGCCGAAGTGCCCGCCCGGAAAGGGCTTTGGGCCGCCGCCGCCCTCCTCCTGGTCCTTTACGGGTTCAAGACCATCGACCGCAACCGGGATTGGAAAGACAGTTTCAGCCTCTATGCGGCGGATGTGGAGGTCGCACCCGATGCCGCCAAGCTGAATTACCACTTCGGGTTGGAGTTGGTCCAACGGGGGCTGGAGGAAACCGATGCCGCCCGGCGGCAATCCTTTTTCGAGCAGGGAGAAGCGCGATTTGCGCAGGCCATCCGGATTTATCCTTCCTATCACGATGCCTACAGCCAGCTCGGACTGGTCCATTACCGGCGGAAGGAATACGCGAAGGCGATGGAACAATACGAGCTGGCGCTCCGCTACAAGCCGAACTTCGCGCTCGTCTACAGCAACATGGGAATCATCTACTTCGAGCGGGGTGAATTGGACAAGGCACGGGAAGTTTATGAAAAGGCGGTACAGTACGACCCCCGAATGAAGGACGCGTTGCGGAACCTGGGGGCGGTGCACGCCATGCAGGGCAACTTCGGGGAAGCTATCCGCTGGTTTTCACAAGGTCTGCAGTATTGGCCGGACGACCCGACGCTCAACCGATACCTGGGTTCGGCCTACCGGGACGCCGGGCAGCCGGAAAAAGGAAGGCCCTACCTGGAAAAGGCCGGGCGGCTCGAACAGACATCCCGTTGACGGCGGGGCACACCGGATGGGCTTTCCGGTGCGCCCCGCCGGTCAGGATACCGAAGCTTCGGTACCGGTCATGGCCTTTTCCCAGGCATCGATGCCGCCGGTGAGGTTGTACAGGTTGTCGTAGCCGAACAGGTCCTCCAATTCCCGGATGGCTTTTGCACTCCGAACCCCTCCCTTGCAATGGACGACGACCTGGCCCTGCCGGCGGATGCGGTGGGCGGCACCCGACACGGATCCCAGGGGAATCAGTTCCCCATCCATATGGGACACCGCGTATTCATGCGGTTCGCGGACATCGATGAGCTGGATGTCTGCGCCCGCCTTTCGCAGGGCGGCAAATTCCGCCACCCCGATTTCCTTGACCTTCCGGAGCTGGTCGACCGGGACGATCCCGCAGAACCGGTCGTAGTCGACCAGTTCCCGGATATCGGTGGCGGCTTGTTTCTGTACCCGCAGGATACGGGTGGTGAAAGCGGCCGCATCGAAGAGGAACAAGCGTCCGGCCAAGGGTTCGCCCACCCCGCTCAGCACCTTGATCACTTCACTCGCCTGCATGGAGCCGATGATACCCGGGAGGACCCCCAGGACCCCACCTTCCGCGCAATTGGGAACGAGGCCGGGCGGCGGCGGTTCCGGGAACATATCCCGGTAATTCGGTCCGCGGGTACCGTCCGGAAACAGGTAATTGAACACGGAGACCTGGCCTTCGAACTGGAAAATCGAGGCGTAAACATTGACTTTTCCGGCCAGGACGCAGGCATCGTTGACCAGGTAGCGGGTGGGGAAGTTGTCGGTGCCGTCCGCGACCACATCGTAGCGGCTCACCAGGTCGAGGGCGTTCTCCCGGGTGAAGCGGGTGTTGTACACGGTGATATCCAGGTGGGGATTCAAGGCCAGGAGCCGCTCCCGGGCCTTTTCCGCCTTGGGGGCTCCGACATCATTCACCTGGAAGAGGATTTGGCGTTGCAGATTGCTGTCGTCGACGGTATCGAAATCCACGATGCCGATATGGCCGACGCCGGCGGCGGCCAGGTAGAGGAGGACGGGGCTGCCCAGGCCACCGGAGCCGATGACCAGGACCTTGCCCGCCTTGAGGCGTTGCTGCCCTTGCAGGCCGAACTCGGGTATGGCGATGTGTCGGGCGTACCGGGCCATTTCCCGGCTGCTGAGTGGAATGGCTTGCTCCATGAGTCGGATAGGTTTGTGGCGGAACCGCGTGCGGGGCACCTCATCGGGACAGGGCGGACCTATCCTTACCGGAAGATGCCGTTCGCCGGACCGGGCCGTCCGGAGGGCGTGCCGGGCCGGGTTCCAGGTGTTGACGGATGGCGAGGCAAATGCCTCAGCGGTTGTAAATACCCCGCATTACCACTTCGTAGATGATGCTGCTGTCCGGGTTGGGAGCCGGAAAAACGATGGTCATGCTGTCACCGACGGACATCAGCCGCAGGGCTTCCTCGATGGCTTGGGGTTGTTTGCGGGAGATTTCCTCCGAAGGCAGGATGCCGCCGGAGGGTTGTCCGCCGAAGTTCGACTGGATGATCCGGTTGCCCCGGGTCATCTGGTAGTGGTAAAAGACCGCCTGGCCGGGAGTCGGGGTGGGGCCGCCGTTGCGGACATGGTGCCAATAGGTGAATTGGCCGATGGTAGTCTTTCGGGCCTGGTCCGTCGGTCTGGAAGCCAGGGTGGCGGAAGGCGTCCCGCTGGGCGGCACCTTGCCGGAAGGCGGGGTGCCGACCGGTTCGGCGGCGACCGGGGCGGATGGCCCGGCGGAACGGTCGGATCCGGGAGTCCCGTCGGGTGAACAGGCATATCCAAGACCCGCCATGATGGAAAAGGCCACCAGGACCTGCGGGAGGAATTGCGGGAGACGTCGTTGCATGGTATCTTTTGAATAAGGAGGTTAGCGGGGGGACATGCCGCCGGCGATGGCCGGGACGATGCTGACCACCCCGTCGGTCGGGACGGCGGTTTCATCCTTGTCGAGGGCATTGATATCCTCTTCGCCGAGATAGACCCGGATGAAGGAGCGCAGCCTTTGGTTTTCGTCCAGCAGATGACGGGCCAGGCCGGCATAGGTGTCCGTCAATTCACGGATGGCCTCCCCGACCGTCCTGCCGGAAGTCTCGAATACCCCTTTGTTGTCCGTAAATTTACGCAAGGGAGTGGGAATGATGACAGTTGCCATGGTGATGAATGTTTTGGATTCGCCTCCGGTCGGCGGGAAACCCGGGGGTGTCGTTTCGTCGTCCGGAAGTCGGGTGATGAAGATGTATAAATAGGTGTGGGGGAAGCACCGTCCTCAGGATGCTGCGAGTGCCGCTGCCGCCGTTGTTTCGATGACCGTTTCCTCCAGGAAGGCGCGGTGTCCGGTTTCCCCGAGGCGCCAGCTCCGGAGGTCTTCGGCCTGTCCCTGCCGGACGGATACGATGACGTAGGAGAAGAACGGCATGGCGACGGCGAGGTCGTGTTCCGAGGCGATGGCCGGATGGTCCGGGTGGGAGTGGTAGACTCCGAGGAGGGTGAGGTCGTGGCGGGCGGCATAAGCCTCCGCCCGCATGTAATCCCGGATGGAGATTTCGAAGCGGCGGCGCTGGTCGCCTTCCTGGTTGTTGTCGACCGGGAGGGCCACCGCCAGGTGGCGGTCCGGCGTTTCGGATCCGAAGAGGAAGCCGCAGCATTCGTAGGGGTACGATAATTCCCCGTGGCGGCGGATATCTGCTGCAGCGAGGGGGTCGATGGAGAGCTGGAAGTGGGACATGAGGGTCGGTTAAGTAAGTGAACGAATTTATCAGGTCAACGATTGTATCGGTTGTCGTCAGGAAAAAATATGATCCATGACGTCCGCGTATTTGTCGGCGCTGTCGGCGAAGGTGGTGACGATGACACCTTCGTCGACGGATTCGGCGACCCGGATGGCGCCGACCAGATTGGCGGCGGCGGAGGGGCTGACGAGCAACCCTTCGCGGCGGGCCAGCTGCCGGACCATGTCCCAGGCTTCGAGGGTATCCACGGTCCGGGTCTCATGGGCCAGGGAATCATCGAATATGGCCGGGACATGGGCGGTTTCCAGGTGTTTCCATCCTTCCAGCCCGTGCAGGGGATTGTCCGGTTGCAGGGCGACCAGCCGGATGTCCGGCCGGAGGTTCCGCAACCGGCGCCCTGTTCCCGTAAACGTGCCGGTGGTACCGAGGCCGGCGACGAAATGGGTGATCTTCCCATCGGTTTGCTGCCAAATTTCGAGGGCCGTACCTTCGAAATGAGCCTGCCAGTTGGCAGGGTTCGCGTATTGGTCCGCATAGAAATAGATGTCCGGATATTCCCGGAACATCCGCCGGGCTTCCGCTTGGGCGCCGTCCGTACCTTCCATTCGGGAGGTGTACAGGATCGAGGCACCGAGGGATGACAAGATGCGTTTGCGTTCCCGGGAGGCGTTTTCCGGGAGGCACAGGGTCAGGGGGATGCCGAGGGAAGCACAGATGGCGGCGTAGGCGATGCCGGTATTGCCGGATGTCGCGTCGAGCAGTTGCCGGCCGTTCCCCAGCCGACCGTCCTGGACGGCCTGGCGGATGATCCGGAATGCGGGCCGCGACTTGACGCTGCCCCCCAATTGTTGCCATTCCAGCTTGGCATAGAGCCTGACACCCGGTTTGTGGTACACGTTCCTGAGCTCGTACAAGGGTGTCTGGCCGACCAGGCGGCCGGTTTTCCAAAGGTCATCGGTACGCCGGCGGTTGTCCTGCAACTGGATGGCTGTCATGGCTTCGGCTTTGTGACGGCCCGGACGGATTTTGTCCGACGGATTTCACCCGACGAAAAAAGCCTTTCCGTGCGGACGGAAAGGCTTTTTTCATCGGGCTGGAATGCATCGGTAGGTCATGGCATCGCAGCGTATCCTCTCCGCTCCGCAACGGGGCGACAACAACATACTGCTTTACGATGATTCCGGGCCATGGGTTCGATTGTGAAGAACGATTTAGAAAAAAATTAATTTGACTATTTTCGTCAAATTTCATTCCAAATGCTGTGCCAGCTTCGGTGAGCCTTGATCGCCGGGGGAGGCGATAGTAGGGGTTTCGGACCGATGCGGCCCGGCGGTAGAGCGTGATCCCGGGGCCTTGTCTTTTTTTACCCAAAAATTAGCGGATGCATTAGGGAAGGAACCATATTTACCCTATATTGCACCCAATTTCCATAAATTTGGTATAATCCCTTACGAACATCATGCTCATGAAATGGCGACACTTAGACACGCTACTGTGCTTCCTACCTTTTTCCTGCTGCATTTCCTTTCCTGATCTTATTTCCACGCCAGCTTGAGACCGACCGGTCCCAAAGGATTTCGCTCATTTCCATCCGTAGCCGAAAGTGAAAGGGATTTCCGAGACGGACCAAGCAAAAGGCTTGTTCCGCAAAGACAAATGAAAAAAAAATAAAAATATGCCGGCCCATTTCCCGACGGGGAAATTGTGGCAACGTTTTGGTAAGAAATACATCGGTGAGTTATCATATTGCAAGTTTCGGCCATATGGACAAACCGGAAGTTCTTTCCAGCAAAGGGTGGGTATGGAAGCCGTCTGCCTGGGCGGTGTCCGGACTTCATCCGGAAAGGAAACCGAGGTGTCTGACCCCGGCGCTTGCCATCGGTCCTGGTTCGCAGCTATCCTGCAAGTAAGCATATTGTAGGTGGCGTTCTCATAAAACAACCATTAAAAGACTTAAAATGCTTATCAAATTGTAATCTTATGAAAAAAACGAGTTTTACGTTTGCCAAAACTTTCCGAGGGCAACTACTCGCGAGCACCATCCGCATGGTGTTCACGCTGGTGGGTTTGCTTTTCGGGAATTTTGCTTTCGGGCAATTCATGGATGCGTGTCCGGCCGGTTCGGGCAACGTGACCGCGGCTTGCCCGGGAGTTGGCCCGGACACGGTCTATACGGACGGGATCTGCCAGGTAATGGTTCCCGACTATAAGCCCAGTGTCAGCGGTACAGCCGGCGCAGACTACTCCTTCATGGGGGGGCTCCAGTATCCTTTGGCAGGTTCGGTCCTGACGGGGGAAGGAGACTACACCGTGGCGGTGGTCGCGACGTTCCTGAACCTCGGGCCTGCCTTCGGCGGTACGGCGGATCCGGATGACGGTACGCTGTGTGAGGTCGCCTGTTCGAGCGTCACCCTGCGTGCGCTGGACAACATCCCGCCGGTCGTAGCCTGCGCTACACCCATCACCATCGATGTCGATACATTGACTTGCGCAGCGATTTTCAACAGCAGTGCGGACGCCAACCAGTTCGTTCCCACGCTGTCCGATAACTGCACCGACACCGCGAGCATCGTCCTGACCATCGATGTGAACAATGACATGACCGTGGAGCCCTACCCTGTATCGCTGCCCGGTCCCACTTGCCCGGGTCCCAACTCGGTCATCTACAACCTGCGGATCATCGGAACGGACGCTTCCGGTAATTCCGCATCCTGCGTTGCCAACGTAACTGTTCGGGACAATACCCCGCCGACGGCCACCTGCCCCGGCGACCAGATTGTTCCGGTCAGCTCCACGTTCGGGGTCTGTAACATCGCCACGCCCGATTTCACCAGCCTCGTCACCGGTACCAGCGACAACTGCGGTATGGGTACGCTGGTGCAGGCACCGGTCCCGGGTACCATCCTGGGCCTGTCCTCGAGCTGTGACACCTTGTTCCAGCCCACGACCATTTCCGTCAACGATTGTTTCGGAAACGCCACACCTTGTAACTTCCAAATGATCCTGGTGGATACCACCGCTCCGCAGGTCACGTCGAACTGTGGCGCCCTCGGCGCGCCCGTCAACTTGATCGCCGACGGCAGCTGTGATATCATGGTACCGGACCTGACCTCCCTGATGGCGGCACAGGACAACTGTTCCTCCACAGGAGCCAGTACCCTCACCATCAGCCAATATCCGGTCGGTGCTTTCAGCGTATTGAACCGTTGCCCGGCCGATACCTTGGTTGACATTTCCTTCATCCCGACCGACTGTTGGGGAAATGAGGGCGATACCGTCACCTGTACGGCCGCCGTCACGTTCCACGATACCATCGCGCCGACCGTGGTATGTCCGGCAGACCCGATTCACCTCGTGCTGCCTTTCGACCCGACCACTTGCGAGCATGGCACCGATTCGGTGGATGTAGCCCTCGCCATCGCGGAAGGGGTGATCGTCACCGACAACTGCCAGAGCGCCGCCAGCGTGGCCAATGTCCTGCCCAACATGTTCATGTGCGCGGACATGGGTAAGGCCGGCCTCGAGGTGACCATCGTCGGCCTCGATTGCTTCGGCAACAGCGATACGGCCATTTGCGCCGTGTCCGTCATTCCGGACACCGACATGGTGGCCGCCTGGAACATCGGAACCGATTACATCGTCTGTCCGAGCGAATTCCCGCTCACCATCAACCTGGGTGCGAACACCCCCGGTTGCGGTACCTGGAGCGGTGACGTCCTCGTTTCCGGCAGCGTACCCGGTCCCTACACCATCAATGCCGCCGACGTTCCGGATACGGACGGCGACGGACAGCCCGGTCCCGGCAACTTCTCCGTGACCTACACGGTGGGTTCCCCGAGCTGCCATGTATCTGAGACACACAACATCATGGTCGCCCCGACCTTTGTCGCCGGCGACGCGAACCTTATCGATGACTTCTCCGTCTGCTGGGACGGTACCGAAACGCTCGACCTGGAAGGCCTGTTGGTCAGCGGCTCCGAAACGGGCGGCGCCTTCTCCGTTTCCTTGGGCGGCAGCGTCCAGGGAACCCAGCTCGGAAACCTGTTCCAATACCTCCGCGGTGACGGCACCCTGACGGTGACGTACGACCTGACGGATTGCGACGGCAACCTGGTCAGCGACCAGTTGGTCATCTCCATCGATGAAAAACCGGACGGTCATTTCACCCTCCCGGCTTCCATCTGCCAGAACGGCGGCGTACAGCTGCCGGTCGTGACGGATGTTCCGGTCGGTGCCAATGTCGCTTTCACGAGCAGCCCGGCCGGTTTCATCACCAACGCTGCCACGGGTTCCTTCAACCCGGCAGCCGGCGCCCTTTCCGGTGAATCCGTCAACGTCCTGGTGACCATGACGGTATCCAACGGCGTCTGTGCCAACCACGTCAATTCCCAGATCGTGGTGGTCAGCGCTTCCGGCAACCCTGCCTTCGCCGTTCCCGCCACCATCTGCGAATCCGATCCGATCCTGGGTCTTTCGCTCGGTAGCGCCCTGAACGACAACGGCGTGAACGGCCTGACGGCCGCCAACATCACCTGGACCGGCACCAGCGTGACCGACAACGGCACGACCGGATCTTTCGATCCCGCCGTCGGTCCCGGCACGTACACCATCTGTGTGACGGTGGGTGCACCTACTTGTGAAGAGACGGAATGCCATGACATCGTCGTCCAGCCGGATTACACGGCTGCCGAAGTGGCCCTGGCGGATGATTTCCAACTCTGCATTTTCCCGGATGAAGTGATCGACCTCTACAGCCTGCTGTCCGCCACGGCCCTGCCCGGCGGTACCTTCAGTGTGGTGGAAGGCGGTGACCTCGCCGGTGTCGGTGTCATCAACCCGACCAGCTACGTATATAAAGGGGAGTGCGGCACCATCACGGTGACCTATTCCTTCCCGGACGACTGCGTACCGAGCAGCGATGCCATCACCGTCACGATCGAGGAAAAACCCGATCTCGGTGGGCTCGACCTCTCCGGTCCGCTTTGCGCACAGGACGGCAGCTTCACGCTGAACTACAGCGGTACGCCGGAAGTGTGCAACGGTTTCGGTGTCTTCTCCGCTCCTTCCAGCCCGGCCGGCTCCCTGGTCGACGGTGGAAACGGTTCGACGGCTACGTTTGATCCCGTCGCCGCCGGAGAAGGTACGCATACCATTGTTTATGAAATCGGCAACACGGTCAGCGGATGTTCCGCCAGCATCAGCGGCGAAATCGAAGTCCGCGCGTCCAGCGATGCCGACTTTACGGTCCCGTCCACGGCTTGTGCCAACGAAACGGTAGCCCTCGCACTCGATAACCCGGATCCCTCCGTATTGCCGACATCCCCGGATGCACAGGCGGAAGTGGTATGGTTCGGTGGCGACGGCCTGAATGCCGTGGTGACGGATAATGGTGACGGAACAGCCTCCTTCGTCGGTTACAGCGCCGGCACATACACCGTGTGTGTCCAGACGGGTGACCTGGGATGCTTCAACTTCACTTGCCACCAGATTACGGTCGACAACGTACCGCCGGTACTGAGCTGCGGTCCTCAAGTCCGCACCCGTACGACCGATGCCGGTACTTGCTCCTATACGACCGGTGGCGTCGAATTCGACGTGACCGCGACGGATAATTGCGTACCGCCGAACGGCTCCTCCTCCCTCGTGCTGACGCACAACTATGCGCCGCACCTGGGTACGAACGCCAACAGCCTCGACGGCGCCGTCTTCCCGACGGGTATCACCCAGATCGTGTGGACCGCCACGGATACGGCCGGCAACTCCGCCAGCTGTACGATCCAGGTCGAAGTGACCGATGACGAAGCACCGACGGTCCAGTCCTGCCCGAGCAACATCGCCCAGGGTACGGATGCGGACATCTGCGGTGCGGAAGTTACCTACACCCTGCCGCTGTTCGCAGACAACTGCGACGGCACGGACCTGGAAGGTGTCTTGGTCAGCGGCCTGACCTCCGGTTCCGATTTTCCGGTAGGGGTGACCACGGTAACGTGGGAATACAGCGACCTGGCCGACAACGGCACGGCGACCTGCTCCTTCACGGTGACCATCAGCGATGATGTGGCGCCGGTAGCGGTCTGCCAGTCCGCCATCACCCTGTCCCTGGACGGGGCGGGCCAAGCCGAGCTGACGGCCGACGACGTCGACCTGGCCAGCTATGACAACTGTGGTATCGTCAGCACGCTGATCGACCGTGGCGCCGGCTATGCCGCCGTCGTATCGTTCGTATGTGCCGACCTCGGTGCCAATACGGTAACCCTGGAAGTGGAAGATGCCGCCGGTAACTCCACGACTTGCACCAGCACCGTCACGGTGGTGGACAACCAGGTTCCGGATATCGAATGCTCGCCGAACATCGTGACGTTCAACGATGCCACCCTGTGCAGCGCTGTGGTGACCTACCCGGCTCCTTCCGTGACGGAGAACTGTACTTATACGGTGACCCAGACAGACGGTACGGGATTGACCAGCGGGGATGCCTTCCCGGTCGGTACCACGGTACAGACCTACGAAGTGGTGGATGCCGCCGGCAACAGCGAAAGCTGTTCCTTCACGGTACAGGTGCTCGACAACGAGAAGCCGGTACTGAGCTGTACGCCGCTGGTCCGTGCCCGCACGACCGATGCCGGTGTTTGCAACTACACGACCGTCGGTACGGAATTCGACGTAACCGCTACGGATAATTGTGCAGTGACTTCCCTGGTACACGATTATGCCCCGCAGGTCGGCACGAACGCCGGCAGCCTGGCAGGTGCCGTGTTCCCGACGGGTGTGACGGAAGTGGTCTGGACGGCTACCGATGCCGCCGGCAACGCCCTGAGCTGCACCGTACAGGTCGAAGTGACCGATGACGAAGCACCGACGGTCCAGTCCTGCCCGAGCAACA
>CAZNLJ010000016.1:119064-119410 GCA_964573725.1 uncultured Saprospiraceae bacterium
TGGCCGACAACGGCACGGCGACCTGCTCCTTCACGGTGACCATCAGCGATGATGTTGCGCCGGTAGCGGTCTGCCAGTCCGCCATCGATGTCGTACTGGACGGCGACGGAGTCGCCCAACTGACGGCCGACGACGTCGACCTGGCCAGCTATGACAACTGCGGTATCGTCAGCACGCTGATCGACCGCGGTGCCGGCTATGCCGAAAGCGTTCTTTTCGATTGCAGCGACCTGGGTACCGTCACGGTCACCCTGGAACTGGAGGATGCCGCCGGTAACACGGAGACCTGCACCAGCACCATCACGGTGCTCGACCTGCAGGTTCCGGACATCGAGTGTCCTTCCAA
>CAZNLJ010000017.1:0-108225 GCA_964573725.1 uncultured Saprospiraceae bacterium
AGCCGTACGTCCCGTCAACAACCGTTTACCAAACCTTCGCGATTTAGTAAACGTATGTCCCGCCAGAATGCCCGATCCAACGGATTTCCCGCTCGGGATAGCAGCCGGTTACCAAACCTTTGGGATCTGGTAGCCGTACGTCCCGTCAACAACCGTTTACCAAACCTTCGCGATTTAGTAAACGTATGTCCCGCCAGAATGCCCGATCCAACGGATTTCCCGCTCGGGATAGCAGCCGGTTACCAAACCTTTGGGATCTGGTAGCCGTACGTCCCGTCAACAACCGTTTACCAAACCTTCGCGATTTAGTAAACGTACGTCCCGTCAGAATTCCCGATCCAACGGATTTCCCGCTCGGGGTAGCAGCCGGTTGCTTAAGCTTTGCGATTTGGTGAACGTACGTCCCGTCAGGAGAGGGAATCGGCGGTTATGCGAGGATAGCCCCCGCAGCCCCATTCGGATAGCGGAGGAGGCGAGACGCTATATCCGGCAGGCATGAGCTTTCGGCGACGGCTATAGATTCGACCTCGTGCTTTCCCGGTCAGGGGTAGGTAAGGAGAACCAGGTACTCCACGTTCCGCCGCTCCGTCGCCGTCACCGTTGTTTCCGTATGTCCCGATACCTGGAAACCGTGGTCGCGTGCACAACGGAGGACATTCTCCAGGGCTTCCTCCCGCAGTTGCCGGTCTTTGACGATTCCGCCCTTGAAGGCTGTCCGACGCCCCATCTCAAATTGCGGTTTCACCAGCCAGACGGCGGTGCCACCCCGCCGGAGCAAAGGAGGGAACGCGGGTATGACCATGGTGAGGGAAATGAAAGAGAGGTCCGAGACGACCATATCGACAGGCCGGTCGCCGATACCGGACAAGGACAGGTTTCGGATATCCGTCCGCTCCAGGCACACGACCCGCGGGTCGCTGCGAAGGGAAGCCGCCAGCTGGTCGCTGCCGACGTCCACGGCATATACCTTGGAAGCCCCATGCCGCAAGGCACAGTCGGTGAAGCCCCCTGTGGAGGCACCGGCGTCGAGGATGGTCTTACCTTCCAGCACCAGGTCGAAATGCCGGATGGCCTGTTCCAGTTTCAACCCGCCCCGGCTGACAAATCCGATGGGATCCCCTTGCACCACCACCGCCTGCCCGTCCTGTACCGGCATCGAGGCCTTGCGGACCGGCTGGCCGTCGCACCACACCTTGCCGGCGGCAATCGCCCCCTGCGCCCGCTGCCGGGAATCGAAATACCCTTGCTGAACCAACCAGGCATCTATGCGCATACCACCGGATTTTTTATGTTTTCCTTGTCCATACGAAGGCAAAGATAAGGCGGTTCCTTGTCCCAAGCCGCCATCCGCAAGCATCGGCCTATCCCCTGTATCCGACCCGGCATCCAACCGACCGAATATTGTCCCGCCCCACCAAAATCCATCCTCCCATCCGCATAAATCACTTACTTTTGTGCCCCGATAACAAGCACTTTGCCGAAATCCGGCCGTCAACCGACGGGGTACCGCCCGCCGGTCGGCCACACCCCGCCGCCAAACCCGGCCAACACGATGGACACGAACGTTTTCAAATAATAAAATCTTGCAATATGGCATTCGATCTCGATCTCGTCAAACAAGTCTATGCGGAACTTCCAGGGAAAGTGGAAGCCGCCCGCCGGATGTTGGGGCGCCCCATGACCCTGACCGAAAAAATCCTGTACACACACCTCCACCCTGAATCGCCGTTGCAGGAATACCGGCGCGGACAGGATTATGTTTTCTTCGCACCGGATCGGGTCGCCATGCAGGATGCAACCGCCCAGATGGCCCTCCTTCAGTTCGATATGTGTGGCAGAAAAAATACGGCCGTTCCCTCCACCGTTCACTGTGACCACTTGATCCTGGCCAAGGACGGTGCAGAGGAGGACCTGCAGTCCGCACTCGACAGCAACAAGGAGGTCTACGATTTCCTTTCGTCCATCTCCAACAAATACGGTATCGGCTTCTGGAAACCGGGTGCCGGTATCATCCACCAGATCGTCCTGGAAAACTACGCCTTCCCCTGCGGCATGATGATCGGTACGGACAGCCATACCCCTAATGCGGGCGGACTCGGCATGGTCGCCATCGGTGTCGGCGGCGCCGATGCGGTGGACGTCATGGTCGGCATGCCCTGGGAACTCAAGATGCCCAAACTTATCGGGGTGAAGCTCACCGGTCAATTGAGCGGCTGGACTTCCGCCAAGGACGTCATCCTCAAGGTGGCGGGCATCCTCACCGTCAAGGGGGGCACCGGCGCCATCGTGGAATACTTCGGGGAAGGGGCCCAATCCCTTTCCTGCACCGGTAAAGGAACCATCTGCAACATGGGAGCGGAAATCGGTGCCACCACCTCCACCTTCGGCTATGATGCCGCCATGAGCCGCTACCTCCGGGCAACCGGCCGCGAGGGGATTGCCGACCTGGCCGACCAAATCGCCGGTCACCTCACCGGTGATCCGGAATGCTACGAACATCCGGAAAAATACTTCGACCGTGTCATCGAGATAGACCTTTCCACCTTGGAACCTCATGTCAACGGCCCTTATACCCCCGACCTGGCCTGGCCGATATCCGCTTTCGCCGCCGCTGTCCGCGAAAACGGATATCCCCAAACCCTCGAAGTCGGACTGATCGGCTCCTGCACCAACTCCAGCTACGAAGACCTCGACCGCGCCGCTTCGCTGGCCCGCCAGGCCGTGGATAAGAAACTGATGGTGAAATCGGAATTCACCGTCACCCCCGGGTCGGAACAAATCCGGTATACCGTCGCCCGGGACGGCCAACTCGATGCCTTCGAAGCCATCGGCGGGGTCGTCCTGGCCAATGCCTGCGGCCCCTGTATCGGCCAATGGCAACGCCACCACAGCGACCCCAACCGGAAAAATTCCATCATCACCTCCTTCAACCGGAACTTCTCCAAGCGAAACGACGGCAACCCGGCCACCCATGCCTTCGTCGCCAGCCCGGAAATCGTCACCGCCCTTTCCATCGCCGGCGACCTGACCTTCAACCCGCTGACCGATACCCTCGTCAATCAGGACGGACAGGCCGTCCTGCTCGATCCGCCGACCGGTGTGGAACTGCCCCCCCGCGGTTTTGATGTGGAGGACCCCGGCTACCAGGCTCCCGCAGCAGACGGCAGCAGCGTAGAGGTCCAAGTGAGCCCTACCTCCAACCGCCTCCAGCTGCTCACGCCCTTCCAGCCGATCACCAGCGACCAACTCACCGGTATGCGACTGTTGCTCAAAGCCAAAGGCAAATGTACCACCGACCATATCTCCATGGCCGGCCCCTGGCTCACCTACCGCGGCCATTTGGAAAATATCTCCAACAACTGCTTTATCGGAGCCATCAACTTCTTCAACGACGAAGCCAATAAGGTGGCCCACTACGCACCGGACAACACCGACGCAACGTTCCTGGGCGTGCCGGATTCCGCCCGCCGATACAAGGCGGCCGGTATCGGTACCATCGTCTTTGGAGAGGAAAACTATGGGGAAGGCTCCAGCCGCGAACATGCCGCCATGGAACCCCGCCACCTCGGCGTCAAGGCCGTCGTCGTCAAATCCTTCGCCCGCATCCACGAGACCAACCTGAAGAAACAGGGTATGCTCGCCCTGACTTTCGTCGACCCGGCTGATTATGACAAGGTCCGGCAGGATGACCTCATCGATATCGAAGGCTTCGATACCATGACGCCCGGCCAACCGCTCCGCGTCGTCCTGCATCACGCGGATGGCACCTCCGAGACCTTCGATGTGAAACACACTTACAACCAAGCCCAGATCAACTGGGTACGCGCAGGCTCCGCCCTCAATAAGATTCGCGAGGAGATCGGCGCCGCCTGATCCGCACCCGGAAGGGGCTCCTCCAAAGGGCTGCATCCCGGTCTCGGCCGCGGTGCAGCCCTTCTTGTTTCGGCTGCCGGTCCGCGCCGGATTCCTCCCTTAGGATGCACCGGACAACCGCTGCCTTTCCTCCGAAAAATCCAGGTACGGATACGCTTCCTCCAAACGCCCCAGCTCCTCCCGTAAACCGTTCAGGAACGCCCGGTGCGAACTTGTCCCCGGGTGCAGGGGGCGATGCGCCAGGCCCGACCGGACCCGCTCCACCCGGCGGCATAGCCGCCGGGTATCCTCCCGGAAATAGGCTTGCTCGAAATACCCCCAGATGTACGCCTGCGCCACCTCGTTCGGATGAATCATGTCCGCCGCGTAAAATCGGTAATCCCGCAGGTCGTCCATCATGAGCTCATAAGAAGGAAAATATTCCACCCCAGGCACCAGGCGGACCAATTCCGCACAAGCCGTCACCAAGGTGGATTTGCTCCGCTGGTTCTCCACCGGCCCATCGCGCAAGTGCCGGACCGGACTCACCGTCAACACGACCCGCAAGGACGGTACTGCTGCGCGGACCGCCGACAATGCCGTTCCCAGGACTTCCAGGACTTCCGCCCCCTCCATCCGTCGCCGACCGAATTCCGCCGCCGGAAACTTGTGGCAATTCGCCACGGGCATGCCCGTCGATGTACGGACGAACACATGCGCCGTTCCCAAGGTGAGGACCAAGCGCTCACTCTCCCGCAGGAAGGCACCGGCAGCCGAAAGGGTACGATTGATCCCCTCCAGCACCACCGCCGGATCCGGTCCGGAAAATCGTCCGTGATGCAGGAAACTATGCCATAAATCTTGGTGGAAAACCAGCTCCTCCGCCGTGAATCGACGCCCCTCCAACAGGCGGTGCAGTTGCATCGCCATCGACAGCGGATTATAGACGATTCCAAAGGGCTGCTGACTAACTCGGAATTTCAATGCCGCCAAGCGGGTCCCGATGTGCTCGGCAAAACAGGACCCCATACTCAGGACGGCCTGCGAATGGTGGAAGGACAAATCGGTTTCCAACGGGGGAACCAAGGTGCGGAATGTCGTCATGGTCGGTCATGATGGCCATCGAACCGAACATTGGCCTGCGGAGGACTTGCGACACCCCCTGCGCCGCAGTCGGCCGGCGTGTCGGCACCGGGGAGGATATTCCCCGGGCAGCGGATTACCTCGCCTGTCCCTTTCCGCGCATCCTCGGATGGCCGGGAAAAATACCGTCAACGCGGACGGGCGAATTTCATCCGGTAATCCGCACGGACCTCACCGCTCCGGATCTTGTCCAGCCTTCGGCGGATGAGTTGCTTCTTGATCGGCTTGAGATGCTCCACGAACAATACGCCTTCGATATGGTCGTACTCGTGCTGGATGACCCTGGCGTTCAAACCGTCGAAAACGGATTCATGCGCCACGAACTCCTCATCCAGGTACCGGATTCGGACAACCGGAGGACGGTCCACATCTCCCCGGATGTCCGGAATGCTCAGGCAGCCCTCTTCGAAAGTCCAGGGGGTTCCCGATTCCTCCACGATGCGGGCATTGATGAAAACCTGTCGGATGGGCGTATCCTTGCGCTCCGTCGACGGGCCCTCCTCCCTGCGGGGAAAGGTATCCACCACGAAAAGCCGGATGGGAAGGCCGATCTGGGGGGCGGCCAGCCCGACGCCGTCTGCGGCGGACATGGTTTCCCACATGTTCGCAATCAGCGCGGACAAATCGGGATAATCCGGCCCGATGTCCGTCGCCACCTTCTTGAGTACCGGTTGACCATATGCATAAATCGGCAAAATCATGTCGTTATCAGGTTTGTGTCGTGGTTTGTCGCATGGCGATGTCCCCGCTGCGAGGGCCGGATCACCCCCTCGGCCGATGCACCCGGGCCGCGCGCCGGAGGAATCAGAACCTGCCGCTTTGTCGCAGGTAATCCTCCAGGATCAGGGAAGCGCTGATCTTGTCCAGCACCGACTTGTCCCGTCTTTTTTTCATGCCCGCACCCGAATGCAGGAGGATGTCCCGGGCACGCACCGAAGTGAAGGCTTCCTCCTGCAGGATGACCTCTATCTGCGGATAAGTTCGGCGCAAGGTACGCACCAATCCGGTAATATGCGGGACGAGGGCGGTCGGATTACCATCCGCATGGGTGGGATGGCCGACGACGATCTTTTCCACCGCCTCCGATTCCAGGTAACGGGACAGGAAGTCCTGCAAGGTGGCCGTAGGGATGGTTTCCAGCGGGGCTGCGATGAGTTGCAGGGGATCCGTGACGGCTATTCCGGTCCTTTTCGTTCCGTAATCGATGGCGATGATCCTGGGCATGTCGGTGCTGGTTATCGTTTGGCGGCGGGTGTCCTCAGCGGTTTAGGATCCGCTCCGCTTCCGATTGTCCGTCGGACAGGCGGAAGCCATGGAGATCCAGGTGCAGGATGGTGGGCCAGCTGCCGTCCCCTTCCGTGAATACCCAGATATGATCCAGGCGGCAGGGTTTCCCGTTGATGTCCATGACGGCTATCGGATTCCCGTCCCTGTTTTTCCGCAGGTGGATTTTCCTGTCCTCATAGGCCGTCAGGGTTACCCAGTATCCTTTGCCGGCGGTATCCTGTCGGGCTTTGTAGCCGTAGGCGAAGTTGCGTTGCAGCCAGGTCAGCTCCATGCGGTGCCCCCGGCTGGCGTACCGCAACCAGTAGGCATCCACCGGGTTGCCATGGTCGAAGTTGCCCCGGGCGTTGAGGTTGGCATCGTAAACTATGGTGTTCCGGTTGGTGTTGCGTTGGATGAAGAACAGGGACTTATCGGTCCGGGGAGGGCGGGGGAAATGGTCCGGCCGCCCATCAGGCAAGGTAACCGATGGGGAATCGGCACGCCGGGCGGACTGGCCCACCTGCGCCTGCAGGACCAACGGTGCCGAGAGGGCCAACAGGACCAGCACTTTTTTCAGTTCCATATCAGGTTCCTTTCTCCTCCAGTTCCTTCCGGCTGTACATCAGCCTGGCGACGGCGGTGACGTTCGTCAGCAAGGCGAGCAGCATCAACGGGAAGGTAAAGATGGAAATCGTTTCGAAAATGGGAATGGGCAGCCAGGATGCCGTAATCTTGATATCATGGCCGAAATTCGCGGAAAACAGGCCGCAGGCAATGGCGGAGACCCCGATGAGAATAATCCGCTCGGGCCGTTGCATCAGCCCGACATCGGCCCGGGCTCCCAGGCTCTCCGCCCTCGCGCGGACATAGCTCACCATGACCGACCCGATCATGGCGATGAAGGCGAACAGGGAACTCAGGAAATAACTTTGGGCCACCAGGTACCAGCAGATGCCGAGGAACATGATCATCTCGCTGTAACGGTCCAGGACGGAATCATACAAGGCGCCGAATTGGGAACTCATTTTCCCGACCCGGGCCAAACGGCCGTCGATCATGTCGAAGAGTCCGGCGAACAACACCACCACACCGGCCAAGCCCACGAAAGAATGGTCCGTTCGGTCCCCCACCTCCCCGCCGTAAATCAGAATGGCCGCCGCCGTGATGTTGATGAGCAGCCCGAGGGTCGTGATGGTGTTGGGTCGGACCTTCCACCGGACCAGCAGGCCGATCAGCGGGCCGATCAGCCGGTACACCAAGGGTTGCCCGTATTTCTTCAAGATGTTCTCCGGCATGGTATAGGGAGTTTCCGTTGTATCATGGACCACCGCACCCGAAAGGCCCACCCCGCGATGGACGGCCCCAGGCACTGCCTGTCGTAAAGATAGGAAATCGAAGCCAGACGGCCATCGGACCGGGTGGCGTGGAAGAAAGCCCCCTTGGTCGGCGACCGTTTCAAAATTCCACCTTGACCCGGACCCGCATGCCGAGACCTTTCACCCCGAACAAGATAGGAACATCCGGATGGTCCAGATAGTTCAACCGCCGGATGACATCGATCCGGAGGAAGCGCGCGATGTTCCCGATGCCGACCGTAGCTTCCATGTAGGGCTTTTCCTGCAACGTGTAGGAAACGGAACTCCCGTCCGGATTCCGGATGAACTGGATGAACGCCGGGTTGAGCTGCGGGTTGTTGGCGGAGGTCAAGCGCCCGAAGATGGTCTTGAACGTAATCACTTCCCGTAACTTGAGCTTCCGAACCAACGGCACCTTGTTCAGGAAAAGCCCGTTGAAATTATGCTCCGCCATGATCCAGGCATATTCGTCGCTGACAAACTCCTGGTAGTTCATCATATTGAAGGAGGCGAGCCTGTATACATAGCTTTGGTTCGCCCGGGGCAGGTAGAGCATGAAATACGGAATCCCCGTCCCCCAGAACTTACCGGCCTCCGCATCGATTTTCATCGTTCCCAGCAAGGACAGGTAAAAGCGCTTGGAAACGTTGAACGAGGCGTTGAAGTAATCATAGGAACCGCCGAGGAAACCGTTCAACCCGACGTTCAGCTTCAGGTTGAAGACGGGATGCCGGTTGTAGAACGGAGAACGGTAGGAACGTCCCTGGACGTACTGTTCGTTGGGTGCAAACCGGAGGTGGAAACCGAATTCACTGACGTTGATATCGGTGACGGCTTCCGTCTCCTGCAATTCCGGATTGAAGCGGCGCAGGTCGAGCGAACCACGGGGTTGCTGGTCGGCGTGAAAAAAATGGAGCCGCCAGGTCAGGTTATTGTCCAACTCGAGGTTGTATTCCGCGGAATATTTCTCTATGAGCAGCATCCGGTCGATGACCCCTCGCTGGAAGGACAGGAAGAAATTGTCCGGCCGGTAGAATTCCAGCAGCTGGCCGACCAGGTTCAACTCCTTCTGATAGGCCAGTCGGAAGAAATGCTTCGGGTTCTGCTTGAAGTTGTCCCGGAAGGAATAAAGATAGGACATGCCGTACTTCCACTCCTCGTCCTGCAGGCCGTACGCCAGGTATCCCCCGACCATCATCTTCGGATGCATCTTCAGGTTGGTCTCCCCACTGACCTTGAAACGGAAGCCTTCCACGGGGTTGAAACTGGAGAAGGCCGCCAGGGGACCCAGGTCGACGGGACCGACGGCCTTGAAACCGGTTCCCAGCAAGGACAGCACATTCAGCATGGTCTTGAAGGCGGGTGCCTTCTTCAGGGTATCGATCATCTGGTAGATGTCGGCTTCCCGCTTGGTCAGCGTATCATGGCGGGCCGTCTCCCAATATTCCGCCGGCTTCCGGTAGGCATCCTCCGAATCGATGACCTTTTCGGTGCCGGCATAGACGGATTCGTCCTTCGGTTCGTTGAACCGGATATCCCGATAGGATACCCGGCGGGTGCCGTACACCCCGGTCCCCTTCTTCAGGGGGGAAAAATCGATGCGCAACACATCGTTCTCCAGGGTCCACACCGAATCCGTCCGTTCGAATTCCTGCAGCAGCCGCAGGTCCTGTACGAAATTGAGATTGATCTGGCGGGTGATGCCCAGGTCGGCCTTGACCAGGGCATAGGAGGAATCCCGCAAAATGTACAGGTCCCCCTGGAAAGCGATGTTCTGGTTATTGACCGGCATGAAGGACACTTTGGTGCACGGATGGTCGTTGACCGTCACCAAGGTGTCCATGATGTAATATCGGTAGTAGGTATTGGCCAGGGGGCTCAGGGGACTCATGAACGGAAGGTCCAGGATCCGGATGTTGTCATCGTAAATGTTGACCTGTTGGTACAAGACCTCCAACATGGTGGTCATATCCTGCAGGTCGACATATTCCTCCATGCCGGTGACCTTGACCCCGTCCCGGTATTCCTTCCTGGCTTCCGGATCTTTCCGGTAGTATACCTTCGAAACGCTCTCCTGGATGAAAAATGGAAGAAACGGCTTACCGTTGAGATCCGACGTGTCCACGTAGTCGAAAAGGAACTGGAATTTCCGGAAGGCGCGTTTCTTGCGCAGCTTCTCCGGATCGAAATTATTGATGTCGAACTGTATCTTCTCGTACTTGTCCAATTCATAATAGGACATCGACTCTATCCGGTTCCTGTCCTTGTGGTCGATGACCTCCTTCATCAGCTCGACGGCCGGATTGCCTTTCCGTTTGTAACGGCCTTTCCGGGCGCGGACCTCCACGGTGGAAATGTTGATGGACACGGGAACCAGGCTGATGTTGACCTCCTGACGGTCGCCGTTCCGGATGGCCAGCCGGATGGACTCGTAACCGAGAAAGGAGACCTGGATGGAATCGGATGCCCATTTCGATTCCAAAAGGAAGGAACCGTCCAGGTCCGTGGTCGTGCCGATGCTGGTCCCGATGAAGGAGATATTGACGAACGGCAACGCTTCCCCGCTGGAGCCGTCCTGCACCTTCCCCTTGACGGTGGTCATTTTCTGTGCCTGGATGCCGGTACTTCCGAACAAGCACAGGCCGGCAACCAATAGGAAATGACCGAATATTCTCACATTCATATCGTTTTCTCCGCTTTGGTGGTGAGACCGGACGCGGCATCCGGTGTGGGGCGGAAGCATCGGGCCTGGATTCCCCGGGATTGGGTGGGGCTATCTTGTTTCCTGCTTCCCTTGCAACGGACCAATGCGAATCCGTTTCCGTCGGATGGTTGTCGACGGATTCCAACCAAATAACTTTTGAACAGGTAAAAAGTTGGGAGCGGAAAGAAAAAACAGGGCCGGGGGGCGTGATTGCCGGCGGCCGGCAGGTCATTCCATCTCGTAGTTCGGCCGCAGGTTGGCGCTGTCGGGGTAGAAATCCCGGATGATGCGGACGACTTCCTCCGCCGTGTCCACCACATGGAAGAGTGCCAGGTCCTTTTCGTGGACATTGTTTTCCATACCCAGCATCACCTCCCGGATCCACCGCACCAAACCGCCCCAATACTGTTGGCCGACGAGGATGACCGGCACCTTGTCGATGCGGAGGGTCTGGATCAGGGTGAGCACCTCGAACAATTCGTCCAGGGTGCCGAAACCACCCGGCATGGCCAGGAATGCCTGGGAGTATTTGACGAACATGACCTTGCGGACAAAAAAGAAGCGGTGCTCCAGGTTCTTGTCGCGGTCGATATAGGGATTGTTGACCTGTTCGAAAGGCAGGTTGATGTTCAGGCCGACGGATACGCCGCCGAACAGGGAGGCCCCTTTGTTGCCGGCTTCCATAATACCGGGCCCGCCGCCGGTGATGATGCCCCAACCTTCCTCGGTCAGCATACGGGCGATATCCACCGCCAATTGGTAATAGGGGTTCTCGGGTTGGGTGCGGGCGGAACCGAAAATCGAGACACAGGGGCCTATTTTGTTCAAGCGCTCGAATCCGTCCACGAATTCGGATATCACCTTGAACATTGTCCAGGAATTTTCTCCTTTCAGTTGGCTCCAGCGCTTCATTTCCTGCCTTGACCCGGCAGGTGGGATGGGGGCGTCTGCCATGGATTCCGTTTTTTGACTGTCAAAGTGCCTGCGGTGGGACCGGCGGGTTCCCCGGACGGAGCCGGGACCAGGTCGGTCCGGACGGCTGTCCGGTCACCGGCGGCCGGTCCTCCCTCAATGCGTTTCCCCGGTCTTTGTCCGTTGAAACGGCCCGACGTAGTTCATGACATCCTCCGGTGTGATTTCGTTTCCGCCGAGGATGATCAGCCGTTCCACGACATTGCGCAATTCCCGGATGTTTCCCGTCCAGTTCAGGGTCTGTAGTTCCGCCAGGGCGGCCGGTTGGATTTTCTTGGGTGCGATACCGTATTCTCCACAGACGGTTTGAATGAAATGTTGGGTCAGCAAGGGGATGTCCTCCCGCCGTTCGTTCAGGGCGGGCACTTCGATCAGGATGACGGCAATCCGGTGATACAGGTCCTCCCGGAAACGCTTCGCTTCGATTTCCTTGCGGAGGTCCTTGTTGGTGGCGGCCAGTACGCGGACATCCACCTTGATTTCCTTATCCCCCCCGACATGGGTGATCTTGTTCTCCTGAAGGGCCCGCAACACCTTGGCCTGCGCCTCCAGGGTCATGTCCCCGATTTCGTCCAGAAAAATGGTGCCGTTGTTGGCTTGCTCGAACTTGCCGGTCCTTTCCTTGTGTGCACCGGTAAAGGCGCCTTTCTCGTGTCCGAACAGCTCGCTCTCGATCAGTTCCGAGGGTATGGCCGCACAATTGACCTCGACGATCGGCCCTTTGGACCGATTGCTCTTTTCATGGATCCAGCGGGCCACCAGTTCCTTTCCGGTTCCGTTCTGTCCGGTGATCAACACCCTGGCCTCCGTCGGGGCCACTTTTTCGATTTCCCGGCGGATCTTTTCCATGGCCTGCGACTCCCCGATCATATCCTGGATCCTGGCGGCGGCCGCCTTGCGTTTCCATCCGTTCGCCTCGGTGATCAGGCTGGACTTATCGAGGGCATTCCGGACGGTGATCAGCAAGCGGTTCAGGTCCGGCGGCTTGGAGATGAAATCAAAGGCCCCTTTCTTGACCGTTTCCACCGCCGTATCGATGTTCGCATGGCCGGAAATCATGATGACCGGTGTCTCCGGCGTCAACTCCTGGATGCGGTCCAGGGCATCCATACCGTCCATCTTCGGCATCTTGATGTCCATGAGGATGACATCGAACTTCACCTTTTTCTTGAGCTGGGCGATGCACTCCATTCCGTCGCTGGCCTCGTAAACCTTATATTTTTCATATTCCAATATCTCTTTCAAGGTCCGGCGGATGGGCATTTCGTCATCGACAATCAGTACGTTGGCCATATGCAGGTATATACTTTTTCGTTTTTGTTGTATTCGGATGGGGCGGGACAAATCAGCGACAGCGCGTGCGGAGCAGGACGGAATGTTTTCCCGTCATATTCCGCTGCAAAATAATGCGTATGCGAGAAAGTTCCACCATCATACCTCGGCTTACGTCCTTTCCCGCCGACAAAATGGTGTCTTCCGGGAAACGGTCGCCGATGACCGGTCCGGTCGCCGGATGGTATCGGCCCGGAGGTCGGCTCGACGGGATACGGGCCGGCAAGGGGCATCCGACGGCTTATGGTGTACGCTGGAAATCCGTTTTTGGTTTCACCGCCGGAAAAATTGGCGGATTCCGGACTCACCGGAGGAAGGTCGGTCGGTAAGCGGGCTTTTCGGGCACATCCCCGGCCATGCCGGTGTGGACGGGTGCTTGTCCGGTAGGGAACAACCGGACATGCCGGTGGCAAAGGTAATTTTTTTGACCGGAAGCGGTAGGGAAGGGCAAGCTCAAATAAGTAAAAAACCGAATTTGTCCCGACGACCGGAACGGCGGTGCCCGGGGCGGGGCCGTCTCGGTCAGAACTTGTAATTCAGGCCGATCCGAAAGGTGAAGGGCAGGTCGATGGTGTTCTCCGGGGCATTGAGGTTATAGAGCAGCAGCAGCTCCCACCCCAACAGACCGGAGCCGGTATTGTAGCCGGCACCGACGAAAACGTTGTTCCGGACGCTTTTCTCCGTAAGGATCTCGTCATTGACGGGATCGAATATGAGATAGTTGGAAATGACCGGCACCTGCCGGGTATGCTGGTTCTCGTACTCCAGGTGGGCGAACAGGGCCCGGAAGACCTTGGCCCTGGCAAAGGCGCCCAGCGAGTAGGACATCGTATTCACTTTTTGGGACAGGGGATTGCCCCGGCTGTCCCGGACCAGGTCGAAGGTGTTTTGGTTGATGGCGAACCCACGCACATACAGGTAGTCCAATGACACCCGCGGCCCCACCGACACGATGTCGCCGATGACCTTGTAACCGACCATGGGTGCGATGCCCGTGGAGAAGATGTTGTATTCGCCACCCCCGAAGAAATTGGGGAGGCTGAGGGTCCCGCCGTACCACAGCTTGTTGAGGAATCCGGAATCGTCGAAATATTCGTCGGTCTTGGAGGACTTTTTCTTCTTGCCCCGTTGTTGTGCCAAAGCGTCTTGCTGGATGCAAAGGAGCAGGGAAAAAGCCAGCGAGCCCAGGAGGACGATTCTTTTCATGTCGCTTTTTTTTACAAAATTGCTAAAAAAATCCCGGGGGCAGGAGGCCAGCCGGACAGCCCTGTCACTTTTGTAAAAAGTTTAACAAATGGGCATGCCGGTTTCAGCGGATCCATAGCAGATAGGCGGCTGCAAACGGCAGCAGGAAGATGAAGGCGTCGAACCGGTCGAGTACTCCCCCGTGGCCCGGCAACAGCTGGCCGGAGTCCTTGACGCCCACACTTCGCTTCAACATGGATTCCACCAGGTCGCCCAACGAGCCGAACACGGCTACGATCACCGCCAGCACCATCCAGTCGACCAGCCGCAGCTCCTCGGAGACTACGGCGAAGCCCCAACCCGTCAGCAGGGTCACCACAATCCCGCCGATGGTGCCCTCCCAGGTCTTCCGGGGGGATATCCGGGGATGCAGGGGATGTTTCCCGAACCGCGACCCGATCAGGTAGGCTCCCGTATCGTTCATCCAGGTCAGCAACAAAAGGCCGAAAACAATCCAGGAATGGAAATCCTCCCCGTTGAAGGCGATGAAGTCCAGCAAGGCGAACGGCGCGCCGATGTAGACCATGCCCAGGACAATGAAACCCACGTTCTGGAAAGGATTTGCCGACCGGGTGAACAACTCGTAGACGAATGCCAGGAATATGAAGGGAAAAAACAGGATGGCCGTCAATGCGACGAACTGGTCGTACGAACGGATGGGCCACATGTGGAGGATCGAGGCCAGTACGAACGGCGTCAGCCCGAACGTGACACCCAGCAACATCCGCGTGAAATCGCGCCGGGTATATCGGATCAGGACCATGCTCAGGAACTCCCACAGGCATAAGGCCGTGATGATGGAAAACAACAATACGAAGGAATGCCTGCCTCCGAACAATCCTCCCATCATCACCAGTACGAAAAGGACGGCTGTCGCCGCCCGCTTGGTCAATCCTTTCATCTATCGGCCAGCTTGTTATCGTTTTGTGCGTCCGGTCGGATCCCGGGGACAGCCTGCAGCCGTTTCATTCCTGTACTTTGGGACCGTAGGCCAGGTCCCCGGCATCCCCTAATCCGGGGACAATATAGGACTTGGCCGTCAATTCCTCATCCAATGCACCCAACCAGATGACGGCATCCGGTATCATGCGCCGCACATGGTCCACGCCCTGCTTGGCTCCGATGGCCGTAACGATATGGACCTGGTCCGGGCGGCCGAAACGCAGCAAGCCCTCTATCGCCAGCTGCATGGAAGCCCCCGTCGCCAACATCGGGTCCGCTACGATCAGGATGCTGTCATTCAGGTCCGGACAGGAAATGTACTCCAGGGCAATCTCGAAATGCCCGTCCTTGTGATTCTTCCGGTAGGCGGAGACAAATGCGTTCTCCGCCTCGTCAAAATAATTCAACAGCCCCTGGTGCAAGGGAATCCCCGCCCGGAAGATCGTAGCCAAAACCACCCGCTTCGTCGGTATCATGGCCGCCGCCCGCCCGAGGGGCGTCTCCACCCAGTCCGAACGGTATGGCAATGTCTTGCTGATCTCGTAGGCCATCAGTTCGCCGACCCGCTCCAGGTTCCGCCGGAACCGCAGCCGGTCGGATTGCCTGTGCACATCCCGCAACTGGTTGATGAAGACATTCATCAGGGAATTCGACGCTCCTAAGTTGTGAACCATTGGGTCGCTTTTTTGTCCTGCAGGCAGCAGGCCGGAGCCGTCCTTACCGACGTCCCGCCCCGGCGGCGAGCCCTTGCCGACTACCGGTCACCCGGCCGGTTCCGGCCGTACAGCCGCCGCAACTATCCGCCTTGCGGGATAAAAATAATCAAAACGGCCTCTATATCCGTTGAAACAAAGCTTTTATCGAACAAAATTATCCGGCTTGCCCTTTTGGCTTACCTTCACGCCGGCTTGTCGGATGAATCGCGTACGTTCCGCCCTTGGCCGGAATCCCGCCCGGCAGCGCCGTCAACGCCATATCCTTCCGTATGTCCTATTCAGAAATACTGAAAATCGCCCTCCAATCGGTCCGCGGCAACCTGCTTCGGTCCGTCCTGACCCTGTTCATCATCGCCATCGGCATCATGGCCCTGGTGGGTATCCTAACCGCCATCGACAGCGCCGTTTTTTCCCTCAACGACAACTTCTCCGGCTTGGGCGCCAACTCCTTCACCATCGAACCGAAAGGGGTGGAACTGAGCGGTTCCCGACAAGGACGCCGGCAAAAACAGGGGGAACCCATCACCTACCAACAAGCCATGGAAATGAAGGAACGGTTCAACTTGCCGGCCGATGTGTCCGCCTCCACCCGCTGCACCGGCCGGGCCGTCATCAAACACGGCGACGAAGCCACCAACCCGACCGTCTCCGTTGTCGCAGTGGATGAGAACTACCTGTCCGCCAAGGGATTCGATATCGCCGCCGGTCGCAGCTTCACCCTCTATGAAGTCCGCAACGGCGGCAACCTCGCCATCGTCGGCCATGATATCGTCCAACAACTCTTCGACGGGAAACCGGAAAAAGCCCTCCAACGCAACATCTCCATCGGCAACCTCCAATTCCACATCGTGGGAATCCTCCAATCGAAAGGATCCAGCATGAACCAAAGCGAAGACCGCACCGTCCTCATCCCCCTCATGGACGGCAAACGTTACTACGCGGCCCAACGGCAGAATTACGACCTCATCGTCAGCGTCAAGGATGCCACCCTGCTGGACGAGGTGGAATCGGCCGCCGTCGGCATCTTCCGCAATGTCCGCCGCCTCAAGGCCAAACAACCCAACGATTTCGAAACTTTCAAGAGCGACAGCCTCGTCTCCATCATCAAGGACAATACCACCAACCTGCGTGTCGCCGCGATCGCCATCGGATTGATGACCCTGCTGGGGGCCGCCATCGGCCTGATGAACATCATGCTGGTCTCCGTCACGGAGCGAACCCGCGAAATCGGTATCTGCAAGGCCCTCGGCGCCACCCGACAAAACATCCTCCACCAATTCCTCGCCGAAGCCGTCCTGATCTGCCAGGCCGGCGGCGTGGTCGGCATCTTCCTCGGCATCGCCATCGGAAACCTCGTCACCGCGCTCCTCGGCGGAAACTTCCTGATTCCCTGGAATTGGATCCTCCTCGCCGTCGTCATCTGTACGGTCGTCGGCCTGGCCTCGGGTCTCTACCCGGCCATGAAAGCCGCCCGCCTCGACCCCATCGAATCCCTTCGGTACGAATGACCTCGCTCCGGTGCAAAGTGGCCGCCAACGGTCCGATGTCCGCTGGACCACACCCCGTACTCCGCCCGACCTCCGTCGGCCCCCGGTCGTAAACCGCACCTGGTCGGCCGGACCCTGCCCGACGGTCAGCGGCGGACAATGTCGGCGCCCAATGCGCGGAGCCGCTCGTCGATCCGCTCATAACCCCGGTCTATCTGGTGGATGTTGTGGATCAGGCTGGTGCCGCTCGCCGACAAGGCGGCAATGAGCAACGCGACCCCGGCCCGGATGTCCGGGGATGTCATCTCGATGCCCCGCAGGCGGAAACGCCGGTTCAACCCGATGACCGTGGCACGGTGCGGATCGCACAGGATGATCTGCGCCCCCATGTCGATGAGTTTGTCGACAAAGAACAAGCGACTCTCGAACATCTTCTGGTGAATCAGCACACTTCCCTTCGCCTGGGTGGCCATCACCAGGACAATACTCATCAGGTCCGGGGTGAATCCGGGCCAAGGGGCGTCGTAGATGGTCATGATAGACCCGTCGATGAAACTTTGGATTTCCATTTCCGCCTGCTCCCGGACCACAATGTCATCGCCCCGGATGTCCATGTCCACCCCCATCCTTTCGAATACCGGCAGGATATTCCCTAATTCCGCCACCCCGGCCCCCCGGATGGTCAGGTTCGATTGGGTCATGGCCGCCAGCCCGATGAAACTCCCCACCTCGATCATGTCCGGAAGACAGGTGTGCCGGGCACCTCCCAGGGAACGGACTCCCGTTATGGTGAGCAGGTTGGAGCCGATCCCGCTGATGTCGGCCCCCATCCGGTTCAACAGCTTGCACAGCTGTTGCACGTAAGGCTCACAGGCGGCATTGTAGAGCGTGGTCACCCCTTCCGCCAGCACCGCCGCGAACAGGACGTTGGCCGTCCCGGTGACCGATATCTCGTCCATCAGCACATGGGTGCCCCGCAATACCGGCGCATCCACAAAATACATGCGGGCGGTGGCATCGTAGCGGAACTGCGCGCCCAGGCGCTGCAGCCCCAGGAAGTGGGTATCCAGCCGGCGACGGCCGATCTTGTCCCCGCCCGGTTGGGGTAGGACCGCTTTCCGAAATCGGGCCAACAAGGCGCCCATCAGCATCACACTGCCGCGGATCCGACGGGCACTGGCCAGAAACTCCTCGTTTTCAAAAAATCCCAGGTCCACCTCGTCGGCCTGGAAAGTGTAGCTGTCGTGGCTGTCCCGTGTCACCTTCACCCCCAATCCCTCCATCAAGGCGATTTGGCTGCGTACGTCCGCAATATCCGGAACATTGGTGATGGTGACCGGCTCCGTCGTCAACAAGGGTGCACAGATCACTTGCAGGGCTTCGTTCTTGGCTCCTTTGGGCACAATGACACCCGACAGCTTGTTCCCACCGGTCACTTCAAATGTGGAGGCTTGCATATGGCGCGTTTGTTTTTTGTATGGATGCAACAACAAATGAATGCCCTTTTTTCGACTTGTCCATGCCAAATCGAAAAAAGGGCATTCATCCTACCTGTTTTTTCTTGGGAGACATCCGTCCAAGGGGATACCGGAGCGGGTCGTACGGCCTGTTCCTGCCACCATGCGTCGGGATAGCAAAGACCGCCACTCCGGTGCCGGCACCTTGCCTACGGGCGGCGGTTATCGTCGTCCTGCGGGGTGTTTTGCTTGTACTCCACCTGGACGGGCTCGTCGATCCGGATGATGCGGACTTCCGTCCGGCGGTTGAACGCATGCTCCTCGTCCGTACAATCCACCCCGTCCACGCAACGGTTCCGGATTTGGGATTCCCCGTATCCGAATACCTTCACCCTGTTCTCATCGATACCCTGCTGCGCCAGGTACCGGCGGGCGGATTCCGCCCGCTTGAGCGAAAGGTCCAGGTTGTAGGGCACCGTCCCCCGGCTGTCCGTGTGCGCTATCATTTCAATCTCCATGCTGGGGTACCGACGCATCAGCTCCACGAGTGCGTCCAAATCCCGGGCGGCACCTTTCCGGATGATGTATTGGTTGAAATCATAGTATATCTGTTCGAGCAGGATGACGCTCCCCTCCTCCAGGGGCTCGCTCACCAGGCCTTCATCCATGACCTGCAACTGCATGCCCAGCTCGATGGGCTGCGAACCTCCGCCCCGCTCCACCGATACCGGATAGGAAGCGGTGGCGAAACCGGTCTTGTCGGCCGTGACGAGATATTCGGCCCCCTTTGTGAGACAGGCCTCGAAACTGCCGTCCGCAGCGGTCCGGACGAAAGTTTCGGTCTGGTCCGTCTTGTTGAAGACCCTCACCATGGCGTTGGACACGGCGCGGCCGCTCCCTCCGGCCAGTACCTGGCCGTTAAGTACGGTACAGGACCGGCGCCGCAAGGGAGCCCGCAACATTTGTGGACCCTCCAGACCGGTGGTGCTGAAAGAGAACTCGCTGCTTTGGTATCCGTCCTTGGTCACCAGTACCAGGAAACTCCCGCCTTCCTCCAATTCCGTACGGACCTCTCCGTCGAGATTGGTCAGCAGCACCGGCTTTTCCAACCGGCTTTCGGATTTCCGGACCAGCTTGACCAACAATTCCCCACCGCCCTCGGAAGGCACCAGCTCGAGGTCGTAAAGGTCCTCCCCTTCCAGGATACCGTCCCGGGACTGTTGGAAGACCCGGACCCCGACCCCTTGCAACCGCTCGTTGCTGTCCGCATCGTAGGCCACTACCGTGGTGGGCAGCCGGACTACATCCCGCCGGATCAAGGGTCCTTTGGACTCCATGAGATAGATGTCGTCGCCTCCCTTTCCGCCTTCCCGGTCGGAGGCCAGGTATCCCAGCGTCCCTTCCTCATTGAGAATGAAACCGAGGTCGTCCTGCGGAGAATTGAAAGGCGCGCCCATGTGAAGCCGTTCGCCCCATTCTTCCCCGGACATGTCCAGCATGTAAATGTCCAATCCGCCTGCCCCGCCCCATCCGTCCGATGCAAAGAAGAGTGTTCCGGTCTCATGGACAAAAGGGAAAACCTCGTTGCCGGCGGAGTTCACCGCTTTGCCGAGGTTGACCGGCTTCGACCAATCGTCCCCCCGCCGCTGCACATAATAAAGGTCGAACCCGCCATAGCCCCCCGGCATGTTGGAGGAAAAGAAAAGCCGCTTTCCATCCGGCGACAGGGCCGGATGGAAACAGGTGTATTCGTCGCTGTTGAATGGGAGCGGCCGGATATTTTCCCAATCGTACGGACCGCGCTGCGCTTCGTAAATTTTCATGGGAACCTCGCCCCGGGCATTGGGCTTCCGGATGCCGCCCTCCAGGCTGCTGCGGGTAAAATAAATCCACTCGAAATCCCGGCTGAACGTCATCGGCCCTTCATGGGCCTGCGAATTGATGGTCAGGGAGAACCCGCGTCCTTTCCGCGGGAAACCTCCTTCCCCGATTTCGGAAAAGAACAGCTCAAAGAACGGTTTTCCCGTCTTGGGATCCACCGGTCCGTTCTTGAAATAGGAGACGTAAACGATTCCGTTCTGGTAGAAGGTAGGCGAGAACTCATACCCCTCCGTATTGAGGTCGCCACAATTGGTCAAGGTGACGGCAAGGGCATTTCCGGATTTGTCGAACAGGTTGTCGGATCCTTTCGATTTGGAACTTTGCTGCTGGGCCATCAACAGAACCGCCAACGGGAGGGCCACCAAAGTGGCGAACGTTTTTTTCATATCACCTGTAGTTCATATTGCCTCGCAGGGTCGGGTACTTGCCGGCCGGCCGGGGGCGCGCCCCGGCGGTCCCGATACGCGCTTCCGCCGGTTCCCCAGGCTTAGAAAAACCGGGGATTGACGTACTCCTTCGCCTTGTCATTCCCCGCCCCGATGCAATAATGGGCGGACATCTCGATACTGCCCGCCGTGTAGCTCCGGATTTGGGAAATGCTGTAATCATAGGAGAAACTGACCACCAACTTGTCGGTCAATTGCGCGCCGATCAACAGGTCCAGCGATTCGCCCAGTCCGGTGTTCTTGTCACCACCCAGCCGATAGGTGAGCCCCGCCACGTATTTGTCGACGATCCGCAGGTTGACATTGGCGTCGAAGTCCATCGGGGCTCCCTGGACCATCTTCAACAGGGCCTGGGGTTGGAGCGTCAGTTTCTCTCCGATCGGGAAAGTGAGCCCGCCCATCAGATAGACATGCTGGATTTCCCGGGTGATGACCACATCGGAGTCGGCGAAATCGATATTGTTGCGCAACAGGCGCGGCACGGAAGCTCCGAAGTAAAAGCGTTGCGAGGTGTAGTACAGGCCCGACCCGAAATTGAACAGGAACTTATCCCGCGTCGTCGCCGGTATGCTGGGGTCGTCCTGTTTGGATTGTGTGGCCACCGTCCGTTGGAAATCGTGTTCCATCGACCGGATGGAGCCCTGGAGCCCGATGCCCAGCATCCCCTGCCCCAAGCGGATCCGGTAGGCATACATCCCGTCGACGTTGTACATCGACGTGATGCCGATCGTGTGCCGGTACAGATTGGCGCCCACGCCCACCCGCTGGTTGGACAGCGGCATCTGGAAACTGGCGACCGCCAGGGACGGCGCACCGTCCAGACCCAGCCATTGCTGCCGGTATATACAGGAAACGCAGGCGCTTTCCTGACTGCCGACGAAGCCGGGGTTGTACCCCTGCTTGTAGTACATGAACTGGGTGTTGTGCGGCTGCTGTTGCGCTTGTAACAACGCGGTGCAGCTGAAGATTGTTATGGCGACAACATATATTTTCTTCATAATCGGCATGGTTGATTCTGACATTTGTTCGATCGGCGGCGGTGGAAACCTATCCTCCGCCCCCTCCTGCTGTCGGGTTAACGCTGTATGATGAGATATCCCGCCATCGGTTCATCCCCGTTGCCAAGATTCACGACATAGAAATAGGTGCCGGCCGGAAGATCCTCCCCTTCGTAGGTACCCATCCAATCGTTCCCGTAAGGTTTTGCCCGGAACACTTCGTCGCCCCATTGGTTGAAAATACCCACTTCGCTGTTTGGGAAAGCCACCCGGTCGCTCAGGCAAGGCACGATGAAGGCATCGTTGATCCCATCCAGGTTGGGGGTGATGATGGTCGGCACCACACACTTCGCATCGTTACCGACCTGCAGGAAAATCGTCGCCGTGATACATTCGCAATTTTCCCGGCAGAGTTCGTAGACAGCCTGGTCGGGACCCACGTAAGGGATATCCGCGACATAGGTCAGCTGCTGGTCCGTACCGACGGACAACCGGCCGTGGACGGGCGGTTCGAAGATGAATATCTCATAGGCATCGCCCGTGATGTCGTTGGTCGTGACATCGAAGGTCGCCTGCCCGGCAAACGGCACGGCCACCTGGTCATCCATGGCTTCCAGTACCAGGTATTCCACCAGCACCGTGTCCGTCGAATAGTCGCCGCAGGAGCCTCCGTTGATCTCCCATACCAGCAGGTTCAGGCCCGGCACGAGATTCAGCACCGTGGTCCGCGGGTCTCCCGGCGTAGTGATGGAAAGGTTCGGATTGTCCGGACTCGTCCATATCCCCACCCCGCTCTGGGCAGGGGTGGCATTCATGTCCGCCACCGGCCCGACCCCGCATACGGTGAAATCGGTACCGGCGAAGGCATCCTCGTCGCTGACGGTGACCTGGACCGCATCCGAGGTCGTACCGCAACCTGTCGTCACCGTCCAGGTGAAAACATAGCTGTTCCCGGGGACCAATCCGCTGATGGTGGTCGTCGGACTGCCCGGGTCCAGGATGGTGACCCCCAGGCTGGCCTGCGCGGAAGGCTGCGTCCACATACCCGTCCCCATGGACGGCGCAGCTGCCCCCAGGTTCGAGACCGAAGCGAAACAGGCCGTGAACGGTTCCCCCGCCTCCGCGACCTCTTCGGCCATCACGATGACCTGGACGGTATCCGAGGCATAATCTTCACAAGCACCGTTGGACAAGGTCCACTGGAACGCATACGTGTTCCCCCCCACCAATCCGGAAACGCTCGTATTGGCCACATCGGGATTGGCCAGCGTCACCCCGGAAGGATTCCCGCCGACCTGGCTCCAGACCCCGGTACCGATACTCGGGGGCGTGGCCCCCAACTGGATTTGCGCAGCTTGGCAGACCGTCAGGTCAGCGCCGGCTTCCGGCAGGTTGGCCGGTATGGTGTTGAGAAAGACCTGTGTCGGAACGGAAGCTGCGGAACTGCAGCCGTTGAGCGTGGCCACCGCATAGAATTCCACACTGCCGTCGCCGAACTGGGTCGGGTCCGCTACGGGGAAGTTGAGCATCTGCCCGGCACTACCGACCGGCTCCCCATTGGTGTCGAACCAGGTATAGGTGGCGTTCGGGGTGGCCGAGGTATTGGTAATGGAAAGCAGGACCACATCCGTATCCGAACAGTAGGGCCCCTGGTTGACGGCCACCGGCACATTGGGTTTGGGCTTGACGATCACGTTCTCCGCCACCGGATCGGACCAGCAACCGTTGACCTTGATCCGGGCGACGTAGGTGCCCGCATGAAGGGCCGCGGAAGCATTGGCGACAATCGGATTGCAGACCGTCGCCGAAAAGGCGGAGGGGCCGCTCCACTCATACATCGCGCCCGTCGTACAGTTCATTCCCAACTGGATGGTCTCTCCCTCGCAAACCGGATTGTTGCTGAGCGGCAAGGCGGTCGGTTTCGGGTTGACCACCAGGGTGAATGTACCGGAGGTCGAGGAAGGACAATCCGCCACGATGTATTCCACGCTGTAGTTGCCGGCATCCGCCACCGTGAGGTCATCCAACATCAGGGAAGGCGTGGATGTCACAAAAGTATTGCCCCCGGCGGCGGTGGTGGTCCATACATAGGAAGCGCCGCCCGGATAGGCGTTGGTGGTCAAGGTGACGTCATCCCCTTCGCAGAAGGGACCCTGCAGGTCCGGCACCGGCGTCTGCGGGGTCGGTATGATCGCCGGGACGGCGACGTTCAGTGTCGCCGGCAGCGAACTGCAGCCCGCCGTGTTCGTCACCACCAGCGTGTAGGCACCACTGTTGTCGAAGGTCGCATTGGGGATGGTCGCCGCCGGACTGGTCGAAGAAAAGGAAGGACCGGTCCAGGCGTATTGATAGGTACCGTCGTCCGGCGGGAACAAGGTCGCCACCATCTGGACGCCGACCGGTCCGGTCGTACAGCTCGGGACATCGCTGCTGATGCCCGTTATTTCCACCCGATCAATCACACTCAGGTTCAGGGTAGCCTGTACGGAGCAATTGAACTGGCTGCTGACGGTCAAGGTGTAGGTACCGTTGTAGCTGTCGTCGACATTGCCGATTACCGGGTTCTGGAGCACGATCTGTTGTCCGTTGGGGTAGGTCCATTGGTAGGTGCCGCTCGCCAGGGAGGAGGAAGCGGAGAGCTGGACTGTCTGTCCTTCGCACAACACCGCGGGGGTCGCCGCCAGGGTCACCGCTTCCGGCAGGGGACTGATATGGACGGTGGCCGGCAGGGACAGCTCCGATTCGCAAGGATTGCCGATCGCCTTGACCGTCCAGTTCCCCGCATGCAGGTCCAGGTCGGCATCCGGAATGACGAGAACCGGCGCGGACGTGGTGAAGGTCAGGAAAGCCGGCCCTGCCCAAAGGTAGGAGCTGGCCCCTTGTATGGGCGTGGCCGTCAGTATCACCGAATCGCCTTCGCAGGCCGGATTGATGGCGGCGGTCGAGCTGGACAACTGGGGGGTGGCGGGCTTCGGCACAACCGTCACCGTGAGGGTGGCAGGCTCCGATACACAGGCCCCCTTGCTGACCGTCAGCTCATAATTCCCGCTGTTGCAGGTGGTGGCGATGGCGATGGGTGCGGGGTTGCAATTGTTCGATACATATCCGCAGGGACCGGTCCAGGTGCAGGTGGTGCCCGGTTGGTTGTTCAGCGAGTACAGTTGGATCGCTTCCCCTTCGCAAAGAAGGGTATTGCTCACCGTCGGCGTGGCGACGGGTGTGGTGAATACGGTCACCGTAACCGGGTCGGAAGGGTCCGAATCGCAGCCGTTCCGCTCCACCACGACGTAATAGGCGTAGGTCCCGGCGGCCGGGGCGGCAAACGTGAGGGAAGGGACCGTGGTGGTGCCGACCAGGTCGCCGCCGGTCGTGTACCACTTGTATTGGACCGTGGTCCCGCACACGCTGCTCGTGGCAAGTTTGATATCCTCCGCCGAGCAGACGGCGCTTTCCTGGGCGCTGATGCCGGGCTTGGCCAGGGGCAACAGGTCGCAGGTGACCTGCACGACCGCGACCGATTGACAACCCGTAAGGCCTTCGATCACCACATTGTAGAAGCCCACATCCCCGAGGTTGGCATCCTGGATGACCGGATTGGCCGTATAGGCGAAGGACAATCCGTTCGGGTCATACCAGGTGTATTGGTACGGAGTGGTACCGCTGCCCGGCACCACGGGTGCATTGGCTTGCAACTGGAGTGTGCTGCTGCCGCAATCGCTCGTCACCGTCGGTGCCGGCGGCGTGACCGTGACATTGACGAAGGTGTTGCAGGTCGATACGTTACCGGCCGCATCGGTCACCACCAGCTGTACCCCGACCGGATTGAAGTCGGCCGTATTGCAGTTGATGATGTTGGGTATGACCTCCATGGTGAAATTCGGACAGTTGTCATGGCTGCCGAGGTCGATATCAGCCGGCTCCAGCGTGTCGACCACTATACCGGAAGGATTGATATCCACGAAGGTAGGGCCGCAAAGGGCGACCGGAGGGGTCACGTCCTGTACGTCAATGTCAAAGGAGCAACTGCCCGTATTGCCCTCCAGGTCCGTGACCTGATAGGTGAAGGTGGTGACCCCCTGGTTCAGGGTATAAGTGGATGCGTCCAGCGGCGGCGTGAGGCTTACGGTGTCGATGGACGTGGCGCCGGAGGCGTAGAACAGGGGTTCCACGCTCTCATAGACGAAAGTCGCATAGATATAACTGCCGTCCGTGTCCCCGTCCGCCGTAACCATGGCCGGATCGCAGGGATTGATCCCCCAGCCCGGACCGGCGGGCGGAATCGGGTAGTTCATGAAGGAGCGGGCCGTCACCTGGATGTCTCCGGCGGAAGCCCAATCGTTGAACACATTGGCAGGGATGCTGAACACCGCCCGGGCGGGGGTGTTGCAATCACCCGGGACGACCACGTTCGTCTGGGTGGTACCCAACAGGTTGTTGTCGTTGTCGTAGATCTCGAAATACTCGTTGACGGATTCGACATCCGCCTGCAGTTCGATGACCAGTTGTACGCCGCCGGGCGTCGCATCCCCTTGCAGTCCGGAAAATACGAATACCTTGTCGTTGGCGACGTAATCGTTCAGGTTCGGGTTGTAGGCGTAGGTGATGAGTGCGGACATGGAATCCGCCGGCTGCCGTTGGGTGGTGGGCGTCGTCACCCCGCAATTGTCGAACACACTCGAGAACAAGGGCACCGTCACGTCCGTCTCGCACTCGTCGATTCCCAGGGCCACGATGAAACTGGGCGGACAAAGGATCTCCGGTGCCTCCAGGTCCTCGACCCGGATGGAATAGGAACAACTGTCCTCGTTCCCGGCGCAATCCGAAAAGTAGTACCGGATGGTGTTGTCCCCTTTCGGCAGGACCTCGGCGACGGGTGCCACCGGTGCGACCTGGATCCGCGGGCCGTCATTGATGCGGTACTCGAATTTCAGGTGGTCGGGCAGGATGGCCGGATAGGACAAGGCCGTGGATACCGAACCGCCGGGACAGATCGGATTGACCGAAAACCGGCCGGGCTGGTTCGCCGGTATGTTGGGTTGGAGCACCAGCCGGATTACGCCGTCGTAAGCCCATTCGTTGAGCAGGTCCGCATCGATGAAGAAAGTGGTCGCGGTATCCCCGCACTGGACCGGTGTATGGGCCATCTGCCCGATCAGGGTGCCGTCCTCGCCGTAGACCCGGAAGAATTCGGTCGGGGATTCCGCATCGACGCCGTTCAGGCTGATGGTCAAGGTACCGCTGCCGCTGGCCGTCATCGGCGGCCCCTGTACGAAGAGGTCGAAGAAGACGTCGTCCACCGGCGTCTCGATGGGGTCGCCGGGAGGGGCGGTCAGGCCTTGCGTATCGGACAGGTTGACGGTGAAGCTGGAGTTGCCGCATTCTTCCGTCACCATCGGCAGGGGCAGCAACACGAATGCCTCGCAGACGCCGGGGTCGGTGGAGATGGTATCATCCGCAGGCACCTGGGAGATGACCGGCGCCACATCGTCTCGGACCGTGAAGGTGGCGGTGGTGACGGCGGTATTGCCGCATTGGTCGGCCACGATGAAATCGACGGTCTGCCGGCGGAAGATACCCGGGATGCCCGGGGTACACATGGGCGCCGGCAGGACGGCCGCATCCGGGGTGCCGCTGTTGACGGCCGTCCAGCTCAACACGGCCGCGGTCGAACAGTTGTCCGAAGCCGTGGCACTGGCATGGCTGGAAACCCAGGCGTTGAACAGGCTGTCGATATCGATGGCATCATCACAGGCGATGGTCAGGTTGGCCGCGGCATTGCCGATGACCGGGTCCAAGGTGTCCTTGACCGTAATCGTTTGCACATGGGGCGCGGACACATTGCCGCAGTCGTCCTCAATCGTCCAGGTCCGTTGGATGAGGTATTCGCAATTCAGGACAAGCTGGGTCTGGATGTCGGTGTGATTGGCGGTCGGACTGCCGTCGCAATTGTCCGTCAATCCGGTCGGCGCACCTGCCGTAAGCGGATTGGCCGCTGTAGCCAGGCAGTTCAGGGTCGTATCCGGCGGGAAAACCGCCGTAGGGGGGGTGGTGTCCTGGACCGTGATGATCTGTGTCTGACCGAATTGGTTCAGGCAAGCGTCCCGCACCGTCCAGGTCCGTTGGATCGTCCTTTCCTGGGGACAGGTACCCGGGATGATGAGTTCGGTGAACTGGACCGTATTGACCGAACCGCAGTTGTCGACGATATTGGAGATGCCACCCAGGGCGAGGGTATCCGTATTCGCGTCGCAGTTGATGACGGTGTCGGCGGGGATGTCGAAGGACGGGGGGGTCAGGTCCTCGATATTGATGACCTGGGTGAAGGTATCCGCATTGCTGCAGGCATCCGTGGCTATCCAGCGGCGGGTGATGGTGTAGGTGGCGTCGTTGCAGGTGCCGTTGTTCGTCTGGGAGCTGATTTCGGTCAGGACCGGGGTGACGGCGCCGAGACAGTTGTCCGTGGCCGTGACGGCCGCCGGCGGCGGAATGGTGGCATCACAGAACAGGAAAAGGGCGGGGGCGGCCGGCAGGCCCGCAAAAACCGGTTTGGTATTGTCGGAGGTCGTGTAGGTCGCCGTGGTGGTGCTCACATTCCCCCAGACATCCGCCACGTAGAAAGTGGCCGTTTGGCTGCCGCAGTTGCCGGTGAAGGTCTCCGGGCTGTAATAGACCGTATCGACGCTGCAATTGTCCGTACTGGTTCCAGCCAGGGTAGCCTTGTGCGCATCCGCCCAGCCGCTGTAATCCGCCACATCACAGGCGACCGAAGCGTCCGAAAGGGCCGCCGTGATAGTTGGGGCGATGGTATCGACGAAAACCAGTTGGAAACAGAGCGTATCCGTCGTTTCGGGAGTCCCGTTGGATACCACATAGACCATGGTGACCTCCTGCCCCGCAGGGATGGGGTCGCCGGTCATGTATCCCGTCAGCATGGCGTTGTAGGTGGTGGAGGCAGGTACCGGGTTGATGTTCAAAGATGCCCCCGGCACGAGGAGGTTGACAAAACAATTGGCGTTCCCCACGAAGAACGTGTCCGTCCCGCAATAACGCAGGGTGAAGAAATCCCCTGCACTTTGTTGCCGAAAACCGCCGGGACAGAAAGGGTCGGCGATCTGGTTGATGACCCCCTCGCAGGGGGATTGGGCCTGCAGGCGGATATTCCAAACGAGAAGGCTCAGCGCCAGGAAATAACGCGAAAGCCGGAGGAGGAGTAATCGGTTTATCATACCTCAGTTTTTTCCGGATGTGGTGCTATATGTCAGGGACCAAAGAAGAGCGAGAAACCAATCCGACCGGACAGCGTCAGTTGCATTCCACAGGGATGTCCATCCTCGGGACGATACCGTTGGGAAAAGATGGGGTATCGCATCCGTCGGCTGCTGCTGTGTGTCGTCGTGTGTAAGCTAGGTGGGTAACCGGACATTCACCCCGGGAAGGCACCAACGGCCCGACCGGACAGGGGAATGGCCATGTAATCGGCTTCATAGGACTTCTTTCATGGGACCATGACCATGTTTCATATTCATAGCCAAAATTGGACACAAAATTCCAAAATCGGGCTAAAGTTAGTAAATATTGTTTTATATGAGCGTGTTTTTTTACCTGCCCGAGCGCTGACAAATTAAACAAATACCTTATTTAAATATCATGCCAAAAATCGATCCCGTCCCGGCGGACGGTACCATTTACGTTGGGAAGCGGACATGGATTCGACGGGAACGGCAGCAAATGAGCTCTTTACGACATTTTGCGGGAAAATGAAAACAACGTGTTGCCGGTATGTAATTCCCGCGCTTTCTTGCGGCGCACCGAGGGGACGGACGGCCGGAGGCCGACGAACAAAGGCCCTTGGGTCGCCGAAGCGACCAAGGGCCTTTCCCGTCATGCACACAACCGTGCCTGCCGTGTTTGGCCGCACGCGGAATCAAACCGGCTCCCCGGCCGACCGGCGGCCGGGGCCGTCAACGGACGATATCATTGCTGTCGAAACCGTACTGCCGGAAGACCTCCTCCGGCACCCCTGCCCATTCGTTCGGTTGGTTTCCCTGATAACCCAGGTCTGCGATTCCCATTTCGGTCGTAAAAAACCCGGTGGCCGTCAGGTCCCGCATCCGGTTGAAGAAAGCCACCCCCTGCTCCATACCCGGCTTCACCCGGTTGGGCCAGGCGATGTCCTCCACGATTTCCATCCGCTGCGCCTCGGCACAATCCTTGAAAGCCCGATCGAAACGGCGGACGCTCTCCATGTCCAGCCAGCGGAGCCCGCCCCGCATCGGTACCTGGTGGGAAGGAATGTCCTTGACGATGAATTCGATGAAATCCGGCACGCCCGCTTCCGTGGCGCTGCCGGAGGTTTCGTCCCGCGGAATGATGATGTCCGCCAGGATGGCAAGGGTGGCCATCTCGTGGTCGGTGAAGAAGGTCTCGCCCAGCAGTCGCCGGTCACGCTCGATTTCGAAATCCTGACGACCCGCCTCCAAAACCTCCGGGAGCTCGCCGGTCGCCCCGTTATCCGCCGCTTCCGGCTGGCAGGCTTCCCACAGGACACTGGCCGTGACCGAGCCCACCCCAACGAATTTCAGATATTTCCTTCGGTTCATACGATGATATTTTATTTAGGATCGGCAGATGCCAGCCATGGCATCCGTCAAATATTGTTTTGTTTCCTTTGTTCGACAATGTATTCCGAAGTCCGCATGGCCAAGGCCAGGATCGTCCAGGTACAATTCTTGTCGCCCTGCTGCACGATCGGTCCGCCGTCGGCCACGAAGAGGTTCTTCACTTCGTGCGACTGGCACCATTTGTTCAGGACGGAAGTACGGGCATCGTCCCCCATCCGGGTGGTACCGACTTCGTGGATGATCCGCCCCGGAGCTTCCAGGCCGTAGCTGGTTTCCGGGCCTTGCAAACCCCAGGTGATCTCCGCCCCCATGTTGTGCATGATTTCCTGGAAGGTCTCCTGCATGTGCTTGGCCTGACGAACCTCCGCATCCGTCCATTTGTAATGGAAACGAAGCACCGGAATCCCCCATTTGTCCACCACATTCGGGTCGATCTCACAATAGTTCTCCTTGAGCGCAAGCCCGGTTCCCCTTCCGGCCATACCGACATTGGTTCCGAAGAAACGGCGGTAGTCGTCCTTGAGGGAGGCGCCGTACCCGCCCGCTTCCTTCGGTTGACCGTTCCGGTCCGGCATCTTGCCATTCAGGCCGTGCATGCCGAAGCCGAACCCATAGGCCGGCATGTCGAAGCCGCCCCAGTATTCGATATGGTATCCCCGCGGAAAATCCAGGTTGTCCCGGCGGTTGTCCTTCCACCAGGGCGAATAGATGTGCACACTTCCGACCCCATCCTCGTTGTACCGCTTACGGTCCATGAGTTCGGGCAGGAATCCGCCGAGGGCCACCCCCGTGGAATCGTGCAGGTATTTGCCGACCAGGTCGGAGCCGTTCCCGATGCCGTTGGGGTGCCGGACGGAGCGGGAATTCAGCATGATACGGGCCGAAGAACAGGCGCTGGCCGCCAACACGACCACCTTGCCCCTGACCTGGTATTCCTGCCCGTCCTCCTTGTTGACGTAGGATACCCCCTTGGCGAGCCCCTCCTCGTCCGTCAGCACCTCCCGCACCATGGCGTTACAGACCAACTCCAGGTTCTGGGTATACTTCTGCGCAGGTATGACCAGGCAGGAGGAGGAGGAGAAGTCCCCGTAGATCCGGCATGCGCGGTTGCATTGCCCGCAGTAGAAACATTTCTGCCGGTCGTCGTTACCCGGCAATTTCTCCGTCAGGACGGACCCACGACCCGGAATCACCGGGACACCGGCCTTCTTGGCGGCCTTCGCGACGAACAACTCGTGCAGCTTCGGCTTGGGAGGGGGCAGGAAGATTCCGTCCGGCTCGTTCTCCAAGCCCTCCACCGTTCCGTAAATGCCGAGCAGCCGGTCTATCTTGTCGTAATAGGGCTTGACGTCATCGTAGCCGATCGGCCAGTCGTCCCCGACCCCGTCATGGGTCCTCCCTTTGAAATCATGCGGACCGAAACGCAGGGAAATCCGCCCCCAATGGTTCGTCCGCCCACCTAACATATGGGACCGGAACCAGTCGAACTGCGTACCCGCCTTGGTGGTGTACGGCTCCCCATCTATCTCCCAACCGCCGAAGGCGGCATCGAACTCGCCGAACGCCCGCGTGGAACCTGCGCCCCGACGCGGGGACTGGTACGACCAAAACAATTGTTGGGAGTGGAATTTGGGATCGTAATACGGACCGGCCTCCAGCATCAGTACCTTGAAACCGGCATTGGCCAGGACATACCCCGTCATTCCGCCGCCGGCACCCGAACCGACGACGATGGCATCGTACACCGTGTCGGTCTTCTTGATTTGAAAAGTACCCATATCCTGATTCTTATTTTGAGATGAATATTTTGATTTTGACCGCAAGGTAAGCATAATATTCCGGTATTGCCGAAGGGGGGACACCGCATATTTGCCCCTTGTACCGGCCGGATTTCCGGCGGACGGCCCATCGGCCCCTTCCTGCCAACAAAAAACGAACCCGTCGGGACGGATTCGTTTTCCGGTGGCCTCCGCCGCGATGTCTGCCGGTGTCGGGCATCGGCCGGCAAGCTGGCCGATACACTATCGGCCGCGCGCCGGAGTCAGGATGATGTTGCGATACTCGATCGGCCCATGGTCTCCCTGCAGGAGTATCGGGCCGGGTTCGCCTTCCTTGCTGTCGATCGCCCCACCCGTGATGCCGGGAATCAATTGTTCGGAAATGATCGTCTTGCCGTTGGCCACCACCGTGACCAACCTGCCGACCAGGGTGATGTCGAAGCTCTGCCATTCCCCGGGTGCCCGGGCGACTATCTCGTTCGGCGTCAGAAAGCCGTAGATTCCGCCGAAATATACGGAGGAGGGCTCTTTCCCGCGGCTGTCCTCGACCTGCACCTCGTAACGGCCGCGCAGGTATACGCCGCTGTTGCTCCCTTCCGGGTACCGGAATTCAATGTGCAGCTTGAAATCATCGAATACCTGGTCCGTCAAGAGGTTGGAACCGGAGCGGGGGCTCTTCAACACCCCGTCCTCCACCACCCACTGGTTGTCGGAACCCTGGGCATGCCAACCGCCGAGGTCCCTCCCGTTGAGCAGGTTGATGGGCTCGCCCCAGGTCACCGGCCCCTCCCGACGAAGGGCCGGCGCCCTTTCACCGGTGAAGCTATGCTTTTTCCCGTCCGGGGTGGTGATCGTACCACGCAGGCGGCCGTTCGACAACATGCCTTCGAATACCAGGTCGTCCGGACTGTCCTCCCATTGCGGGGGAATCCGGAAACCGACCTTCCCATTTTCGAAATGTACCTTGGAAATGGGCCGCGCACTCCCCCCGTCCGCCACGAAATAGCCGACCAGGGTACGGATACCCGATAGTTTCACCTCCAACCAGGAGGGAACCTGCCGCCCCTCCCATTCCACGGTCAGGTCCCAACGACCGATAAGGTCCTTGTCGTCCGGTGGGGTCGGATTGGCCCATCCGGAAGGAAGCGCCCAGGTACATGCTGCCACAATGGCGATGAGGATGCTTTTTTTCATGTCTTACAGTTTTGAATTTTGAAATGACATATCGAGGTCCCGTCCACGGCAATCGCCACCCGTCTCCGCACCACAACCCGGGTCAGGCCCAAATGTAAACAATCGGCTGGAGAATGGCGATATGAACTTACCGCCCCGCCGCTTGTCTTCATAGGGTGCCGTGGTGCCGCAGGTTGCCCCCGCAGGCCACCGGCCGCCTTCCCGATTGCCTTTTTGAAGGAATTTCGCCATCTTTGACCCATACGCATCGATATGCTTGTGCCAAACGCCCACCGCCGGACGCTTGTGGCCGCCCGGCTTCGAATCTTGTCGGTGGCTATCCTCCTGCTGCTGTCACCGGATTCCCCGGCCCAGCCGGCCTTCCCCTGCGACGGCCGGCTATACCAGGTCGGGGGGGACGGCCAACACAGCAGCCTGGTCGCCATCCGGCGGGACACCGCCCTGTCGGAAATGCCGGTGCTCACCACCTTGTCCGAGGACCTGGGCCACCGGATCACCGCCGTCGGCTTCAACGTGGCGGACAACCTGCTCTACGGCCTGGAAACCGGCTCCTGGAACCTGCTTCGAATTTATGCGGACGGCTCCGTCACCGACCTCGGTGTGCCGCCCAACCTCGACCTCTCCCTGGAATATTTCGCCGGGGAAGTGCGCCCGCAGGGCGGCGCCCTCCTCGTCGTGGGCCTGGAACCCGGCGGCGACGCGAAATCGTTGTACACCATCAACCTGCAACCTCCCTATTACGCAGGACTCGCCTCCATCGTCAGCGACGAACCGGTCCGCATCTCCGACATCGCATTCGACCCTGTTTTCGGGAGCCTTTTCGGCTTCGACGATATCCGCAAACGCCTGGTCAAGGTCAGCAGCGCCGGACTCGTCACCAGCGTCAACTATGCCGCCCAACCGCAGGTCAAGGCCCTCGGCTCCCTTTTCTTCGACCGCTGGGGCAACCTCTACGGACTCGACAGCGGGGAAGGCCAACAAAACAGGTTGCTGCTTTTCAATAAGTTCACCGGGAACATCCGGCGACGGTTCCCGGGGCCCGCCGGCAGTGAAGGGGACGGTTGCGCTTGCCCCTACCGACTTAACCTGACCAAGACCGCCAACCCTCCCGCGGTGGTCCCTTGCGGCCTCGTCACCCTGGATTATCATTTCCTCAACACCGCGGGCATCGCCTACGGCCAATTGCAACTCAAGGATTCCCTGCCGGCCGAATTCGTGCTGACCGACATGGTGCAGGAACTACCCGCTTCCGGAATCGTTTCCGGATGGGGCACGCACCTGTTGGCGGTGGAAGGTATGGAAGTGTTGCTCGACCGGCAATCTTTCTCCGTCCTGGTCCAGGTCGGCGCCGATACCGGGACCTTTGCCTCCCGGGCTGCCGTCGTCCCTTTTCCCGTCGGTTTGGGAACCACCCGCTTTTCCGACAATCCCGACACCCCGGCGGAAGAGGACCCGACACCCGTCAAGGTCGCCGGCTCCGGCTCACTCATCGAACCGGCCGCCCCGGTCCTATGCCAAGGGGAAAGCCTCCTGCTGTCGGCGGCCGGCGGTGCCCTGTCCTATGCCTGGAGCGACGGCTCCCCCCACCCTACCCTGCTCGTGGACCGACCCGGCACCTACGCCGTCACGGTCACCGGCCCCTGCGGCACCTACCTCGATACGGTGGAGGTCGTATCCGCCCCACCCGTCTGGATCAACCTGGGCGAAGACCGTACCTTTGCGGCGGGCGGGCCCACTTCCCTTGATTTCTCCAGCAGCGACCTCGGCCAAAACAGCTTCCGGTGGGAACTATCCGGGGCGGGCAGCCTGGATTGCCGGAATTGTCCGCAACCCTCCGTCCTGTTGGAAGGTACCGCCCTGCTCAAGGTGGTGATGACCGACCCAAACGGATGTACCGCCTCCGATGACCTTGTTCTCCGTGTCCGGGATACCCCGGCCATCTATTTCCCGACCGCCTTCAGCCCGGACGGCAACGGCACCAACGACCGCTTTTTTCCGCAATCGGAAGGGAATCTCCCGGTAGCCTTGTTCCGGATTTCCGACCGCTGGGGCAATCGGGTCTTCGAAAGAAGGGACATCCGTACCAACGATGCCGACAATGGCTGGGATGGCCGGTACCGCGGCGGTATGGCACCGCCCGGCCTGTACCGTTGGGAAGCCACCCTCACCCTCCCCGCCGGAACGGAGATCCGGAAGCACGGACTGGTCCTGCTTGTCATCTGACACCTGCCTGCGTGTCCAGGCCCTGTCGATCTGGATACGCCGACGGCCGAAATGGATGGAGAGACCCTGCAGGTCCGCATCGGCCGGCATATCCGGTGCGGTTTGCCGGCCGATGTGGACAGGCACCTGGACCGAGGTCCGGGACCATGCTTTCAGGGAACCGCCACGGACAAGGTCAGCCGGGCGTTCCGGCCGGGCGCCGTGACCGTATTCAGCACGGCGAAGGACAAGTCGAACCGGCTCCGCTGCTCCCCTGTCTTCACTTCCACCTTCGTCCGGCCATGGGGCGCCAATACCAACAGGCCCGCATCATCGTGGAACCGATAATCGGATTGGTTCAGCAGGACAAATTCGGCATCGCTCCGGTTTGTGATCTCCACCACCGCAACGGAGGAGGTGCCGTTGTAATAGGCTCCGGTCACTTCGACGGATGCCGCCAACAAGGGGAGCAAGTGTTCCTCCCGACCGATCAGGGTATTGTTGTGCCACACCACCGTACGTCGTTCGAACAAGGCCGCCTTGATCGCAGCCAGGGACCGCTCCGCCGCCAACACGAGCGTTACGGGCCGGTGCCCGCCGTTCGCCAGGTCGAAATTCCAATCCACCAGGCCGTGGATGTCGGAAGTGCCCATGATGGTCAGGTTGTGGTCCAAAGCGATTTGCAGGGCCTCGTCGGAGTAGGTCAGTTCGTTGACCACCTCGATTCCATGCAGCAGCCCTTCCGCGATGAATTGCCGGTGCATGTCCGTCAACCGGGCCACTCCGTCCGACCGTTGCGCTATCCAGTTGGGATGGTTCCAAAACAGGAAGGCGCCCTGCCGGTTCGCTTCGCGAAAAACCGCCACGGGGTCCTCCATGCGCAGCTTGTTGGCGTCCTCGATAAAAATGGCGTTGGTATGGCCGGGCGGCATCTCCCGGGTGATTTCGGACCCCGGGGCGATCAGCAACCCGTACGGACGGGCATATTCCTCCGCCAGCTGGTAGGAGCGGTTCCGGTCCGGATGGGGCAGGTCCGCCGAATGGGGCTGGTATTCGAGATGCTCGGTGAGCGAAATCAGGTCCAGGCTGTCCCGCACCGCTTCCTGTACCCGGATGTCCGGCCAGACACTGCCGTCGGAAAAGACACTGTGGATGTGCAGGTCGCAGGCGAGGGTGCGGTATCCGGGGACATCCGGAAAATCGATGGCCCGTTGGGCGGCGTGGTCGTGGGCCCCTTGGCCCGAAAGCTGGCCCGCCACACAGGCTGCCAGCAGGATGGAAAGTTGCAGTTTCATGTTTTTGGCCCAATCTAGTAACTTTGGTCCGCTATCCATCGATTTGCCTGTTAATGTTTTGTAACTTCTTCAATCCATGCGCACCCGTGTCAAGATCTGTTGTATCGCTTCGCCGGCGGAAGCCGCATTGGCCATCCGTCACGGCGCGGATGCCCTGGGATTGGTAGCCCGGATGCCGAGCGGACCGGGCCCCATCCCCGACGAAAATATCGCCGCCATTGTCCGTACGGTACCGCCGTCGGTCGATACGTTCCTGCTGACGGCCGAGACCGAAGCGGATGCCGTGGCGGCCCACCACCAAAAGGTCCTGACGGGCACCGTCCAACTGGTGGATGCACTGCAAGGGGAGCGCTACCGGTTGCTGCGGGACAGGCTGCCGGGGGTCCGGCTGGTTCAGGTCATCCATGTCCGGGATGACCACAGCGTCCGGGAAGCCCTCCGCATCGCACCCGAAGTGGACGCCTTGCTCCTGGACAGCGGAAGGCCCGATTTGCCTGTCAAGGAGCTGGGGGGAACCGGCAAGGTACACGACTGGCGGCTGAGCCGTCGGATTGTCCTGGAATCACCCGTACCTGTCTTCCTGGCCGGAGGGCTTCGGGCGGACAACGTACAGGCTGCCTTGGAGGCTGTCCGGCCCTTCGGGCTGGACCTCTGCTCCGGCGTCCGGACAGCAGGGCGGCTGGACGAAGCCAAGCTGGAGGCGTTCTTTCGGGCGGTGGAAGGGTACTGACCGGCGGTCTGCACAGGCGGCCTTGGATGACGGGAAGCCGCCGGTGTCACGGGAAGGTGGACCGGGTATGCCGCCGCGGTTCCATGGACCGCCGATACGGTGGACAAGGCTTCGGGAGGTCGGAGCCCGACCGGCTGGGAAGGAATCAAATCCGGAAAAGACAGACAGCTGGAAGGAGGACGAGGCCGGGCGGACCCGGAAGCCGGGGAAAGGAATTACCGCTTGCTCACCCGGACGGTGGACAGTACCTTTTTCTGTACATCCAACAATTGGACAAGGTACATGCCGCTCGGGAGGTCGCTGATATCGTATCGTTCCCCCTCGCGTACCGACTCGAAGGTCTTGAGCTTCCTGCCGACCAGGTTGAAAAGCACGATTTGGTCGACCTGGTCCGCACGGTCAAGGCTGATGAAGTGGCTGGCCGGATTGGGATAGACCGTCACCTTGCGGGGTTCGTCGGGAGAAATGCCGGCATCCGCCGGGCTGGAGAGGCTCAGCGAAAGGAAAAAGACAAGAAAGTAATTGCGTATACGTTTCATGACCGACGACCTTTCGAAGTAGACGTGCAAGATACGGCTATTGCCGCACGATTTCAAGTCGGCCTTGAATTTTGGCAATTATTTAACGGAGACCACGCCCGGCCGGCGGCGGCATCGACACCGCCGGATACAAAAAACGGGGCGGCGGCAAGTATCCCGGAGGATACACCGCCGCCCCGGTCCATGGTGTTACGGCGCGCCGGTCGACAGCGGTTATTCCACCATGACCTTGGATACGATGGTCCCTTCCGCCGAACGGACCGTAACGGCATAGATGCCGGCGGGAAGCTGCTGTACGGGCAGGGTCAGGTGGTTATTGCCGAAGACCCCTACCTGCCGGGTAAGGACCGTCCTGCCGTCCATCGCCAACAGGCTGACCGTGACCTCCTGTTCGTACTGGCTCTGGAGCGCTACCTGTACCGATGTGCTGGCCGGATTGGGGTAGACGCGGACGGACAGATTGCGGAGCACTTCCGTGGTGGCGACGTTTTCCCCTTCTGCGGATTGGACGATGGTGCCCTCCTCCGGAGCCTTGGCGCAGAGCTGGTCCCCTTCCGCGGTGGACAGGCAGGCGGTGGCGTTGTATTGGATCAGGTCCATGAATTCGATATCGTCGATCAGCCAACCGCCGTCGGTCACGGTCGTGTTCGCATCGGAACTATATCGGAAGCGGAGGTGGACGGTCTCGCCCAGCCAGGGGGACAGATCCACGTAGGTGGCTTCGAATTCGCCGCCGCTGTTGCCGGAGAAGGCACCGACATTGGGCAGGGCCAGGGTTCCGTACTGCAACTCACCGGGGTAACCGTTGCGTAGGATGAGGTTGCCGACCCTTTCCCACTCCGTCGCATCCACGGGTTTCACCTCGATGGAGCCGCCGTCGGCCCCACCTTCCGTGTTGTAACGGTGGTAGATCCGGAGGGTGGGCCGGTCGCCCACGACCGTCCACGCCGCGACGTCCTCGTCCGCGACGAGGTACACATCGCTTTCGGCCGGAAGGCTGGCGGCATACCAGGCGTAATCGCCTGTGAAACCGCCGAACTGGTCGGAGATGGTCCAGATATTATCGGCGGAGCCGGTAGGGTCGCTGTCGAAGAGCCAGTTGTCCAGTGCCGTGGCATCGGCGACATCGTCCAGCCAGCGGCGGACGGAGTGGAGGTCCGGGGAGCTGGACAGTTGGTAGGTGACTTCCGTGACGGCTCCGAAATCGAGTGCGCCGATATCAAAGGTGATGACGCCGCCGCTGACCGTAGCCGGGACGTTGGCGGAACCGGCCTTGAACTGGGTGCCGGCGGGAATCTCATCGGTGAGGGTGACACCGGAGACCGGGTCGGTCTTGCAGTTGCTGATCCGGATGGCCACGTCGATATCCTGGCCGGGTTCGATGAAGTCCGTGACGGACTTCGTCAGGCGGATGGCGTTCCGGCACGCGCAGGGAACCTCGAAGGATTCCACCTGGTCCGTGGCGCTGTCCGTGGAGCCTTCGTCGGCACCTTCCCCGAGACCGCGGCGGGCGAACACTTCCCACAGGAGGCATTCATGGGCGCCGTCGTACAGCGCCTCATCGGCAGCCAGGATGGCATCGCGCCCCGTCACGAAGCCCGGATTGCAGGCCTGGGTCTTCATCCCTTCGTAAACCAGTCGGGTAGCCATGTTATTGCCGCTGGCCGGATCGTAGAAATCGCTGCTCCACCCATACTGGTCGACGAATGCCCAGTACATGTCCCACAGCATGCCGACCCAGACCTCCCCGATGGCATGCACGCCGGTATTGCCGGCGACATCCTTGTAGGTCAGCGGGTTGATGTTCATGTCGGTGGAATAGGGGTAGCGGCGGATACCCAGTCCGTCGGTGGATTCGCGCAGGGCGTAGGTACCGATTCCGCGGACACCCGCACCGACATCACCGGGTTGGACGGACGTGACGAGGGCGATCCAATCGCTCCAGCCTTCGCCCATCTGTTCGGCGTTGCCGAGGCAGGAAGCGTTGGGTCCGCCGGTCAGGCGGATGGAGACGCCGTGGCCGTATTCATGGGCGATGATACCGTTGTCGAGGTCGCCGTCGAGGGAGGCAGGCACCTGCTGGCCGGGATTGACCAGGGTGATGACGAGGCCGGCGCCGGCATATTGTCGGATGATATCGCATTTGGGCAGGGTAATCATAACGACGGGGATGTTGACATCACCACCGTCCGCACCGGGTGCCATCCCGCCCGGCGGGTCCACCCCGGCGATATTGCAGATGATGACCCCGATGGCGCCGGCATCCTGGGCGCGCTTGGCCTTGGACCCGAATTCGCAGCTACCCCGGTCGATGAGGGCGATCCGGCCCTGGACATCCGCTTCGTTGGTAAGCGGATTGCAACCATCCGTCGGAGAGCCGACCGCATCGGCGACAATGACGACCTCCCCGGTGACCGGAGTGCTGGACACATACGCCCCCGTCCCCCAGTTGCCGGCGCTCGGCAGGACGGTTTCGTATTCCCCGGCGATATTGGCCGGTTCGTCGACTTTCAGGAACTTGGAGCCGGAATTTTGCCAGATGAACATGTTGATCGACCCGCTGGAGCCGTCCGGCGAGTGCGAATAGAAGGCGTTGTTGGCACTTCCGGTGTTGGCGGCGGCCTGCGCCCGGGCAATCATGGGATCGTTCCCGTTGCCACCGTTGCCATAGTTGTTCTGCTGGAAGTTTCCGGCCACCTCCGTCATGCCCATGTGATAGGAGAAATCATGGATGAAGTTGGTCCAGAAAAAAAGGTTGGTGACGGCGGCATCGATGTATTCCTCCGGTTCCCAGGTCGACTCGTAAGGGAAGTCGAACAAGAGTTCCGGACCGCCGTCGGGTTCGTCCCCCTGGGAGAAGGAGTTATCGTCGCGATCCTGGTAGGCGTGGGCGTTGTTGCCCCGGGTGATCGTGAACTCCGCGCCCTCCTGTCCGTCGGTGTCATGCCAACCGAAAGGGGAGGCGACGGGGTCATGCGGGTCGGTGACGAACGTCCGGGGGCCGTGGTTGGGGCTTTCGAACGGAGCGGGCCAAACATGATAGGTGGCGCCGTTCTGGCTGAGTGCGGCTTGTTGCCGCTCCCGGGTGCCGGTTTCGTGGTCGGTGCAATCGTGGTCCTGCCGCCGGAAGGCGCTGCCGTCGACCCGGCAATAGATGGTCCAATTGTATTCGTCCAGGACATCGCCGGTGACGGCGTCCACCCGGCTGCTCCACTTGTCATGGCTGCCGGCCGGTGCCAGCAGGATATCCCAGACCAGCAGCACGGCGTTACCGTGCGGTTGGTAAGCCAGCTTGGCCGTTACATCTTCCCTGGCGAGGGTACCTTTGCCGAATACGAAGGAGCGTTCATCCGGCCGGGCCACCTGCTGCAGCGATGCCACCGGCAGGCCCAGGTGTTCCGCCAGGCGGCCGACGGCGGCCGCTGCGGACAGGACGGGTTGGACGGTATTGATGCGCTCCGCCAATTTCGGCTGGAAACGCTTCCCGACATAGAATACGCTGCCGTCCTTCTTCATGTTCACATTCAGGATGGCGTTGTACACCGGAATCCCTTCGTGCCGCTGCAGGAAGAAGACCCTGGCGATACCCGTGGCGGGATCCGTGTAGGCATCGTTGACTGTCATGCCGTCCAGGTCACGGGGCGTCAGCCCCCATTCCCCGGCATGTGCGGCGACGTACTGCCGGGCCGTCGTCTCCGGATCGGAACTTTGGGCAGCAACGCACAGGGGCAGCATGCCAAGGATCATCGCGAACAGACTTCCCATGGTAAAGTTAACCTTCATAAAAATTCTCGGATTAGGTGAAAGAATGAATAGGGCCGGTCGCACGGACACGCGCCGGAAGAAACGACGGCCGGACGGGGGAAGGGGCCTGTCCGCCAGCGTTGCGGCATCCGGACCCCGTAGGTTGCCTTCCGACCGTCGTTCCTGTCCGCTTATGGCGGAAAGGCAAATTTAGGCGAAAGTACCGATTGGCGGGGACAAAGTATAAGAAAGCAATGCAGGGCGACAAAAAGGGCGATGATTGTGCTGCCCGATCGGGATTCGGCCGTCAAAAAATCGGCCCGGCCTGCTGCGGCAACCCACCTGCCGCAGGAGCCCCGGTCACTCCTCTTCCGGGGCCGCGGATTTGCTGCGCCAGGGTAGTCGGCCATGGTTCTCCTCCCAGGTGGACACCTGCGCTTCGGAGTCCTTTTCGTAGGCGCGGATGACTTCCTTGACAAGCCGGTGCCGGACCACATCTTCCGCCGTCAACCGGACCACCCCGATGCCTTCGATGTCTCCCAGGATCTCTATCGCCTTGCGCAGGCCGGACTTCGTGTTGCGCGGCAGGTCCACCTGGGAGAGGTCCCCCGTCAGGATCGCCTTTGCCGAAGGCCCCAGGCGGGTCAGGAACATCTTGATCTGCAGGGAGGAAGTGTTTTGCGCCTCGTCCAGGATGATGAAGGCATTGTCCAGGGTCCTTCCCCGCATATAGGCGAGCGGCGCGATCTCGATGATCCGGGTTTCCATGAAGTGCTTGAGCTTTTCGGCCGGTATCATGTCATCCAGGGCGTCGTACAACGGCCGCAGGTAAGGGTCGATTTTCTCCTTGAGGTCTCCGGGCAGGTAGCCCAGGCTTTCCCCCGCCTCCACCGCCGGCCTGGTCAGGATGATCTTCCGGACCACCCGGTTCTTCAAGGCCCGGACGGCCAGGGCCACCGCCGTATAGGTCTTGCCGGTTCCGGCCGGCCCGATCGCGAACACCACGTCGTTACCCTCGGATGCCTCCACCAGCTTCCGCTGGTTCTGGGTCTTAACCCGGATGACCCTACCTTCCGGCCCGTGCACCAGGACCTTGCTCCCGGCTTCGCCGATATGCGTCTGGAACGGGTTCCCGCCGTCCAGCAGCAGCTCCTCCACCATATGGGTGGGAAGGGTCTTCCGTTCCCGCAACAGGCGGACCATCTGCTCGAACTTTCCCTTGGCTCCCTGGGTATGCTTCTTTTCCCCGACCATCTTGAGGTTGTTCCCCCTGGCGGTAATCGATACGTCCGGGAACGCCCGGCGCAACAGGTTCAGCTTGACATCCTGCTCGCCGTACAACTCGAGGGGGTCGACCCCCTCCACCGTCAGAATTATTTCACTCAATGCGCGGTAAATTTTCGTTGGCACCTTAGGAAACAGCAGCTACGGACAGGAAGTTCCGCCCGGTTTACGCCTGCATCGCCTTCGGCCGGCGCCTGCCTCAAAAGGTCCGTAAAGGTAGGATTTTGCAAACAACAAAGCATGCCCCCCGATACCTTCCCGAGGTAGCTTCCCCAAAAAAACGGGATCGGTCGGCCCGCCGTCCCGGACGCATTCCGCTTTCCGGCCGCCGGGTGCGCACACACCGGCCGGAGGCGGCCCGCCCCCGAAGCATGTCCCCACCCGGAAATCCACGCCGGAATTCCGTATCTTGTTGTCCGGATTCGAAAAGCAAGTGACCGGAACGACCGCCGGGGTCAGCTATCGGCGAAATGGGAGGGTTTCATCCCGTAATTTGTGTTCCTTTGCAGGGCTTCCTCCGCCGTGTCGGCGGCAATTGCCTGCCGGTGGACCATTCAACAGATCGCTCATGCACCTGGTTACAATGACGACGGATTTCGGCATGAAGGACTATTACGTCTCCATGCTGAAAGGCGCCATGCTTCAGGCGGTGCCGACCATCCGCTTTACGGATATCACCCATATGGTCAAGCCTTATGACATCGTTCAGGGCGCCTTTGTCCTGAAAAACGCATACGACTGCTTTCCCACGGGCACCCTGCATATCGTCACCGTCAACAACCGGCCGGAACATACCGACTTCATCGCCTTCCGGCACCTCGACCATTATTTCATCGGTCCGGACAACGGTATTTTCTCCCTGATGTTCGAAGAACTCCCCCAGCCCGTCTTCCGCTTGCCCGCCGACCCCAGCCACCCCTTTCCCCTGAAACGATTGCTCGCTACCGCCGTGCAGACGTTCTTCTCCGAGGCTCCCTTCCCGGCCATCGGTGTTCCCGCCGGCGAAACAGAGAAAAGAATCGCCCTGCAACCCGTCATCAGCACTTCCCAGATCCGGGGCGCCGTCATCTATATCGACCATTATGAGAACGCCATCGTCAATATCCGCCGGGAGCTCTTCGAAAAAATACGCAACGGCAGGACGTTTCAACTTTTCTTCAAACGCCACGACCCGGTCGCCGTCCTGAGCCGCCACTACGGGGACGTTCCCGTCGGCGAAACCCTCTGCCTGTTCAATTCCGCCGGGTTCCTGGAAATCGCCATCCACATGGGCAAGGCCAGCAGCATGCTGGGACTGTACCTGGATGACATGGTTCAGGTGGACTTCCAATGAGGGGCATCTCCCGGCCCTTGCCGGACCGCACTCCCCGCCCCTTGCCCCCGCGCCCGATATTGTGGGGTTTTCCATCCGGCTTTTATCCTACTTTTGCGTTGGCAACGGCGAAGACGAACCCGGGACGGATGTTTCCTGCCAAGACGAGGTCCCGGTTCCGCGCCCACTGTTAGCGACAAATGACAACCAATCGGATTCGGTCTTTTCTTTCCTTCGGGACCTGGCCCGGACAACTGGCCTATTGGGTGGATTCCTTTCTGACGGGACTCCTCTGCTTCACCGGCTTCCGGCTCCTGCTGCTGGTGCAGGAACTGCCGCAACTGCGTTACCTGCCGCCCTGGGATGCCGCCTTGCGGATTCCGGAGGCATTCCTGACCGGCCTGCGTTTCGACGCGCAAGCCTCCGCCTGCATCATGGCCCTCCCGCTCGTCCTGTTGAGCCTCGACCATGTCTTCGGATGGCGTTCCGGCCGCTTGTACCGCAGCCTCGCCGTCCTCCTGTCCCTCGCTTATGCCGGCTGTTTCTTCATCAGCGCGGCGGACCTCCCCTATTTCCACCATTTCCATGCCCGGGTCACCACCTCCATCCTCGTCTCCGCCGGCAACGAAGATTCCGACCTGCTGGGCGGGATGGTCTTTCGGGAATGGCGATACAGCTGGGTATTCCTGCCCCTCGGCCTGTTCAGCTATTTCTTCATCCGCCGACAGCAACGCTGGATGGAACGGCTGCGCCGGCAGGCCGGGCCGGCAGGCCGGCCCGGCCTGCGCTTCCCTGTCGCTTACGGACTGACCGCCCTCGCCGCATGGGGCCAATTGTCTTTCCAGGCTCCCTTGCAGGCCCGGGACGCTTATGTATCGGATTACGGGCTGACCAACATGCTGGGACTGAATCCCGTCGTCACCTTCGTCAGGAGCCTCCCGGAAGCGTTGGATCCGGCCCGCAGACAGGTCCGGTTCCTGCCCGATACATCGGCGCTCCACCACTGTCTGCCTTACCTCGGCCTTTCCGGGGACAACTTCGCGTTCGATTCGCCTGTTGCCAGGATGGTCGCCACGGACTCCTTTCCTTCCCCGCCGCCCAATGTCGTCCTGGTGCTCCTGGAAAGCATGAGCGCCCAAAAAATGGGGCGCTACGGCAACCCGAACGGCTTGACTCCCTTCCTGGACAGCCTCGCAACCGTCGGCTTGGCTTTCGACAGCGTCTTCTCCGCCGGCATCCATACTTTCGCCGGCATCTATGCCACGCTCTACGGCATGCCGGTCCTCCGACGCCAACACCCCCTGGAACAGGTGGACCAGATGGCCGGTTGGCCGAACGTCCTCCGGTCGATGGGCTACCGGACGGCCTATTTCACAACCCATGACGCCGCTTTCGACAATATCGGCCCCTTCCTCTCCGCCAACGGGTTCGACCGCATTTACGCAAAACCCGATTATCCGACGGACCGTGTCGTCGGCCCCATGGGCGTACCCGACGATTTCCTCTTCGAATTCGCCGGCCAGGTCATCGACGATATGGCCCGCACGGACCAACCTTTCTTCGTCACCCTGATGACCGGCAGCGACCACGGCCCGTATATCATCCCCGATTATTTCCAACCCCGACACGGGAACAAGACCTTGGGGGTCGTGGAATACGTCGACTGGTCCCTCCGCCGGCTGATGGAACGGTCCGCCCGACAGCCCTGGTTTTCCAATACCCTGTTCGTATTCGTGGCCGACCACGGTGCCGCCATCGACAAACGATACGACCTGCCCCTGAGCCTGGCGCACATCCCGCTCCTGTTTTACGCCCCTGCGCTCATCCCCGGCCCGAAGGCCGTGTCGGCGGTCGGTTCCCAACTGGATGTTTTCCCCACCGCCATGGGCTTACTCGGCCTTCCTTACGTCAACAATACCTTCGGCATGGACCTCCTGCGCGAACCAAGGCCGTTCGCCTGCACCTATGCGGACGACAAATACGCGATCTTCGATACCGAATTCCTGATGCTGGCCCGGGAAAACGGCATCCACTCTCTTTACGCCTATCCTACCCGGCAGGTCGGGGACCACAAGGCGGCCTTACCCGACCGCTATCTCGACATGAAAAGGTTCGCGGAAAGTACTTTCCAAACAGCCCAGTGGCTTCGGCTTTCAGGCCGCAGCGGCATGCAGACGGCCCCCTGACGGTTCGCCGAAGCCACCGGACTCATACATCAAAGGTGATGGAAACGGCGGGCGTCACGGCATGCGCCTGGCAAGCGAGGATCAGGCCGCTGGCAATCTCCGTTTCGTCCAGGGCATAACAGGCATCCATGCGGACTTCCCCGTCCAACACTTTCGCCATGCAGGTGGCGCAGGCACCGCTGGTGCAGGAATACGGGGCATCCCCGCCGGCATCGATGACCGCGAACAGCAGGGTCTTGCCGGCAGGGACGTCGGTCTCATAGGTCTTTCCGTCCAGCACCGCCGTCAACCGGGTGCCCTCCGCTTTTTCCGCTCGTCCGGGCACCGGGGCACTGTCCGGCGGACTGAAATATTCCCGATGGATATGCCGCTTGTCCACACCCGAGTCGGCCAAGGCCTTTTCCACCGAAGCGATCATGTTCCCAGGACCGCACACGAAATACTCGGACACCTTGTGCCGCGGCGGATTCTCCGCCAGCCATTGCGACAGTTCCCTGGCCCCGATCCGGCCGGTCCGGCCCGCCCATGACAACCTGCCTTTGGAAAACAAACCACCGAGCCCTTTCGACTTCTCCCGCCGGGGCTGACTCAGGATATGCTCCACCGACAGCTGGCCTTCGAACCGACGGGAAAGCACCTCCAGCTGCTCCCGGAAGATGATGTCCTCCTCCGTCCGGCTGCCATACAGCAGGAACACATAACTCATCGGCTCCCGCTCCAGGATGGTCTTCAAGATGGACAACAAGGGAGTGATCCCGCTGCCGGCCCCTATCAGGTAATAATTCTTCTGCTGCTCGTCCGACAAGGGTGTGTGGAACCGACCTTCCGGCCCCATGACCTCGACCTCGTCCCCCGCCGCCAGGTTGTCGTGGATCCATCCGGACACCTTTCCCCCCTTGACCTTCTTCACCGTGATGGCCAGGCCATCCTCCAGCGGACTGCTGCTCATCGAATACGAACGCCGCTCCTCCTGCCCGGCCAGCTGGAACCGGAGGGTGACGTATTGTCCTTGGGTGTATGTGAACGCCGCTTTCAGGTCGTCCGGAATCCCGAAGCGCAAGGTGACCGTATCGGCTGTCTCCCGGGTCACGGACCGGATCGGCAACTTATGAAAAGAATGATGCATAACGAATAACGGATGGTTGAATGACTTTTCCCGCAGGCCCCGCGCAGCTGTCGATGTCCGCCGGTGACCGGCCACCTTCGGCCGCCTTACGGTCGGGTGCTCCGGAAAACCTATAATACAGTCATCCCGCGGATATGTTTGATAAAAAATGAAAAAAGCTACGATCCGCATGGTCAGCGTACCGGCCCTGCCGCAAAGCACCGGGAAAGCGTGCACGCCCCCCGGTGACGACCCGGAAAACCAGGCTGTTCGTACCATCCGTCCTTTTCTTGCGTACACGCCGACGGCAAGGGTCCTCAACGCCGCAATACGACCGGTGTCCCGGGAAACCTTCCCCACCTTTGTCCCTGCAGGGAGGGCCCGGAGGCAGGATAGGTTTTCCACTCCCCCCTAAATACCTAACTTTGCGGGAAAAACCGGATTTTTTGGCGGAAGCCGGCGGAACCGGTTGCGAACAGCCGCTTCCCTCCATACCAGCACGGATATGTACACCCAAAGTTCATTCCTCGACATCGCCGACACCTTCAAGGCGGTATTCCTCGATTCCTACGGCGTGGTCAAGAACTACAAGGGTCTGATTAACGGCGTGTCGGACACCATCGATGCGCTGCGGGACCGGGGCATCCACCTGCGTATCCTGACCAACGACGCTTCCCGCAGCCAGGAACAGCAATTCCACAATTTCCAACAGCTGGGATTGCACAACCTCCGGCAGGACGAGATCATCACCTCCGGTATGCTTGCCCGCAACTTCCTGCAGCACAAGATAATCCGAGGAAAAATAGCCTATCTGGGCACAGAAAACGCGGCAGCTTACATCCTGGAATCCGGCTTCCCCTCCATCCCGGTCCGGGAAGTGGACCTGCAGGACATCGATGATATCGCCGGCTTCGCATTCCTGGATGACGAGGGATTCGATTGGAACAAGGACATCAACAAGACCGTCAACCTGATCAACCGCAAGAACATACCGGTCATCGTGGCCAACTCGGACAAGGTGTATCCGGTGTCGCGCAACGATGTCGCGATTGCGACCGGCAGCATCGCCCAACTGGTGGAAAGCATCCTGAACCGCAAGTTCATCCATTTCGGGAAACCGGATTCGCAGATGTTCATGTACGCTTACGACGACTTGGTCCGCTGTGCCGGCATGGTCGACCGACAGGACATCCTCATGGTCGGCGACACCCTCCACACGGATATTCTCGGTGGGAACAAGTTCGGCCTCAAGACCTTGCTGGTACTCAGCGGCAACACCAGCCAGGAAATGGCCGACATCCACATCCGTGCCACCGGCATCATTCCCGATTTCATCGCCCCTTCCATCGCCGCCCGCTGAACCGACGGGGGCGGCCTATCGGCCAAGCGCTTCCTGCCGGATGTATGCCCGGAGGTCCTCCAACATCTGTTCACTCATCTTTTCCTCCGTGTAATGCGGCATGTAGGCCTTTTTCCAGGGAATCGGCGGTGTGCCGTAGCGGGCCACCTGGTACACCGAGTACCGGGAGTATGTCGGGAAATGCCGGTGCAGAAAGCGGAAGGACAAATCGGAATGGTCCAGTTTGAAGAAGGCGTAACGTTTTTCCGCGTGGCAGTGGAGGCAGCTCCGTTCATAGAGCAATTTACCGGTGGCGGGGTCTCCCTGGGTCGGGAAGCCTGTCTTACGGTCGGCCGGCGGGTCGAGGAAAGTCGCCGGCATCCCGGACAGGTATTTCGATTTGAGCAGGTTGATGGCTGCCGGCCGTTCGCTTTCATGGCCGGGTTGGAGCGCGGATTGCAGCTGCTGCCGTTCCCGGTCGCTGAGCCGCAGGTCGTCGAGGGCCAGTCCGATGTCCCACAGGGCGGCCAGTACCGACTCCATTTCCCAATCGGCCAGGGGCCTTCCCTGGGCACATTCCGTGGCACACAACTGGATGGCCTCCCGCAGGTTTTCCTGGGCGGCCTTGACCAGGTCGCCATATTTCCGGTAATAATCGCCGTTGTAAAAATACCGCCGGTCCACGATGCCGTACAAGGCACTGCCCTGGAGAAAGGGCAATCCGTTTTCAGCTGCATACCGAAGCCTGCCCATGGGATCGGTCCGGGAAAGGTCCGGTTCGTCCCGCCGGATGTTGTGGCAGGAGGTACAGACGAAATGGCGGCTCACCCGGGCGGTGGGCTCCCCGCCCGGTCCGGTCGTCTGCCCGTAACGGATGATTTCCAACCCTTTGGCGGGATCGACACCCGGGAGGGAATAATCCGGCAGGTGCGGCGCCGCGGCATCGCCCAGTTGCACCAGGATATCCGCTACGGCCGTACGGTCCTCATCCGGCGGGGAAAAAGCGGGACCATGCCCGGTGAACCCCGGCAGGAGGGAAATGGCCAGCGTGGCCCCTACAAGTATGTATGCTTTCATCTCATCGTAATTGCGACCGAAATCCCAAGATCCTGTATCCGACGGCCGACGGGACCGGCAGGCTTCCGGCTCCGTCGCCTCAACGGTTGAACAAGCGGGAAATGGTGAACCCAATCCGAAATTGGCCGTCCGACCAATCCGACCTGGTATACGGGAGGTAGTCCGTCGGCATGATCCCGGTAGCGTTGGTGAAATTGAGCTGGAAAACATGCCCGCCCGTATCGAATTCGAAACCCAAACCGAGCGGCAGCCGGTAGTTGTCTCCCGTCGGCCGGTCGAAAGGGGCCTGGGCGCCGTTCAGCGGCACGGCCGCCTCCCCGATGAGTCCCAGGACACGGGATAGTTGCCAGCGCCAGGACAAACCGGCATGGAACAGGTCGTTGACATCACCCGACGGCACCACGTTCCGGTGCGTGACCCCGCCCGCCAATTGCAGCGAGAAACGCTCCGTGAAGCGGCGCGCCGCCATCAGGCTGACATGGTGGACCAAACGGTGCGGGAACACCTCGAAGTAATTGATGCTGGAGGGATCGGCCGAACTTCCCGCCGTGGAGGCCGTGGAAAGGCCGAACAGGGCGACCGTCAGGGGCGCGCCCCGATGCCCTTGGCTCAGGCACCGCCATTTCAGGGACGTACTGACCAGTTGCCGCAAAGGTCCCGCCCCCTTGGAACGGGCTACCCCGAATGTCAGCTGGTCCGTAAAGCCGTACTCAAACCCGAAGGCGACATCCGAAGCGTTCTCAAGCCCGTAGAGGGTGGGCCACCCGCCGGCATCCCCGGCAATATCCCCGAAGCGATGCACAATCCGGGCATCAAGTTTCCGCGTCGGCAATGTCTCCACCGAAGGGCTGTTGATGACCCACCGGTCGCGGAAAGTCCGGAACATCGGCAACTGCCCGTGTACGGCGAAGGTCATGGCCAATCCAGCCAACAGCATAGGAAACCTTTTCATAAGAAATCAAATTTTCTTCCCGAATCCCGTCCGGACGGACGGCGGACCGCCCCCTATTCCGGGTATCCCTCGAGCAACCAACATTGCAGGACCTGGAATTCCCGTTCCGTCAGGTCGTCCTGGCGGGATTCCACATACACGGAACGGTCGGGCGGCATCCCGACGACGGGGTCGTCCTGCCGGTTGATGACCCGCTCCTGGAACGAACCGCTCGCCAGGTGCGGCAAAATACCTTGGTACCCGGTGTAATCCCCCGGCCCGATCCCCGTTCCGCCGTCGTGACAACCCGCATAGGAACAGGTGTTGTCGATGACCGTGCGGACGCCGTTCCCATAAGTGGTCACGCTGACGGTATCACAATAGGCGGGCCTCGTCGGCGGCGGCAACTCATCGCTGGTACAAGCCTGCCAAGTCAGCGACCAAGACATGGCCGCTACAAGAAGAACGGCTCCCAAGATTCCCTGTTTCATCTTTCCATCGGTTATTGTGTGTGGACAAATGTAGGCATTCCCATGGAGCTTCCGCCTCCGGACAACCGCTGTTCCCAAGCATTTGTCTTCCCGGATGCCGGCCGGCGGACCAGACCGCCCCCATTTTTTATCCCCGGGCGCGTCGAACTTTCATTTCCCTTGTTTGTACTTAGTTAAGGCTCGTTTGAATAATTTTGCGCAATATTCCATCCATCAACTTTAACACTATGTATCCGATACAACTGACCGCACCCATGGCGCAGGAACTCCACAACATGGGATTCGAAAGCCTTTCGTCCGCCGATGCCGTGGAGACGGCCCTCGAGCAGCAGGACGGCACCACCCTGGTAGTGGTCAACTCCGTCTGCGGCTGCGCCGCCGCCAACGCCCGCCCCGGGGTCCGCATGTCCCTCGACAGCGGCAAACGGCCGGACAAACTGGTCACCGTATTCGCCGGTGTCGACCGGGAGGCCACGGAAAAAGCCAGGGAATACCTGCTGCCTTACCCGCCTTCCTCTCCTTCCATCGCCCTGTTCAAGGACGGCAGGCTGGTCCATTTCCTCGAACGGCACCACATCGAGGGCCGCAGTGCGGACATCATCGCCGCCAATCTCCGCATGGCTTACGACCGTTTCTGCTGAACCCCGCCGGATGGCGACCGCGACAGGCCGCCGAAACGCCCTCCCCCTGCGGAGCAAGGGACGCCCCGCGCGCTCCCTTGCTCCCTCCGGGCAGCCCCTTTCCCGGCGAACAAGCCGCAGGGAACTCAGTATAGTTTGTAAAGCTGGAACAATCCGAACAAGACGAGTGCCATTCCGATGAACTTGTTCACCCATCTGGTGACAAGCGCCGATTTGCTGAGTATCTTCTCTCCCAACAGGGCATATCCCGTCAACAAGGTAAACGTACCCGCCATCGTCCCGACGCTGAAAGCCAGCACATACTGGTTTTCCCGCACCAACCAGCCGTTCGCCGCCAAGAGGGTTCCGTAAAAAATCCAAAACGGAATGACCATCAGGTTCAGGGAGCTGATCAGCATCCCTTTGAAAAATTCGTTTCGACGCCGCCCCGCCGGTTCTCCCGCCGGCACCACCCCGGCCGGCCGGGCAAAAAACAGGAAATACCCGCCGGCCGACAGGAAGGCGACCGCCGCAATCCATTGGAAAATCCGTTCCACACCGGGCGCATCCGTGAACAACCAAGTGAACTTGACGGCGACGAACACCTGGAAGAATTCCACCAAGGCCGCTCCGAAGGCTGCCCACAAGGCATAGCGGAGCCCTTTGCGGATGGCCGTCTGGGCAACCATCATGTTGATCATCCCGAATGGGAGGGAACCGATGAAACTGATACCGTATGCAATCAGGAAATGTGTGATCACTGTCTTGGGCGCTGTAATTCCGAATCGGGGCGTACGGTGCCGGTATTTACCGACCGGGACCGGACGCCGGTCGACCCGACTGTTTCTTGTAATGGCTGTATCGCTTGTACCGGAGCCAAGCTTCGCGGAAGCTCATCCCTCGCATGCCGTGCTGTGCCTGTCGGCGGTATAGCTGGTAAATGATTCGCCAATGTCGGTAAATATCCCGGTATTTCCGCCAAATGGGGTAGGATGGGTCGTAGATATGCGCCGGTTCCCCCCCGATACCGTTGAACTCCAGGATCCGGAAGGCCCCTCCCTGCCGAAGGTCCTCGATCGAACGGCATCGCATGTCGAACCGCCCGTAGTGGATGTCCGCCATGTGTTGGGCAACCGCATCGAAAATCCTGGTCAAGGCCGCGTCGATGTGATGGTTCCCATTGAGGAACATCGTCCCCCGGCTGTGGTTGCCGATCGGCTCCACCTCGACCACCCTGCCGGCATCCGGAACACTGTCCAGGAATTCCGGCCGCGCCCGTTCCAGGCGCTCCCGTTGTAACCGGCCCCGCTCCTCCCTTTCCAACAACTGCGCCACCGTCGATACACCGTCCCCCCTGACCTTCAAGGTCTCCTTGAGACAGACGGACGTCACCTTCCCTTCCCGGCTGCCGGGGAAGCGATGGTACAGTACCGCGATTTCCACGGGGTCCGGAACGTAGGCCTGCACGATCAGGTCGATGCGGTGCTGATCCAGATAGGCCGCCAACTCGTCGCGGCCCTCCACCCGCGCCACCAGAAAACCGCGCTCCCCGACATCCGGCTTGACAATCAAGGGATAGGTAAATCCTTCGGCCTCAATTTCGGACAGGACTTCCTCCCGAGGCCGGTCGGCGGCAAAAAAAAGGGTCTTCGGGAGATATTGCGATGGAATCCGCCGCAGGATATTGTACTTGGACTCGCCCCACAACCCGCCGGTTTCGATGACCGGATTCACGGCGCTGAAGAAGAACGCGTCCCGGGCACGCACCGCGAACCACAGCCAGATGGGGAGCAAAGGGAGATTGGAAAGATACATCGGCCAGTACTCCCAGTTTGTCGCCCGGACAAACCAGCCGGCCTTCCGGACTTGATGCCACATGGTCCTGTTTTCGTAAGTTATCGGCCGGGAGATACGCCCGGGCCGCCGGACAGCTCCTCCGAGGGATTCACCCGATGATTTCCAGGGGGTCTCCGACGGAAATCAGGCCGCCCGTGCGGATTATTGCCGTAATGCCGCCATGACCGAGCATGGCATCGTATCCGCCTGGCCCCAGGTTTTCCTCCATCTGCTCGCAGGGCTCGCACAGTCCGGTCATTTCCAGCACTGCGCCACCCAGGCGGAAAGTCTTTCCCGCCAACGACAGGAGATTGATCCCGGAGACGACCAGGTTACGCCGGGTCAGCAGCGGATCCACACGCGCTTGTCCCAACAGGCTGGCAACCACGGCCAGGTGTTCCGCCTGGATCAATGTCACCTGCCGCTTTCCGCTTTTTCCGGCATAATGGTCGCCGGCCAAGCCTTCGGCCGGATCCAGGCGCACGGATTCCAATACCTGCATGGGGGACCTCCGGCCGGTACGGACCGCGATGCTTTCCAATCTTCCTGTCGCCATTTTCAAGTTGGGTTTATGTGTCGGGGAGCCGACGGCCACCAGGCTTTGCCTGACGGTCGACAGGAAACCGTCCACCTGTTCAGGGTTGTACTCCGTACTCCTCTATTTTCCGGTACAGCGTCGCCAATCCGATCCCGAGCAGTTCCGCCGACTTGGTCTTGTTGCCACGGGTGTAGGCCAACACCTTGCGGATGTGTTCCTTTTCCATGGCGGCCAACCGCAGGGAATCGCCGCCGCCCCCGGCCGCCGCCGCCTGGAAATCCATCGGCAGGCAACCGACCGCCAGCCGCTGGTCCGTCGCCAGGATGACCGCCCGTTCGATGACATTCTTCAACTCGCGGATGTTGCCGTTCCAGGGATGCCGGACCAAAGCTTGCCTGAACCCCTCCTCCATCTCGTACGGAGCCTGCGCGTGCCGCTCACAAAATCGGCGGATGAAATGGTCTGCCAGCGGCAGGATATCTTCCGAGCGCTCCCGCAAAGGCGGCAACTGGATTTGAAAGACCGACAAACGATAGAAAAGGTCGAGCCGGAAGGTTCCCTTTTCACAAGCGGATGTCAGGTTTCGGTTGGTCGCAGCGATGATGCGGACATCCACCCGGGTCTCCCGGGTCTCCCCTACCTTGAGGAAGCGGCCGGTTTCCAGGACCCGTAGCAATTTGGCCTGTAAGCCCAGGTCCATCTCCCCTATCTCGTCCAGGAAGATGGTCCCGCCGTCCGCTTCCTCGAACAAACCGGCCTTATCCCGGGTGGCTCCGGTAAAAGATCCGGCCTTGTGCCCGAACATTTCACTTTCGAGGATTTCCTTGCCGAGGGCGCTGCAATTCACCGCCAGGAAAGGTTTTTGCGCCCGCCCACTGGCTTGGTGGATCGCTTGGGCGAATACCTCCTTCCCTGTTCCGGTCTCTCCGGTCAACAATACGGTCGCGTCGGTCGGCGCGACTTTCCGGGCCAATTCCACGGCCTGTTGCATCGGGAGGGACCGGCCGACCATCCGTTCGAACGAATACTGGCCGGGATGTGTCGGCGGGTCGGCCGTTTGCTCCGCATATCGACGCCGGGATGCCTGGAGGGCCTGGCTGACCAGCGGGATGATGCGGTTGTTATCATCCCCTTTCGTAATGTAATCGTAGGCTCCCGACTTGATGGCGGCCACACTGTCCGGGATGGCACCGAATGCCGTCAGCAGGACGACCTCCGAACACGGACTCAGCTTCCGCAGCGCGGGGACCAGTTCCACCCCGTTGGCATCCGGCAACTTCACGTCGCAGATGACCACATTGATTTTTTCCCGCCGCAGGACGGCCAACCCCCGCTGGGCATTTTCCGCCTCGAAGACCTCGTAACCCTCCAGGCGCATGATCCGGCCCAACAAGGTCCGGATGTCGTGCTCGTCATCAATGATCAGGATACTGCTTTCCGCTGCAGGCATTGGTCACCGGTTTTACATGGCCCTGTTTTTCAGGCGGGCCGGACACCACCGTCCTGTGGCTGCGCCCCCGGCGGCGAACAGGACGGACTTGTGGCGTACCTTTTTTCTTGAATCGGTCGGGTCTTCCCTTTGCTTCCACCCGTCTTCCCCATCGGCCTGTCCGGGCAACCGGCCGTACCGCGTAAGCCGCCGGTTCGTCAACGGATGAGGTCGATGTAGCCCTTGCGCAAGACGGCGGACGGCACACTGCCTGTAACCCGTTGTTCGAAAACCTCACAGGTGTAATAATAAGTGCCCGCCGCCAAAGCCTGGCCCCGCATGTTCTCTCCCCGCCATTGGATGGACGGGTCGGTGGTCTCGAAGACCAGTTCCCCCCACCGGTTGAAAATCTTCATGTCCACCCGGTCGATGAAACAGTACGGGTATGGGGTGAAGACCTCGTTTGCACCATCCCCGTTGGGCGTAAAGGCGTTGGGGAGTTCGTAATTGGGGCAATTGTCCTTGCAGACGATGTTGCTGTACAGACTCTCATTCTGAAATGTATCCAGGGCCGTCACCGCATAACAACCAGCCAAACCCCGATCCGGCTGGTGCAGGAAGGTGGTGTCGCCGCTATCGTCCAAAGATGCCAACCAGACCAGCGGTTCCCCCTCCAGGGGGGAGAAGTAGATATTGTAGCCGACTACGTCGTCCGTTTCCGTACAAAGGGACATCGGATTCGTCCAGCCGAGCCGGTTCCGGAAATCCGCCCCTTCCTGGCAATTGACGTTTTCGTCGCAGATATTGGTGACCCGCAGCAGGGGCGGACAAGGTGCGACATTGTCCAGGGGGCTGCCGCAGGCTTCCTGCGACCAATTGAGCAAAGGACTGGGCAGCCCTTCTATCCCGTAGGAGCCGCTGGCCAGGATGCGATAGCAATATTCCCTGCCGTTGAGCAAGCCGGTATCCTGGAAAGTCGTTAGCGGGGTGATCCCGATGGAATCCCAAAGCCCGGTATCCTCGTTCCGCCTGTACACCACGAAATCGGTGTTTACCCATGGCACCTCATAATCCCAGCTGAGGTCCATCCGGTTGTCGGTGGGGGCCAGGTTCAGGAAAACGGAGGAGGCGGGAGGCGAATCCCCGATCGGTTCCGATTCGCCGTTCACATAAAAGAACAATTGGTACGTGTACGGGGAGGCCAGCGTATTCAGCACCGCCGGTGGTTCGTCCACATAGGACAGGTTGTCGAACTGCCAATACGTGTCGGATTCGAAAGTGACGACCGGCTGGCCGCCCGTATTCCCGATGCCCGCGGCCCGCGCCAGGACCAGTCGGTAGGGCCCCGGATTCAGCAGGGTATCGAGGTCTTCGGCCCGGGGCTTGGTCCATCGGACGTCCATGCGCCCGTTGTCCGGGCCTGTCTCCAGGACGCTGACGTGGGTGACCAGGGGCACGTCCATGTTGAGCTGCACACAAATCTCATCGGATGGAAGGCTTTCCACAAAATTATAGGGCTGCCCCGCATTGGTCCGCCGGGCGAAACGGGCGAGTATCCGATAGCAATAGGTCTTTCCCCTTTCCACCTCGAAATCCTCATATTGGTACCTGCCGTTGACATCCGCCTTGGTATTGGCCAGCCAGGCATATCCCTTCCCGTCGAGGCCCGGGGTACAGGTATCCACCGGGAAGGGGTTGTTTCCTTCCCGCCGCCAAACGGAGAACCCGAAGAAATAATCGTCCGGTGCCGCTTCGCAGGCATAAGGTTTCTCCCAGGAGACGGCGATGAGGTCGGAGGCAGCATCCGCCTGTACATCGGCCGGTGGTGGCCCCACCACCTTGATGCGCACCGGCTTGAGGGTTGCCAAACCGGTCGACCCGGGTACACTTTGCAGGAAGTAATCATCCTCCGCCTTGAAGACGACGGTGTAGGGCAGGTCCGAAATATGCGCGCAGTCGGTCCGCCAACGGAAGGTCTTGATGACCGGCTGGTTACCGTAGGTGGCGGAAGGACTACCGGTCGGCCGCCAGGTATCCTCATCTTCCGCCGGACTGACGGAAATGATGAACGGAGCACCGAGCGCCGACAGTTTGATCTTATCCCCCATATCCGGGTCTGTCGCCTTGACCTGGAACAGGACCTCCTCCCCGGCTATGACGCAAATCTCATCCGGAGCCTCGATGACCGGTGCGTGATTCTGGTCGCAGTCGAAGACGAGGATCTGCATATCCCGGACCGTGGTGTCGGTGGCGACACCGTCCCGCCAGGAAATGATGATCATGGCGATGTTGAACTCGCCGGGGACCTGGGGTGCATCCCAAATGAGCGTACCGTCCAGCTGGCTGAGGGTCAGGCAACAGCCGTTGCCCTGGATGTTCTGTGGGAAGGTATAGTTGGGTACCTGGGTGTCGACGGACTGCAGGGGTACGATCAGTTCGTAGCTCAGGCTGTCGCCGTCCGGGTCGTAGGCATTGGGGTTGTGGACGAAGCGCTCCCCGACGCAGGCATAATCGATGGGTGGTTGGAGTAGCCGGGGGGTGCTGTTGCAGCCCTGGAATTGCGCGTTGAACAGGGTGAAGGTGGTCTGCAGGTGGAATTGCACGTTGTCGGATGCCGGCGGATTGACGTTGAGGATGCCCCCGTTCCGATTCGGATCGGTCATGGACACCGTGTAGCTTCCCGTGCCGTCATAGGTGTGGGTGGCGATATAATAGTTGAATTTGACATCGTTGGGACCGGGCTGTCCCTGCGGCGGCTGCCCCACCCCATTCGCACGCGGCACCATCTCGCAAAAGCCGTCGCCCCAGCACACCTCCACCGTATCCCGGTCGGCGGCGACACTGCTGGTCTTCGTGTAGGTGATGACCGTACAGCGCACCATGTTCCCGACACAATCGTTGATTTGTTCCACGATGATTTCCCCGGCCCGGTTGTGGGTGGCGCCTGCTTCCGGGACAAGCCCCATCCACAGGATGACCAGGATCAGACTGGTACCTATGATTTTCATCCCTGTACGGTTTTGCCCACCGGGTGCGGTACCGGTGGTTCTGCTGCCGATGCTCCGCAGGCCTTTGCCAAGGCTAAGGCCTCGCCTGGAAGGCCGTACGGAACCGGCTTTTCGACAGGATGCTCCCGGTCGACACGGTGCGTGGCGGCAGGAACTTCCCATAGCAATGATAAACAAATTCGCGAAAGGGCGGAAGTACGCATGATCAGCGAGCTTTCCGATTCGGCGGAACCGAACAAGCCGCCCAGCCCCCCTTTTGATAAGAAACAAAGCTACCGGCCCGCGGTTTTGACGGCCAAGCACCAAATACGGCGCGGTGCGGCATCATTTATACGCCGGCAGGTCCAGGAATCGGTCGCAAAAACGATAGTCCTCGGCCACGTTGGAAGCCACCACGACCAGGCGGTCGGACAAGCACTCGGCGGCCAGTTCCAGGTACCAATCGATTCCCTGCCGGTCCAGGTTCGTCGTAGGCTCGTCCAGCAGCACCACCGGTGTCGCGGCGAACAATGCCAAGGCCAGCTTCAACCGCTGTTTCATCCCGGAAGAAAAAAAACGGATCTCCTTTTGCTGCGCCGTACGGACGAGCCCCAACCTGTCCACGATATCCGAGGGCCGGATCCCTTCCCGGAAGGGTTGGAACCGGCGGTGGAATTCCAACACCTCCGGCAAGGTGAACTCCTCGACCAGCTCTATGTAAGGGGCTGCGTAGGCGATACGGGAGAATATCTCATCGGAAGAAAGGGTTTTTCCGCCGGACCGGAAGGAAAGGGTGCCGCGGGTGGGCGACAGGTGGCCGCACAACAGCCGGAGCAGGGTGGACTTTCCGCTGCCGTTGGGGCCGGTGACCGCATAGGACCGGCCACGCTCGAAAGTATAGTCCAAACCGCTGAATATCCATTCCTGCCGGTAGCGCTTCGCGACGGATTGTAACTGGATGTGCGTGGGCATGAACGATGGATTGGCAGGAGAAACCCCTTGCGGGCGAAGGTTCCCCGCGGTTATCGGCGGCTGTTCATCTGCTGGAAGCCACGCATGATTCCCCGGTCGGCCTTCCGGAGGAACTCCAGGATATAATCCCGTTCCGGCGTGGCGTCGATATCCGTCTCGATGATCTCCATGGCTTGGGAAGTATTGTAGCCCTTGACGAACAGGATGCGGTAAACGTCCTGGATGACGTGGATATCCTCCGGACGGAATCCCCGACGCCGCAATCCCACGGAATTGATACCGGCATACGAGAGTGGTTCCCGGGCGGCCTTGACATAGGGAGGCACGTCCTTACGGACCAGGGAACCTCCTCCGATGAAAGCATGGGCACCGATCTTGACGAACTGGTGGACCGCGGTCAGTCCACCGAGGATGGCATATTCCTCCACTTCGATATGACCTGCCAGTGTGACACCATTGGCCAAGACGCAATGCTGGCCGATATGGCAGTCATGGGCGACATGGACATAGGCCATGAGCAGGCTGTCGTTCCCGATGGTGGTACGGTGGCTGGCTTGCGTCCCCCTGTTCAAGGTGACATATTCCCGGACGATCACCCGGTCCCCCAATTCGACCAGGCTGTATTCGCCCTTGAACTTGAGGTCCTGGGGAATGGCTCCGACCACCGCACCGGGAAATATCTTGCACCCTTTTCCCATCCTGACCCCATCCATGATGCTGACATGCGGCCCGATCCAGGTATCGTCCCCGATGACAACATCCGCCCCGATGGTGACGAAGGGCTCGATGGTGACGTTCTCCCCGATTTTCGCATCCGGATGGATATAGCGCATCGCTTGGCCGTGACCGTTCAGGTGTGGGAGGATAGGTGTTTGTTCAGTAGAAACTTTCATTTGCAAATGTTTCGAATTGATGACCCGGTAAGCGGCCGGCTTTCCCGGGCGACCGTTCCGGGATTTTCGAGGGCCAGGCCGCCGCATCGGGCCCCATCCTCAGCGGAAGAAGGCTCCGGACCAGTGGCAGTTGAATAGGTGATGGGCTCCGGACCGGTGTCCGGAACCTTCCGGCCGCGGAACAGCCTGTTCCACTGCCCGTTTCGAAAAAAAGGCAGCGTCCGGATGTGCTCGGTCTACGGGATTGCGACGCGGAGGCCTTACCGGTATCCGCGGGAACCTGGACATGCCGGGCGAAGGCATCTACACCCCTCCGGGAAGGGAAGATTCCCGCACAATACCTAAACTGACCGGACGCTTTTTTATTGTCCGGTATGAACACTTTTTAAAGGCTTGCGGACCGGCCGAACAACCGGCCGATGACAGGTCAGGCCTCCCCTGCTTCCTGCCGGCGGACGATCTGGGCCGTCAGCTCCCCTTCCGATACCACTTTGTTGCCGACGTAGGCGGTTCCGTGCATCTGCACCATCCCACGGCGGATCGGGGCCGTCAATTCCATTTTCAGGATCAGGGTATCCCCCGGCACGACCTTATGTTTGAACTTGACGCCGTCGATTTTTACGAAATAGGTATCCCAGTTCCCGGCGTCACCCACCTTCGCAAGCGCCAGGATCCCCCCGGCCTGTGCCAGGGCTTCCAGCTGCAAGACCCCGGGAAAGATGGGGTTGCCGGGAAAATGGCCTTGGAAAAAAGCCTCGTTGAAGGTAATGTTCTTGATGCCCACCACGTGCGTATCGCTCAGTTCGATGATCTTGTCGACCAGGAGGAAGGGAAACCGATGGGGCAGGAATTCCGCTATTTGCACGGAGGTGAAGACCGGTTCGGCATTCGGGTCATACTTCGGGACGCCCTTGTTGCGCCGTTGTTCCTGCATTAACTTCTTCAACAGCCTTGCGAAAGCGAGGTTTGCGGCATGCCCTGGTTTCGTCGCCACGATCCTGCCCCGGATCGGTTTTCCCACCAGGGCCAGGTCACCGATCACATCCAGCAACTTATGCCGGGCAGGTTCATTGTCGAAATGCAGGGAGGTACCGTTCAGGATACCCTCCTTTTCCACCCGGATGCTCGGTTTGCGGAGTTTTTCCGCCAGCAGGTCCAGTTCCGGCTGGGTCATCAGCCGGTCCGCAATGACGATGGCATTATCCATATCCCCGCCCCGGATCAGGTTGTGTTCGAACAATTGTTCCAACTCGTGCAGGAAAACGAAGGTGCGGCTCGGGGCGATTTCCGTGGGAAAGTCCGATAGTCGCTCCAGGGTGGCGTATTGCGGACCCAGAACTTTCGAATTGAAATCTATCAGCACGGTCGCCTGGAAATCATCCGCCGGCAGGGCCATGATCTCCGTGCCTGTTTGTTCGTCGAAGTACCGGATGGGTTCCGTGATGTCGACATATTCCCGCTCGGCATCCTGTTCGGCTATGCCGGCGGATTCCAGGAGCCGTACGAACGGCGCCGCGCTTCCATCCAGGATGGGAACTTCCGGTCCGTCGATTTCTATCAGGCAATTGTCGATGGAAAGACCGAACAATGCCGCCATCGCGTGTTCCACCGTGCTGACCTGCGCCGGACCTGCCCCCAGTGTCGTCCCTCGAAGGGTGGAGACCACCGCTGCGACATCCGCCCGCAGGCAAGGTTGGTCGACCAGGTCGATCCGCTGGAATTGGATACCATGGCCGACGCCGGCCGGTTTGAAGGTCAAGGTCACTTCTTTGCCTGTATGCAGCCCCACCCCTTGGATGGTGGATGCCCTGTTGATCGTTCGCTGATTCATATCTCTGTTGCTGTATGGAACGGGATGTCGACCGCTTCGGGAGACAGGCATCCCCCGGCTTCGCTATCCCTGCTTACCCTCCTGCCTGTTTTTCCGCTGGATGGACTGGAAAAGGCGGTACCATTCCGGCAGTTTCTTGAAGACGGCATACGACCGGAGGTAATCCGAGTAGGCAATGGCCGGCGAGCCGTACACTGCCTTGCCGGGCTCCGTGATGGGGGCGGCGACACCGCTTTGGGCTTGTACCTGGGTACCGTCCGCCACGCTGATGTGACCGACGAAGCCGGCCTGACCGCCGACCCGGCACCCCTTACCGATCTTGGTGCTGCCGGCAATGCCCGCCTGTGCCGCAATGACCGTATCCGAGCCCACCTCCACGTTGTGGGCTACCATCACCAGGTTGTCGAGTTTGACCCCCTTCCGTAAAATGGTGCTTCCGATGCTGGCCCGGTCCACCGTGGTATTCGCACCGACCTCGACCTGGTCTTCCAGCACCACATTCCCCAACTGGGGTGACTTGAGATAACTGCCGTCCCCTTGCTGTACATATCCGAAGCCATCCGAACCGATGACGGCGTTGGCATGCAGTATGCAGCGGTCCCCGATCACACAGGAGCGAAGTACCCGGACGCCGGGGTACAATACGCAATATTCCCCGATGACGACGTCTTTCCCGACATATACCTGCGCATGGATTTGGGTGTGGCCTCCAATCCGGACCCCGGATTCGATGACGGCATAAGCCCCCACGGAAACACCTTCCCCCAACCGGCTGTCGGCGGACACCACGGCATGGGGCGAAATCGACCCGTCCGATCCCGCCGAGGGCTCCGAGAGGGCAGCGAAGCGTTCCATCAACAGCCGCATCGCCTCGTATACGTCCGGGACCCGGATGACGGCATGCGCAGCCAAGGGCCCGGAGGGGTTGAAATCCTGTGGGATGAGGAGGACGGATACCGGTTTGCTGTAGGCATATGCCGCATATTTCGTATTCGCCAGGAACGTCAGCACGCCTTCACCTCCTTCCTCTATCCTGCCCGGCCTGGATACGACGGCGGCGGCGTCACCCTCCAGCAGACCTCCCGTCAAGCGGGCTATGTCGTTGGCTGCAATTTGCATACTGGCAAAGATAGTGGGTGCACCGACTACAACATATCCCGGTATTAGATTTTTGGCTTATCTGCCTGATATTTGTTTTTTTTGCATCGAATCGACCAGACGGACCCGGAACCGGCGTCCTTACCACCGTCGGATGCCATGACGGCGGACGGTGGGCTGGTACAACCCGCTCATGTATGGATCTTATTCGGATCGGCATTCCTTCCGACCCCCTGTTGGCCGCGGTGGCGGAAGGCGTGCTCGATGAATTGCGCAGCGTGATATCGGCGGTGGAACGGGTCGACCTCCCGCCTGTTCCACCGACGGCCCGGCAGGCCGGCTGGGACGCCGCCTGCCGGGATGCCTTGGCCCTCGGCATGGTTGACGTTTGTCTCCGGCGGCTGGAAAGTCTTCCGGTTCCCGTCGGGGCAGGTTGGTGCATCGCCGCCTTGTCCGAGCGCACCCCGCCGGGCTTTTCCTTGCTTGTGGACCGGGAGGCTGCAGATCCGCAAGCACCGTTCCACCTTCCGGCAAAGTCCGGGGTATATGCCGAGCACCCGACGGTGGCCGCGCAGCTGACGCACCTGCATCCGACCATCCGGGTGAGCGGAACCGGACCGGTCGACCGGCCGTTGCCGGCACTTGCCACGCCGGGTGTGCATGCCCTCCTCCTGGACAACCGGCACCTGACGGGTCCGGCGGAAATTCCCGAATCCTTCATTCAAATCCGTTTCCATCCCCGGGAAATCGTACCCTTGCCCGGACAAGGGACCCTGGCCTGGCTTTGTCGTCCGCAGGACCTGCCCGTCCGGTCCTTGCTCGCCAGAATCCACCGGCCGGCGGTGGCCCGCGTCACCAACATAGAACGGCGGACCGTTCAATTGCTGGGTACCCCGCCCGATACCGCCCCTTGTGTTTTTTGCACCCAGGATGCGGAGGGACACTATCACGCCCATGCGGCGCATCGGCCGGGCGACGCCCGGCCGGTGGTTCTTGCGCGCCGCTCCCAATCGACCAGTGCCGGACTCTCGGAAGCATTGGCCGGGCAGTTGGCACCATCCGCCGCCGGCTGACCCGGCATCCGGCGTCCTGTCCGCATGGGGGCCGGCCATCTGCGGACATGAAACCGACCCGGTCCCCTTAAAATAGGTAACTGCCGGCGGTTTTAAAGACAGTCCACTTTCTTTGCCCGCTTTTTAAGTAAATTGTAGCTCAATCATCATTATGGCTCATATCGTCATCCTGGGCAACGGCATTGCCGGCATCACCGCCGCCCGGACCATCCGGAAGCACAGTGACCACCGCATCACCGTGGTATCCGGCGAATCCGACCACTTTTTCTCGCGAACCGCCCTGATGTATGTGTTCATGGGGCATATGCGATTTGAAGACACCAAACCTTACGAGGATTGGTTTTGGGAAAAAAACAGGATCGAGCTGGTAAAGGCTTGGGTGGAGACCGTGGATGTCGCTGCCCGGGCACTTGTGTTCCAGGACGGCCGATCGCTTCCGTTCGACCTGCTCCTGCTTGCCACCGGCAGCGTCTCGAAATCAGCCGGTTGGCCCGGCGAACACCTGGACGGGGTCCAGGGTTTCTATACCCTCCAGGACCTGGAGGCACTCGCCTTCTTCTCAAAAGGAGTCGACCGAGCGGTGGTGGTGGGTGGCGGGCTCATCGGCGTGGAAATGGCGGAGATGCTTTTGTCCCGGAACATCCCGGTCACCTATCTGGTCCGGGAAAAACAGTTCTACGACCAGGTCCTGCCGGCGGAGGAGGCCGCCCTGGTCACCCGTCACATCGCCCGGCATGGCGTGGACCTTCGCATGGAGACGGAACTTAAGGAAATCTGGGGCGACAAGCGCAGCGGCCGGGCAAAAATGGCGGTCACCAGCACCGGTGACAAGATTCCATGCGGATTCGTCGGCCTGACCATCGGTGTCCGGCCCAACATCGATTTCCTGCACTTCAACAAAATCGACCTGGACCAGGGAATCCTCGTCGATTCCTATCTGGAAAGCAATGTCCCGGGTATCTTCGCAGCCGGCGATTGTGCGCAGCTCCGGACCTCGGTACCCGGCCGCAAGCCGACGGAACCTTTATGGTACACGGCGCGCAGGATGGGAGCGGTCGCCGCAAACAATCTGCTGCAAGCGGCGGACAAGACCGGCCCGCGTGAGAAAATCCCTTACGACCCCGGCATTTGGTTCAATTCCGCCAAATTTTTCGACCTCGAATACCAGGTTTATGGTGACATCCCCGTTTCCGATACTGCGCATAGCCGCTCCCTGTTTTGGCAACATCCGACCAAACCCCTCAGCATCCGGATCTGCTGGAACCCGTCGACCGGGGCCGTCACCGGTTTCAACCTGATGGGCATCCGCTACCGCCAGGAAGTCTGCGAGCATTGGATACGAAACGCCACCCCGCTTACTTCCGTATTGGAAAACCTCAAACTGGCGAATTTCGACCCGGAATTCTCCCGACAGTACGAGCCGATGCTGTGGCAACGCTACCAGGAAATGACCGGGGAAACAATCCGGCCGGTCGGCCGCCGGCGTCTCTCCCAGGTTCTCCGTTTGCTGAAACCGGCCACCCGGCAGACGCCGCCCAATTCCAACCAAGCCTGATCAGCCGCCACCGCTAAACCCATTTGATCGTATGACCAAGCCGCTCGGAAATATCATCCTCCTGCTCGCATGCGCCCTTTTCTCCATCCTCCCGCTGCTGGAGGAGTACCGCCTGCCGGCCGATGCCGCCTCGGCCATTGACAATCCCGCTCACCGGGCGGCCGTGGATGCCGCACTCGCCGAGGCCGGTCTGCCGGGAAAAACATTTTCCAACGCCTTTTCATTCAATTGGCAATTGGGGCGGGCGGTCCGCCAAGCCAGGTTTGCCCTGGATAGTCGCTGGCAAACCGACCGACCGACCGATGCCGACGAGTGGGTCTTCCGGATGAACCCGACCCAGGTCAAGGCGTATACCTTGCAAATGGCATTGCGTTCCGGAGCCGGCCGCGTCTCCGCCTACCCATGGGCCTTCTTCCTGGCCACCGTCGGCCTGGGATTGTTCGGCGGTCTCCTCCGGACCATTCCGGATTTCCGACGCTTGCCCGGTATCCGGAACAACCACCTGAGCCGACGCTCCCTGACCCGCGGTATCCGGCCCGGCTGGATTCCTGCACTCCTCGCCCTGACGGTGATGTCCCTGCTCGGTTACGGATTCTTCCAGCTGAACGGAGATGCACTATGGCCGGTCCTTACCGGCGTCTCCCTCCTCGCCCTCTTTTGGTTTATCCGCAAGCAGTCACCCGGCAGGAAACAGGCCGGCAAGACCCTGGAACCGGCGAAGAACGGTTGGCTCGGCATCTCGCTGGCCGTATACCTGATCCTTTTCTATGTGGTATTGTACTGGCTTCCGCAATATACCGTCACCTGGGTCGCCCTGGTGACGCCCCTGCGCAGGCTGCTTACCGGACAGGAGGCGTCCCAGTGGTTCCTGTACGGATTGCTCTACACCGTGGCCGTCCTGGTCATGGGGGTACGGATGCTGGCCCGCTACCGCCACAACCGGTATCAGGTCTTGCGGACCATTTCCGTCATCTTTTTCCAGATCGGCTTCGCCTTCCTGTTGCCGGAAATCCTCGTCCGCCTGCAGCAACCGTATTTCGACTTCAAGAATATCTGGCCGCTGGACTATACCTTTTTCTTCGATTGGAACCTGCAGCAACGCTTGGCCAGCGGCTCACTGGGTATTTTCATGCTGGTCTGGGGCTGTTTGTTGTCTGCCGTCGCCGTGCCTGTACTGACATACTTGTACGGTAAGCGGTGGTACTGCTCCTGGGTCTGCGGCTGCGGCGGATTGGCGGAGACGATGGGGGATCCCTTCCGGCACCTTTCCGACAAGTCCCTCCGGGCCTGGCAACTGGAACGGTGGATGATCCATGCCGTGCTGGTGTTCGCCGTGGTGATGACGGCAGCGGTCCTTTACACTTACTTCACAGGGTCGGACCAGGTCCTGTTCATCCACAGTTACTCCATTCGCGCCTGGTACGGGTTCCTGGTCGGCTCCGCTTTCGCCGGGGTCGTCGGTACCGGTTTCTACCCCCTGATGGGGAACCGGGTCTGGTGCCGTTTCGGCTGCCCGCTCGCAGCCTACATGGGTTTGGTCCAGCGCTTCCGCAGCCGATTCCGGATTACCGTAAACGGCGGGCAATGCATTAGCTGCGGCAACTGTTCCACCTTTTGCGAGATGGGTATCGATGTGCGCCACTATGCCCAACGGGGGCAGGATGTCGTCCGTGCATCCTGCGTGGGTTGCGGCATCTGTGCCTCCGTCTGTCCCAGGGGGGTCCTCCGACTGGAAAATGCGGAATTCGACCTGCTGTCCCGGGCCGCTTCGGAACGGACGAAGCTGTTGTAGTACCGGAGGACGTCCTCCCTTGCGGTCCCTGTGGAACCTCGCGCCGTAGCGGACCGGAGCCGGACACCCCGGTTTTTGACACTCGTTTGTTGGAACCGATAAAAATGAATTACATTTGCGGAAGGACTGCGGTTTATTTCCTTTCCTCGGGCAAGGCCGGCAAACACCCGACGGATGGTTCGCCCCGACCCGTTTCATCCGGGCCTGCCAAAGGCGCGGGAAATGCCCGCTGGCAGCGCTTCCCGACAACCGGCCGCCGCCCGGCCGTCGCATCCGCACATTCGCAGGCTAATCGCCCGGTAACCAGGCAAAAACGGTAATTCCGTCCATGCGGGAAGCCGGGTCAGAGGGTGGCGACAAGTGCCTCCATGAGACCATGCCCTTGGCATATCGGGCGCGTCAGGTCTCAGTCGGGCACGCCGCTCGTCCGGCGGCAGGTTGGTCGCAGCGTCGACCGAATAAAGCCCGCAGCCCGCTATTTCACCATTTTTCATGGTTACCGACATATTCATCACCATCCTCCTCGTATTCCTGAACGGATTCTTCGTCGCAGCGGAATTCGCCATCGTCAAGGTCCGGCTCTCCCAAATCCAGGTACGCTCCGAAACCAGCATGACCGCCCGGTGGTCGGAAAACATCGTGGAAAACCTGGATGCCTATCTCGCCGCCACCCAATTGGGCATAACCTTGTCCAGCCTCGGGCTCGGCTGGGTAGGCGAACCGATCGTGGCGAAGTTCATCCTCAATGCGATGGAGGCGTTCCATTGGGAACTGGATCCCGAAACGGCCCATTCCGTCGCCCTCCCCATCGCCTTCGCCACCATTACCGTGCTGCATATCGTGTTCGGCGAACTGGCCCCCAAGTCCCTCGCTATCCGGCATCCGATGAACACAACCCTGGCGGTCGCCTTTCCCCTCCGGATTTTCCACCTTGTCTTCCGCCCGTTCATCTGGATGCTCAACGGATTTGCCAACTTCCTGCTCCGTACCATCGGCCTGGAACCGGTCCCCCATGAAGGGATCCACTCGGAAGAGGAGTTGAAACTCATCATCGCCGAAAGTGCGGAAGGCGGCGCCATCGAGGCTTCCGAACGCGAACTGATCCAAAATGTATTCGATTTCGACAACCGCTTCGTCTGGCAGATCCTCCGGCCCCGCAACCACATCGCCGCCATCGAGGTGGACACCCCTATCGATGCCGCCATCGAATACTCCATCCAGGAAGGTTACTCCCGCTTCCCCGTTTACCGGGACAGCATCGACAACATCATCGGATTTGTCCATACCAAGGACCTGTTGTCCTTGTCCAGGCGACAAGACGGCGGCAACCTGCAGGACCTCATCCGTCCGGTACTCCATGTGTCCTCCAATAAGAAGGTCATCCAGTTGCTCCGCCAATTTCAAAAGGAACATACCCAACTGGCGGTCGTCATCAACGAGTTCGGCGGGACGGTCGGCATCGTGACCCTGGAGGATATCATCGAGGAACTGGTCGGGGAAATCCAGGACGAATACGACTCGGAAGCCCCTATTGTGGAGGTGCTTGAAAATGATACGTACCGCATCCAGGCACAGAATCCGATCGATGACATCAATGAACACCTGCCGGAACCCCTTCCGGAAAGCGAGGAATACCACACGCTTTCCGGTCTTGTCCTGCAAATTGCCGAACAGATCCCTTCGGAAGGGGAAGTGCTCAAAGTGGACAACTACGAACTGAAGATCGTCAAGATGCTGCAGACCAGCCCGGAGGTGGTGGAAGCCGTCTACTTGCCCAACCACAAACCGACGGATTCCGCCACCGCGGATTGAGCCTCCCCCGTATCGGAAGATCTCGCGGCGCCCCGCCTGCACCGCACGGATATCCTATTTCTTGGCGCGATATAAGGTCCTGTATGGGCCGGGAGCCATCCGATAATAATCAGGATTCAGGATGCTGTCCGGGAATGGCCGGAAGGGGGAAAGGAACTGGTCCGATCGAAGCATCAGCGAATCGTACCGCTCCGCAGCGGGCAAAACCAGGATGGTTCGTGCCGCCCCGGGATCGGCAGCAGCAGTAAGGTGCATGGTCGTGAACGGTACCCCCCACTCCATCAGCAGGGTATCCGCCGGTGCGTCCGCACTGGAAATAAAAAGCCGGTTCGCCCCCGCAGCCTCCGAAGATGCCAATACCTCCCGGATCCAGTGGTGCAACCGGACGAAGGTGGACCGGTTGTCCGCAATCACCAGCAACCGGAACACCACCACCACGGTCAACAGGGCCGCCAACCGCATCCTCCATTTTCCATCCGACCGACCGTATATCCCGAACATCAGGGAAAAACCCGCAAACAACACCACCGGCAGGTAACTGACTTCCGCGTAGAACCGGTAGGGGGAGTGCGGGTCGGAAAGGTTGTACAGCATGAGGTAGCCCAGGCTGAACCCCAACACCAACAAGGCCCGCCACCATTGCCTGCGTACGGCATGATAGGACAACACCCCGCCCAACAGCACCGGCAACAGGTAGTAATGTTCGAGACACCGTTCCCAAAGGATGCGGTTGGCCGGTATTTCCCAGACCTTCGGGAAATACCGGGCCAGGGAACTGTTGAAATCCGCCTGCTTCGCCCGCTCGTACCAATTGGTAAAGTACAGGGAACGGACCCCGTATGCCAGCAGGAACATTGCGGCCGTACCCGGCAACCGCCGTCGCAACGGCCACTTGCCGTCCATCCAAAGGTAGGCCAGGTAAAACAGGAAGAAAATCAAGGTCAGCTTGTGGGAAAAGGCAACGGTTACGACCAGGGCCACCCTGGCCGTATGGTCATACCAGGACCAAGGCTCCTCCGGCCGCCGGAGCAGGAGGCCGACCAGGAGGATCAGGAGGCTCAATCCCAAATACAATTCACTTTGTATGTGATAAAACGTATCCAGGGAAATCAGGGTGAACAGGAAAACCACCTGCCAGGCCAAGCGGACATTGCCCCATCGGGCGGCCAGCCATGCATAGACCGACCAGTAAAACAAAATGTAGGAAAGGGAAAAGGATACGGCCAATATCTGCAATGGACAACCCGCCTGGAATAGGAGATATGGGAGCAGCTGCGGTACGGCCGTCACGAACCGGTAATGGTATACCTGGATGCTGCCCTCGTTGACCAGGTTGAACAACTGGAAACCTGCATCCATGAAGAACGCCCGCTCGCGGTAAAAGACGATGGACAAGACGGCCATCACCCCCCAGGTAAGATGACCCGCCCAATGGAGCAGCCTGTCCGGTCGGTCCGCCGGCCTTCCAGCCCCCGTCTCGGTATCGGTAGATGCCGGCCCCCTTCCACGATCCGAAGTCGACCAAAAAAGGCCGGGCTGGACGGCCATCCGAAGCCCGGTTGTGATCCGCTTCCTGAAGCTATTTTTCAATTTATTGTAAATCAATTTATTGAATCAGAAGAAACATTTTAAAATAATTTGTTTTGAAAATGTTTTGAAACAAACATTTTGTTTTTTATTTTTGTCCTACCGCCCCGATGAAGAAACCACAGCTCCAACGCCACCACTCTAAGATACAAATTGTTACAAAACCGAGGGTTTATGAAATCGAATGAATACCAATACGGGCAGCGAGCCGGTTCCTATGGCGACCAAAGGACCTATATGCACCAGACACCGGGTAATGACTCCGGCGGCGGCCAGGGGATTGAATCTGCGCTATTGGCGCTGGCTTGGGTCATCCGACGGACGCGCTGGGTCCTGGGTCGTCTGGGTACCCTCTTGAAATACCAATTCTACAAGACGACCGCCGTCAATCCTGTCCACTTGGGTACACCCCTGCTCAAGTTATCCGGCCTGGTCTGCATAGCCTATCTCTTCATCAACGGGAACCTTTCCCTCCGGCTATCCGCCACCGACCGGCAAAAGGCCTCCTTCCTGTCGGGAAGTGCGGCAGCGCGTCCCCGCGAACTTCCGGGGAATCTACCGGTCGAGCACTCGGCGGGGCCGTTCGCCGCCCGCGTCAGCGTCTCCCTCGAGGAGCGTTTTGCGGAGGTTCCGTCGGATTCGAAAGAAAATCGGAAAATAAAGGCCTACATCCGTCGGTTCATGAAAGTGGCGCAGAAGGAACATGAAAAATTCGGAATTCCGGCCAGTATCAAACTGGCACAAGCCATCCTCGAAAGCAGTGCCGGCACATCCCAACTGGCGACCAAGACCAACAACCATTTCGGTATCAAATGTTTTTCCAAGACCTGCCGCAAAGGCCATTGTGCCAACTTCGGGGATGATACACACAAGGATTTCTTTCGCAAATACAAGACCGCCTGGGAGAGTTGGCGCGGACACAGCGAGTTCCTGGTTTCCGGAAAATACAAGGTGCTGCTTGAACATGGCGATGACTACGAGGCGTGGGCGAAAGGCTTGAAGTCACTGGGTTACGCGACCGCCGCCAACTACGATGACCGATTGGTCGACTTGATTGAAAAGTTTCACCTCTATGAACTCGATTGAACCGCACCTTGGCGGGCGACCCGACACTTGGGTCGATGCCTGGTGACCGGAACGCCCATCAACCTATCCGTTGCAGCCACCTGCTTGCGAGGGTCTCCGACCCCGGCCTTTCTTCCCGATATTTTCCTATCGGCTTGGAAAATTCAGGGACAGATCCCGATCGGACGATTGTTTGTCCGCTGACAGTTGACACGATTTTACTACGTTCTGGATAGTGCCGCCTCCTGTGAACGGCAGGAGGTGGCTTTTTCACTACCGGTCCACCTTCCTGACGGATATGTAAAAACCGGCCGTGAACAAGGAGGCGACCAATGCCACCATGCTGATGATGTGGATGGCATTGTCCGTGTTCCGCTGCATGAACCAGGCAATCAGCACCATCACCATGCTCAGCAGTACCAGGATGCCGGTCGCTTGCATATGGCTGCAGCCTGCATCCAAAAGCACGTGATGAATGTGGTTCCGGTCCGGGTGCAAGGGGTGTTTCCCGTTGATCAGGCGTGTCAGGAAAACCCGGAGGGTATCGAACAAGGGTAACATCAGGATGCTGATTGCCATCCCCGGTGCCGCATTCAACCGGAAGGCATGGTCCCGGGGCAATTGGTCGTTCAACTCCATGAACTTGATGGTCAGGATGGAACACACCAATCCGAGCAACAAGGCCCCCGTATCCCCCATGAATATCTTTGCCGGTGTGAAGTTGTACTTCAGGAAGGCGATGATGGCACCGGCTGTCGCCGTCGCCATGATCGCCAGGTCATACCGCCGGACCATCAGGAACCAGGAGCCGAACAGGACCATGCAAAGCAGCGTCAGGCTGCCCGATAATCCGTTGATCCCATCGATCAGGTTCAACGAGTTGATGATGACGATTACCGTGAATGTGGTCAACAGCAGGCTGACCCAAACCGGTATCTCCATAATCCCGAAAATCCCGTATAAACTGTAGATCCTGATGCCCGCCTTGAAGAACAATATGGTAGACACGATTACCTCCGCAATCAGTTTCTTGGACGGGGATATGCCGTCGATATCATCCTTCACGCCTACCAGGAAAATGATGATATAGGCGCATAACACGTACTGCAGCGAACTGCCGTACTCGTCGAACGGAACCCATAACATGATGGAGAAAATACTCCCGGCAAAGATGGCAATCCCACCCAGTCGCGGTGTTCGGACCGTGTGCGACCGGCGCTCTCCGGGTTCGTCACACAAATTCTTACGCACCGCCACACGGATGGTGGGAGGAATCACCAGGTAGGTCATGGCGAAAGACGTGACGAAACTTATGATGACATCGAAATCATACATGCAGTCAAGTTTGTCTTCATTTGATTGATAGTTCCGGCACCCGCGCCGACTCGGAACGAATCTTTCCCTGCGAGCTTGCTAAACTATTTCTGAAGGGGTTAAAAATATGTTTTTTTTAACTGCAAAATACAAAATCCTGATTACCGGAAGGGCCTCGCTTTCCGGTTCCGGTTCTCCGCACCTGCCTGCCTCCCTTTTTCCGACGACCATGCAGGCTGCCAGTCCTCGACTTTCCGGATCCGGCACCGTAGCCTTTCCTCACCCGGCCAGGGCTTCATCGGCTTCCGTCACCACCTGAAAATCCAAACGGGCCAAGTCGTCCCAGAACTTTGGGTACGATTTGTCCACCACCTCGGGATCCCGGACGGAGACCTGACCGAGCAAACCGAGCGGCGCGAATGCCATGGCCATCCGGTGGTCCTCGTAAGTCTCAAAAACAGGAATTCCATGCCAATCCGCCTTTCCTTCCAAATGAAAGAACTGTTTGTCCCGCTGTTTGGAAAACCGCGGCGGGAGTGCGGACAGGTGGACACCCACCTTGGACAATTCATTTTGAAGTGCTGCAATTCTGTCGGTTTCCTTGATTCGAAGCGTCTCCAGCCCGCTGAAAAGTGCCGGCACCCCTAAGCCTGCACATATTACCGCCACCGTTTGGGCGAGATCGGGACAAGGCAGGAAATCCCACTCGAAAACCGGTGCTACGGGTCCTTCCCTGGTGAGACGGATCGTCGCCCCCCCGATGTATTCGGTACGGACTCCGAATTGCTCCATCATACCGGGCAAAACGGCGTCGCCTTGCCAACTGTCCCGGAACAATCCGTGCAAACGTATATCGCATGTCTCCGATAAGGCCGCTATCGCATAATAATAGGACGCTGCCGACCAGTCCGCTTCCACATCGAATGGTCTGCCTCGGTAGGCTTGGTTAGCCACGGAGATCGTGTCGCCTTCCCATTGCCATTCGATGCTGAAATGGGACATCATCCGAAGGGTCATTTCCAGATAGGGCCTGGAGACCAACTGCCCTTCCAAGGTCAGCTGAAGCCCATCCGGCAAGGTCGGTGCGATCATCAGCAGGGCGGAAAGGTATTGGCTGCTGGTTCCGGCCGATACCACCAGGTGTCTGCTGCCACTGGCCACCGGCTTCGGATCCGAGATGAGAATCGGCGGGTAGCCCTCCCGCTCCGTATACCTGATCTCGGCACCCAATTGCCGGAGTGCATCCACCAGCACGCCGATGGGTCGTTGCTTCATGCGGTCCGATCCGGTCAACAGCTGCGTGCCGCTGCGCGTCGAATAGTAGGCCGTCAAGAATCGGAATGTGGTGCCGGCTGCGCCGGCATCCAATACGGATCCGCCTTGTGTCAAAAGGGACTGCATCAGCTGCGTATCCTTGGCCTGGGACAGGTGGGTGATTTCAAATGGTTCGTCGCAGAGTGCCCGTATGACCAGGGCCCTGTTGCTGATGCTTTTCGACCCGTTGAGCGCGATTTCGCCCTTGACCTCCCTCCCTTGCCTAGATATGGTGCAACGCATCATGTCTGATATGAGATTATTGTTTGGACGACCGCCTTCCTCCCGCCGCCGGGGCGGAGATTTCCTGCCGATGGCGGTCCGAGGATCCCGAACGGCCTAAGGCCATCCCTCAGGGAAATACCAGGTTGCTTCTCTCCGGTCCGACGGACACGATGGTGACCGGTACGCCGAGATTCCTGGAAATGAATTCCAGGAAAATCCGCGCCGCCGATGGCAGCTCGTCATAGTGTCGGATATTTTCCAGCGATGTCTGCCAACCTTCGAACACCCGGTATTCCGGGACTACCGGGACGGTCGCCAGGTCGTAAGGCAGGCTGCCGTGCCGGGCTCCGTCATAATGGTAATGGGTAGCCGCCTTGATTTCTTCGAAAGCATTGAGGACATCCAACTTGGTCATGATCAATTGGCTGACCCCGTTCAGCATGATCGTGTAGCGGAGTTGCGGCAGGTCGATCCAACCGCAACGACGGGGCCGCCCGGTGGTGGCGCCGAATTCCGAGCCCTCCCGACGCAACCGTTCCCCGGTCTCGTCTTCCAGTTCCGTGGGAAACGGTCCGCCGCCAACCCGCGTACAATAGGCCTTGCTGATGCCGATGACCTGTCCGATGGACCTGGGAGGTATGCCCAGGCCGCTGCAAACACCGGCGGTCACGGTGTTGGATGAAGTCACATACGGATAGGTGCCGAAATCTATGTCCAACATGGATCCCTGCGCCCCCTCCGCCAATATGCGCTTTCCCGCGGCCAGCTGCTCGTTGATGTAGTATTCCCCGTCCACCAACCGGAGGGACCGTAGCACCTCCAGGGCCTCGAACCACCGCGCTTCCTCGGCCGCCAGGTCGAAATCGACTTCCGGCAATGCCCTTAACAACCCGAGATGCTTCTGGCGCAGCAATTCGTACCGGCCTTGGAATCCGGCCGCCTGGATATCCCCTACCCGCAGTCCGTTGCGACCTGTCTTGTCCATATAGGTCGGCCCGATTCCCTTCAGGGTGGAGCCGATCTTCTCCAGCCCTTTCGCCGCCTCATTGGCCGCATCCAGGTACCTGTGCGTCGGTAGGATCAGGTGCGCTTTCTTGGCAACCAGCAGCCGGTCCTGATATCCGTAACCACCTTCCTCCAAATTCCGGAGCTCCCGCTTCAGGGTGATCGGGTCGATGACCACCCCGTTGCCGATCAGGTTCGTCAGGTTCTCCCGGAAAATTCCGGAAGGAACCGTATGCAACACATATTTCTTGCCGTCGAACCGAAGGGTATGGCCCGCGTTGGGACCGCCCTGGAAGCGGGCCACCAGGTCATACCGCTCCGCGAGGTAATCCACAATCTTGCCCTTGCCTTCGTCTCCCCATTGAAGGCCCAGAATGGTGTCTACTGCCATTTTTTATTGGAATTCAGCACTTGACGGCCACCGCCTACGGTTTCTCCAGCGGGACCCGGCCCGGCACCGTCCCGCCCGGCCGCCCCCCCGCTGTTTTTTCGCAGGCACCGTGGCAGTCTCCGAAAAGATTTAATGAATGGTAGGTAACATCGAACTTCAGCAAGGCACCCATCGTATCCTTGATCTGTTGGATCCGTGGGTCGCAAAACTCAAACACCCTCCCGCAATCGTTGCAAATCAAGTGGTCATGCTGCTTGTAGCCGTAGGATTTCTCATACAGCGCGAGGTTCTTGCCGAACTGATGCCTTTTGACCAGGTCGCAAGTCACCAACAACTCCAGGGTGTTGTAGACCGTCGCCCGACTGACGCGGTACTGTTGGTTCTTCATATGGATATACAGCGCCTCCGCGTCGAAATGGTCGCTTCGGCGGTATATTTCCTCCAGAATGGCATACCGCTCCGGGGTCTTTCGAAGGGCGTTCTCCTCCAGGTGCCTGGAGAAAATCTGCTTGACTTCCTCGATGATGGTCGCTTCGTCTCTTGCACTCATGCGCTTTTTTTTTCGCAACCAACGCGTACTTTTCCACCTCCGCGCTTCCTTTTCGCGGTGCGCTGTAATTTTTTCCATCCGGATGCTGCCGCAGCAGCCCCGCTTTTTATTCCGGGCAGGCCTACGCCCTTGGCAAAGGTAGGGAAAACTACCAAAACAGTCCCTTCTCTCCGGGTGTTTTAGTTGGGAACCATCAGGGACGCTTTCCTCCGGTTCATTTTCCCGAAATTACCGTACTTCGCCCCATGATGCCCAACACTTTCAAAAAGCAGGAACGGCTGAAAAGCCGAAAGACCATCGAGCGGCTCTTTCGCGAAGGCCATTCCTTCCCGGCTTATCCGATCCGATTGGTCTGGCTGCCGCTGGAGGCGTCCGAACCGGGTCCCGGCGCGCCCGTCCAGTTCACCGTGACGGTGTCGAAGAAACGCTTCCGCAGGGCCGTGGACCGCAACCGCATCAAACGACTGGTCCGTGAAGCTTGGCGTATCCGCAAAAGCACCCTGTACGACCACCTGCGGTCGCAACAACAGGGTCCGTTCGCTTTCCTCGTCATCTACACGGCAAAAGAGATCCTCCCCTTCCCCCAAATCGACAAGGCGATGCAGAAATCCAATGCGCGCTTCCTTAAAAACTTGCCGACATGACCTTCCGCCTCCTGCGCCTGTCCCTCCTCTGTTGCCTGGCCTCGATACAGGCCGATGCACAGAAATTTCTCCAGCTGGAGAAACTGCACAGTCTCAAGACCAGAAAGTACTATCCAGGAGATGACATCACCTTCCGGCTGGGTAACGGACAATGGTATACCCGCACCATCGATGACCTGTCCTACGATCAGCAGGCGGTGCTGTTCGCCAACGGATTCACCCCTGTCGACAGCATCCTGGCCTTCCGGTCCTTTGCCTCCGCCCGTTGGTCCCGCCCGATCGGCAACCAACTGCTGAACTTCTCCGTCGCCTGGGTGCTCTTCTCCGCCATCGATGAAGCCCTTTCCGATGATCCCTTTCGCCAGATTCCCCGGACCGTCCTGGGCATCCCCTTGGTCAGCGCCGGCTCCGGCCTGGCCCTGAAACATTTTTTCCGCCGCCGCACCTTCCCGCTGGTCCGGCCGCGCGGATCCCGACCGGCCGCCTGGCGGCTGCGGGTCCTCGACCTGACGGTCGACTGAGCGGACCCCGCTTTTTATTACCGGATTTTTCAAATTTAACCCACCTTTGCATCCCGGCGACACCGGAAAAAGCCGCTGGTCCGGCTTTCCGCCTCCGTATGTCCCCTTACCGGTGACGCCGCCACATCATTCAATCCTTCGCTATGGCAGACCACAAGATCATCTTTTCCATGTCGGGTGTGTCCAAGACATTCCCTCCCAACAAACAGGTCCTCAAAAACATCTGGCTCTCTTTCTATTACGGCGCCAAAATCGGTGTCCTGGGCCTCAACGGCTCCGGTAAGTCGACCCTGTTGAAAATTATCGCCGGACTGGACCAGAATTACCAGGGAAAAATTGAATTCGAAAAACAGTTCAAGATCGGATTCCTGCCCCAGGAGCCTGAACTGGACGAAGCCAAGACCGTCCGGCAGGTCGTCGAGGAAGGCATGGGCGAACTCATGGCCGCCCTGAAGGAATACGAGGCCGTCAATGCCCGCTTTGCCGAACCGATGAGCGATGACGAAATGAACCGCCTGATCGAACGACAAAGCGAACTCATGGACTTGCTCGAAAGCAAGAACGCCTGGGAACTGGACCACACACTGGAGCGCGCCATGTATGCCCTCCGTTGCCCGCCGGACGACGCTCCCGTCAAGGTCCTCTCCGGCGGCGAACGCCGCCGTGTCGCCCTGGCCCGCCTCCTGCTCTCGGAACCGGACATCCTACTCCTCGACGAACCTACCAACCACCTCGATGCGGAAAGCATCGACTGGCTCGAACAATACCTGCGCAATTTTCCAGGTACGGTTATCGCCGTGACCCACGACCGCTACTTCCTCGACAATGTCGCGGGCTGGATCCTCGAGCTCGACCGCGGCCAGGGCATCCCCTGGGAAGGTAATTACAGCAGCTGGCTGGAACAAAAGGCCCGAAGGCTCGAATTGGAACAGAAACAGGAGGACAAGAGACGCAAGACCCTCGAACGGGAATTGGAATGGATCCGCATGAGCCCGAAAGCCAGACAGGCCAAAGGAAAAGCGCGCCTCAACGCTTATGACAAGCTCGCAGCGGAAGAAATGAAAGCCCGGGAAGCGAAACTGGAGATTTCCATCCCGCCCGGCCCCCGCCTCGGCGACCTCGTCGTCGAAGCCGACCACCTCACCAAATCCTTCGATGGCCGGGTGCTGTTCGAAAACCTGTCCTTTGCCATCCCGAAGAATAGTATCGTCGGTATCATCGGCCCCAACGGTGTCGGCAAGAGCACCCTCTTCCGCATGCTCGTCGGACAGGAAAAGCCGGATAGCGGATCCATCACCATCGGCGAAACCGTCAAAATGTCGTACGTCGACCAATCCCACGCCGCCATCGATGCGGAAAAATCGGTCTTCGATGTGGTCTCCGGCGGGAATGACCTGATCAAGGTCGGCAACTATGAGATGAACGCTCGCGCCTATATCGCCCGCTTCAACTTCTCCGGCTCCGACCAGCAAAAAAAGGCGGGCGTATTGTCCGGTGGGGAACGGAACCGCCTCCACCTCGCCATGACCCTCAAGGACGGTGGCAACGTCCTGCTCCTTGATGAACCGACCAACGACATCGACATCAATACCTTGCGGGCCTTGGAAGATGCCCTCGACGAATTCGCCGGTTGTATCCTCGTCATCAGCCACGACCGGTGGTTCATCGACCGCCTCGCCACGCACATCCTTTCCTTTGAGGATGAAGGGGAAGTCGTGTTTTTCGAAGGGAACTACCAGGACTACGAAGCCATGAAAAGGGCCAGGTCCGGGGATCTGACTCCCCACCGGCCCCGCTTCAAGAATCTGCTGAAACAAGGGTGATGCCCCGCCTGACGCACGGCCTTACCTGCCCGTCCCACAAACAAAAAGCCCCCGCAGAACGGGGGCTTTTTGCTTTTTCAGCCCGACCGGGCAAGACCGGTATACAAATGGGATGACGTCCGGGAACTGCCGCGCGTCCCGGTACCAGTCCGGTGCCGGACGCCCTGTTGGCTTACAGCGAACGCAACACCTCCTTCACCGCTCCGAAGTTCGGCAGCTCACCCGGATTTTCCAATACCTCCGCATATCGGACCACCCCTTCGCCGTCGATCACGAAGGCGGAACGCTTCGATACACCCCGCATCCCCAGGATCCACTCCTCGTACAAGGAACCGTATGCCCTCGAAATCTCCTTGTTGAAATCGGACAACAAGGGGAAATTCAATGACTGGTCCTCTTTGAACTTCGCCAATGTGAACACGGAATCCACGGATATGGCCAGGACCTGGGCTTCCAGGCCTTGGTAGAATGCCAGGTCGTCTCGCGTCTGGCATAGCTCCGTGGTACATACCCCGGTAAAGGACTGCGGGAAGAAAAGCAAGACCACCGGCCTTCCTTTGAAATTATCCAAGGAAACCGATGACTTTTCGGAATCATAAAGTTGGAAGGAAGGCGCCTTGTCGCCGACAGTTACTGACATGCTCGTTGCTTTTGTATGGTGAGTGCCTGTCAGGTTCCCACGCTTTTGAAAAATGCGGAAACCCATATCGCCACCAACAACAACCCGACTTGCTTTTTGTTTAAGCTCCGTATCCACACCGGCCGGATGCGGTCGGCGCAGCCCCTTTCGGCCCGGCGGAATTCCCAGGGTGGTACCGGCGAGGGATCTTCCACCAGCCCCGGCGGCCGTTCCTGGCCCGCTGTTCCGCTGCGGCAGACCCTTTGTCCCTGGCGTATTGTTTGCCATGCCAGGCAAGTCCGTTCTCCGCCAAATCCAGGTTCTGGTTGCGCTCCCCCGACCGTCAAGACCCCGACCAGCCGCCCGTACATGTCCGTTCCGGTCTGCCGGAACCGTACCCGACGGCCGAAACAGGCGTCCGATGTAAATTGCTCCGCCCGGTTTCCGAAGGCTTGTCCCGACTCCGGGCAGTCGCGATGTGGGCCAATCATATCCTCTGGGCCTCATAGCGCCCGACATCCAGCGCTGTCAAGGAATCCTCGTCCTGAATCCCGACCACCTTGAAGGTGACCGGTTGGGCCGGTATCCCGAATGCTACCGCCAGGACAATCAGACTGAACAACAGAACTTTTCGTTTCATTTCGGTTTGATTTGTTTGGTTTCTTACAGAATTTGCACCGGAACGGCCGCATCCGGGCCTTAGCCCGGTCCGCCGGCGCAAGCCGGCCTGTCGAAAGGGCCCGCGACAGGGGAATCTTTTCTTGTCGGTCCATTGTTCATCCCTGACATCACCCGGCAGCCATTGCCGTCGACGCAAGCGTAAACACCTGGCAACCATGACCCTTCAGGATTATCATACCCTCTCTCCCCAGTGGCCGACCGATCCGGGTGTCTATCGCTTCCTGGGACCGGACGGGCAGGTGCTCTATGTCGGAAAGGCCAAGAACCTGCGCAACCGGCTCTCCTCCTACTTCAGCCAGACCCGTACCATGGCCTTCAAGACCCGGGTCATGGTCAAACAGGCGCAGCAGGTGGAATATACGCTTGTAGAAACGGAAACGGATGCGCTTCTCCTGGAAAATTCCCTCATCAAAAGGTTCCAGCCCCCTTTCAATGTCATGCTCAAGGATGGGAAGAACTATAACTACGTCCGCATCCGGAATGAACCTTTCCCCCGCCTCTCCCTCACCCGCCACGTCATCCGCGACGGGTCCACTTATTTCGGGCCCTACACGTCCAAGAGCCGGCTCAAGACCATCCTCGAGTTGATCCGGCAGCTCTTTCCCATCCGGACCTGCCAACTGGACCTGCGCCCGGACCTGCTGGAAAAACTCGCCGGCAAAGGGAAATACAAGACTTGCCTCGAATTTCAAATCAAGAATTGCACCGGTCCCTGCGAAAGACTGGAATCACCGGCACAGTACCTGGAACGCATGGAACAGGTCAAGAACCTCCTGCGGGGTAATTTCGGCCCCGTCAAAAGACACCTCCTGGAGGAAATGGCCCGCCATGTGGAGGCCCTGGCTTTCGAAAAGGCCCAGGCCATCAAGGAAAAACTCTCCGCATTTGAGGATTATCAAAGCAAAAGCACGGTGGTGAGCGCCACCATCCGCGATGTGGACGTCTTCTCCATCGCAGGGGATGAAAAGTACGCCTATGTGAATTACCTGAAAATCGTCAACGGCGCCATCATCAACACCTATACCCAGGAATTGGTGAAAAACCTCAACGAGGACGAGCAGGAACTCCTCGCTTTCACCATCCCCGCCCTCCGGGAAAAGTTCCGGAGCATTGCGCCCGAAATCGTCGTCCCCTTCCCGGTTGCTCCCGTGGAGGAAGGGGTGACGGTGACCGTGCCAAAAATCGGCGACAAGAAGAAACTGCTGGACCTGTCGGAAAAAAATGTCCAGTACTTCCTGCTCCAGCAAAAGAAATCCGCCGCCAACCGCAGCGGACGGCAATCGCCCGCCGCCCGTATCCTGCAGACGCTCCGGCAGGACCTCCAACTGAAGGAGCTGCCCTTCCATATCGAATGCTTCGACAATTCCAACCTGCAGGGCAGCTTCCCCGTCTCCTCCTGCGTTGTCTTCCGGAATGCCCGCCCCAGCAAGTCCGATTACCGCCATTACAACGTGAAGTCCGTAGAAGGACCGAATGATTTCGCCACCATGGAGGAAGTGGTCCACCGCCGGTACAAACGCCTCCTGGACGAAGGCCAGGAATTGCCCCAACTCGTCATCATCGACGGCGGAAAAGGCCAACTGGGTGCCGCTACCAAGGTCCTCTCCGCACTCGGCGTCCTCGACCGGATCACCGTCATCGGCATCGCCAAACGCCTCGAGGAAATATTCTTCCCGGGAGATCCTGTTCCGCTCTATATCAACAAGAAGTCGGAAAGCCTGAAACTCATCCAGCAAGCCCGGAACGAGGCCCACCGGTTCGCCATCACCTTCCACCGCCAACAACGTTCCAGGAACCTCACAAGAACGGAACTCCACGACATCCCGGGAGTAGGCACCAAAACCGCCGAAAAACTGCTCCGCCATTTCGGTTCGGTCACTGCTGTCCGAACGGCAGACCTGCCGTCTCTCGAAAGTGTAACCGGAAAGGCACTCGCTGCCCGAATCCGGTCTTACTTCGACCGGCCGGACACATCCGGGGCGGCTTCCTGACCGCCCTCCTGCTCGATCCGGTTGGTCAGCGCCACAAAATCCGCCACCGTCAATACCTCTGGCCGCAAGGTGAAGAAGGGTTCCGCCAATATGGCCGGATCGCGGAAAAATACTTTCATCGTGTTCCGCAACATCTTGCGTCGTTGTCCGAACGCCTGCCGCACGACCTGCGTAAACAAGCGCTCGTCACAGGCCGGCCCCTGTTCCAGCCTCGTCAGCCGGATGACTGCCGACTGGACCTTCGGCGGGGGCGAAAACGAACGATTCCCTACCGTGAACAAGTACTCTCCCCGATACCAGGCCTGCACCAGCACGCTGATGATGCCGTAATCCTTCCCGCCCGGCGGCGCGACGATCCGAACCGCCATTTCCCGCTGGAACATGCCCACCATCTCCGGTATCCAACCGCGGTGCTCAAGCATCCGGAATACAATCTGGGAGGATATGTTGTAGGGGAAGTTCCCAATCAGCAGGAACGGCTGTCCGCCGCCGAAAACCGCCCCCAGGTCCAACCGAAGGAAGTCGCCGGACAAGACCTTCCCCGCCAGTCCGGGATATCGCTCCGCCAGGTAGGCCACCATGTCCGCATCGGCTTCCACCGCCCGGAAATCCGCCGGCCCGTCCATCAGGTACTTGGTCAACATCCCCTTGCCGGGCCCCACCTCCAGGATACGGGGCACCTCCCCCACCAGGCGCAGGCTGCCGGCGATCCGGACCGCCGTCCCCTCGTTGTGCAGAAAGTGTTGCCCAAATGATTTTTTGGCTCGCATAGGTTATTTGTCTATTTTTACCCCGCTCCAGCGGAAATCGGTCGGATATCCTTCCCGGATTCCCACTCCCGGAGCCAACAAAAGTAACAAGCTCGTGGAACCTAACGCAGAATTAACCGACCCCTCCCCCACCACCCAGGATATCCTGCCCGCCGACAAGAAAAACCGACCGGTCATCGGCATCACCGTCGGTGACATCAACGGCATCGGACTGGAAGTGGCGCTGAAAGCCCTGTCCCACAGTAAGATCCTGGACCATTGTATCCCGGTGATCTACGGCTCCTCCAAGGTGGTGTCCTACCATAAGAACATCGTGGCGCTCGACCAGTTGTCCTTCTACGGACAACGGAATGCGGAAAGACTGCATTACGACAAGATCAATGTCGTCAATGTCTGGAACGAGAACGTCAACATCTCCCTCGGCAAACCCAGCGATATGGGCGGGAATTACGCCAAAATGAGCCTGGAAGCCGCCGTGCGGGACCTCCGCAACGGACTCATCGACGCGCTCGTCACCGCTCCCATCCACAAGAAATCCATGCAACTGGCCGGCTTCCCGCATATCGGCCATACGGAATTCCTCCTCCAGGAATGCGGCGCCAAGGACGCGCTCATGCTGATGGTCAGCGACTCGCTCCGCATCGGATTGGTCACCGCGCACATCCCCCTGAGCGAGGTCCCCAAAAGCCTCTCCAAGGAGAAAGTCATCGCCAAACTCCAGATGCTCAACGATTCGCTACGTATCGATTTCGGCCTGGAACGCCCCGTCATCGCCGTACTCGGTCTCAATCCCCACGCCGGGGAGGAGGGGCTGCTCGGCGCAGAGGAGGAAAAAATCATCCGGCCCGCCGTCGTGGAATGCAAGAAATCCGGCCTGATGGCCTTCGGCCCCTTTCCAGCGGACGGGTTCTTCGGCTCCGGCCGCTACCGGAAGTTCGATGGTATCCTCGCCATGTACCACGACCAGGGCCTGATTCCCTTCAAGTCGATTTCCTTCGGGAAAGGGGTCAACTTCACCGCCGGACTTCCTGTTATCCGGACCTCCCCGGACCACGGTACGGCTTTCGATATCGCCGGCAAGAACGAGGCGGATCCCTCCTCCTTCCTCCACGCAATCTTCACCGCCGTCGATATCACCCGGCACCGCAAGGAATACCACGACCTGCGCCAGAATGCGGTGCGAAAAGTGGAAACCGAAGTGGAAGCGCAGGAAGGTGATGCCGCTTACTGACCGCGGCCGGTACCTACATGCAGGACCGGCAGGCACTTCCGGCCTTGGTACGGCCCTGCCCGTACTCAGATTTCCGCACGCCGCTCCGATGGGACGACTCCGTGCGGCCAGGCTTCCCGAAATGGCCGGTCCACCCGGATGACGACGCCGGACACCCCGGCCCTCCCTCCCTGAACGACGGTACGCCCCCTTGTTACCCCCGTAAATCAAAAGCCTCTGTCCATGCAGTTCAAATTCGTTTCTCTTCCCACCCCTCCCGCGGATGACCTCCTGGTGCCGATATATGCTTCGAACCCGTCCCCGGACACCTACGCCCTGTTGTCCGAATGGTCCGGTATTCCAGCCGCTTTGATTGAAAAGGGGTTTGGTGCCGAATACAAGGAATCGCATGTACTGTACGGGAACACAACTGCCCCCTTCCGCCGGATTTTCCTGCTCGGCCTGGGTGACAATCCCGGTTTCCGGGAGCTGCTCACCGCCTCCCGTTCCTTTTTCCGCCGGCAGCGGCACCAACTCGGAGCTGCCCTCACCGTCCATTGGCCGCCCGGCATGCCGGAGGAACAGCTGCCCCGCTGGATAGACGCCACCATCAATGGTTGCCTCCTGGCAGGTTATGATATCGGCCACTACAAGACGACCGGCAAGGATAAGAAAACAGCCCCCCTCGATTCCGTCGGACTGGTGCTGCCCCATCCGCCGGGGCCCCTCCACGAATATGCCCTCCGCAAAGGACAGGCGGCCGCCGAAACCATGGCCGAGATCTTGCAACTGGTAAATGCTCCCGCCAACAGGACGACCCCGCAGTTCCTGGCGGACTGGGCCGCCGCCGCCGGACAACAACACGGATTCCGCGTGCAGGTCCTCGACAAACCCCAACTCGAAACCATGGGCTTCGATGCCCTCCTCGCCGTAGGCCGCGGCAGTGAACCGCCTCCCTTGCTGATCATCATGGAATATGCCCCGTCCGACGCAACCGACGCCCCTTGTATCGGCTTGGTGGGCAAAGGGGTGACCTTCGATACCGGCGGACTCTCCATCAAACCCTCCGCCAACCTGCATTACATGAAATCGGATATGGGCGGCGCCGCCGCCGTCCTGGGCACCGTGGCACTGGCCGCCAAACTCCGGTTGCCCGTCCGCCTCGTAGCCGCCATCCCCGCCACGGAAAATTCCGTCGACGCCCTGTCCATCCGTCCGGGTGATGTCATCGGTTCCTACAGCGGCAAGACCATCGAGGTCATCGATACCGATGCGGAAGGCCGCCTCATCCTCGCAGATGCGCTCAGCTACCTGACGCAAACCTTCGCCATGGATGTTGTGATCGACCTGGCTACGCTCACCGGCTCTTGTATCCGGGCCCTGGGGACTTATGCCGCCGGATTGTTCACCAACAACGACCGGCTCGCGGACCAACTGCTGGCGGCAGGCACCGCCACCGGCGAAAAGCTCTGGCGCCTGCCCCTCTGGCCCGAATACCGGCAGGAATTGAATTCCGATATCGCCGATATCAAGAACCTCAGCAGCAACCCCGCCGGCGGCGCCATCACCGCCGCCAAATTCCTCGAGGAATTCATCCGGGACCATACCGCCTGGGCACACCTCGACATCGCCGGAACGGCTCTTGCGGATTCCGAGTTCACTTCCCAAAAAAGCGCGACCGGATACGGTATCCGGCTGCTCTTACATTTCCTCGAACACGCAAGCAACAATCCCGAATGACAACCACCACCGTACAGGCCTATGACCTGACTTTCGAGGTCATGATCGACGAACCGACCCTGTCCTCACGTGTGCAGGCCATCGGTCGTCAAATCGCCGAGGATTACAGCAACAAGAATCCGGTTTTCCTCTGCGTCCTCAACGGATCTTTCATCTTCGCCGCAGACCTCGTCCGCGCCGCTGCCATTCCGTGCGACCTGGCCTTCGTGCGACTGGCTTCCTACGATGGGACCACCTCCACCGGCACGGTCCGTACCGTGCTGGGCCTCGACCTGAGTCTCGAGAACCGCGATGTGATCATCCTGGAGGATATCGTGGATTCCGGCAGGACCCTCCACCACTTCGTCCAGTCCCTCGAAGCGCTACGCCCTGCCTCCGTCAAGCTGGCGGTCCTTCTCCTCAAACCGGATGCCCTCCGTTTTCCCGTCCGACCGGATTACAGCTGCTTTATGATCGATGATGTCTTCGTGGTGGGATATGGTCTCGATTACAACGGCCGATGCCGCAACTTGCCTGCCATTTACCAACAGCTGCCTGCCACCGGCACTTTCCGGATACCAACCTGACCGGTGTCCGGGCTGCCTCTTACCCTGCTTCACCGGCCGCCTGCCCCCCCGACAACAGTTCCGCCAGCATCCCTTCCTTCATCGCATAGGCCGAGGTGACGATTTCCCGGATGCCCGCCCGGCGTATGACGAACTCCATCAGTACGAACGCCACGACGATCAGCCGCACCCGCTCCGGCGGCAACTCGGGAAAACGCGCCCGTTCCTCCGCCGCGGCCCGGACCATCCGGTGGTGCAACGGCCCGTACGCAGACACCGGGATGATGGAAAACAATGCGTGCTGCCGGACCGGAACCAGGAAAGCCTCCAGGACTTCGAAAGATCCGGAGGCACCAATCAGCAAGGGGGTGTCATGGGCCTCCAGTGCCTGTAACAAAGGCGCCAACACTTCGCCCAAATGATGCTCCAAGGCCGCCAGGTCGCCGGCACTGATCGGGTCGTTATGCTGGAACCCTTTGTAAAGTACCTGCACACCGATTGGAAAACTCTGCGCCCAGTGTATCTTCGCCGCATCACAGATGATGAACTCCACACTTCCCCCGCCGATGTCCATGACCAAGGCCTTGCCGGCGAACGGGGGAACCGCCTGCATCACCCCCCGATGAATCAACCGCGCCTCCTCCAATCCGCTGATCAGCCGGAGCGTCACACCCGCCGCCGCCGCCGCCGCGACGAAATCCCCCCCGTTCCCGGCGCGCCGGAGGGCTTCCGTACCGAAAGCCACGGCTTGTTCCACCCCGTGGCGCGCCATTTCTTCCCGAAACTGCGCAAGACAGGCGATTCCCCGGTCGAACGCTTCCGCACCGATCCGGTCCAACCCGGATTCACCCAGCCAGACATACTCGCGCCTCCGGAAGCGCACGTCGAAACGACCCGTCTCCCGCTCCCCTTCCGCTATCAACAGATGGAATGTATTGGTACCGCAATCTATGATTCCCGCTCGCATACCTCCTTTTTTTCAAACCGGCCGGCACGGCGTACCGAACGACCTTTTCCGCCCTCCTATTGTATGCCTTGCCGCAACCGGAGGGCTTGCTGGATCTGGTTGTTGAAGTAACGGATACCCTCGTCCGTCATGAAATTGGCATATTTCGGCTGCTGCCCCTCCGTAAATACAAAATAGGTACATCCCTGACTGAAGTAAAAATCCCCTTCCAACACGATGTTCCCGTTGATCTGGTAGGATAGGTGCCCGGCCGGCCGGCATTCCGGCTTCATCGGTGCCGGATCTTCCGCAATGTGCCGGATGGAATACTGGATGCTGGGCTGTTCCGACAAACTCAAGGTGAAAGGATGATCGTAAAAGATGTAATCCGCCTGGGTGCCCCGTTGATGGATCTCCTCCAACAAGGACAAGGGTATGCTGGGAAGGGTAGCGGCGGCAGGTACGGACGCCACCTCCACCGGTGCGGATGCCGGCGCACCATCCTGCGTACCGGCGGTGGTGGCCGGTCGGTCACATCCTGTCACCAACAGGATGCCCGTGGCCGCCAAGACCACGCAAATAGGGGACTTGCTTCTCATCAATCGATTTTTTTATGTTTTCCGACTTCCGATTCCCGGTATCAGATCCGGTACAAGACAGGATGCCGGGTTCCGATACCGGACGGCCGCCGGACCGCTTCCCGTGGGGTCCTGCGCCGCCGACCGCCGCGAAAATCCTTGCCCGATATCATCCGGCAGGCAGCCGACCCATCCGGTACAGCGCCTCCAAGTTCCGATATTTTGGTTACTTATTGTCGAATTAGCTGTAACTTTATCCAGCTTACGGTTTTCAACCGCTTTCCGACGGGTCACTGCAAACCGGGGCGGGCGTGCCGCCCCTTCCGCGTACCCACACCCGATGGGGAGCCACCTTCTATCCATGGCTGAAGCAAAAGGTCACTTCCTCTCCAGTTTGCACATGGCTTTCCGGTATGTGGCCGCCATGTGGCTCATCCACTTTGTCCAGCTGCTGACAGGCACGGACCTGGGTACCTATGGAATCCTTCCCCGGGAGGCCTACGGCCTGCGGGGCATCCTGTTCTCCCCGTTCATCCATGACGACCTGCCCCACCTGCTGTCCAATTCCGCCCCCATCCTGATCTTGTCGGTCATCATCCTTTATTTCTACCGGCGGGTCGCCACCCGCAGTATGCTCATGATTTACCTGCTGACCGGCTTCGCCGTCTGGCTCTTCGCCCGCCGGGTCTTCCATATCGGTGCCAGCGGCGTTGTCTATGGCCTGCTTTCCTTTGTCTTCTGGAGCGGAATATTCCGGCGCAGCATCAAGTCCATTATCCTTGCCCTCATCGTCACCTTCCTGTACAGCGGATATTTCTGGGGCATACTGCCCAATCAGGAAGGCATCTCCTGGGAAAGCCACCTGCTTGGGGGCTTGGCCGGCATCTTCACCGCATATTGGTATAAGGAAGAGATCGAAGCCGACGAGGAAGCTCAGCCGCCCTCCTGGGAAAGGGAGGACCTGTCGGCCGAAACGTATTTCCTGCCCCGTGATACATTCGAAAAAACAAAAACGGAAAGGATGGAGGACAATCTCCCTTACCGGAACGAACCCGGCTGACCGGCAATCCGGTCCCGGTGTCAACCGGCACCGCCCCGGGCTGAGAACTTGCGCCAGCCCCATACCACCAGGGCCAGCAAACCCAGGAACAACAGGATGCCTTGCCAGAAAGGCAGATAGGAAACTATCCAGATGCGGGTCTTGTCCAATATCCACAGGATGGCGAATATCCCGCCCATCATGAGAACGAAACCCGTTATCTTATCGAAGCCGGGGACATCGTCGAGCGAAACCTCGCGGCGAATCAGGAACAGCGTGGCCACCATGGACACGACCGGCAACAATTGCAGGTAGATATCCGTGTCGAAAATGCTGCGCCGCTCGAAAACGAACACATAGACGTTCAGGGTCAACGCAAACACGCCTGGTATGCAGGAAAGATAGACCCATACGGAATAGACATACCGCCAGGGGGCCTGCGCCCCTTCTCCCGCCGCTACTTTTCCGGTCAGGAAGGAAGCCAGGGGCAAGAGCAGGAAATAGGACAGCACCCATACCGGATGCTGGCCGATCACTTCGAACAAGTCACGTAAGGTCATGGCCGACAGTTCACAGGTCCAGCAATAATACCATCGGGTCTTCCAGCAACTGTTTCACTTTCACCAGGAAGGTGACGGAGGTGCTGCCGTCTATCACCCGGTGGTCGTAACTCAGCGCCAGGTACATCATCGGCCTTATCTCCACCTTGCCGTTGACCGCCACCGGACGTTCCTGGATGGTGTGCATGCCCAGGATCGCACTTTGGGGTTCGTTGAGGATCGGTGTGCTCACCAGGGATCCGAACACCCCTCCGTTGGTAATCGTGAAGGTTCCGCCGGACATTTCCTCGAGGGAAAGGCTTCCCGTCCGCGCCTTATCCGCCAATTGCTTGATACGGCGTTCAATTTCCGCAAAATTCAAGGACTCCACATTATGTACCGGAGGAACCACCAGCCCGTTGGGCGTCGATATCGCGATGGAGATATCCACATACCGGTGGTATACGATGTCCTCCCCGTCAATCATCGCGTTGACATCCGGCATCTCCATCAGCACTTTCGCGCATGCCTTCGCAAAAATGGACATGAAGCCCAGCTTGATGCCGTACTTGGCGACGAAAAGGTCCTGGTATTGCTTGCGCAGGTTCATCACGGCCGTCAGGTCCACCTCATTGAAAGTGGTCAGCATCGCCGTCGAATTTTTTGCGCTCACCAGCCGCTTGGCGATGGTGCGTCGCATCCGGCTCAATTTCTTGCGTTCCATCCACCGGGCCGGCGTTCCGGATTCGACCGGAACCGGCTCCTCCCGCACGGGAGCCTCAGGCGGCGCCGCTTTGCCGGCAACGGCTTGCCGGGCATCCTCCTTGGTGATCCTGCCGTCCTTGCCGCTGCCGCTGACCGCCGCCGCAGGTACGCCGCCCTCCTTCAGGATCTTCGCCGCGGCGGGAGAAGGATGGCCTGCCGCCGGCGTGGCTGCAACCGGCGGCACCGCTTCCGCCACCGGGGCTGCCGCGACCGGCGGGGCGGCGGCGGTACCCTCGGACACGCTGGTGTCGATTTGCGCCACCAATGCCCCGATGCTCAGGTCATCTCCCTCCGAAGCGACGTAAATGAGCCGCCCGGCAGCTTCCGCCGGAAACTCCAGGGTCGCCTTGTCGGATTCGAACTCACAAATCGGCTCGTCCAGCCGGACCAGGTCCCCATTTTGCTTCAACCACTTCGACAGGGTCACTTCGGTTATGCTTTCCCCGATGACGGGGACTTTCATGTCTATCAAGCTCATTGTTCTTATTGTATTGATGGTTCGGAACCGTACGCCGGATAACCGCCCGCCGGGCTGGTCTCCCGTTCGAGGGAAGACCCGGCCGGGCACACCCGGGAGACGCCCGCAAATATAGGAAACTACCGCCATTGGGTACAGGCCGGACCGGTTGTTTGCCGACCTTGCCTGTTTCTCGTTTCCACACCGCCCCCGGGCCGGCCGTACCTGCTCAATCCGGATCGAACCGGCAAAGCAAGGCCTTCCCTTTCTTGCCCTCACTGGCGATGTACAAGGTGCCGTCCGCCGCGAAACAGATGCCTTCCGGCTGGGGCAAGACCTTCTTGTCCAGCCGGACCATGCCCAACAAGGCACCCGATGGGTCGACCACCGCCAGCCGCTTCCCCTGGGAGGAAAGGATGTACCGGTCGCCGCTTACAGGATGGATGGCGATGCCGGACGGATGGAAATCCGTGCGGACCGGCTCGGGAAGGTCCGTCGGCAAGGTGCCGCCGGCCACGGGCTTCTGCGGCTCCTCCGAATGACCGGTCAGCCGGTCCATATCCGACCCATGCACCGACAACACAGGATGCGCCCACAATTCGGTCGTGCCAAGGTCGAAACAAAAGACCGATTTCCGGACCAGGCTGTCCGGTCCGTCCGTGCCCCAGCCCTTGCAACCCAACAGGAGCCCCGCACGGCTCTCGTCGAAGCACAATCCTTCCACATCGTTCGACTTGCCCAACCGGGTCTTGTATCGGGTCACGGTCCGGTCTTCGGACAGGAATTCCGCGACCTTGTACAGGGTTCCCGAACTCTTGACCACCCAGGCATCGGTCCCCACGACCTCTATCCCTTCGTAATCCCCTTTGTCCGCAAACGGGACCTGCCGCAAAATCGCGCCGGTGAGCGGGGAAAGCAGGAAAATGATGCCGTCCTCGTCATTGACGGCGGCCAGCCATTCGCCGGAAGGCCCCATCGCAAGCCCCGAAATCTCCTGCAGGCTGTCCGATAAGGAAAATACCGCCGCCGGCTGCGACAAATCATAGGAAAGGACGAATTGGCTCCATCCGACCGCCGGCGGCACCGTCAGGGCCGCCGCCAACAGCCAGGTGGTCAGGTACTGCGGAACTGCCATGGCTTTGTGCTTTTGTTTTGCCGGTCACACCGCGGCCACACCGGAGTGCCGCCCCGGCGGGTGCCGGAATCCCTTCCGGCCGGAATTTGCACCGCCGGCCGGCCTCCCGGTAAAAATAACATTCTTCCGCCTTTTGAAAAACATCGGACCTGCCGGGCGCAACCCGGGCTGCCGTTCCCGACCTGCCGAGGATATTCCGCCCGCACTGGCCCGTTCAACGCTCGCCATCCACCGGACAACCACCATTCCCTGCCGCTTGCCGGCGCTTCCCCCACCTTTACCTTCGGAACCTGCCATTCCCTGCCCCCTTGTCGAACTGCCCGCCCACTTTGGCCCATCCCGGCGGTGCCCACGCATCGACAGCCGGATCCCGACAAAAAAAGACCGCACTTGGAGAAGTACGGTCCTTTCTGATTTTTCAGCACTGGTGGGTGGCCTGCCCGTCGGTGTTCCGCGCATCCTTTACCGCCACCGCTAACCGAGCGGCGGCCACGCTTCCTTCCATCCGCTGTCCTTCCTGTTCCTCTTCCTCCGGTCTGAACGGCGGGGAGGAGGGCCATCGGCTGAACGCACTGCTTACGAATCGTGAATCTCATGAACAAAAGACTATTAACAAGAACTGCCTGCCGTCGTTATTTGTTTACCAAATCCCGCCATCCAGCCTAAAAACCATAGATTTGACGGCTGAACAACAAACCCGGGACGGCGACAGGCCTGACTTCCCTTGCGGGCCGCCGCTGCGCTTCCCAATAATCCGCTCCTCCGGTGACACCTGAGAAAAGCACCGAAAAAAAGGAAATCGTGAGGGTCTCGGCAGGCCGGTTCCACCGGACGGAGGACCTGGTCGTCCGGGAGGAACCCCTGGAAATCAGGTTACGCCACTACCAGGGTGACCGGGAACATACCCGGCGACTGGTGGTCACGATGCGGACGCCAGGCGATGATTCCGCCCTGGCGGTCGGCTTTCTGTTTTCGGAGGGCATCATCCGGGAGCCGGACGAGGTCGTGGCGGTCCGGCCGGTCCGGGTACAGCGAAAGGATGCCCGGGAGAATGTGGTGGAGGTCGTGTTATCCGATTCCGCCCGACCGGATCTCCGGCGGGCCGAGCGGCACTTCCTGGCCACCGCCGCCTGCGGGGTCTGCGGCAAGACCTCGATCGAACAGCTCCGTGCCGCGGATCCCCCTCCTTTGCCGGAACCGGTACCGCTTTTTCCGGTCGGCACCCTGCTTGGACTTCCGGGGGTGCTATCGGCCCGCCAGCCGCTCTTCGACCGGACCGGCGGCCTGCACGGGGCGGCCCTGGTGGAACCCTCCGGCAGGGTGCTGCTCGCCGCCGAGGATATCGGCCGGCACAACGCACTCGACAAGCTCCTGGGGCAAGCCTTCCTCCGGCGCCGACTGCCGCTGCACACGACGGCTGTCCTCCTCAGCAGCCGGGCCGGCTTCGAACTGGTCCAGAAGGCCGTACTCGCCGGCACCCCCCTGCTTGCCACCATCGGCGCCCCCTCCAGCCTCGCCATCGAAATGGCCGAGGAAACCGGAATGACGCTCGTCGGATTCCTGCGTCCGGACCACTTCAACATTTACAGCCATCCCGAACGGATATTTTGACGCCCCACCTGGCCGGGAACGGAAAAGCCATTACCTTTGCGGATGCATCCATCTTTTTTTTCATCACCATCAAATCCATCGTCATCATGGGAAGAGGAGACAAGCGAACTGCCCGCGGAAAGATCTGGAGAGGCTCCTACGGAAAGAGCCGGCCGAAGAAATCCGCTGCCACGGCCCAAGCGGCCAAGAAAACGGCGCCGAAGAAAAACGGCTGAAAACAAATCCGGTGGACCGGGGATGCCCGCCATCCCCGCTACTCCCTTGACAAATGAAAATCAGGATACAGGGAAATAGTGTCCGCCTGCGCCTGTCCCAACCGGAAGTCGCAGCCTTGTCGGCCGAAGGGACGGTGGAAGACAGCGTCCGCTTCGGGACCGACACCGACAGCGTGCTCCGATATGCCTTGTCCAAGAGCGAGGGGTCGCACATCGACGCCCATTTCCGGCAAAACCGGATAGAAATCCGCGTACCTGCCCGGTGGGCCGACGAGTGGGCCGGTTCCGGACAGGTCGGACTGGAAGCCGCCGTTGCCGTCGGCCCTTCCGGATCCCTCCGGATACTCGTCGAAAAGGATTTCCAATGCCCTACCCCCCGCCCCGGGGAAGACAACCGCGACCTGTTCCCCCATCCCGACCAACCCACTTGCTGAAAGTTTCCCGCAGATGTACGACCTCTACGAAAAGATCGGAGCGGCAGCGGATTTCCTGCGCAGCCGGTCGGACCTCCGCCCCGCCTGCGGCATCGTCCTCGGCAGCGGCCTGGGTAACATCGCCGACGCGGTGCTGGACCCGGTCGTCATCCCTTTCCGGGATATTCCGGGCTTCCCCGCCGCCACCGTGCAGGGGCATCGGGGACAATGGATATTCGGCCGGCTGGCCGATACGCCGGTGGTGGTCCTCGCCGGCAGGCTGCATTATTACGAAGGGTACGGCACCAAGGAAGTGACCTTCCCCATCCGCGTCCTGAAAGCCCTGGGTGTCGAACAACTGGTACTGACCAGCGCGGTCGGCGGCTTGAATCCCGCCTATGCCGTCGGAGACCTGGTCATCGTCCGGGACCACATCAACCTGCTTCCGGACAATCCCCTGCGGGGCCCCAACGACGACCGGCTGGGCGTCCGCTTTCCGGATATGCTGGATGCATACGACCCCGCCTGGGTGGACCGTGCCCTCGCCCTCGCCAGCGGGTTGCGCCTGCCCGTCCATACCGGCGTCATGGCCGCCTATCAGGGCCCTTCCCTGGAAACACCCGCCGAATACGGATTCCTGCATCGGATCGGTGCCGACGTGGTCGGTATGTCCCTCGTTCCGGAAGTCATCGTCGCCCGGCATGCCGGGCTGAAGGTCTTCGCCACCACCGTCGTCACCGATATGGGGTACCCCCCTTCCGCGGTCAAATCCTTTACCCACGAGGCCGTCCTCGCCGCCGCCCACGCCACCAGCGGCAAGGTACTCCAACTCCTGCTGGGCCTCCTGGCCTCGTCCGACTGAGGTGGGACATCCGCTTTTTTTCCATCGGCCTGCACGAAAGGAATCTCCTCGGCGCTTTTTTTTGTACCTTGCCCGGCATGCGCGGCTGTGTCCGCAGCCGCCCCGCGACAGCCGGGGACTGCAACCGGCCCGCCAACCGCCAAGCATCGCCTTATGATCAACAGGAGAGATTTCGTCAAAGTCAGCTCAATCGGTGCAGCCGGATGGCTCGCCGGCAGGTCCCCCCTCCCCGCCGCAGGATACCTGGTCTACGGCCAACAGGAGAAAAGATACCGCCTGGACCGCGATTGGGTCAAGGCTCGCCCCCAAGACCTTCCGGTCAACGATTGTCACGAAATGGTGCAGGACGCCGACGGCCATATCGTCCTGCTGACCAACGAAACCCGCAACAACGTCATCTTCTTCGACAAATCCGGCCGACTGTCGCATGCCTGGGGACATGAATTCCCCGGCGCACACGGACTGACCATCGCCGGACATGGCAAGGAGCAATTCCTCTTCCTTACCGATACGGAACGCAACCAGTTCTTCCAAACCACGCTCGACGGCCGTATCGTCAAGACCTGGGATTACCCCGCCGATGCACCCGGTTACGAATCGAAAAAACAGTTCGTCCCCACCGAAACCGCCGTCCTGCCCAATGGGGAATGCTATGTCGCTGACGGCTACGGTGCCCAATTCATCCTGCATTATGATGCACAAGGCCACCTGAAGAACGTCTTCGGCGGCCGTGGACCGGAACCTCGCCACCTCGACAATGCACACGGCATCTGTGTCGATACCCGACGGGATACGCCGGAACTCATCGTCACCGACCGCACCCGCTGCTGCTTCAAACGCTTTTCCCTCGACGGCACCTTCCTCGGCACCATCGACCTGCCCGGTGCCTGCGTCTGCCGGCCGGTCATCCAGGGCGATTACCTGTATACCGCCGTCCTGCGCTCCCCGGACCTCGGCCATGACAACAGCGGATTCGTCCTTATCCTCAACAAGGACAACCAGGTCGTCTCCGCCATCTGCGGGACTCCCCCGACAACCGGTCCCGATGGCCGAACCGCTCCCTTCCGCCAGACCATCCCCCTCTTCCAACACCCCCATGATGTCATGGTCGATGAGGATGACAATCTCTACGTCTGCCAATGGAACTCCGGAAAGGTCTATCCTTTCCGATTCATACCGGAACCCTGAACCCGGCGGCCACCTCCGGTGCACCCCCTTCCCCCATTCAAAAAAAATGAGAAAAAATCCGATGGCTTCCTTATTTCTATTTTAATTACCCTATCTTTGCACGCCTTTTACAATTTTGCAGAACCTTAACGACGATAAATACCATGGTCACGGTTACGATCAACGGCTCCAAAAGAACGGAGATTAGCAAGCGCGAAGTGAAATCCGCCAGGAACGCAGGCCTCATCCCCTGTGTCCTGTACGGTGGCGACGGCGAAAATGTCCACTTCACGACGACACCCCACGATGTGCGGGACCTCGTCTATACGCCGGAATTCAAGACCGCCACCATCTCCGTAGACGGAAAATCCTACACCTGCATCCTCAAGCAGATCCAGTTCAACCCCGTCAAGGATACCATCCAGCATATCGATTTCCTCGAGTTGGTTCCCGGTCGCAAGATCAAGGTCCAGGTACCCCTTGCCTTCGAAGGCACCTCCCCCGGCGTTCGGGCCGGTGGCAAGTTCGTCCAGAATATCCGCCTGATCTCCATCAAGACGACACCGGAGGACCTCGTCGACAAGCTGTCGGTCGACATCTCCAAGCTGAGACTCGGACAGTCCCTCCGGGTTCGGGACATCGCCGGTGTCCCCGGCGTGGAAATTACCAACCCGGCCGCCCTTCCCATCGCCACCATCATTATCCCGAGGGCCCTCAAAGGGGTCATCGTGGAGGAAGAGGAAACAGCCTGATCCGCTCCGGTCCCTCCTTGTCGAACCGACAGGGCCATGCCGGAACCCTCGCATGTCCTCATAAAGGATTCATCTCCTTGCGCAGGAAACCCACTTGCAACGACATTGGTTTCCTGCGTTTTTTTTGGTGCCTGGGGCCCGGCCTTCATCCTCCTGCAAACGCCGCCCGCGCGGTTACACCCGCCATCCCGGACGGCACATGCCTGGGGCCACCCGGTCCTTCCGAGTCAAATCCGTTCCTTTCCGCCCCTTCCCGCCGATCGCTGAAACGTGAATGAACCAATCCCGTTCCCACCATGACCTTACGCGTCTCCACCATCCAAGCCGACCTCCTGTGGGAGCAACCGGAAGCCAACCGGACCCTGTTCGACGGCCTGTTGCGGCCGCTGACAGGCAACACGGACCTCATCCTGCTGCCGGAAATGTTCACCACCGGCTTCACCATGCGGGCGGCCGACCTGGCGGAACCCATGGACGGCCCGACCGTCCGCTGGATGCAACACAAAGCGGCCGAACTGGATGCCGCCGTCCTGGGCAGCTTCATCGCCGCAGTCGATGGGAAATACTACAACCGGCTGGCGGCCTGTTTCCCCGACCGGACCGTACAGACCTACGACAAAAGGCATCTCTTTGCCCTCGCCGGGGAACACGAAGTCTATACCCCCGGAGACAAGCGCCTCGTCTTCAGCTGGAAAGGTTGGAAAGTTTGTCCGCTCATCTGCTATGACCTCCGCTTTCCCACCTGGAGCAGGAACACGGAACCCTTCGACCTCCTCCTCTACCTGGCCAACTGGCCCAGCCCACGGCGCCACCATTGGCAACAGCTCCTCGTGGCCCGGGCCATCGAGAACCAATGCTACACCATCGGCGTCAACCGATGCGGTACAGATGCCAACAGAAACGCTTATTCCGGGGACACCACCGTGGTGGACGGGACCGGCCAGCTCCTTTACCACGTTGCAAACCGCACGGCCGTCGATACCCATCCGCTCGACCTGGAACCGCTAAAGGACTACCGCCTTCGTTTCCCCTTCCTATCCGACCGCGACCGGTTCAATCTCCTCTGAGGGATATTTATCGCATCTTCCGCACCTCAACCCTATAAGATAATTGATTGCAAAACATTGATTTTCTGTTGTTCCCAGGGATTGAACCTGCTGATGTGCCACGCCCCGACCGAAAGGGCGCGGAGCTGCACCCCGCGCCCGGGAAATTTTTCAGGGTGGCCGGCGGCGCTTGGGCGCACCGCCGGCCGCCCTGTCCAAAAGGCGAGAAGCACAATAAAGAACCTTTGGTTATGCGTAGCTTACGTTCTTATTTAATCATGGGAACCTCGCCATCAAATATTCGATTTGGTTTTTGAGGTGCGAAGGATGAGATTTTTTCCTCGCTGTACAGTTTACAGGAAATTTGCCCTATTTTCGTCCAATTTTGTATCCAAATGCCAAATTTGACGTAAGGGAAAGGATAAAAAGCCCATCCGGCAATCGACCGGAACTTCCTTCCGGTGAGAAACCTAATGCCGACACCTGAAACCATTTTTAAATTTTTTCTCTGTTATTTTTCAACCCCTTATCCGCTAAACGATATACGCATTCCCTGCATGAAAATATTGATTCCCTCCATCCTTTCTTACGGTCTGCTGCTGGGGCTTTGGCTTCCGGCCCAACCTTCGGCCGCACAATCGCCGGAAACCAACGGCCCCATTGCGGAAGCCCGGCATACGCTGAAACTGGTCAATGAAATTTTCGTCCGGCAGGATGTCACCACCCATGCCAAGGAGTACCTGGGACTCAAATACCGGAAAGCGGGCAGCTCCCCCTCGACCGGCTTCGATTGCTCCGGTTTCGTGTGTTTCCTGCTCCGCGAATACGACTACGCACTCCCCCGGACATCCGCCGGCCAGGAAAAGGAAGGCCGTGACATCACCCGGAAGGAAGCCCGGCCGGGTGACTTGGTCTTTTTCCGACATAGCAAGACCGGGCGTGTCTTCCATGTGGCCCTGGTGGTGGACAACCAGGACGGCGACCTGCATATCATCCACAGCACTTCCCGCGGAATCGTGATCGACCGGCTGCAGGATTCCGCCTATTGGCGTTCCAAGGTCATCACCCTGCGCAACGTCATTTCAGACCGCAAGGCCTGAAGCGCCTGGCCTGGCCGACATTCCTTTCCCCGGGAAGCTGTTTGCAGGCCGCAACCCGACCTGTGGTTACCAAATAAATCCAATCCGTCAAATCCGTCAATCCCTGCCGTCCACGTGCAACACCTCCGCCCTACGCGGGGGTGATGAAAAAATTCATTACCTTCCATGCGGCCGAACCAGGCCTTTCCCGGCGATTAAGACTTCGATCACGACAAATTCCGCTCATGCACCGGGTTCTTTCCCATTTGTGCCCGCAACTCCGGGCGTCGGGAAGAAAGGTCGAGGTAGCGCGACCAGGCATGGCCGTATCGACACGCCGGGACGGGGTGTGGAATCGGCCGGAAACAGCGGCGACCCGCCCTGCGACAATTTGGTTTGCGTCCATGGTTCCGTTCCGGGTGAAAGGATTATCCCGTCCGCCGCTTCCCCTTCCCTGGATAGACCATGTGCCGCGGTGAGGTCCCTAATTTTCGGCGTCGTATCCGGAGGCCAACCTGCCAAATGGTTTTTTCCTATTTTTACCCACTGAAAAAGCAGTATCGACATGACCATCTCAAGCAACTGGCTAAAAGACTACATCGACCTCGACCTGAGCCCCGCCGCCCTCTCCGACCTGCTCACCAGCCTCGGCCTGGAGGTTGAGGGCATGGAAGCGAAGGAAAGCGTGAAAGGTGGCCTGGAAGGTGTATTCGTGGGCTTCGTCCGGGAATGCCGGAAGCATCCCAATGCGGACAAGCTCAGCCTGACCCTGGTCGATATCGGCACCGATGCGCCTTTGCAGATCGTTTGCGGCGCCCCCAATGTCGCTGCCGGGCAGAAAGTGCTGGTCGCCACCGTCGGGACCACCCTGTATCCGGTCGACGGCTCCACCCTTACCCTGAAAAAGGGTAAAATCCGCGGGGAGGTATCGGAAGGGATGATCTGTGCGGAAGACGAGCTTGGCCTGGGGGAAGACCACAGCGGCATCCTGGTGCTGCCCGCGGAAACGCCGGTCGGTATGCCGGCCCGGGAATATTTCCGCCTCGAAAAAGACATCATTTACGAAATAGGACTTACCCCCAACCGGTCGGACGCCACTTGCCACCTGGGTGTCGCGCGCGACCTGGCCGCCGCCCTGTCCGTCCAGTTCCACCGTCCGACACCGGTCCGCCTGCCTTCCGTCGACCGATTCCAGGCACTCCGACACAGCCTGCCCGTCGAGGTGAGGGTGGAGGACCCGGTCGCTTGCCCCCGCTACGCCGGCGTTTCCATCGAAGGCGTCCAGGTCGGCGATTCGCCGGATTGGCTCAAGCACAGGCTCCTCTCCATCGGCGTACGCCCCATCAACAACATCGTAGACGTCACCAATTTCATCCTCCACGAACTGGGACAACCCCTCCATGCCTTCGACCTGGACAAGGTCGCCGGTCGGCGTGTCGTTGTCAAGACCCTCCCGGCAGGCACCCCCTTCCGCACCCTGGATGGCCGGGAAAGAACCTTGTCGGACCAGGACCTCATGATTTGCGACGGGGATGGTCAAGGCATGTGTATCGCCGGGGTATTCGGAGGCGCCCACTCCGGCGTCACCGCACAAACGACCGATATCTTCCTCGAAAGCGCCCACTTCAACGCGGGTTCCGTCCGGCGGACGAGCACCCGGCACGACTTGCGCACGGATGCCGCCCGGGTATTCGAAAAAGGCAGCGACCCCAATGCCTGTGACTACGCCCTGCGCCGGGCCGCCCTGCTGATCACCGATATCGCGGGCGGCACGATTGCCTCCGATGTCGTGGACATCTATCCCCGACCGATCCCGCCGGCCCGCATCACCCTGACCTACGCCTATGTCCGAAACCTCATCGGCGTCGATATCCCGACAAATCACATCCAGGATATCCTGCGTGCCCTGGAAATGACGATTGCGGACGACGACGGCTCCACCTTCACCGTCGTTGTACCCACCAACAAATCGGATGTGACCAGGCCCGCCGATATCGTCGAGGAAATCCTGCGCGTCTATGGCCTGGACAACGTACCCGTATCCGGCCAGCTGCGCAGCAGCATGGTGCGCGGCACTTACCCGGGACAGGAACAACTCCGCCAGACGGCCGGCGGTTATCTCGCCGCCAACGGCTTCCACGAGATCATGTCCCTCTCCCTGTCGCAGTCCGTTTACTACCGCGAAATATGGCCGATGCCGGAAACAGCCCTGGTTTTCGTCCACAACACCTCCAACGTCCAGCTGGACATCATGCGGCCCCAGATGTTGTTCAGCGGACTGGAAGCCATCGCCAACAACCAGAACAGGCAACAAACGGACCTCAAGCTGTTCGAGTTCGGCAAGACCTACCACCCCGCTACCGATCCTGAGGCGAAAGGAACGGACCGCTTCCGGGAACCCGGCCACCTATCCCTCTTCCTTTGCGGCAAACGCTGGCCGGAAAGCTGGCGCCAACCGCAACGGCAGGAAGCCGATATCTTCACCCTCAAGTCATTCGTCGCGAATATCCTGTATCGCCTCGGGTACCATCCTTACCAGGAATCCCCCCGCCCGGAACATCCCGCCCTGGACAACGCCCTCATCTTCCACCGCGGCAACCAGGTCATGGCTACCCTGGGCCGGGTCAAACCCGCCATCTGCAAGGCCATGGGAATACGGACGGCCGTCCATTTTGCGGACATCGATTGGGACCAACTCTCCGCCGCCGCCGGAAAACAATCCGTCAGCCTGTCCGAACCCAACAAATTCCCCTCCATGCGCAGGGACTTGGCGCTGGTCATCGGAAAATCCGTTACTTTTGCCGATATCGTGGCCATCGCCAAAAAAACGGAAAAGAAATTATTGAAAGATATAAATTTGTTCGACGTATTCGAAGACGAATCCAAGCTGGGGGCAGGCAAGAAATCCTACGCCGTCAGTTTCCACTTCGAAGATCCTGCCCGTACCTTGCAGGACGAATCGGTGGACAAGGTCATGAACGCCCTGATATCCGCCTTTGAGGATAAACTTCAGGCCGTCATCCGGCGTTAACAGGAAAAGCGGGACCAAGCCCGGGAACAACGGTTCCCATCCGGATGCCGATGCGGTCCTCGTCGCCGAAAAAACCCGCCGGCGAAGGTGCTGACCCGCCACCGAAACGGGTTCCTCGGTATGAACGAACAATTGTTGCAAATAGAAAAGAAGGTTCGACAGTTGGTCGCCGCTTTGCAGGAACTGCAACAGACCCAACACCAACTGCAGCTGGAAAACAAGATATTGCGTGCCGAGCAAAAAGCCCTGCGGGGTGAAATCGGCGAATTGACACTAATTTTCTCAAACCTGCAAGGAGCCCTGGCTCTGCAAGGGAGAGATGGATCGGAAAGCGCCTCCGGTGTTTTCGAATTGCTGGACCAATTCCTGCCGGCACTCGAACAATGCATGCAACGGATTCAGGACGCGGCCCGGGACGATGTGTGACATGGCCCACGGAGCCATCGGCCGGTCATTCCCCGCAAGGGACGGACGGCTCTCGGGGCAAGCCTTGTATTTTCAGGAAATGGAAGACACCGACAGTAAACAACTGACCGTTATCATTGCCGCCAGGCCATATCCTTTGAAAATAAAAGCAACCGACGAACTTGCTATCCGACGGATTGTCAAGGACATCAACGATAAGGTCAACCAGCTGCAACTGTCATATCCCGAAAAGGACAAACAGGATTGCCTGGCCCTGACGCTGCTGACCTTCGCCGTTGAATTGCACAGGGCTTCCCACACACCGCCATCCGGTGCCGCGGACATCGCCGCTTCCATCTCCCGCCTCCAGGCCGTGCTCTCATCCGTTCCGGACTGATCCGGCTCCTTGCGCACCACATTGCTCTGGTGCCGACGGTGCCACCCGAGCCCAGATGCCTGCCCACCACCACCGGATATGGCAGACATTGTCCTCGGAAGGCGCTTCGGAACCATTGATTGTACAACTTTTTAATTGTTATGGAAATAATCGGTTTAGCCGTCATCGGCTTGGTAGTGGGATTGGCAGGCGGGTATTTCGCCGTCCAGGCGGCCATGAAGCGCAAGAAACAAGCGCTCGTCGAAGAAATGAATGCCAAGGCGGACCATGAGATCAAAAAGGCCCAAACAACGGCCAAACGCATCATCGAGGAAGCGGAATCCAAGAACGAAAGCATCAAGCAACGGAAAATCCAGGAAGCCAAGGACCGTTTCAACAACATGCGCGCAGATTTCGAGCGGGAAAAGGCCGAAAAACTGGTCTCGGTCAAGGAACGGGAAATGGAAATCAAAGGCCTGGAAAAAGACCTGCAATCCAAGGAGGACAAACTCCGCGACCGCGTCAAGGAACTCGACAGCCGCCATGCGGACCTGGATTCCAAAGAGGCGGAAATCCTTGTCATCCGGGAAAACCTCGACAAACAGATGAAAGTGGTCGCCCGCCGCAAGGAGGAACTGGAGGCCGCCAACGAGGAACGGATCAAAACCCTCGAGAACCTCTCCAAACTCTCGGAATCGGAAGCCAAGGAACAACTCCTGGAGGCCGTCCGCCACAAAGCGGAAACGGATGCCATGGCCCTCGTCAAGGAAACTGTTTCCCAAGCCAAAAGCGAAGCCAACAAGGAGGCCAAGAAGATCATCATCCAGACCATCCAACGGATGGCCTCCGAGTATACCATCGAAAACACCGTCTCCGTCTTCCAATTGGACAGCGATGATATGAAAGGCCAGATCATCGGACGGGAAGGCCGCAACATCCGGGCCCTGGAAGCCGCCACCGGCGCCGAAATCGTAGTGGACGACACCCCGGAGGCCATCGTCATCTCCAGTTTCGACCCCATCCGCCGGGAAGTGGCCCGCCTTTCCTTGAAAAAACTGGTCGCCGATGGCCGTATCCACCCGGCCCGCATCGAGGAAGTGGTCGCCAAGACCCGGAAACAGCTGGACGAACAAATCGTCGAAATCGGCGAACGTACCGTCATCGAACTCGGTATCCACGGCCTCAACCCTTACCTGATCAAAATGGTCGGCCGCATGCGCTTCCGCTCTTCCTACGGCCAAAACCTGCTGAAACACTCCATCGAAACGGCCAACCTCTGCGGTATCATGGCCGCCGAACTCGGACTCAGCCCCAAACAGGCGAAACTCGCCAAACGCGCCGGCCTGCTCCACGACATCGGTAAGGTCTCGGAAGAGGAAACGGAACTCTCCCACGCTATCCTGGGTATGCAGCTCTGTGAAAAACACGGCGAAAACGCCATCATCTGCAATGCCGTAGGGGCTCACCACGACGAAATCGAAATGAATAATATCATTTCCCCCCTCGTCCAGGCTTGTGATGCCATCTCCGGTGCCCGGCCGGGTGCCCGCCGGGAAATCCTCGAAAGCTACCTCAAACGCATCGGTGAACTCGAAGAACTCGCCATGGCACACGAAGGGGTGCAAAAAGCTTTCGCCATGCAGGCAGGCAGGGAACTCCGCGTCATCGTGGAAGCGGAAAAAGTCAGCGACCAGTATGCCGACGACCTGGCTTTCATGATTTCGCAAAAAATACAAGGGGAAATGCAATACCCCGGCCAAATCAAGGTGACCGTCATCCGGGAAAAACGAGCCGTCCAGTTCGCCCGGTAATATCCGTCCCCTTCCCTGGCCGAACCGCAGGTACCGCCGCCAGGACCCACCCACCCGTGCTTGGGGATGTCCTTTCCGGACGTTCCGCCCGGATCCGGTGGCCTTCGGCGTCCCTGGACGTACGCACACCTTTCGCTTCCGGAAAAGCCTGGGGCCACACTGCATAAACATGCCTTGTGCCCCCGGCTTTTCCGGAACGATACCGGAAACCCGGTTGCTGTCACCGCTTCCGGTACCCGTTTCTTCGCCCCGATACCACCCGCCGTCCTGCTCCCGAACCGCCGAACATCGGCGGACAGGACCGCGGCAGCTACGGGGAAACCTTCTCAACCGCTTCATGGGGTATGGCGTTCAAGAAAGCTCGCATCGCAGCTCCGTCAGGAGAAACCGCCGAAAAGGAAATGTCCTTTTTTGACCACCTGGAGGAATTGCGCTGGCACATCTTCCGCTCCGTACTGGCCATTGCCGCCGCCGGCCTGGTGCTTTTCCTTTCCAAAGACTTCGTCTTCAATACGGTCATTTTCGGCCCCCGAAACCCGGATTTCGTCACCTACCGCATCATCTGCAGCTTTTCCCGCCTCATTGGAATGGGGGAAAACCTCTGCTTTTTTCCGAAATCCTTCGACCTGATCACACCGGATATGGGGGAATTGTTCCTGACCCACATGAAGGTATCCTTCCTGCTCGGCTTCGTCCTCGCATTTCCTTATGTGTTCTGGGAATTCTGGCGCTTCATCAAGCCCGGCCTGTATGAAGCGGAACGGAAAGTCACCCGGTATGCCGTCGGTATCTGTTCGGTGTTGTTCACCTTGGGGGTCATGTTCGGCTATTTCGTCATCTCCCCGTTCGCCGTCAGCTTCCTGACGGGATACGAACTTCCCGGCGTTACCTCCACCCCGGCCCTGGGCTCTTATATCGGCTACATGGTCATGTTCACCCTACCTACCGGGTTGGTCTTCGAACTGCCGGTCATTTCCTATGTGCTCACCAAGGTGGGGGTATTGTCCTCCGAATTCCTTCGGACGTACCGGCGTCATGCCATCGTCATCCTGGTCGCACTGGCCGCCGTCATAACCCCGCCGGATGCCTTCAGCCAAATCCTGATCGCCCTGCCGCTTCTCGGCCTCTACGAAATCAGCATCGCGGTAGCCAAAAGGGTCGAAAAGCAAGAAGCCCAGCAGGAAGGCTGACCGGGTCAATCCTCTTCACATACGCTTCCTTCTTACGTTATGGTCAGACTATCCTCCAATATCACCCTGCTGCTGAAAATATTCCTGCCTACGTTCTATGTGACCTTCTTCGGCATTTTCACCCTCGCAGTCTGGCGGCTGGATGTCCCTGCCGTCGGCCCCCTTGCCGCCTGGCAATTCAACCTGCTTTCCACCCTCTTGTACATTTCCGGTCTTGCCGTCCTCTATCGGACCGTCTTCCGGCTCAAACGCATCGAGGCGGATGCCTCCCACCTCTTCGTGTCCAACTACTTCAAGACTTTCCGTTACCCCTTGTCGGATATCGAACAAGTTTCGGAAATAAGCCTCGGATTCCTCCCCCTGGTTACGCTCCGGCTGAAGGCCGCCGGCCGCTTCGGCCGGCGATTGGTCTTCCTGCTGGATGGGGCGATGCTCCGGGATTACCTGCAACGTTTCCCGGAATCCGCCTCCATTTTCCAAGGTATCCTGCAGCCGGAATAAGCGCTGCGTAGCCCGCACCACCGCCTTCGGAAAGATGGAAGAACCGGATTGCCGCACATCCGGACGACCTGGACGACGGGCCGACGACCTTTCTCATCGGAAGCGCGCGGACACGGCCCGGCCATACCCCCGGACGGAATCAAGCGACTGCTTATCCATATAACCACACCACGCCGTGAAAAGGGCGCGGGGCTGCGCCCCGCGCCCAAGAAATTTTCCAGGGCGGCCGGCGGCGCGCTTGGGCGCGCCGCC